>DATJTK010000169.1:0-55398 GCA_035503455.1 Candidatus Sulfotelmatobacter sp. | reverse complement strand
CTGCGCCCAAGCCAGATTTCCATCCCCGAACGCACGGGGACCTCGGTTAGGCAACCCAATCGATCGAAAAATCGCCCTCGTCGCCCGCCTCCGCACCATTCTTGTCAAAATCAAATCTAACTATGAAATATCCGGGCTAGATTATTGACCGTCACCAATTCTTCGCCAGGATGCCCGTGAAGTTCTTTATTGAAACCACCTTCGATTCCGACTACCCCGCGATAATCCGGGAGGCGATAATTAAAAAATTCGTCCTGGTCGTCGGAACTGTCGTCCCTTTCCACGTAACCAAGCACGTGCCCGGCTGTTTTGCCAAACGGATAGATGCGCGTGGTTTGCACATCCAGATCCACGCCCATGTTGCCGGAGTAGTTTTCTTCAAAGCGGGCGATTTCTGCGGTGTTCAGGCCTTGTGAAATGGGGTAAGGAACATAAACGCTCGATTGATAGGCGCGGGTAAAGCCCTTGTAATCGAAAGTCAATGGCTCCTCCAATACCCGGGACATTTTGGCCACAATCCCGTTCGCGACATCGTAGCGCGCCTGCCACTTCAGCTTCCCAATTTCGTATTTGCTCAGCGGCAGATATTTTCGCGCGACCAAGGAAGAACCGTTCCAAAAATCCCAAAAGGGCCGGGATCGGGCCGCCATTTTCATCGGGCGAAGGCGCGCATACTCGCGCTGAAACTCCCCGCTTAAGTCGCCGAAATAAAGGCTCAAATTATAGCGCGGGCCGTTCTCAGCCAATACGCGGCCCTGGCAATCCATAATTCTTCCGCGCATGGCCGGAATGCTCACGGTGCGATACGACTGCGTTTCCAAATGGCTCTTGTATTCGTTTGTCGTCACAATCTGCACCCACCATAGTCCGGTTAACAAAACGAGGAACCCACCCGCCAGCAGTATGGCCACAACACGAAGTTGGGGATCGTCTTTCTTTAATAAATCAAAAATCAGCATTGAACCGCTATCTTTCCGCAGACTAAAAACTATATGTATTTCATTCAGGCACAAGGAATTCCACCAACGTTTTTGCTCTGCGCAGGAGCGCTCCCCCATCGGCTATTCCCTCCTGATTTTCAGCCGTCTGCCGGCAGCGCGGCGTGGATGTGCGGGTGATCCTGCCGGCGAAGAGCGACATCGGCATCATGCAGACCAGCTATTTGGTGATGGCTGACGAGATGGTCCGCAATGGCATCCGTGTTTTTATTTATCCGGGCATGACGCATGTGAAAGCAGCGATTTATGATGGTTAGGCGTGTGTTGGCTCGGCAAACTTGGAGAAGATGAGCCTGCGCGTTTCGCAAGAATTGGACATTGCCTTTTCCGAGCCGGAAACTGTGGACCGTCTGAATGGTGGCGTTGAATTGGGTGGATTCATTGTTGAGGGCGTTTGCCGAACAATTATAGTTGAAGGGGACGTTCTAGTTTCCTTGTAATCAACCACTTTTTTAGTTGCCTGAACCAAAGCAACATGCACTTCACGTTGTGACTGCCAGCCTAAAGTCCCTAGTTGGCACAATTTGGTCATGTTCCCATGCATTTAGCTTTCGAACCGTTACGCCTTTAAATCCATAGCGAATTTACAGACAAGTATTCCCGCATGTTTTTGTTGTGGTGAAATTAATTACTGAAGCCATTGTTAAACACGTGCTTCATGTTTGGCATCATTGCGTCATTAAAGCCTTCTAAGGCTTCGTGATTGCCGCTGTCCATTATACCGCTTCGCTGCGCTTGTAAAGGTATTGCTCACTTCGTTGCGCTCCACCACTCCGCTTCGCTCCGTTCCTTGACAATGCTCGCTCGCAGTCAGCGGCCTCTAGGAATTCACGAAGCGCACCATTAAAGCCTTCGGCTTTCGGGTGAAAGCATGAAAGCGAAAACAAAAACGCGCTTCAAAAGAGAAAGTAAAAATATGTTAAATCATTATTCATCGCAAAACCTCCGTCCGCTGGACGACGAACAGCTTCGTGCCGTTGCGCCGAGCGTTTTCGCTTCGCAGGCTTGGAACGGAGTTAGTGAGAAATACTCATTCCTTCCCACGTCCGCCGTTGTGTCACGGATGCGGGAAAACAGGCGGCCGATTACGCGAAACAACAATGGGCCAGGCGTCCCAGGGCGTGCCGCCGAAAATTCCACGTCCGCCGCCCATCCGCCCGGCGCGAATAGTGCGGAAAAGATAGCCTGGTTTTTCTCGAGGGTTGGACCACAAATGTCCAACCCCTCCTCGTATCCTGGCCTTCATGAAAATAAAAAATGAAAACCAGGGGCGCCCAAAATTGCTTAAAATTTCCGAAGGCCAATACGAAATCATTGGCGGCACTGAAGAAGACATCCAGGCTGCCAAACAGTGGGCAAATTTTTGGGGCCATCAAATCGTAGCCAGGCCCAAATGCCGCAGCCCCAGATTTAGAATTCCGCCGCTCTTAAAATACCAGCGCCGCGCTCATTTTGCCAGGCGCCTGGGCTAGCGGGTTGGCGTGGTATTTCGGAAATATTTGGATCGAGGAAGGGCTTGAACATTCGACAAATAGGGTGAATTGTCCTTAATGGTTGTTTTCAAGCCAACCTGTGCCACGAACAATAAAATCGTGGCCCGAAAGGAGGAAAAATATTTATGAAACATTGCATGTTACGAACTCTGGCTCAATCGGCAAAGGCCCTGAAAACGAAAGCTCACATCCTTTTATTGGCCTTTATTCCAATCTTATTTACCGGATGTGCGACCATTATTGACGGCGGTGGCGCGCAACCCGTTCGTTTCAGGTCGAATCCGAATGGGGCAAAGGTGACCATCTACGACAACCGCGGAAGGGTGGTGGCAGTCAATGCAACCCCCACGACCGTGTCCCTGAAGCGTGGTGGAATGTTTCGTTCGAGGCAGTATCGCGTTGATTTTGAACTGGCGGGTTTCCAGCCCTTCCAGACGCGGATCCAACCGACCGTAAACCCGTGGTATTTTGGAAACTTTCTTCTCCTTCCATTGTCACCGATTGGATTTTTAGTCGATCCTGTAACCGGAGGCATGTGGAGGATTCGCCCGGGAACAATCAGTTGTAATCTGGCGCCTTTGGCACAGACCGTGCCGGAACAGCTTAAGGTCGCTGGGGTAAACTGGCATTGATTGAGGTTTCCCAAATGAGCTTGCCGCGAGTGCCATTTCGGGCATAATTGTCAGTTCAATGGCTCGGGGCGTAGCGTAGCCTGGTATGCGCGCTTGCTTGGGGTGCAAGAGGTCGTGAGTTCGAATCTCACCGCCCCGACCATTTTTTAGGGTTTTTCAATGTTCAGCAGTTTCTTAACGCTTTCGTAACAGTTACAATATGAGCGCAAGCCGATAAAACCCCATTGAGCCATCGACTGGCACAGTGGCCTGGAATGAGCCGTTCGGCAGTTGCGTAATGGCCGCACCAGACACAATTGTATAAGGGCCATTGAGTGAGGCAGCAGCCTCGATCTGGAACGACGACGTCGTCACGCTGCCGTCCGGCGTGGTGAAATTAAACGTCAGCGTCGAGCCATTCTCGGTCAGACCGCTGATTGCCGGCGGCGTAAGCCGCACAACCTGAAGGTTGGAATAATAGACCGCGCCATCGGCGCCGTCTGTGCCGAAAACCGGCGAATCATACCCGAGCATGACGCAACCGTTTGTGAAGGGCGTGGTGTTGAAAAAACTCATGATTGGCGTCTTATCAATGGAGAGCGTCACAACGCTTCCATATTGTTTGATTTCAACGTCCGCCCATGAGCTCACCGCTGCGGAGCCCAAATCGTCCGGGGATCCGTTGCAGGGCATGCCGGCGGCAGCCGTTTCGGTAACCATGCCAAATAAACCCGAAAAGGTGCTCGTAAATACGGCTGGTTTGAAGTTGTCAACAAACCAGCCACTATAGGCCGCATTCGCGGGCTGGAAGGACTGCGGAGCGACATTCGTTGAGCCGGCAAAGAGCATGTAGCTATCAGTTTCGCCGTTGGTCAGAGTAGTGTATTGGGAGTTGCCGGCGTCTGTTAGCCAGACCCAGATGCCATCCATGGCCCAAGTGGTTTCGACCGAGTTTGAAAGGGCCGGCCCATGAGGCGATGTATTGGCCCACCAGTTGGTGAGCTTGCCACTGCAATCGATTCCGAAAAGAGGGCCTTCGTACGATCCCGAATTCGAAAATAAATAGGGTTCAGTGACATTCATATTGAAGCGAACTGCAAAATTGCCGCCAAACGTCACATTTGTAGGATAAACGTTGACCGCGGTGCCGTACGTGGTTAGCGAACCAATGGTCTCATCACTGGCGTCCTTATTGGCGGTCACTCGCAATGCATAACCCTGCCCATTCGGCGGGAAGGGAATGGGGAAGCCGTTGGAGTCTTCTACGCTGGTCAGCAAATTGTATCCAAAATTCAGGTAATAGTTTGGAGCGATTGCCGGATAATTCAGGTCCGTTGCCGTGACGTAATAGTTCCCTGGCGCCGAATTAGTGAGTGGATCGAAGTAAAGGACAGTCGCCGGCGGATTGGCGCTGTCAATGATCGTAAGGGTATTCGTATTCGCTGCCGCTGTGTATCCAGTGCCACTTGTGAGGCTGGCGACGATTGTCTTGTTCCCGACGTATGTGGCAACATTTGTATGCACCGGCAACTGTCCGTTTTTAAGAGGATGAATGTAGCTGTAATTCGTCAGGTCGCCGGGGTTGAACGTCACGGCGCCGGGCGCCGTAAAATCGACGCCTTCCACTGCCGTGCCGCCATTGAACGTGAAGCTGCTGCTTTGAACTGTGTACGCCGCCGCATTGATGTCGCCCCATCGAGTGAGTGCCAAACTGCAATAATCATTGGAAAAGGCATTATACATCGAACTGGCTCCGTCACTCACAAACAGTTCCTGCGGCGCGGTGTTCAAAATATTGATCGAAGCGCTGCCCGGAAGCACTGGCGTAAAGGCTGAAGAGGGTTGCAACGTAATGGTTAAAGTTGTCGTTGGACGCGGAATCGAATCCTGCGCGGCCGTGACTGTCACAACCGCCGTAGTTTGGCCTGGTTGGAAGATGACGCTCGCAGGAGGATTGGCCTCAAATGTTGCAGGATAGGAGGCGCCATCGTTCGTTTCTCCCAGAGCCGACCCGCTGAGCGTGAAATTCACTGTCAATGAATTCGTCGGCGCCTTATTAAGGGTGACCACGAAACCGCCGGCTGTTGGATTCCCATAGTCGTTGGGTTGTGAAATGACTGAATTACTTGCCGTCACACCGCCGCTATAATCCGGGTAAATGATTTGAAAGCCAGTGCTTCCGTGCGCGTCGCCGGTTGTGATCGCGGTCGCCGTCAGGCCCAGGGTCCATTCCTGGATACAATACTCGCCTGAACTGGCGGCGTAGATATTGTCCGCGGCGTCAAAGCAGATGGCCCGGGCATTTACAGCCAGTTCTGACGGGTTAACGGTATAAAATGTCGCCACATTGGGAATGCCATTGGTGAGCTGGCAGATCGTGAAATGGTTGTCCACATTGAAACCAACCAGCCAATTGCCGTCTGGAGAAACTGCGCAACCGCCTGCTAATCCTAAATAACCATCGCCCTCAACCTGGGTCACAAAGTAATCGAAGTTCGTAGCTGGAACTTTTGAATCCCAGAGCAAATTGGTGCCTGTGGCGTCGTAGATGTACAGGTCAGGCAACTCGTAATTGATTCGATACTCGCTCACGTAAAGATAGCCATTTGGTCCCTCGCAAAGACCAGGATAAACATTTCCCAGATAGGCATAATTCAGCCCAATTTCAGGGCCAACAAGAGGCGGGGTTTCATAAGGCAACGAATTGGTCATCACATTCGTACAAATCAAAAGCGCATTCGGATCGCTGCCCGGATAATCTGCATCAATCCACATGATCTTTCCGGGCTGGTTGTTCGTAAATCCAAGGAAAAGGCAGGGCGAAATCACCTCGCCATGAACCGCCTGTCCGCTTGAGTTGGGCGCCTGATCGCCGACCGGGCCGAGCAATAATTGGTTGGTCGACAGATCGGGAGTCACCTTCCATACACCCGCATTTGCCGCAGAGCCGTCGGCGACGATTAGCGAATCGTCCGCTGCGATTGCAATGTTGTCCGGGCTTAAGGAATAACCGTTGTTCCAGGAAACTCCAGCGGTGTTGCTGCTGACAAACATGCCGTCGCTGTTAAACGCATAAAGAAAAGTGTCGGGCGCCGAAGCTTCACTCCGGGAAACATAGAGACGGCCAAACCAGGGTGACGTCGGGTTTTGATTCACCGCCACTCCGCGGGGATCCATCAAAATGAAAAGGCTCGGAACTGGATTGCTGACGCCAATCAATGTATTGATATTTGTGTCCTGGATGACGTTCGGCGCAAGCGTTGTAAGCCCGCTCCCCACCTTGAACACTGATATGGAATAGGTGCTTTCTCCGTTTAAGCTGAAACTATATGGCCCGGACGGCAGGTTTGTGCCGGCCGTAATCCCATTAAAACTGGCGTTGGTAGTGCCGTCCCCGTATGTCACGGTCACGTTTCCGCCGCTTTCGTTGAGGTGAAAAGTGACAGTGCCATTATTCACGGAAATACACGACGCGTAGGGCGTCGCCGTAACCGTTTTCCCGATAAACGTTAACAGGGCGACGGCTGCCCAGAACGGTAGCAAACGATAATAACGATTCATACTTGTCGTTTGGTTTGGGCAAAATCATCACTGCCCAATCTTAGCGGGCTCCGTGGTTTGCTGGGCGGAATCCGGATCGAAAAAGATTCCGCTGACCACTGCGTTGGAGCCGCTAATATTGTCAAAACGCAGCCGGACGGAATCGCGGCAGTCAAAAATCACGTATTTGCCTTTTTGATACTCGCGGACAGCCTGCGTTGGCGCCGCCAGCGTCAGATCAGGCAGGTTGTAAATATCGACGGCTTCCTGCCTGTGTTGATTGTCGAAATCAACGACATACGCCGCCAAACGAAAGGGGTGTGGCTGCTTCAGGCGGATGTCCACCAGGACCGTGCAGCGGTTAAAGTAAGCTGCGGCATTCCGCGCTCCCTCATTGCGGTCATTGGACGCCAACGCCCGGTCGTCGCCGACATTTTGACCCCATCGGGTATATTTTCCGGCTCGACAGGTGACCGATTGAACATAGGGCGGCAAATGTTCTCGATTGGTTCGGTTACTATCGTCACCGAGCAGCACATATCCGTCCTTTCCGTAGACTCCACCCCAATTGCCGCTGGTTGTGTCATCCTGGCCGAGTGTATTCACCGGGTCCGGGTAAACCAATGGCTGCGGCGCATAGGCCGGGGTTGTGCCGGTGTATCGAATGTCAAAGGTGTAATGGCCGGGTCCAACGCCAGTGAAATAGACTTGATCACCTTGCTGCATGGCGCCGCCGATTGCCGGCACATGATGATAGCTTCCATCCCACGCCATCTGGCCATTGACGCGTATGGCGTCAATCGTCCGGTCCAGCGCGGGTATGCCCACGCGGGCTGTGACGCCGTCGGGAATCACCAGTTTGGCGCGACCTTTCGTTGCATCAAAGCTCCAGTGGATGATACCGTGCGGTGTGGGCGCGTCTGCGGCCACGCGCGTCAACAGCCGGCCCAAATGCGGCGTAATATCCACGGTCGCGAACCCCGGCCCGGTCGGCTCGATGCCTGCCACATACCATGTCAACCAGGTCGTGCAACCGGCGCTCCAGGGATGGCACAGGCTCGTGACGCCGGCCTGGTTGGAAGGAACCGGGCCATTTTGCGGAATAATCGCGTTCCAGGTGGGCCAGTAACATTCGAGAAACGTGGTTGCGCCATAATTGATCTGACCACCCCAATCTTCCAGCACGGTCTGCAAGGCTTGATCAGTCCAGCCCATCCGCGCCATGGCCTGGACAACAAAAAACTCGTTGAATGAAGAAAGCGAGATGCGCTCGACGGGATTGGCAAAGTCGCGCCGGTACAGAATATCCTGCTGCGCGGCCGTGGGCACGCCGGCATTGATAGCGTCGGCGGCGGCGAAAATGCCCACGCTAGAGACCCAATCAGGGTGGGACTGGATCATTTGCGCGTAGCGGTCGGCCGTCTGCTGGTATTGGCTTTGCAAATCGTTCCGGCCAACGGTCCCCATTGACTGCGCGAACTGACGGCAGGTTTCGATAAACAGCATTCGGTAGGCTTCACGCGATTCGTCGCAACTGGCGTCCATGAAACCGCTGCCCGTTCTGTCGTCCCACCCGTAAAATCTGATATTGGGATCCTGGAACCAGGACTCGGCCTGCGATAACTTGCCCTGGATATTGGGAATATAGTGTATCAGCAGCGCGCGATCCCCTGTATAGCGGTAGTAATCCATCACGCTTAACACCCAGTAAAGCGCGTAGCTTGGGATGCGGTTGTAATTGGTGGCCGTGATCTCCAGGTTCTGCGCGACATCACCCCAATTGCCAAATGCCGCCAGCGCCGCGCCCTGTGCGATATGGTCGTCCCCGGTCCACGGAACCCTGTCTCCCCGGTCCATTAAGATGGCCCCTATCAATTTGTGCAGGAGATTCAGCTTCACAGTGTAAGCGCCCGTGTACCAGATTTTCGTCAACATAGGATCGCTGCATGAAAAGCTGCCTTTGTAGTTCGTGGGCTTGATCTGGCAGACCAGCCGGACGTTGGTGATATGCCATGGGCGCCCATCGAACGAGCGGACATAGATCCAGCCGAATCGCACCCCGTTGAAATCAAATTTATTCTTGAGCTTGAGACAGTAGGTGTGGCCGCCTGTTTCTGTTGGCTCGGCAATGCAGTGTTCCCACGCGGGCGCAGTGAATTCGCTGACGCCCATTTGCACGCCACCCGGCATATCCGGGCTGTCAAATTCCAGCCACGCGGCGCTCTCCACACCAAAATCAAATCGGAGGCTGCCGGTCCCGCGAACGGTAATGTTGCAACGATGCCCGCATGCGGACTTCACGCCGGCGAACGCTCCGGGCTCATCCGTGAAAACTTTGACCGGCCGCAAAAGATAATACTGCAGATCATCGCTGGTTTCTGGATCCTGCCAGGAATAACGCACCAGGGGATCAGGCGAAAGCGGTATTGCAGGTCCGGTAAAGGCGCCGTCATGCAACGGCTCATACGGCCCGAAATTGGGAGTCGGCGTTTGGGGCTGGGGCAGTGGAAGTATCAGGCTCGTCTGTATCGGCGGGCCGCTGCCGTCTGATGTGTCAACCGCCTGGCATGTGTAGCCTGCGGCCGCCAGGCCCAGCAGGATGGTAATAGCCGCGCTAATCAATCTATATTTCATTTGGGTGCTTTTCGCGCCGCTTCATGGCCTGGTGCGAACTGACTGATGTTGCACGCATCACCTTCCGGTTGCAACCAGTTGGGGCGGATTTTCTGGATTTTCTTTCCCCCTGCCCGGTTTAGCAAGTCCTTTTCACACTTCTTTCGATTTTGCGATTGACCGCGTTGATGCTAGGTTTTTTTCATGAGCGTTCGCGTAATGGAGACACCTATTCAGCGTTTTAATGGCGGGCATCTGTCGAATGACAAGGATTTCCTCGCCCGCGAGGAACCCATGGAAATTCGCATAGAAGGCCAGAGCATTGCCATCGTCATGCGCACACCCGGTGAGGATAGAGAACTCGCCGCCGGTTTTTTAGTGACAGAGGGCGTGGCGCAAAATGCCGCCGATATTCTGGAGATCGCTCATTGCCCGCATTGTCCGACCGCAACCACCCAAGCTTCCGCAGTGCAGGACAGCAATACGGTGGATGTGCGGTTGCGAAACAGGGATTCGCTTGATATGAAGAGACTCACGAGGCACGTCTTCACTTCGTCAAGCTGTGGCATTTGCAGTAAAGCGACGATCGAGGCCGTTCGGCAACAATTCCCGCCATTGAAAGACGGTTGCAAAGTGGATGCGAACGTCCTTCTTTCTCTCCCCCAAAGCATCATGGAGGCTCAGGACACTTTTAAACGCACCGGCGGTCTGCACGCCTGCGGCTTGTTTGACCTGGAGGGAAATTTGCTGGTGCTGCGCGAAGATGTCGGGCGGCACAATGCCCTGGATAAAGTGATTGGATGGGCGTTGCTGGAGGGCAACCTGCCGTTGCGCCGCCATATTTTGCTCCTGAGCGGGCGGACGTCCTTCGAAATGTTGCAGAAAGCTTTGGCGGCCGGAATTCCTATCGTCGCCGGCATATCGGCGCCAAGCAGCCTGGCGGTTATGTTTGCGCAGGACAGCGGCCAGACCCTTGTCGGTTTCCTGCGGGACGAGAGAATGAATATTTATGCCGGGGCGCATCGAGTGCATCATTTGAAGCGTGAACGCGAGGACTGTTGCGTTTGAGCGTTCAAAGATTATTCCCAGTCAAATTCAAGGCTGGTCAACTCGGACAATCGCTGTTTCATCGCGGCGTCACCAAAAGAAATCAGCGAATCCTGGCCCAGCGCAATGATGAAAAATTTCTTCGCGGACCGCTGCGATACGAGTGCCTGCAGGTTGGAATACAATTCCGGCGCCATCCAATCATCCGACACTTCCAAATCCCAACGGACGGTTTTGCCGTCCAATTCAAATTCCACCCACGCCTCGCCTTCATCCACGAGCACATGGTCGCGGATATTTTTCAACGGCAACACTCCTTTGGTCAAAATCGCAAAGCGCTCCACCAGCCGGACATAATCACCGTCGTCATAGATACATTCCGCGTCCACGTGCCAAATGTCGTCAGAAATGCGCTCAAAATTGCCGCGCTCTACTTCACCGCCGAGCACGCATAACAACCCAGTCCAATCCACGGGCGAATCCATCGTTCCGCCAAGCGAGAACAACAAATCGTCCTGCGAGATTTGCGGCCTGGGGCGGATGCCGATGGCCGCCAGCAATTCCAACGCCTGGGCGAGGGACACCGCAGGTTCGCTTGCTTTCTTTTTGTTCGAGAAGGGCCACATAAATTTGTCGTGGTTTAAGGATGGGACTGATGTCTGTGCTTGTCCAACCGAAAGGCAGGCAATAGTTTGTCTTCCATAACCGTGACGGGAATAAACAGGATTCAAACCATATCCGGGTGCATGCTGACGGCGTTGGCCCTGCTGACAAATAGCGCGCCCGCCAACGATGATCTATCATACCCGGCGGTTCCCATTATCCGTTTGACGCCCGTTCCAGCTCAGGTCAGAAACGTAAAAGCACCCACCCTCGACCTGGACGGGACCTGGATGTTTAATCCCCATCCACCCGCTAACTTTCCGGCCCAGCCCATTCGCGCCCCGCTTGAGCCGCCATCAGGAAATTCCCCCGGCTCTGGTCATTGGAGCGCGATTCAGGTCCCCGGCGAATGGGTCATGCAGGGATTCACTGTTCCCACAAACACTCATGCCGCCTATGAACGCAGCTTCACGATTCCCCGGGACTGGGCGGGCGGGCGCGTCAAGTTGCGCTGCAACGGTGTCTATAGCGACGCCATCGTATTTGTCAATGGCCGGTTTGCCGGCAGGCATCTCGGCGGGTTCACTCCATTCGAACTGGATATCACACGCCTCGCCCGGTTCGGCGCCCGCAATATCATTCTCGTCGGGGTTCAAAACGATTCGATTGCCGATGACCTGGCCTCAGGGTCCGGGTATGCCGCTCACGAACTCGGCGGCATTAGCCGGGATATCTACCTGGTCAACGTGCCGGATATCAGCGTCAGCGATATTTATTCGCAGACGAGGTTCGACGACGCATTCGTCAACGCCACGTTGATTACTCAGATTTGCGTGGCCAACGACTCCGGCAAAAGCGTTGCTGGCGAGACGTTGGCGCTCTCCCTCATGGCGCCTGCCGGCGTTTCAGATAACGGCCAGCCAGTTGCCGTAACAAACGTCGCCCTGCCGCGTATTCGTGCCGGGGAGATTTTCACCAAGGAAGTGCGCCTGCCTGTGGCCTCACCTCTCAAGTGGGACCCGGAGCATCCCAACCTTTATGCGTTGCGTTGCGGCCTGGGGCGTGGCAGGGACACTGCCGAAACCGTCGAGCAATGCGTGGGATTCCGGCAAGTGGACGTGCGGGGAAATCAACTCTTCGTCAATAACATGCCGGTGAAACTTCGCGGCGTATGCCGGCATGAGACTTATCCGTTGCTTGGTCGGGCCACAACGCAGGCGCTGGTGGACCAGGATGTGAAGCTGTTTCGCGAGATGAACGTGAACAGCGTGCGGACCTCTCACTACCCGCCCACGAAGGAGCTTGTGCAGGACTGCGACTCGATGGGATTATTCGTCGAGGAAGAGGCGCCTTTCTGCTGGGTCGACCGCCACAACTCCACCAATGCCGCGACCCGTGCCTATATTCTTCAGGCGGAAATGGAAACCATTCTGCGCGATCGGTCCGACCCGGCGGTAATCCTCTGGTCCATGGGCAATGAATCGTCGTGGGGCCGCAATTTCGCCCTTGCCCGCTCCATCCTGACTAACCTGGATTCCAGCCGGCCCTATGGTTTCGAGGGCAGCTCAGGCGAACCTGTTCCTCCGCCTGATTTTGATACAGTGCATTATCCAGGTCTGGTTGGCCCCGCCGATTATGCCCATCATTCACGCCCGATCCTGTTCGGCGAATACGGACATCTCAACTGCTACAACCGCCGTCAACTCATGACGGACCCAGGGCTTCGGGAATATTGGGGAGACGCCGAGAACGAAATGTGGCGGAGAATGCGCGCCAGCCAGGGATGCCTGGGCGGAAATATCTGGGCTGGTATCGATGACATGTTTGATTTGCCTTCCGGCCAGGTGGTGGGCTACGGGTCGTGGGGACCACTCGACGGCTGGCGCCGGCCAAAACCCGAATTTTGGCAACTCAAAAACATCTATTGTCCGCTGACGATTTCCGGCGGCGACATCCCGCTTCCGGGCGCTGGACAACCCATCTCCATTGGCGTGGAAAACCATAGTCTCTTTAGCGATCTGAAAGAATTTTATTTTACATGGACCCTGGATGGACACACGGGCCATGGCACCGCATCAGCAGCCGCGCCCGGCGACGCGGGGTCTTTGGTTATCTCAATTCCGAAAGCGTATCCGGCAGGCAGCAAGTTGCTCTTGAAGGGCTTCGACCCGCGCGGAGTCGAGATCAACACATGGGAATTTACCCTGGGCGCTGCTGCGCCCGCGCCCGAGAAGATGTTGGCTGACGGCAAACTCTCCCTGGTTCGCAGCCCCGATTTTCTGATTGTTAAGGGAGCCGGTTTCCAATGGAAACTCGATGCCCGGACGGGCATGATACGCGAGGGGACACAAGGTCATCGGCCCATACTCGTTGGCGGGCCGGACCTTATGCTGCTCCCGCTCATCAGTGATCCCGGTGATCCGGACAACCTCCAGCTTGGATCGGGTCCTTACGTTCCGTGCACGGAGTCCTGCGCAGGCTGGACGGCTGCTTCCGTTACCGTCCGGGAAACCAACGAAACCATCGAGGTAACGGTGGATGGGACATACGGCGAAGCAAAGGGACAATATAATATGTGCTTCGATGGGACAGGGCAGTTGAAGGTGAGTTACAACTTCACCCTCCTGCATCCCATGGACCCATGGCAAATCGGACTGGTCTTTAACCTGCCGCGCTCCTGCGACACTCTTTCCTGGCATCGAAAGGCGCTCTGGAGTTGGTATCCTGAAGATGACATTGGCCGTCCAATCGGCACAGCAAAGGCCCTGACGGGCCGGCCCGTGGTGGACTATACCGGTCCGCACTCGCAGCCTTCGTGGCCATGGTCACAAGATGATACGGCCATCGGTTCCAACGACTTCCGGTCAACTAAGAGAAATATCCTGCGTGCCAGCCTGGCGGATGCCTCCGGTGCGGGAGTAACGGTCATTTCGGATGGAAGCCAAAGTGCTCGATGCTGGCTCGATGGCGATCGCGTACGATTGCTTGTGGCAGACTATATCAATAACGGTTCGGGTGAATTTGTTGAACATCTTGCCGCCCCGCGGCATTTGAAAACGGGCAGCACCGTTCGTGGCTCAATCACACTTCGGCTGCAAACGGACGCAGTGCCGTAGCGCAGGCGTCTCGCCTGCGGGTTCAGGTGCGCTACGATGTTGGTGCGGGCCGGGTCCCTGACATGCGAGAAACAACGCTTTCAGAGTGGTGTTGCAATTGAATATGCAGGAGTATTCCGCGTCGCCTTTCGTCTAACAAACTATGGCGGAATATATCCAAATTGCGCAGCCGAACATGAAAACTTTTGCCTCGGCCAATATCTATTCACAAAACCCGGTCTTCATCGGAGCCAGAAGCGGTCCTCGCAAACATCTGCTTCCATCGTCGATCCGCCATCTTCTATCTTCCATCTTCCATCTTCTCTTTTGGACGTCTATCGCCTTTGGCCAATCGGCGGATTATGCGGCGAGCAAAGCTGCTGCTGAAAAATTCTACGCGGATGGTTCCTACGCCAAAGCGCACGAAGCTTATGCGAAGATTGATGTTTCAACATTGCCTGCTTCTGATGCGCGATGGGTAGCGTTTCGATTGGCCGATACGCAATGGCGCTCCGCGGCGGCTACAGACAATCCAGACACGAGCCAACAGGACGCGGCGCGCGATAGCCTGGCCCAGCAAGTCCGCGATTTGACGCGTGAGGACCAGCATGACCGGATTTGGGCCGAGGTCGAGGAATCGCTTGGCGATTTCTACTGGGGGCGCGCAAACAGTGATTGGAATTCCGCATTGCCGTATTATCAGGCGGCGCTGGATTGGTGGGCGGGGCAAAGCGATTTGGATTTGGCGCGCGGGCGCTACCTGAACATCGTCTGGAAGATGGCGCGTCCGCCCGCCAGCTTGCCTTCTTATCTCAGTTATGGGGACTGGGGCTATACCGTCCCCATGGACATCCTCGATAACGCAGCGAAAATTGCGCAAACAGACGAAGACAAGGCACACGCGCATTATCTCATTGCAATGACGTTGCGATGGCAATGGGACGGATGGCAACAGAAAGCGCGCGTGCCGCGGGAATTCGAGCAGGCCATTCATGCGGGCAAAAAGACGAATTGGTACGATGCCGCCCTATTCAATTACGCTCAATGGCTGGAACAGAACGGCCGCCCCACGATGGACAAAGATGGCAATTGGTCGTCACAGCCCGATTATGTGACCGTGCTGGGGCTCTACCGTCAACTCACCAACAACTATGCCCAGGGTGAATCACGCTATTGGGAGCAGGCCACAAACGAGATCGGAAATATCACGGGGTCACAGGTGAACATCAGTACAGAGAATATCTTTCTTCCGGATTCGGAAATCCAATACACATTGTTTTCGCGAAACGTGAAGGAGATACGCCTGGCATTGTATCCAGTGAATCTAAATGAGGCTGTGAATTATCCGCCGACATTTAAAAGCCCGATGAGTTGGCTTCAAACGATTGATTTGAACCGGCTGAAGGCGTTTAAGAGATGGACACGCGAAGTTGAGGACCATGGCGAGTACATCCCGACGAATGCAATCGTTCGGTTGGGCAGAAAGTTGAAGCCGGGCGCGTACGTTCTCGAAGCGCAAGCCGGCGGGCAAAGCAGCCGCGATTTGGTGTTGGTTTCGGATGCGGCGCTGGTCTTTAAAAGCTCAGACCGTCAGGGGCTGGTTTATTTCTGCAACGCCATCAATAGCGCGCCGATGACGAACGCGCCGGTAAAACTCTGGGAGACCTGGAACGATGAGCATAGCTTGTGGCATTCGCGCTCGTTCGACGGACTCACTGATTCCAATGGCATCGCAGTGATTTCTTTTAGCCGGAAGGTGGACGCAAACATCACCTTCTACGCCGCGGCCCGGAGCGGGGACCGCCAGGCGTTTGTGACCGAAGATAATTACAATAATGGCGACGACGAATCGGCGGGCTGGAACATTTACGCGTTCACAGACCGTCCGGCATATCGCCCCAATGAAACGGTGCAATGGAAGTTCATCGCGCGCCGCTATAATGGCGCCGTCTATTCGACGCCGTCCGGGCGCACGATCGAGTATGAGATTCTGGATCCGCGCGGAACGAAGGTGAAATCAGATAAGATTAAGCTCAACGAATTCGGCAGCGCGTGGGGCACGCTCGATCTAACCGAGAAAATGCCGTTGGGCGAATACCAGATAAATTTTTGGAACCAGGGACATCATCGCGAAATCGGCGATGCCACATTGTTCAGACTCGAAGAATACAAATTGCCTGAATTTAAAGTGACGGTGCAAACGCCTGAGGAAAACGGAAAGAAAGAGACGTTCCGGCTGGGCGATACTGTCGAGGCCACGATACAAGCCGATTATTACTTTGGCGGACCTGTGGCGAATGCGGACGTGAATGTCGTCGTTCAACAAAAACCGTTTATGCATTTCTGGCATGAGCCGAGGGATTATCCGTGGCTTTACGACGACATGGACACGGCGTCGCCCTTTGGCGGGTGGAATGGCGGAGGACAAACGATTACCAACGCCATGCTTAAGACTGACGCGACCGGCAAAGCGACGCTGACTTTTGCCACGCCGCAAAATTCCGGGAACGATTTTGAGTATGACATCGAAGCGCGTGTGACAGACGCTTCGCGCCGGGAAATCACCGGGAACGGCTCGGTTCGCGTCACAAGCCAATCGTATTATGTGAATGCCAAAGCCGCGCATAATCTCTATCTGCCGCAGGACAAGGTGACGGTGAATTTCAAGGCGCTGGACGCGAATGATGACCCGGTGCAGGTGGAAGGCGATGTAAAGGTCACGCGCGATTATTGGTACGAAATCTGGCGCGCGCCCGACGGCCACGAGGTCAAGGGCAATGAATTGAAACATCTCCAGGCCAAATACAAAACGTGGCCGCCTCCGCCCGCGCGTCCGGACCAGAAGGACTGGGAATTGAAATTCAAGGGTTATGAGCATGACGATATTTTGACGCGCCATTTGACAACCGACACCAATGGGGACGCCGAGTTGAGTTTCCGGCCGGAGCGCAAAGGCTATTACCATATTACGTGGATGGGCCGCGACGCGCCCGCAAATCATCAACCGCAGCCCATCACCGCCGATGCCACGATTTGGGCCGTGAACAATCGAACCATGGAGCTGGGCTATCGCAGCGGCGGCGTCGAAATCATCGCGGACAAGGACACGTTTCATGTGGATGGGACCGCGCCGGTGATGCTGGTTGCGCCCACGGCGGATCGTTATGTCCTTTTCACGGTCGAGGGCCAGGGCATTTATCATTGCCAACTCGTTCACATGGATGGAACAGTGAAACTGGTCAACCTGGCAATTGATGAATCCTATGTGCCCAATGTGTTTTTGGACGCGACGCTCGTCAGTGACCGGCAGATTTTCACGGATGAAAAACAAATTGTCGTGCCGCCGGTTAAAAATTTTCTAAACGTGCAGGTAAAAGCGGACCGCAGTAACTATGAGCCCCGCGATAAAGGCACGCTGACTGTCACGACAAAGAACGACAAAGGCGAACCAGTCCCGGCTGAAGTAGCACTGAGCCTCGCGGATGAATCTGTTTTCTATATCCAGGACGATTATGCAGGAGACCCGCGCCAATTTTTCTTTGGAACAAAGCGCAACCAGCAGATTCAGACGCAATCCACGATGAACCAGAAGAGTTATGCGGAACTCGTCAAATGGAAAGGCCGGTTAATTGATGAAAAGGACGAGGAACGGCTGGAGGAACAGAATCGAACGGGACGACTGACGCAGGACGTCGCTGGGATCATCCCCCAGACAGGCATTGGCGACGGTGGTGGCGGGTCGGAGATGTATTCACAAAATGTTGTCGGCTATGTAAACGTCAATATGCCGTCGCCGGGAGGAGGCCTGCTTTACGCCACTAGCGACGCTATTCGGCCCGGCGCCAGCGCGATAACATTTGGAGGGAGGGCAGGGCGAGAATGGACTCTGGGTCAAATTCCGGTCATGGGCCATTTGTTTAAGGAAAATTTGGCCTACCGCGGTGGATCATCACCTGGGCAACCTGCCGTGGTCGTGCGCAACGATTTTCGCTCGACTGTTTTCTGGCAGCCGGATGTGATGACGGATAGAAACGGCGAGGCAACGGTGCAGGTGACCTATCCGGATTCGCTTACAAGCTGGCGAGCCACGGCGCGGGCGGTCACGGCGGCGAATCAATTCGGCATTGCTGAGACGACCACGCGCACGCGGCAACCGCTCATCGTTCGTCTTGAAGGCCCGAGATTCTATGTCGTTGGCGACACAGTGACGGTCTCCGCGGTGGTCAACAATAACACGGATAGACCCATCGATGCGAATGTGTCCCTGGATGCGAGCGGCCTGGATGTGGAGCAATCGTCTGAAACGCCGACCGTCGTGAATGTTCCCGCCAATGGCGAAGCGCGCGCGGATTGGACGGCCAGGGTTGAGTCGCCGGGCGACGTGAAATTGAAAGTCACCGCGCGCAGCGAGCAGTACGCCGATGCGATGGAGAATACGTTCACGGCATACGAGCACGGCATTGAGAAATTCATTTCCAAATCCGGCAAAACGCGGAGCGACGAAACAACCGTTGAATTGGTCTTGCCGCATGAACGCAAGACTGCGTCCACTTCACTGACTGTCCAGGTCACGCCGAGCATGGCGGTCACGATGCTGGATGCGTTGCCGTATTTGATTAATTATCCCTACGGTTGTACCGAGCAAACCATGAGCCGGTTTTTGCCGACCGTGATTACTGCGAAAACGCTCCGCGACCTGGGCGTGCAACCGGCGGACGTCATGGGCCGGGTTTTTGGCGGGATTGAAACGAACACCGTTACGGCGACTCATCCCGAAGGGAAACAGAGCCTGGACGAAATGAATCAAATGACCCAGGACAGCCTGGACCGTCTTTATAGTTTTCAACATGACGACGGCGGCTGGGGGTGGTGGAAGGACGACGACAGCGATCATTGGATGACCGCGTACGTCGTCTGGGGCCTTGCGCTGGCGCGAGATGCGGGCGTTCATCTCAAGCAGGGTGTTTTGCTGCATGGAGTTACCTATCTCAACCGGCAGTTGGTGGATGAAAAGGACAATTACGATATGCAGGCGTTTATGTTGCACGCGCTGGCGTCGTGTCATCCGCGCAGAATCAATAAGTTTCAACGGGCGGCTTTTAACAACCTGTGGAAAAACCGCGACCAATTGAATGCCTACAGCCGCGCGATGCTCGCACTCGGCGCGCACGAATACGGATTTGATGACCGCGCCAAAATCCTGGTGGCCAACCTTGAGAACGGCGTCATCCGCGATGATCGTCCTGACCAATCCATCCTCATGGGAAATAATTCATCGCAAACCAGCTCATCGCCCACAATCATGGCCATGGCGCATTGGGGCTCGGAGGGTGACTTCTGGCATTGGTCGGACAGCGGCGTGGAATCAACGGCCTTCGCCTTGCGCGCGCTCATGGCGATTGACCCGACGAATCGGCTCGTCGAGCCGGTGGCAAACTGGCTCATCAAAAATCGCCGCGGCGCGCAATGGAACAACACACGCGATACGGCAATAGCCGTGCTGGCGCTGAATGATTACCTGCGCGCGAGCGGCGAATTGCAGAGTGACACGACATTCAAAATTTATGTCAACGGCAGCCAGGTAGCTGAGCGCCACATCAGCGGCGCGGACATCTTCAATGCACCAAGCCAATTCACTGTTGATCCGAAGCTGATTCAGGATACGAACGAAGTTCGCATCGTTCGCACCGATGGCAACGGCCCGCTCTATTTTTCCGCAAACTCGAGTTTTTTCAGCACGGAAGACCCGATTACGCCGGCGGGCAACGAAATTTTTGTGAAACGCGAGTATTACAAACTCGTTCCGCGCCCGACTCTGCTCAGGGGATATGTGGATGACCGCGAGCCGTTGTTGGACGGCGGGACTGTGCAGAGCGGCGAGCGCATCGAGACCTTAATCACCGTCGAGGCGAAGAACGATTACGATTATCTGATGTTCGAAGATCTCAAGCCTGCGGGTTTTGAGGCGGTGGAAGTTCGCAGCGGTGGATCGCTTGATGCGATGGAACTGAAATCGTCGGCCGCGGCGCGGAAGTTTCCCGCTCTGAACCGCGTGTCTATTTCGCCCATGCAACCTGTGCAGAAAATTGCAATGCCTATGATCCCGGCGCCGCAACCGCAAGAGGATTCCGATTACACGGGCCGGACCTGTGGGGTTTATGAGGAATTGCGTGACAGGCAGGTGGCACTGTTCATGGATCATTTGCCCCAGGGCGTTTGGGAAATTCGCTACGACGTGCGCGCGGAAACGCCCGGAAAATTTCATGCCCTGCCGGTTGTGGGCGGCGCGATGTATGTGCCGGAGATTCGGTGCAACAGCGCGGAGACGCGAGTTGAGGTTTTGGAAGATGGAAGATAGAGAATGGTTGAATGCGGAATGCGGAGTGCGAAATGCGGAACACAACATCGAACCGCGTATTTTGTCCGCCGATGTCCCGGAGGGACAAGTGGAAATAGCCCGGCATTTTAATGCCGGGTAAAATCCGAAATTGTATAAGTCCCGAAGGGACGGCTGATTCGACGCCACAAAGTCATTCGTCAACTGCGAGGCATCCAGCCGTCCCTTCGGGACTCGTGGTCGATTACATCCAAACCCGGCGTTGAAACGCCGGGCTATTTCCATTTGTCCCTATCGGGACAAGCTTCTGATAGTGCGACGTTACGGCGTTGATATCCGATAAAACTTCTGCTGATACACTTTGTTGGTGTCGGCGAACTGCCACACGCCGCCGACGGAATTTGTGGATATGGGCGTTCAATCCTGACCAGGTCGTACCACGCGACGGCGTTCCGGGAGCTTGCGATTGTCCGCGTTCGGACGGTTGGCCGATTTGGAAATCGGCGATTGGCTTGCTCGCTCGGCCCTTCGGGCCTTGCCTTCGCTTCGCTCCGGCAATCACTTTCGCGGTTTCCCAAGCCGCTCAAGTCAGCAGGTTTGGAAACCTGTGCTACGGCGGTGCGGCAGTACCGCCCTACCACATTTTTCGACGACTGGCAAATCGGTCATGGAGAGTTTCAATGATTCCTAAATCGTGCATTGGGACCATGAACCCGCTTGTTGCGCCGCTGCACGCGGCGCTACACGGCGCAGCGCGCCGTGTTCTACCACAACATGGTTCATGGAGAGCAAGTCTGGAAACCCGTAACATCCGTAACATTGTTGATAGTCAACGACTTAACTGGTAACAAACCGGTAACAAACCAGTAACAGTCTGAGACAAGTGTTTGATATTAAATGGTTTAGGTCGTAACAGACCGGAGTTGGAAACCACGAAATACACGAAAAATGACATGGTTAATGGCACTTTCCCTGCTTTTTATCATGCGGCCTGAAAAAGAGGCATCCGGGCTGGCTGGCGCCCCGATCAGACGCAAAACCACTATGAACACAGACTCTCACGCGAACGCGGAAACGCCGAAAACGTTCCTGTCGCGGCTCTGCGAAAAGATGGCATCGCTGCCGGTCTCCCGGAAGAAGGTACTGCAATACCTGGGCATGTTCGGGGTGCTGACCGTCATCTATTACTGTTACTTTGTGGCCGGCACGAAGAACTCCTGCCCGGTGGTGGTCATCACGCTACCCCAACTGGGCGTGCTGTTTCTGAAATTTCTGCTCTTCAGCGGGTGGCCCTTTGCGGCTATGGCGTTTTTTGATCCAACGTGGCGCAGCAGGGACGCGGGCAACGTGTTCGTGGCGTCGTATGTCACCGTGAATGTCATTTGGTATTATAAAACCGGTTGCGGCTTCTGTATTTTTGCCGCCTGGGTCGAGATCATCCCTTGCATCCTTTGCGCGTGGCTGGCGCATGGTCTTGGAGCGTTGAGATATCGGGCGCAGAGGGAAGAGTGAGGAAGGAAAAAGGTAAAAGGAAAAAGGAAAAAGTGCGAAATTGTGAACCCCAGCTCAAATATCCGCATTAGCTCATGCTTTCTGGCTTCGCAATAATATACTGAATTCCCGGCAAAAGGCATTGGCGAACTCTCCCTCAACCACTACTTCGCCCTCCATCGCGGCTGATACTTTCCAGCTGCCAATCCTGTACCGAACTGTGATAGCCCCATGCGAGTTTCGCTTGAAACGCAGCCAGCCATTCTCCGTGAGAGTTGTCTCGAACTGCCCACTTTTGAGGGACGCAAAATCCGAAAAGTTCTGTACGGTGGAGTCGTCTGTGACCATCATTAACCGGTCATGTGATGCAGTAAACTTCCGGCCTGAGGCGGATGCAACCGCCTCAACCCGCATAGCTGCATAGCCTCCGTCGAGCGGTTCCGATTCTATGAGCAAAAAAATTTCGTCGTGGCCTATGCGCATTGGATGCTGTCTGACGCCTTAAAGCTGAAACAGGGCGGGAAAAATGGCAAGAGCGAAGGAACGGTGGCCGGAATGCGGAATGGCGGAAACATCGAACATCCAACGCCGAACATCGAACATCGAATTCCGGATCAGCAGCTATGGTGAGTTTTGAATGGCCTTGTTGCAGGGCCACTTCAACCGGTAGGCGCAGATGCCGTTATTGGAAAATAGAATAGGCCGAGAGCGAGAAGTATTAAAGCGATGACAACCGCTTCGGTGACGCCGATGATTACCCAATGCGATGTTTTGGTTTTCAAGCCTCTTAAGAGCATAAATGCCGGCGTGAATGCCAGGCACACAAAAACCGCCTCCATGATGAGCACGACGAGCCATGCAGGGAATTCCAGTTCCCTGAAATTGGTGATGGCGACATAAATCACCCACAATCCGGCCAGGCAACAGAGAATCGCCCCCGCGTACAGGATATATTTAAAAATGGTTTTCAAGATCCGTCATTTCTTTGGCGCCGGCTTAAAACCGTGCGCAATGACCGCATATAAACGCTCCTTGCCATCACTCGTCCGGCGCGATTGTATTCGGCCCAGGCCGTGGTTTGCGTCGCGGTCAATGCTGATGATGGTATGCTCAAATCCCCAGGCATCAACCACTGTGTCGCCGACCGCAAAGGGCAGCGGCTCGTGTTCAATCTTCTGTTGCGGTTTCGCTCGCGACTTGGAGAAAAAACCCATAAATCAATTAAAACGGGCTGACTCCCAAAAACTGTACGAAGGAGCAGCAAAGAGCAACCGAGAAAATCGAACCAGGCGCATCCAAACACTATTCTTGATGTCGCTGGTGGTAGGGACATCGCGCTGCGATGTCCCCGCCCGCGCAGAGCGGGCGGAACATGCGCGGAATGATGTCCGAGTCCACTTGTTGCGCCGCTGCACGCGGCGCTGGACGCCGCAGCGCAGCGTCCCTACCAGGAACAGTGTCAGGATCCAATCAAACCGGGGATTGGAAACCATGAAATTCCGAAATTCTCAATTGCGGCTTCAATGAGGTTGCGTCATTGCCAGCGCAGGAGTATCAAATTCCGACGCGGGCGGGATGAATAAATTCAATGTCTGTGAATTATGAACCATAACAAAATTGTTGCGATCGTGTGTTTTGCGGTTACGGTCGTCGGGCAGGCTTTTGCGGACCAGGCAACGGATTTGATTGAAGCCGACGCTTTTCGGGTTGATAGGCTGCCATTCCTGCGAACCGGTGTACAGACCCATCAATTCTGCTCGTATGACCGCGCAGGCGACAATTTTGACTGGGAATATTTTCCTCTCTACACAGACACCAACGGCGAGTGCGTGATTTTCGACGCCATGGGTCCGGGTTGTCTTTACCGGCAGCATATGAATATTTGGGGCGGCGCGACGAATTACAATGGCATTCGGATCCGATTTTATTTCGATAACGAGTCGAAACCGCGCATTGACATGGACGTCTCCACTTTCTTCAGCACGAACAATACGCTGGGGATTTTTCAGCCGCCTGTCCTGGCGTTTGACGGCAAAGATCCACTCAAAGGCAAAGATCGTTTTCGAATTCTGTATCATCCGTTTTTTTTCAAAAAACGGCTGAAGATTGCCTTGAGTTCCGTACCCGGAGGTCCGGCTACGGTACTGGAACCTTGGACGTCAACTGCCAGGCACCCTGATTGGAATGGCCGTCATTTTCATTGGTATCAATACACGTATCAATTGTTCACGGAAGATCCGGGGCTGGATTCATGGACGCCCGAGGCGGGCCGCCAAATGGTCCCAGCCTTGCTTGAGGACTGGAACGTCAGCGACGAGCATAACCGGGCGGTTCAAGGCAGCCGAAAAAAGACGGTCAGGTCCCGAATCAGAGTTGGAAAAACGGCGACGCTTTGGAAATCCCGGCAGGCCGGGACCATCACGGCATTGCACTTCCGGATTGACCCGACCAGCAACGCGGACGCGCTATTCAAATCCTGGCTCAAGATTACGTTTGATGGGGCGGCCCATCCTCAGGTTGAGGCGCCGATGGGTTGCTTCTTTGGGATCTATCGAACGAATCTCGACGCTCCGTATGATTCATTGCTGCTGGAATGGTCGAATCACCATGCGGATTGCTATTTTCCCATGCCGTTTTGGAAGTCGGCGGTTGTCCAAATTGAGAATCGCGGCCAAAACAATGTCACTGCAGCCGTCACGGTTGATTATAACGGCGCCGCATCTTTGATCTATCCGAAGGACCGCTGCGGTTATTTTTTCGCCAGTTACCATCGGGAAGACCCCCGCGTTGAGGGCGTAGACTATACCTATATGGATGTGAGCAACTGTTCGGGCCAGGTCGTCGGCCACGTCGCCGACCGGTGGGACACCAGCATGGAAGAGAACGAGCGCACGTATTTTGACGGAAATGAAACGCCGTGGATTATCGGCGACGGATACGAGGATGACCAGGGCATGGGCTATGGGCTGACGTGGTACCCGCGGCCTCTCACTTTGCCGATTTTTGGGGCTCCCAGCGGCAAAGGCGGTTCGGGTGGTCTCTATCGTTACCTGCTGCCGGACATGTATTGCTTCTGCAGCGGCCTCAAATATGGACACCAAACTTATGGCCCGCATACGCCGGCGGGATTCAAGGTCCACACACCGGTCGGCACGGAAGAAAGCGTGACCTTTTGGTATGGGAAGTTGCAACCACGCCTGATTCAAACGGATGAACTGGACGTCGGCGATTTGCAATCGGAAAAAGCCCACGCGTATCACGCCGAAGGAGACGTCCAACGAACAAACGGCGACTGGTGGTACGACGGTGAATTTGACAACGTTCTTTTCAAGACGCCGGCGATTGCGGACGACGGCGTTTCGTTTACCACCAACAGCACCTTCACCGTGGCCATTTCGCCGGACAACCAGGGTGTGCGCCTGCGCCGGCGATCTGACAAGGCGAACAACCGGCAAGAGGCGCGGGTATATATTGACGGCGAGTTGGTTACGGAACGTCCATGGTACACCGTGGATTATGAAAGGACCTATCGGGGCATCCGCTGGTTTGATAGCGACTTTGAAGTGCCGGCCAAATATACCGAAGGAAAAAGCAACATAACCGTTCGGATTGAATTTGTCAGTTCAAAGACCGGCCGTTGGGATGAATATCATTATTGGGTTTATAGTTATTCCAGCGAGTCGGAAGAGGAATTTAAGGATTCCCAAGTGCGAGTGAAATTATAAAATCGCGCCAAGTCAGCCAAATTTTGGGGCGCCATCCTAATTCGATTTGGTGTACACGCTTTAGCGTGATCGGGAGCACCGTGAAGAATGGGCGGCGAACCCGGAACACCCTAAAGGGTGGACACCAAACACCAGGTTAGACGGTCACGACTGGATTTTGAGCGCGAATGCGATTTGAGAGGGCAATTTTTCAGGCAGCTTCACGCGCAGACCGGTCTGATCGCGTGTGAATTTTAATTTACCGCCGCCGAGCAATCGCACACGGCCAATTTTTCCGGGCCAATTTGGCGAGCCGTCAGCAAGCGATTTAATCGTCACATTGCCATCCGCCGGGATTGCCAAAACAATGGCGTAAAGAGTTTTGCCATCCTTTGATTGCGTGAAACGGATGTCCTGGGCTGTGAGTTGTTGCACGGGGTGTTTGCCCTTTTCCTGAAGTTGATTCCAGGAGCCTTCGCCATAAATTTTACAGGGGCGCGTCGCATAAATGGCCTGGCCATTGATCTTCAGCCATGCGCCGATGTCATTGACGATGCGTATTTCGTCACTGTCCGGCGTGCCGTCGCGTTGCAACGGCACGCTTAACAGCAAATTGCCGTTTTTGCTGACGACATCGGCAAGCATCGGAATGACCACCGCGGCGGTTTTGTAACGGTGCTGCTCGAAGATGGCGCGGTCATAATGCCACGAACCGAGGCAGGTGTCGGTTTCCCAGGGTTGAGGCAAAATGCTGCCGGCCCGGCCGCGCTCGATATCATAGACCTGCGCCCGCCGTTCCATTTCGTTGAGATGTTTATCCGTCATCACGGCTTCGTTGTGACCGTGGTGCCGTTGGATGCTGGAATTGTAAAAATGCGCAGCGAGATTCAGCCCGATTTGATCGGTGACACCATGAAAGGGAAGGATGCCGTCATCGAAATAAACCATGTCCGGCTGGTAATCGTCCCACAGTTGTTTGACGCGCTTGAAATATTTCTCCATGTAAGCGGCATCGGGAACGCTGCTGCCTTGAGATGTGTCCCAGGTCCAGACCAATTTTGTGCCGGGCGCATGGTTTTGGGCGTATAAGTCCTGCGGATCAAGCCCGTCCCACCATTGGCCTTTGCCGTCGGCTTTGGTCAGTTTTCCATCGTATGGCACGCCGGCAAATGGGCCGTTTGTATCGGCTCTCTGCGCGACTTCATACCAGGACCACGCATGGGAAGCATGAACGCTGACTCCAAATCGCAGCCCGTTCTTGCGCGCCGCCGCTGCCCAGCCGCCAATCAAATCCTTGTGCGGCCCGACATTGACGGAATTCCATGGCTGATATGTGGAATTCCAATTGTCGAAGTTGTCATGGTGGTCGGCCAGCGCCATGAAATATTTGGCGCCGTTCTTTTTGTAGAAAGCCAACAGCTTGTCGGGATTAAAATTTTCCGCCTTCCAGTCGTGAATCACATCCTTGAAACCATTTGTCGAAGGATGGCCGTATTCGCGCACATGGGATTCGTAATCGGCGCTGCCCTGGATATACATATAGCGCGCGTACCAATCGCCGTGCTCGGGTTCGCATTGCGGTCCCCAATGCGCCCAGATGCCGAACTTCGCGTCCCGAAACCATTCCGGGCATTGGTAATTCGTCAGGGAATTCCAGTCCGGCTTGAATGGACCGGCGGCGATGGGCGGCAAATCCAAAGTATTGGTTTGCGCCATTGCAGTCCCGAGCGAGAGGCACAGGAACAGGGAGATGAGCCGGATTTGTTTCATAGTTTTGCGTCGGCCGCATGTATAGTCCATCCACCGGTGTATGTGGAACCAGATGATGCAGGGTCGACAAAAACTCGAAGCGTCTCCTTGGCCGCGACCCGGAATTTCGTGCGCGGAGAACGCCAGGCTCTCTCGCTGAGATCTGGGGTGTAGGGGTCAATTGAAAGTGCCGTGACGTAGAAATTGCCGGGCGCGACCGATAGAGATGCTCGATCTCCGCCACTCAAGGTAACTTTCTGATTATTGCTGAGGATGAGAGTGCATGGAACGATGTTCACGGAGCCATTGTCTTCCTGACGCACGAACTCAATTGTGGCCGCATCACGCTGAAAAAGCTGCCCCACCTCTGGTTGCCTGGTAGTTGCGCAGCCAACAAGCGTCACACACATCAACCATAGGGCAATGATTCGCATACGCAGCCTGATGATCCAACCCTGAGCCAAGCCGTGGAAAATGGCAAGTGAGGAATCAAACCTGCAAATAATATCGTCTTAAAAACGGCTGGCCCGGTGCGTTTTCCGTAACCGCCCTTGCTCAAAACGCCAAACACGTGGTATCGTCTAAGGATGAGCGCACATGATGTTTTGGAACAGGTAAAAGCACTGCCCCCACGGGAGCGCCGGAAATTTTTTGATTATGTGCACGAACTGGAGGCGGCAGAAAATGTGCCGCCCAACCGTGGAGAATTGGGACGCCAACTCATGGGCGCGGGCCGGCGGTGGTTAAAGCCCGGGGACGATCCCACCGGCGATTTGATTCGGGAACGGGAGCAGGACGATAAACTCGACCAGGCCGACGAACGGTAATGACCCATTTATTGGATACGTCGGCGTTGCTGGCCCATTACCTTGCGGAACCGGGTGCGACTCGTGTTCAGGCCCTATTCGAGGATGCAACGGCTGTGACGGGAACATCAATCGTCGCCTTGTTCGAATTCGAAATTCGGTTACACCAGCTCGGAGTTGATCCGGCAACGCGCATGGCAGAAACAAATCGTTACCGTGCTTTGCTTAGTGAGATTGTGAATGTGGATGAAGCTGTCCGAACTGAGGCTGTGCGATTAAGAACCGGAGCGACGGCTCGTGCTTCAGCTATGGACACATTGATTGCCGCGACTGCATCGTTGCGGGGAGCAACGCTAGTTCATCGCGATCCACATTTCATGGTCATTCCAGCGGCCATGTTGAAACAGGAGGCGCTTCCTCCGAAATAGTCAAAGACGCCGGCTCGCATTTAGAGCAACGCCATCTGATTAGGCTCATCTTTAGCATCGCGTTTTTGAGCAAAGTTTTGCAGCGTCTCCATATCGGCTGCAATAACTGTTCGTTCAAATGGATGGGTCCGATCGCCGAATCGGCTTGCCAGGGACGCCAGAAAAATCTCGGGCGATTCCCAAAAGTAATTTTCCAATCCCGCAAGAATGTCGCCGGCATGTGCGCCGCAATTTAGCGTCACCGTTTCCGGAAGCCGGCCTTGTAACCAGCCGGCCGGGATTTCAACAACGGATTTTAAGTTTGTTGAAAGCCAAATCAATCGTGCCAGGGCGTGGTGAAGCGGGCGGGCGCTGCCGTTGAGGGGACCGGAGCGGTGTCGCGCAGACTTGCCACCGCACTCCAAGACGGCAAGCGCGGAATGGAAGTTTTATGGTCACTGCGGCTCGGGGGTTCAATGCGCGAAATTCATTCGAAAACCCCCGGCAAAACGTGGTTTCGTTAAACGAAATATACTTATCGATTATCGATAAAAAGATGTTGACAAACAATGTAGCTTCGCTACCTTTTTGGCATGAATGCAACCCAATTGAGTCCAAAGGATGACCGCCGGATGGGGCGAATACAAAAAGTCAGCAAATTCTTCCGGGCTATGATGCTGGCATTTTTGATTGTTTATGGCGCAGCGGTCCTCGCAGAAGTGATTGTAATTCCAGTTGCAGCACTCCATCCGCCGATATTGAAATCTCAAACTGTCTTTAACAATTGTGGGGGTTTCATTTGTGTGCTGTTTGGTTTTATGGTCGTTTTGAATTTCTTCCGCCTTTTTACCCGACTCAGGGACGGTCATCTGTTCGAGGGCGAGACTATCCAATATCTGGAACAGGCAGGCAAATGGTGGATTGCGCTGGGAACCGCCGAAATCATTTATCAATCTCTTCAGGTCTTTATTTTCCCTCCCCATAATATGAATATTAATATGAGCTTACTTGCTTTGAGCATTGTTCACTCTGCTCCTGCGGATTTGGGGTCTTCCAATAACGTAAACATAACCGGGGGCGGCGCAATTTTTGCGGGGTTGGTCGTTTTCTTTATCGCCTGGGTGCTGCGAGAAGGACAAAAACTCAAGGAGGAACAGGAACTTACCGTTTAATTTTATGCCCATCATCGTCAATTTGGACGTGGTTCTCGCGCAACGGAAGATGCGGCTGAATGATTTGGCGGAGGCTGTGGGCATCACGCCGCAAAATCTGTCCATTCTCAAAACGGGCAAGGCCAAGGCGGTGCGCTTCTCGACACTCGAGGCCATTTGCGAGACGCTCAATTGTCAGCCGGGGGAGATTTTGGAATATCGTTCTGAAGTGCCGGAAAAGGCGGTGGCGTAAGGAAAGAGGAAAACGTGGGGCGATGGATTAATGGATTGGTGGGAACGCGCGGCTGGAATCCGCCGCAACCGGCAGGCAGGATGCCTGCCCTACGGGTTCTCGCCGCTTTGGGATTGATGGGAATGTACGATTCATTTCCACGATTTCCATGAACCGTCTAGAACCGAGAAGATTCGTGAGGACTCGCTTTGCGTCTTGTAGTGCGGTACGGAAGGTTTATGGTCCCTATGCATCTGAAACATCGAACGGATGGGTGATCCATCCAATCCTATTTCAGCAGTTCCGTTCCGGCGAGCATGACGGGGCCCCAGCCGTGGGGATCGTCGGCGGGACGGTCGCGCTTGACGTAGTAATCCAGGTCTTTGCCGATGTTTGTTCCGCGGCAGGTTCCGCTGACGGAGCCGTCGGAGTTCACGTTCCGGGCGACGGCGGCGAAGGCTTTGCGCGCGACGGCCATGTTTTCGTGTCCAATCCAGCCGCGATGCACTGCCCGGGCGATGCTGTAGGCAAACATGGCCGTGCAACTGGTTTCTTCCCACAATTCGGGCTTGTCCAATACCTGCCGCCACATGCCGTCGGGCGCCTGGACGCGTTTTAGTCCGGCAACCTGCCGGCGCAATATTTCAAGCAACTGCGGCCGCAAGGCATCGTTCTGGTCCATGGCCGACAACGTTTCGACCATCGTGACCATGGCCCAGCCGTTGCCGCGTCCCCACTTGAACGGCGCATGCGCTTTTTGTGCAACAAAGTAGCCGTGAAACCAAAGGCCGTCTGTGTCCTGTTCGAGCGCGGCCTGATGAATGATTTGTTCCGCGGCGTCATCGATATATTTAGGGTCGTGACGATAAATTCCCAGGCGAACCAGGAAGACGCCGCCCATGTAAAGGTCATCCGGCCACACGGTGCCGCCCATCACGCGCGGACGCCATAGGGTTCCATCCGGCAAACGTTCCTGTTTGACCGTTACCCAGTCCGCAATCCGATCTACAACTTCCCGTTCTTGCAGCGAAACTTTGTCGGGCGACTCCATCATGCTCACGAGCATTTCATTCCCCATGGCGCCGCAACTATCCAAACTTCCCAGCGTCATCAACTGTTTGAGGGCGGTGCTGCGGACAAATTTTCTGCCATCATCGCCAAACTGGGTGTCCAATCCCGTGAGCCAGCGATAATAGCTCGAACAAACCAAATTATGCTGCATCACAAACTCACCCGGCGCGGGGTCCCCGGTCACCTCACTCACACGTTCCATACCGTATAGCGCCACACCCCAGGGATAATTCCACTCAATGCCCTCGGGCGGACGCGCGGACTTTGCTTCGTCCATGTTTGTGACATTGGGATACTCTCCATCGGACAAAATGTGGGTCGCCTGAATATGCCGGGCCACACGCGCGATCACGTCGCGGATTTGCGCATCTGAAATATCATTGGTGTCCGCTGATTGGCCGGCTGCGGAAAATCCGACAAATATTGTCGTGATGAAAAAGACAATCCTGGCCGCAATGGGGATTCGCATGGCCGGATTTTAAACCCGAGGGCCCGGATGGATATAGAACAAACGTTTGAATTTACGATTTACGATTTACGCGAACACTTTTGTCTGCCACAGGGGTTTCGCAGGGGCGGTATGGATGGCGAGACGCCTGCCCCACGGAATGCTCACTTGAATTCGGGAACCTCGATCGCAGGATGACTATTATGCGTCATATCCCGCCGATTCACGCGGCAACCGCGTAAATCGCAAATCGCAAATCGTAAATTTGCCGCTCAGGTCGTTTCCTTGAGGATCGTGAGAAACTGTTTCATTGCCGGCGACAGGACCTTGCTCTTTTTGTAGATAGCGGCGAGCGGACGGAAAAAGTCGCCGTCTTCGATCGGCACGGCCACGAGGGTCTGTTTGGAAATTTCCTGCTGCACGGTGCCCATGGGCACGATTGAAATGCCGGCGTCAATTTCGACTGCGCGTTTGACGGTTTCGACGTTGTCAAATTCCATCACGTGTTTTACTTCCACGCCGTGCTCTTTGAGAATTTTATCGAGCGCCTTGCGGGTGGGGATGTCGGGTTCGAACCCAATAATTTTCTGGCCGGCGAGGGCCTTGAGCTTAACATCTTTTTGTTTGGCGAAAGCGTGGGTGGGATGACAGATCAAAGTGAGAGGCTCTTTGCGCAAGGGCACGATTTCGAGCTTGGGCTCTTTCACCGGATAAGCCACGAGGCCGATGTCCACGACGTTGCTCAGAACGTCTTCGTACACCTGGTTGGCGCGCCGATATTCCACGTGCACGTTTACGGTGGGATAATTCTTCATGAACCGCTTGATGTATGGAGGCAGGTCGTGGAGACCGATGGAATAAATTGTGGCGACGCGGATCGTGCCGGAAATAATATCCTTTAATTCCTGAAGCTTGCTGTGGAGCGATTCGTAAGATTGAATAATCTGCTTGCTATAATCATACAGCGTTTGTCCTTCCCGGGTCAGCCGGAACTTTTTTTTGCTCCGTTCGATAAGAAGAGATTTAAACGTCCGTTCCAGGGCGCTGATCTGTTGGCTGACCGCAGATTGCGTAACCCCGTTAATTTGAGCAGCTTTCGTAAAACTCTCCGTTTCAGCCAGGTCACAGAATACTTTTAAACTCTCAATTTGCATATAAGGTAATATTACATCAAAAAATCGAATTGTCAGTCAATAGCAGTATTAATTTTTTTTTGACTATTCAAACATCCCCCTTTTTGGGGGAGGCGGCGCCACGGATTGAGTCCAATAAATTTAGCTCCTGCCAAGTGTGTGACGCGCCCGGGAGAGCAGATCGCGGCTTGTGAAGGGCTTCTGGAGATACGTGAGTCCAATTTGCTGGTCCGGCGGCAGGACGCAACCGCTCATGCAAACGACTTTGAGATTGGGGTGAAGCTGCCGCGCGCGTTCGATCAGTTCACGTCCGCTCATCCCCGGCATCACTAAATCCGTCACTAAAAGGTCCACTTTGACGTCACCGCGAGAGAGCATGGCCAACGCTTTTTGGCCATTGCCGGCGGTCAAAACTTTGTATCCGTAATCGCCAAAAATCGTTTCAGCCATGGTAAGCAGCATGGCCTCGTCATCCACCACCAGGATAGATTCATTGCCGTGCAGTTCGGCGTCCGGAACGGAGCTTTGACTGACAAATTGCTTTTCCGCGGGCAAATAAACCCGGGCAGCCGCGCCCGCGCCCGGATCGCTCGAAATGGCGACGCTGCCGCCGTGATTGGTCACGATGCCGTAAACCAGGGCGAGTCCCAACCCGCGGTGCGGCGCCTTTTTCGTCGTGAAAAACGGTTCGAACACGCGTGGCAGGTCAGCCGGCGCGATGCCCGCGCCGTTGTCGGTAATCTCCACACACACATAGGAGCCGGCGGTCAGCTTCGCGTTGCGGTCCTGCGTGGGCGTGGTCAGTTCCACATTGCGCGTGACCACGCGGACCTGTCCGTTGCCATTGACGGCTTCAACGGCGTTCTCCAATATTTTCGTCAGCGCCTGTTGCATTTTGGCTTCTTCGAATCGCGCTGCGAACAATTCCTTCTCGAGTGTCAGCGTCCAGCTAATTTTATCGGCATGGGTGTTCTTGAAAAATTCCACGCACCGGGACGCGACGGCGTTTAAATTGCCTGGCGAGATCCGCTGAGTCTGCTTTTCCTGCTGGCTGAACACTCCCAATTCATTGGAGATTTCGGCGGCGCGCGCCGCCGACTTTTCCACTTCCATGAGTGAATGCCGCCATGGATGCCCCGGCTCGGCTTTGCTTAGCAGCAGGGATGTATGACCGAGCACGCTCGTCAGGGCGTTATTAAAATCCAGCGAGACCGTTCGGGCCAGTTGCAGGGCGCAATCGAGCTTTTGTTTTTGTATCAGCAACGCCGTGGCCGCTTCCTTATCCGCCGCAGCCGTGGGCGGGGCGGGCGCAGGTGCGGGCGATGTGGCAGCGGGCGCCGGCGGGGGTGATGCCGCAGGAGGTGCTGGCGCAGGCGCGGCAGGCGCGGCAGGTGGAGTGGATTTTGGCGCTTGTGGCGGCGCGGAAACGAGGGTCCACAATTGCAGCACATACCATTTCCGGCCTTCCCGGCTAAAAGTGCAAATGGACGTGGTAAACTCCCTGGCCGCCCCTCCGGCCATTTTGAATTTCAAAAGATCGATGACTACCGGCGATAGTTCCCACTGCGTGAAATATTGCTCCACTGTTTGGAAATTTTCCGCAGACCAAATGGATGACAACAGCGGGCTTTTGCCATTGACCACGTCCCCAAAAGCGTTTGCTGCCGTGGGATTTGCGCGCACGATCGTGCCGCGCCCGTCCACCAGCAATGCCGGCCACGCTGCGCTTTCAAGACCAAAGACGATTTCAGCACTCACAAAAAATCCAGACTACCTGATTTGACACGAAATTCAAGGCGCACGGCAGCCATTTCCGTTCCACTTCTCCTCAAATAATATAGACCATAAAGTGTTGGAGCGCATCGGAATCCGCGGTCAATGTCCTCATCGTCGTCCTCGTCCTCGAAAAAGCCTGAATTCTCAGGAGCCTGCCCTCGTTCCGCTTTGCGGAACGAAGTCGGCAGAGCGAGGACGAGAAAGATGATACCCTGACGCTCAAAATTCTTACGTTGACCCGGCCTTCAAACTGGTGTAGCATTCACTACATTATGAATATCGTAGGACATTATGAAACCGCGGCAACAGATTACGGTGTTTGATTTGTGGGTGCTGCCGGATACATTCGAGCAGGCGTGGCAGGCGTTTTTTGGGAGTAATTAAGGATGGCCGGCTAAAATTTTTAATCACCGAACAAGCCGGGCCGCATCTGAAGAGATAATCGGCGAATAAATTTGGACGGGCATATTACTGTTTCCGACATCGGCAACTGCGGCCAGTTCTGCAACCGGCATCACGATTTTGGGCTCACTGTTTGTGGGCGTATCTCCAAAATGGCCTTCGCTGTAATAAGGTGTGATTTTGGTAATCGTAAGTTTCCTGGCAGTCGCGAGCGTTTTGAGCCTGCCGAAAAAGTCCGGCTCGTCATACTTTGGAAGGATAATGGTCTTGTGCTCCGCAATGCAGCGAATGATTTCCTCCGGGGTGGCTGTCTTTTCTTTTTTGACCCGCTTGAGGTCGGGCCACGTCAGAGTGAATGCCCTGATTTGACCGTAACTGCCGAACTCGATCCAGAAGCCTTCAAGGGAAACGTTGTCCCCATCGCCCCAAAAGAAAATTCCCTCAAGCCGGCGGCATAAATAAACTCCGCGGCCGGAAATCTGGCTAAAAATATTATCGCCGTTCGTATCCGTGTTGTAATGGGACGTGAAGTTTTTGAAGGCGATTTGTTTCGGATCGACGCCCAACGCGGGCGCATCGTCAGATGCCCATTTAATGATCGCATCATCGCCCGGCATTCCCTGTGTTAAGTTGTTTCGGTAAGCCGAGTTGAAGCTCAGCGTCGCCCTTCCGGGATTGATGGAAAAATTGCAGACGCGCGCGCACCCGCAGGAATCGCAATCAGGGTCGGTAAAGATGCAGATATCATTCGTGGATGGTTTGGGGTAACCCTTGCTCTCAAAGGACGCCAGAATGATGGCGTTCGTAATCACCTTTGGGTTAAAAATGCACGGCAGCGCTTTTTCGTACGTCCAAAAGCTTTTTGGCAGGGTATTGGTGGCCTGCCAGATAATCGGACAGTCAAATAGGCGCGATTCCAATTCCTGAAGCGAAGGAGGATCGGCCAGGGAAGAAAGAGGCGTTGCAAAAATGGCAATGAGAACAACCAAGGCATTCGGAATGTATCTGTTGGGGCGAGGGCACATCATTTCTGGCTCTCCTCTGCCATGCCCCAACCATCATATCGCCCGCCAAACTGGGCTGCGATACTGTCCAGGTCGCCGTGAATTTGGCTGAGCGCCGCCAACTCCGGAACCATCGTCCTGGTGGCTAAACAAAGCCAGCCCTCCTGATTGCGCAATGTCTCGCCAACATCAAAGCCAGCGGCCTTGATGCGTGTCGCCGCCTGGTCGGCCTCGGACGCCGTCGGAAAATAAAGGCGAAACTCCAGGCCATGCGGCTGAGAGAGGTCCTCGCCGAGTCGCTTGAATTGGTCGAGTGCCCACTCGTCGGGCGTTGGCTTCCGGGTGCGGCCAAATAAGAAATTGAATAATCCCATGCTATGTTTTGTTGGGTGTTTATTGGGGCCTGTGTCATAGCCAAGCTGAGACATGGCGATTGGAAGTCAAGCTTTGAAAGCTGGAATGCGGAATGGGCAACGGTTTGGTGTACACGCTTTAGCGTGCCCGGCATTCGCATTCCGAGAAAAAGGCAGGGAACTACACCGTTGGCGCTTTGACGCGGAGCATGCGGCGATTCCTCGCGGGGGGACGATGAATTTCCTGGCGCAGATCGGGGTAGCGGCGGCGTTTGATGGTTTTAAATTTAACCGGCTGTTCCGTGTAGACGGATTCATACAGCGAACGGATGATGCTGACGTCACGCAGTCCTTCCGAGCCCGATGGTTCCGGCTCCCGATCGTGGAGGATGCAATTGGAAAAATAAATGAGTTCAGGGGCGAATTGGTCGCGGAGGTTGAATTGTTTCCGTCGCGTGCGGCTGCCGACCGTCAGTTCGAGAATGACGGGCATGCTGTATGCGTAGGCCTGGATGGCGCGCAATTTGCCTTTGGATCCCACCACTTCAAAATCAGCGGTATCTTCCGCGCCGAAACTGGCGGTGAAACCGGCAAGGCGCTCATTGGGAAAACGCATGATGGCGGCAGTCATCTCTTCCACTTTCCGGAAGCGTGAATCGGCGCCCGCGGCGGCGTAGCAATAGCCTTCGATGGGTTCGTCCTGGAACATGTACCGCGCCGCGTTAATGCAATAAATCCCGATGTCATAGAGCGTGCCCCCGGCGTATTGCTCCTGGGTACGAATATTTCCGGGGCTGACCTGCATCGTGAAGACGGAATTAAAAATCCGGGGTTCACCGATTTCTCCGGAGCGGACGATTTCCATCGCCTCAAGGTTTCCCTGCTCGAAGTGCAGCCGATACGCAGTCATGAGTTTCACACTGTTTTCGGCGCAGGATTTGATGATTTCCTGGCATTCCTCTTCGGTAACGGCCAGGGGCTTTTCACACAGGACGTGAATGCCGGCGCGGGCGGCGCGTATGCAATAGTCGGCGTGCAGGCTGTTGGGCAGGGCGACATAGACGGCATCAATGAGCCCGCTGTTGACACACAAATCAAACTCATCGTAGGTGAAACAATTTTCGACCCTGTATTCGCGCGAGAGGGCGCGGAGTTTGGCCGGGTCGTGGGATACCAGGGCCGCCAGCTCGGAATTTTCATCGGCATGGGCAAATGCCGGCAGGATGGCGTTTTGGGCGATGTGGCCCAACCCGACGACGGCATATCGGATACGGTTACGGGATGAACGGTTCGAACGGTGGGTATATTTCGAGTGATGTCGTGGTTTCATAATGTTCGGTTTGGCGCGAGTTAAGGTTTAATGCAGAATGGGAGGGGGCGAAGTATTTATGAGGGGTTGTCCGACGGGCAGGTAAATATGGATTAAGCGATTTGTCGTTCCGGCGCCCCGATTGGTGGTTCCATAGACAAGATTGGTTCTGAATGCGACGGGTATGCCGTTGGTGAAGTAAGCATTGGTGACGATACCGGGACCGCCAGAACTGAAATTGTACCCCGCCGCGGCAGTCCCGAAAGAATTCGCGCTTTGTGGAGGAGTGGGGGCGACAGGAGCGAGGGGACCGCTCGGCGCGATAGGCGCCACGAGGGCGGGTTGGGCAATCGGCGCCGAGCCAATCGGCGCAACGGGCGCCAGGGGGCCGATTGGGGCGATGGGAGTCGGCGCCACGGGGGCGACCCGCGCCGGAGCGGCTGAGGGCGCGATTGGAGCAGGCGGGGCGCTGCCGGCGAATGCGACGCCAACGGCCGCGGCAACGGCAATCATGACGACCCAGATCCTTATATTCACATCCATTTTCCTGGTTACATGCATACGTCTTTCAGATGAACTATCCAACGGCCGGTGTCGTGTCTCCCGTGGGCGGTGCTGGATGGACGCCATTGTGCGGGGCCGGCGGATGTCCATTTGGCGGCGGCGTTCTCGGCAGAGGCCTGAAATTCTCATTGGGGGTCCTTGAATTCGGGTTCAGCGGCGGCACGTTTGCGGGATTTCCATTTGGAGTCGTCCCGTTTTGATTTGGAGTAGGTACCATTGCCGGCCCATTAGGGTTCGGTATTGTTGAATTCTGCGGCCCACCGCTGCGCGTTCCGTTTTGGAAGCCGTTATTTGGAGTAAGATTTTTCATATCTACATTGGGATGCGTTGCCGAACGGTGGCCGTTGGGATTTTGAGGTTGGGGATTTTGCGTCCAATACAATGAATTCCCATTTTGCGGACCGCTGCCACGTGTTCCGTTTTGGAGGCCATGATTTGCATTACCGCTATTTACGTTGCCGTTGGGCGTTGTTGCCGAAGGGTTTCCGTTATTGGCCCCGGGAGCGGCCATCGACGGCGCGCCGTTTGGCGCGGGAACCCCATGTGCGCCATTGACCGCTGCGCCGTGTCCTCCCACAGCCGCGCCGTGTGCTCCGACCGCTGTGCCATGCCCACCGGCGGCTGCGCCGTGTCCTCCGGAGGCTCCACTTGATCCCGCCGCTCCGCTACCGCCGCCAGATCCACCGCTGCCTCCGCCTCCGCCTGCCTGGCCTAAAGAGCTGGTGCCTATAGCTGTCGCTCCAGCGATAAAAAGGGAGAAAAAGATTTTCGTTTTCATATTGATTTTAAAAGCACTGGAGGTGCCACGGGTTATTCACACTCGTTCGGCAATTTAGAAACGGTTCCACGATCTTTGTGAATAACTCGAATGACGCCAATTCGCATTTTGCAACCTTTCGAGACGGGAGAATGTGCATTTTTCCGATTTTTCATTAAGCGTTTTTGATAATAGAACTACTTACACTGGCATAGGGGCAGCTAAAGACGGGGGAGGCGCCGGAGCTAAGTGGCGCATTAGATTCCGGGCGAAGGAGGTGGCCGCATTAATTCAAGCAAACATAAAACAAACGAATTCGCCGGTTCGGGATTTCATCTTGCTGTGTTGCGAATACAGCCCGCAGCGGGGCAAATTCGAAAATCTGGAGATGGACACGGTGCCCGGAGGCGCGGTGGGAATGGGCGTCGCGCCCGGCGTCTGTTTCATCGTTCCGGTTCGCAGAAAAGGCGGCTGAAATGATAAAATGAATTCCCTGTTTTTCCATCTTCAGCTTTTGGCGATGATTTGACGCGGCAATGGGCGTTGAGGGGGCGGTCTTGAATGGAAAGCTCAAATCCCTGTACGACAGCGCGTACAGCATAGTAATGGTTTGGACGGAGGCGAACGCTTCAGCGATGGGCGCTGCGGTGGCCTTTTACACCATTTTCGCGATCGCGCCGCTGTTTATCCTCGTGCTGGCGCTCGCCGGGGTTGTGTTCGGCCATCAGGCGGCGCAAGGTCAATTGTTCGAGGAGATTCAAAAACTGATCGGAAGAAACGGCAGCCAGTCCGTCCAGTCTCTTCTCATGGCAGCCCGGCAGCCAAAGGCGACCCTGCTGGCAACTATCGTGGGATTTTCGACGCTCTTCATCGGTGCCAACAGCGTTTTCATCCAACTGCAACAGGCCCTCAACGCTATTTGGAACGTGCGAGTCAAACTCAGCGGCGTCCGCCGTTTTTTCAAATACCGTTTTCTTTCGTTTCTGGCGCTCCTGGGAATTGGATTCATACTCCTGGTTTCGTTGATCATCAGCGCGGGCCTCGATGCCGTTGGCAAATGGATGAGCGGCATCGTGCCCGCGCACATCTTCATCTGGAAAACCATCGATTTCGCGACGTCGCTCGGAATTATTACGCTGTTGTTCGCCATGATTTTCAAAATGTTGCCGGACGTGAGAATCGCCTGGCGCGATGTTTGGGTCGGGTCGCTCATCACGGCGTTGTTGTTCACGGTTGGTAAATTTTTGCTGGGCGCGTATTTGGGGCGCAGCAGCCTGAGTTCGGCCTACGGCGCGCTCGGGTCGTTTGTCGTTGTTTTACTTTGGGTTTATTATTCAGCGCAAATTCTCCTGCTCGGAGCGGCCTTTGTCCGTGTCTATGCCGATCGCTACGGGTCCCACAGCCGACCCGGAGCCGACGCGGAATTTGCAAACAATCACCATTAACCCCAGCCGGGGTGGTAGAACACAGCGCGCTGCGCCGTGTGGCGCCGCGTGCAGCGGCGCAACGAGCGTCGCCCATTCTCGAACGCACTATTTTTTCCTGCGCAGCGGGCAGGTGTTTGGTAATGTCCACCAACAAACGACCATGGACTACGCACAGCGCTTTATTATTTTCGCCTTCTGTGTCCCTGGCGCGGCATTCTTTACGTCGTTTGCGTTGACATTCGGGCCGGGCAAAATCCGATTCGCAGCCGCCGCGATTTTTTACAGCATTGGCATGATGTTCTGCATGGGTTTTCCGGCGTATTTCCATTTTTTCCGCGGTTCAGATCCGCGATTTGGCTGGTTTCCGATGCTGGAATCGTTGAGTCCGATTTTTCTCCTTTGCTTTGGCATCGCTGCCGTCGTCCTTCTTTGGCCGTCCATTCCGCAACAAACGGCGATGCGGCTGGCGATGCTGCTTTTCTTCGTCATTTGTCCGATCTTGATCATCATCCGGGTGCTTCCCGAATTTCTACAATTCGAACACCGTATTTCTTCCGATTTAACAAGCTGGCTTCTCTATGCGGTCCTCTGGTTCCGCGTGCGTGACGGCTATGCGTCTGGCCGGGGTCCGTAACACCATTGACGACCATGTATTTCCTCGGCAACGCAAATTTTATTGCTGGAATTTTACTCGTGGCTGCGTTCGGTCTCACGTTCTGGCAGCAGCGGTCGTCATGGTGTATCGCCGCAGGGTTTTACACCGCAGGTACATTAGTCGGCATCGGCGTCAAAGTTTATCTATGGCTTCTTGCTTTGTGGCTGGCGATTGCCCTAAGCGACGGCAGTTCGACCGATATCCCCTGGGCAGGACTGATTTTGCCAATAACAGCCTCCCTTTATGGAATAGCATCTGTTGTTCTTGTCTGGCCGTGGATTGGGCAAAAAAACGCCATGCGCTTCGGAAAAATTCTCCATCTCATCGTTTTGCCCGTGTTTTTTTCGACGCTTCTTGTCTGCACCTTTCTCACGCGCGGCCAGGCACTGACATTGCCCGAACTGCAATGGCTGGTCTACGGCCCATTATGGTTTCGCATCCGTGAAACAATCAACCCATCCGCTTCCCGTACATAGCAATGAACGCAGACGAAAAGGAAAGACAACCAGGCGCAGCGATTGAAAAGCCTTTATGGCCATTTATTCTGGCGACTCTGTTTTCATTGCCCCTGTTGATGGTTGCGGTGTCGTATATGTTTAACGTGTCCCTGATCGGCTTTTTGCATCTTCCATTCATCAACATATTTACCAACGGGCCCCTAACAATGATTTTGGCTGTAATTGCGCTCGGTTTTATAATCTTGTCCTGGATAGCGAGCCCTTTCTGGTGCCGGTTCATTCTATCTTTCTATATATTGGTCATCATAATTATTCTCATACTGCTTTTTCCCAGCAGCGGCTACGTTACGTAGCCTATCCTTCACTCCAATAATAACGCTAATGTGATAAGCCGTTTATAACCGGCTGTTGCAGGGTTTCAGCAGGTTCTTTGCTGCTTTCGGTGGAAGGGCCGCTGGAAAAGCTCCGTAGTGTAGGCCGTGTGTCCTCACACGGCGCTTCCCGCTCATGGTCTATAACCGTCCAGAACCGGAAGATTCGTAAGAACTCGCTTCGCGTCTTGGAGTGCGGTGGCAAGTCTGCGCGACACCTTTCGGACGTCATTGGACTTTCAAACGGCGATTGACGCGTCGAAGTTGCCTCCCCGAAACCAGAGGTTCATTGGAAGCGGGATATTCCGATCAATTTAGCGCCTTTGTGCGCCATGCCCGTAAAAAATATTTCACCCTTGGACAGCCTTTGTCCAACCCCCCATGCCAAAATGGGGCCTATGAAAAATCAAATTGAAAATAAAATTACTGAAATTCAGAGCCAAAGCATCATCTTCGAACCCGTCACGCCCCATCCGGAGCCGGTTGCCATCGGCGACCTTCTCACAGAAATCGAAGCCGTCATCAAACGCCACGTCGTTCTGCCCGACACCGCCGCCACGGCGCTCGCCGTGTGGGTCCTGCATACCTATGTCTATGAGTCGCGCGATACCGTCGCCTACGTTGCGATTGAGTCGCCCGAAAAACGATGCGGCAAAACCACCCTGCTCACAGTCCTGGCGGCCATGGCCAATAAACCATTGATCGCGTCCAACGTCACCGTCGGCGCCCTCTTTCGCGCCATTGATACCTGCCGCCCAACGCTCTTCATCGACGAAGCGGACACCTTTTTGTCCGGCAACAACACAATGCGCGGCGTCATCAATTCCGGCAATACCTGGCGCACGGCCTACGTGCTGCGCACGACGAAATCAAAACCAAATCGATCAGTTCACGAATCAAAGCGTGAACCTGGACACCTTGAATTCCGAATTCCGAATTCCGAATTCCGAATTCAGGAATCCTCAGATTCCGGCCTGAAGCGCTACAGTTGCTGGTGCCCAAAAGTCATCGCGATGATCGGGAAAGTCCCCGACACCATCGCCGACCGCTCTATTGTCGTCCGGATGGCTCGCAAGCTCACCGCCGAAACCCGTGCGCCGCTCTCCGAATTGGACGCTACAATCATTAAGGCCAAATGCGCGCGTTTCGCCATGGATGAAGGACAAAAGATCGCCCGCAGCGAAAAGATTCGCGGCCAGGGCCTGAATGATCGGGCAGCCGACACATTTGATCCGCTATACGTCATCGCCCGCCTTGCCGGCAAACACTGGGAAGAGAAGCTGCACGCCACAGCCCTGGCCATTTGTCCCGGCGGTTCCGAAAGCTCGGCGGCCGAATTGCTTCTGGATATCTATTCCATTTTCCTCGGCACCGGCAGAAGAAAGATCTTCACACGCACACTCGCAGAATTATTGCGCGATGGCGAAGAAGCCACCATCACATCCGCAGCCTTGAAAGATCCATCCATAAACGAACAAAAAATCTCAGAACTGCTTCGGGCTTACGGAATCAGACCCTCCCCATGCAGGATCGGAAAGGAAGTCGCCAGAGGATATACCCCGGAAGACTTCGTCGACGCTCTGAAACGCTACGTGCCCGCAGCCGATCTGGAAGCCAGAACCCAGGAAGTGGAGCGGCAGAACAAACTGTTGGAAGAAGCGGATAATTTCGCGGAAGACATGAAACGTTTCAGACGCGCAAACGGCGTCGAAGACGAAGTAGAATAACCTGTGTTTGGGCGAACCTGGGCGGGTTCAAGTCCGGTCGCGGGCACCACCCTTTATTGGGCTTGCGAATTCTCGATTATTCCTGACAGTTGAGCCTGCATCGAAAACGAGAATTCGCCCATACTCTGTTAGCCATCGGGAAGCAGTTCTTGGGGGGTGTAAAAGGAATGTATCGTCCGGTGCTGCATCCCATCATTACGGTCGCACCCAAAACGGAAATAATATAGGTCAACCCTTTTGATTTTACGATAGAGATGGTTGACGGCTGGCATCAATTGTCAAGGATTAATCCTGACAACGTCTCATCCGCCGAGCCTGCTGCCGGTTTTGATCCCGTCCACGGTACCATTCAATTTCACGTTCTAAACATGCGTGACGACCCAAAGACAGTCAACGCTTTGGGTCAGGCAGTGGCCGTCGCGGGTTTCTCAACGACCGCCTTTTTGGACGGGTCATTACTCTGCCCCGCTTTTGCCACGGCTAATGCTGCCTCAGCTTTCGTTAACCTTCGTTCAAGATCACTTACAATTGGTTCCACAATTTCGAAAACATCCTTCGGTGAATTAAACTCCTTAAACTCCAGTCGCGAATTCGGTATCACAAATAAAAAATACCCGTCGAATTTAAACGGATAGCGACGGCGAAAAGCCTCCGACAAAAGTTCTCTAACAAGGTCAATGGCCATTCTGCTTGAATAGTCCCCACCAGTAATATCCGGACGAAGGCCATGGTCAATTCTGTCGCGCTTTGGAATTGCCCAGTATCGGGTATTGCAATCGTCTGTCCGGGCAAGGAGATTGTAAAAGCGCGCCTCGTAAATATCATTCGCTGCCGAAACCCGCAATTCAGCAAGTGATGTAAGCCGAACGTTTGTCAGCGTCGCCGCCTCGATAGCCCCGCTCTGGAAACCTTCCTCTGATAACAGTATCCCGCGATCCGCTCCAACGTCTGAAACAATTTCGCGCAACGCCAGTACATGGAGCTTTGATACACGCGTTTTCCAATGTTTACATTCGACAATCCAGATGGCATCAAATCCGGCGTGAGTTGATTTCACAAGAACATCAACATCATGGGACGTTCGCACGCCATTAACGGCGACATCAGTTGACGCGTTTAGGCCGATCGAGCGAAAGAATGAGGCTGCTTCTTCCTGATAGTCTTTCCAGTCCGAAGGCATGGGACGAAATTGAGCCACTCCACGGATGACCGCAAGTTTGAAATTGGGCGTGCAACGGCCTTTGAACGTGGGCACCCTACGACCAAGCCTTGATCGGTTTCACTTGCAGTTCCAAACCGATTCCAGCATGTTCATCGCGATGGAATGAAGCCATGCCCCTCCACCCGTTAACCATGCTATCGCTTACTCCTAATGCACATTATTCGCAGCACATGCCAGCCCTGAAAAACGTTTAGACTCACCTTGCCATGCTGACACGTTTACGAATTAAAAACTTTAAGCGTTTCCCCGATGCTGACATCGAATTGGGGCAGGCCGTCGTATTCGTCGGCCAGAACAACTCCGGAAAGACCACTGCCCTGCAGTCGCTCGCTCTTTGGGACGTCGGCCTGCGCAAGTGGAACGAAGAATACAAAGGCAAGACAGTCCCGTCGCAACGCCCCGGAGTCACGATCAACCGGCGAGATCTGGTTGCCATTCCAGTACCGAGTGCAAATCTGCTCTGGCGGAATCTTCATGTGCGCGATATCAAAAAAACCAGCGGCAAACAACAAACGAAGAACGTTCGGATCGACATCATCGTGGATGGTGTGCATCAAGGCAAGAACTGGAGCTGCGGCCTGGAATTCGATTTCGCCAACGAGGAATCATTCTATTGCCGCCCGCTACGGCTTGACGACGGCAAACAACCGGAACGTATGGCGGTTCCGCCAGAGGCCGCGGATACCTTAGTCGCTTTCCTGCCACCCATGTCTGGTTTGGCTGCGATCGAACCAAAATGGGAAGCGGGGCGAATCAACGTTCTACTCGGCGAAGGTCAGACGGCACAGGTGTTGCGCAATCTTTGCCATCAACTTCACGAGCAGGTGCCAAATCCGGGATGGCGAGAAATCTCGGATTGCATCGAATCCTTGTTCGGAGCAAAGCTTCAACCTCCGGAGTTCATCAAAGAACGCGGGGAGATTACCATGGCCTACCAAGACCAGGAAGGATGCCTGCTCGATCTTTCCTCTGCTGGTCGTGGTTTGCAACAGACGCTTTTGTTGCTCGCTCATCTACACGCAAATCCCAAAACTGTACTCCTGCTCGATGAACCTGACGCGCATCTCGAAGTCCTTCGTCAACGAGCGCAACAGACGGCGCTCACTTTCGGAAAATGGCAGCGGCGCGGCCACGGATCAGGCTCCTTTGCAGTCGGGCAAGCGGCGGTTTTTCCAGCAAAATCAAAGTGTGACGGATATTGTCAGGATCAGCGCCGGGGTGCGCTGCCACAATTTTTTTGACACGCATCGACAGCCGCTTGACCCAGCGTCGGGCTTTGATTTCCGTGTCGGATTGAGCAGCGCGTTTTCTCATGCAGGCAAGAATAGTTTAGACTTTTTCCCGCCGCTTGTCACTGGGTTTCCGCCGGCCTTATCCAGTTGGCGGAATCGGATTCATAAACGCGTGTTCCTTTTGAAATTGGACAGCAAAATCAGCCCGCCCAGGGCGGCCAGGGGAATCAACGCTGCCCCGGCCAAAAGTCCCCGATATTTATCCAGCCATAACTGCACGCTGAACTTGCGCGCGGTTGTCGAACGCGCCGTGCGCGCCGAAATCGCCGGGAAGCGGCTTAAATAAATTGTTCGGACGGTCCGGGGCATCCGGCTCGTCAGTCTGCTGGCTCTCATAGCAGTGCCGGCCCAGGTAATGGTCCAAAAGGCGCGGCGCAACCTTGTTTCCCACGATGGATTGAACCGTGGGAAAACCGACATAGACTTCACGCCGGTTATGTGTCGCGGCATAGACGATGGCATCGGCGGCGACCTCGGGCTGATAAATCGGCGGGACCGGCTGGGGTTTGTTGGGCAAGCGGCTTTTGACCCAGTCAAATTGTGTGGTATTGACAGCCGGCATTTCGACTTCGCATATCCGGATATCCAATCGGTCATGAATCAATTCGCATCGAAGCGATTCGGTGAATCCGTGTATGGCGTGTTTGGCCGCGCAATACGCCGATTGCAGCGGGATGCCGGTAATCATCACGACTTCAGGGTATTCGTTCTCAGTGTTCATGCCCAATCTCCATGGGTTCAGCGTGGGTGCGGTTTTTCAACTCCGATTGCTCCTGCATCTCAGGAATCGTGTGAGGTTCCTGGATTTTATGTCCTTCGGCATTTTGATGACTGCCTTCGCGCAACGCCTTTAACGCGACCTCCGCCGTATGCAGCGCGCGGCGATGCGCAAGTTGTTCAATTTGTTCCCGGCAACTGAAACCGTCGGCGATCAACAACGTCTTGTCGTCCGTCCCGCGCACGATCGGCAGCAATACGCGTTCGCCGCAACGCACAGAAATCTCGTAATGCTCCGACTCAAAACCGAATGAGCCTGCCATGCCGCAGCAGCCCGAATCGAGAATTTGAAAGTCCAGTCCCAGATGCTTTAAAAACTCCGGCGTCCCTTCCATCTTCATCACGGCCTTATCGTGGCAATGGCCGTGGACGATGGCGTTTTGATGGAGCTTTGGAAAATGAAAATCGGAGTATTTGGCAAAATAATCGCCGAACGTGACCACGCGCCGCGCCAGGCGGCCGGCGTCTTCGTCGGATGGAAACAGCCGTTTAAGTTCGTCCCGAAAAACGCTCACGCAACTGGGCTCCAGTCCCACGATCGGAATTTCGGCGCGAATTTCCGCGCGCAGGGAGATGAGAATTCTGGCGAGCAGTTTCTTCGCGTAATCAAGCATCCCAAAATCATAGAGCGGCCGGCCACAACACAGCTTGTTCTCGGGCACAATCACTTTGTGGCCGGACGCTTCAAGGACATCAACCGCCGCCCGGAGGATTTCCGGGTGAAAATAATTATTAAACGTATCGACCCACAGGACGACCGGATGACCCGGGCGCGGGCGCTGGCTGTGTTTTTTCCACCAGTCACGGAACGTTTCGGTGGCAAACTGCGGCATGGCTCTTTTCTGTGAAATTCCGCCGAGCCATTTGACGAAATTTCGGCTGATTGGCGCCGCGCCGATAAAATTCACAACCCGCGGCATCTTCGAGGCCATGCGCGCCCACACGTGAATGAGCCCCATCGAATAGGCATGGCGCGGACGCAATCGGCCCTCGTAATAATGCGATAAGAATTCCGCCTTATACGTGGCCATGTCCACGTGCATGGGGCAGTCAGACTGGCAGCCTTTGCACGCCAGGCAAAGGTCCAGTGAGCGGAGCACTTCCTTGCTGCGCCAGCCCTCATGAATGACCTCGCCCTGGAGCATCTCAAAAAGCATGCGGGCGCGTCCGCGCGTGGAATGCATCTCTTCGCGCGTGACCATGTAACTTGGACACATGGTCCCGCTTTCGCCCCGGCGGCATTTGCCCACGCCCACGCATCGCAACATGGATTCCCCGAAATTACCGCCGTCTTCGCCGTAGAAAAATTTTGTTTGGGGTGTCCATGGATTATAGTTCACGCCAAGCCGGAGATTTTCATTGTTGTGGTACGCGTTCACCACTTTGCCCGGGTTCATTTTATTCTGCGGGTCCCAAATTTTTTTGAATTCGACAAATGCCTGCACAAGTTCGCTCCCGAACATAATGGGCAGCAGGTCCGCCTTCGATTGGCCGTCGCCGTGCTCGCCGGAAATGGACCCGCCCAACCGCATTACCAGCACCGACGCCTCCTCTACAAACCGCCGGTATTTTTCAATGCCGCTCTTCGTTTTCAGGCCGAAATCAATTCGCGTATGAATGCAGCCGTCGCCAAAATGGCCGTAAAGCGAGCAAGTATATCCGAATTTGTTATACAATTTGCGAAGCTCGCGCAGGTAGATGCCCACTTTTTCCGGCGGCACGGCGCTGTCTTCCCATCCTTCCCAGGTTACCGGTTCGCCCGGCACGCGCGCCGTCGCGCCCAGGCCTGCTTCCCGCACTTCCCAGATTTTTTTCTCCAGTTCCGCGTCGTCATACAGTTTCATCGAAGGACCGTTTCCAAAGAGCCCCTTCATCCGTCTCATGAGATGATGCGCCTTTTCGATCGCCTCGTCCGGGCTATCGCCGCCAAATTCCGCAATCAGCCATCCGTTGCCCTCCGGAAGAAGTTTCAAGTCTTTTGAATGCATCTTGAGCTTCTTCATATTGTTGGCCAGCACATCGTCCATGCCTTCCAATCCGATGGGCTTGCACGCGAGAACCTCCGGAACGTGGTCGCCTGCGGAATAAACGTCCGGATAACCCAAAGCGACAATCACGCGATGCGGCGGACTATGGACCAGGCGCGTCACCGCTTGCAGGACTGTCACGCACGTGCCCTCAGTGCCCACGAGGGCGCCGGCGACGTTAAAGCCAAATTCGGGCAACAGTTGGTCCAGGTTATAACCTGAAACCCTTCGCGGGATTTTGGGATATTTCTTTCGAATCAAGTCCGCGTATTTACTGCGCAATTCCAGGAGCCTTTGATAAATCTCGCCGCGCCGTCCGCCCGCGGCGATGATCGCGGACAATTCCTGGTCGGTGGTCTTGCCAACGCGCATTCGCAGGCCGTCGTAGGTGAGCACTTCCAATTCGATGATATTCTCGACCGTTTTGCCGGCCATGATGGAGTGCACGCCGCACGAATTGTTGCCAATCATGCCGCCGAGCGTGCAATGATTATGCGTCGATGGGTCCGGGCCGAACGTCAGGTGATGTTTTTCCGCCGCCGCGCGGAGGTCGTCCAGCACGATGCCGGGTTCAACGCGCGCGCTTCGTTTCAATGGATTCAATTCGATGAGTTTGTGGAGATATTTTGAGAAATCCATGACCACGGCCACGTTGCAGCATTGGCCGGCAAGGCTCGTGCCTCCGCCGCGCGACAAAACCGGCGCGCCAAATTCGCGGCAAGCCGAAACCGTGCGCACCACGTCCTCCGCCGTTTTGGGCACAACCACGCCAATCGGAATCTGCCGGTAATTCGATGAATCCGTGGAATACAACGCGCGAGCGCCCGAATCAAAGCGAACTTCCCCGCAAATGGCCACCCGCAGCTTCTTTGCCAGGGCCTCGACATCGCCAGACCAGTCATTCCGCGGCTCATGCCTCACATGTGTGGCTGGTGGTTTCATTTCCTTCATAATCGTCCTCGTCCTCGAAATTGAAATTGAATTCCAACCCCGGAAATTAATGCGGCAGGTAGCTTTCGATGCCGTCCTTGAACGATTGGCGGATGGCATGGCCGCGTTCGGGATCGCCGTGAATCATGGCGTGCATAAAATTGCGCGCCTGCTGGAGGGTGATATGCGGCGGCAACGGCGGCACTTCCGGGTCCGTGTGCGCGTCTATCACGACAGGCCGGTCCGATTTGAGCGCGTCCATCCAGGCGCTCGCCACGGCCTCGGGACGTTCGAGACGGATGCCTTTCAATCCCAGCATGTCTGCGTAGGTAGCAAACGGAAAATCCGGCAGGTTTTGCGATGCCTCATATTTCGGGTCGCCGCTCAGGACACGCTGTTCCCAGGTGACCTGGTTTAAATCACGATTGTTCAGCACCAAAATAATCAGGCGCGGATCTTTCCACCGTTTCCAGTATTTGGCGATGGTCACCAGTTCGCCCAGGCCGTTCATTTGCATGGCGCCGTCGCCCACCAGTCCATAGACAACGCGGTTTGGATAAGCAAACTTCGCGGCGATTGCATAAGGAACTCCCGCGCCCATCGTAGCCAGCGTTCCCGAAAGCGACGCCATCATGCCGGGCCGGATTTTCAGGTCGCGCGCAAACCAATTGGCCGCGGAACCGGAATCCGCGCACAAAATGCAATTGTCGGGCAACCGCGGCGAAAGTTCCCAGAATACCCGTTGCGGATTGAGAGGCCTGGCGTCGTTCATCGCCCGCGCTTCCAACACCCTCCACCATGCTGCAACTTCTTTTTCAATTTTTCTGCGCCACGACTTGTCCTGCTTCTTTTTTAACAGCGGAATCAGGGCGCGCAGCGTTTCCACACTGTCACCGGCCAGGCACACTTCGGCCGGGTAACGCAGGCTTAGCATTCGCGGGTCTATGTCAATTTGCACACAGCGGGCCTGGCCCTCTTTCGGCAAAAATTCGGAGTAGGGAAAGCTGCTGCCGATCATGAACAGCGTATCGCAATTCATCATCATGTCCCAGCTCGGCCTGGTTCCGAGCAACCCGATGGATCCCGTTACGTACGGCAAATCATCCGGCAGCGCGGCCTTGCCCAGCAGCGCTTTGGCAATTCCCGCGCCCAAAAGGTTCGCCGCGTCAACCACTTCCTTTCCCGCGTGCATTGCGCCCGCTCCAATCAACACGGCGACCCTTTGCCCTTCATTTAAGATTTTCGCCGCGCGCTGCAAGTCTCTCTCTTCTGGAAGAATTCGCGGTTTTGCGTGGCCGATCCCCGAATGGACCGTGCCGTGCTTGTGTTCAGGTACGCGCACCGCCTTCGTCTCCTGCAAATCGTTCGGTATAATGATGCACGTGACGCTGCGCGTGGCTTTGGCAATTCGCATGGCACGGTCCACCAGATGGCGGATTTGGGCCGGATGCACGGCCATTTGAACAAATTCACCAGCCACGTCTTTGAATAGAGTCGTCAAATCCACTTCCTGCTGATAATGCCCGCCCAGGCCCTGCCGCGATTGCTGGCCCACGATGGCGACTACGGGAACATGGTCCAACTTGGCGTCGTACAAACCGTTCAACAAATGGATGGCTCCCGGTCCGGACGTCGCGAGGCAGACACCCACTTCGCCGGTAAACTTCGCGTGCGCGCATGCCATAAACGCGGCCATTTCCTCGTGCCGCGCCTGGATGAATTCAATCGAATGCGAATTACGTTCCGCGCGGTTCAGCGCTCCCATGATCCCGTTGATGCCATCACCGGGGTAACCATATATTCGCCGAATGCCCCAATCATAAAACCGTTGAACCAAAAAATCCGCGCACGTCTCCATGGCCATTCTTTAGCTAGATATCTGCCAAATCAAAGGCAGGGACGGCCCTCCAACGTGGTAGGGCGGACGTGCCCGTCCGCCAGGCGAGCGCCACCGGCGTTCGCGTTTCAGCATTCGACGTTGGGCGTTCGATGTTCGATGTTCGATGTTTTGGAAAATTCCGCCAGTTTAGCGATCACTTCGATTTCTTCGCGCTATCCTGCTCTTATTACGCCGATTCTCAAAACCGCAAGTGCAAGCCGCAACACGCCCGGTCGCCACAATTGCAAACTGCATGTGATTTTTGAAGCCGCTCCCTCATTTGCGGCTAAAACCGCAAGCCCGCTGTAATCCCTTGATTGGCAGGGTTCAAGCTGAATTCCCTTCGGAAGGTGAGACAATGTTGGAAATTTCGTTAAAGAAAACAAAATGGGAAACCAGGAAACAAACGGAGATTCCAAACAAATATTCTCACCTTCCGTTTTTAACTTATGCGAGCGATTTGGAAAGGTTCCATTAGCTTTGGCCTCGTTTCCATTCCAATCTCGCTTTTCCCCGCAACCCAGCGCGAAGAAGTGAAGTTTCGCCTGCTCCGGAAATCCGATCTAAGCCCCATCAATTACAAACGCGTTGCCGAGGCCGACGGCAAGGAAGTGCCCTGGGACCAGGTCGTCAAAGGGTTCGAATATGAAAAGGACAAATTTGTCGTCGTTACCGATGAAGACTTCGAGCGCGCGGACATCAAAGCCACGCAAACGGTGGACATCATGAACTTTGTCAGGATGGATGAGATTAATCCGATATTATTTTACAAGCCGTATTATATGCAGGCCGAAAAGGGCGGAGACAAGGCGTACGTCCTTCTGCGCAATGCGTTGGAGGCATCTGAAAGAATCGGAATCGCCAAAGTCGTCATCAAAACCCGCCAGCATCTGGCTGCCATCAAGTCCCAGAAAAAAGGCCTGCTGCTGGAGCTGATGCATTTCCCGGAGGAATTGGTGGACGTATCCAGTTTCAAAGCGCCGGCCACGCTGCCCGCCAGCAAACCCGAGATGAATATGGCCGCGCAATTAATCGAATCCATGAGCACAGAATGGAAACCGGAACAGTATCATGATGATTATCACGAAAGTCTGAAAAGAATGATCGATCAAAAAATCGAACGTGGAGACGAAGCCGCGCCCGGACCCAAAAAGGCGCGCAAGCCCGCAAACGTGGTTGATTTGGTGTCCGTGCTGCAACAAAGTATCAAGGAAACTCAAAAGAAATCGAAGCCGCTCAAAAAAGCCGCATAACATGGCGCGCACGTTAACATTGACCGCTGTGGTGGAACACGGCGCGCTGCGCCGTGTAGCGCCGCGTGCAGCGGCGCAACGAGCGTCGTTGGATGTTGTCCCGCGAAGGTTGGTGGGTCACGACGCGATCGCAAGTGGCGCTGCCACCGCCGTGCAGCGGCGCAACGAGCGTCGTTCCGCCGCAATGGACCTGGCAAGTCTGGTGGGTCAGGACGTGCCCGTCCTGACGGCCCGCGCCACCGGAGCGTGCGAGTCACCTTCCACAATCCACGCCACGGCGATTCGGCTCTCGTCCCGACCGGGACGACTGGAACTAGCCCGGCGTTTCAACGCCGGGAAGTGGACGACATCGGCCCCGAGTCCCGAAGGGACGGCTGGAACTTGCGGCCTGCTCGGTTTATGCCCTCTATGTAACTTATGCGTTCCCTAACCGAATACGCGCGCAAACGGAATTTCAAAAAGACCTCCGAGCCGCCGCCCGCATCGCCGATTTCCAAATCGGCAAGTCGTCCGAACGAAAAAAATCGCGGGCTTCGATCCCGATCCAGGTTCACGCCCTTCTTCAGCGATTCCGGAATCGCTGAACCTTCCCGCGGAACACACAACCGTTTCGTCATTCAAAAACACGCCGCAACACGGTTGCACTATGACTTTCGCCTCGAGATAGACGGTGTTCTGAAATCCTGGGCCGTGCCCAAGGGCATTCCCTTTGCAAAGGGTGAAAAGCGGCTCGCCGTCCAGGTCGAGGATCATCCGGTTTCCTATATCCATTTCGAAGGCGGCATTCCCAAAGGACAATATGGCGGCGGCACCGTCATGGTATGGGACAAAGGGACGTTTTCCACCGACGCTAAAACGCCGGCGCAAGACCTCGAATCCGGCAAGCTGCACTTCACGCTGAAGGGAAAAAAACTTCAGGGCGAGTGGTACCTGGTCCGCTTGCGCGACAGCAGCAGCAACCAATGGCTGCTCATCAAAGGCGGCGAAGACATGAAACCCGTCTCAAAAAAGTCGGATGACACCTCCGCGCTGTCAGGAAAGACCATGCAACAACTCTCGCAAAACGGCGCCGTCTGGGAATCCAAACAAAGCCTCGACCACTCGCCGCGACGATCGTCGTCCAACATGGCGCCTGAAAGGTTGGTGGGTCACGACGTGCCCGTCGTGACGGCGCGCGCCACCGGCGCGTGCGAGTCACCCCTGTCCCGAGACAGAGATCAGTCGGCGTACGCCCGCGCTCACAAAACAAAACTGGCCCCAGCCGCCTTCATCGAGCCCATGAAAGCCCGCCTGGTTTCATCACCCCCGGCCTATGGCGATTGGATTTATGAAATCAAATTCGACGGTTACCGCGCGATGGCTTTTAAAAATGGCAACGCCGTCCGATTATTTTCGAGGACCGAAAAAGATTTTGGCGAAAAGTTTCCGGAAATTGTTGATGCACTCGCCCTGCTGAAAGCAAACGAAGCCATTATTGACGGCGAAATCGTCGCATTGGACTCAAAGGGCGTTTCCTCGTTTCAACTTTTGCAGGCGATTGAAATCGGCGAACGTCCGCCACTGTACTACTATGCTTTCGACCTGCTGCGGCTCAACGGAAAGGATCTGCGGAAACTGCCTTTGATCGAACGCAAGGCGCAGCTTGAACAAATCCTGAAAAATGCGCCGCCGGAAATCCGCTGCTCGGCGTCGCTGGGCGACGACGCCGGAAAACTCCTGAAGCAAGTGGCCGAACTGGGACTGGAAGGACTGATTGGAAAACGAACCGATTCCGTTTACGAGCCCGGCAAACGCAGCAGCGCGTGGATTAAACTCAAAACGCGCCGCGAACAGGAATTCGTCATCGGCGGATACACGAACCCAAAAGGCGCGCGCGCCCATTTCGGCGCGCTGCTGGTCGGGTTCTATGAGGGCAAACAATTGAAGTTCTGTGGAAAAGTCGGGACTGGTTTTAACACAAAACTGTTGAATTCTCTGCACACGCGGTTGGAGGCGAGTCAGCGCGACGATTGCCCGTTTGCGAATCTGCCCGAGCTGCGCGGCAGCCGTTACAGTCCGCGCATCACGGCGGGTGAGATGAAAAAGTGTCATTGGGTCGAACCCGAACTGGTTTGCCAGATTGCGTTTTCCGAATGGACGCGCGACAATAAATTGCGCCAGCCCGCCTTCCTGGGCTTGCGCGAAGACAAAGAGCCCCGCGAAGTAATCCGTGAAAAACCTGAGTGGTGACTATGAGGATGACAACGCATCGCCATGCCAAACCGGCGGACGACAATTCTCCCTCTCCCAGCGGGAGCTCCCAGCGGGAGAGGGCAGGGGTGAGGGAGAATCGTTCGAATGAGAATGTTGCGGTTCATGGGGAGGGAGAATCGTCCGAACAAGCATGTCATGCATTTGAGGAAAAACAATTATGCCAGTTAAATCGCAACTCAAAATCGGAAACAAAACGATTGAAGTTTCAAACCTCGACAAAGTGTTCTATCCCAAAACCGGATTTACCAAAGGGCAATTGATCGATTATTACATTCGCATTTCACCCGTCCTGTTGCCGCACCTAACCCGGATATTTCATAAAGGGATTAACCAAAGAAGCGGCTGGAGCGTCCATAGGCTTGATTTCACTAAGCCAAATGAAAACGCCACACGCCGCTTCTTCGACAACAGACTGTAGAGAACAGCCCTTGCT
>DATJTK010000168.1:0-38947 GCA_035503455.1 Candidatus Sulfotelmatobacter sp. | reverse complement strand
ATGTAAGGGCCATTCACCTGAATGGGCACAATATGATAGCCCGGGGCAAGCGAGTCTGCGAGCGCCGCCCCGGGTTAGACGCCCCAAAACCTAAGCCGCTGACTGTGAAGCCGCGCGATAGCGCGAATCTGATCTGCGGCCATTCCGTTGCCAGCAAGACGCGGAACGAGACCAGACCCAAAGCACCTTTCCAAATGTTGCGACCCTGTTGCGGATTTGTTGCGGATTTGTTGCGGACTAAGTCATTGATAATCAGCGGTGTAGCGGATGTTGCGGACTTTCAGACATCATACGCCAACTCACACGCTTTCACGCCTTCTACCCGCTCCTGCCGCGACGTAGCAACGCGAATGCGGTCGGCGTTTTAAACTTTCAACGTTTCAGCACTTCAACGTTCGTGTGTCAGTTTGAAGATCAGGACAAAAAGCAGGATTAAAATAGCCCATATGAGAACCATCTGGATGTAGGGCAGCTTGCCAAGCTGAGTGAGAGTGGTCAGCGGGCCAAGGTCAAAGGGACGCGGCGTCATTTTTGACAGTTGAAAATCAGGCCCGGCGCGCAGGTAACCTTCACGCATGGCGCTCACAAATTCCTCCGGCCACGGGCCGGGGCGCAGAAACTGGTCCTGCCATTTGCCCGGCATGTCGGCCAGTAACAGCGCCAGGCGGCCGCGGGTCGAGAGCGTCTGGTCACGTTGTTCGGGGGAAATGCGCAGGACATCCGCAAACCATTCATTCACCAGGCGCTCCATTTCCTCTACCGCCAGTTCCGTCGCGGACCGGTTTGGTTCGCTGACCGCGCGGTTCATGGCGCGATCAAGCACCCTCAGGACGGACTGTCCCAACAGGGTCTTGTTTCGGACTCTGAGCGCGTAAAAGTAATTTTCCACCTTGGCGTAGGCTGCGTTCCATTCGTCCAGTGAACGGCCCGCGAGAACGGTTGCATCCGCAGGCAGTGGCGTGGGGATTGGATTTAGTGCCATGACAAATCAACTAGGGCCGGGTCCATTGGTAAATCCACGTTTCGCCGATGGGCTTTTTGTTATGTTGGAGCGTACAGCGCAGATCCACGGGTGTATTGTTGGTGGGAGGCTGCATTTTCAGAACGGCGCGCCACGTTTTTTCGAACGGATTCCAAACTACCTGGCTGGCTATGATCGTCGCGTTAGAGCTGCAATTGACGATAGCAACCGGCGGATTCGTCGGCGCGATTCTGTCCAAATTCGGCCCGGCAAAATCGATCATTAACTCACGCGCATCGGAACCTTTGGATATGCCAATGCGCGTCGCCACAACTTTGTCAGGTGGTGAAAATGTCCGGTCGGTTTCGCGCGTCCAGTATAATGTGTAGCTGAAGCGAAACGGCTGGAGCGGCCGCGGCAGGGTTGTGGGACTCCAAAAAGTCACGATGTTGTCCCAATCTTCTGTCGGACCGTTCAGTTCCACAAGATGCAGGTCGCCATCGGTCCAATTTGTGCCGCGCGGCTCGACCCAAACGCTGGGCTCGTCCTGATGGTCCGTAAAAAGGTCCTGATATGCGGTGAAGTTGCGTTCGCGCTGCATCAGGCCAAACCCGCGAATATTGGGCGCGGCGAAAATCTGGTGCCGCAGGTCCCTGGGGTTGGTCAGCGGCCGCCAAAGCCGCTCGCCATTGGACATTTCCATCATCAGGCCATCGGAATCATGGACCTCCGAGCGGTAATCGTCGGGTTTATATTCAGTCGTTTTGCCGAACCAATAGCTGCTCGTGAGCGGCGCCATCCCCACAGTTTTAATGGGCGGAATGGTCAGGCCAGCCTGAAGAATCGTGCTGGGTTGGCGAAAATAAATCACGACGTCCACATCAGCGATCGTTGTTTCGCCCGGACGAATGTTGAATTGGTAGGCGGCCGCGCAACTGGTGATGTCCAAAAGGCCGTAGATCACCAGGTTGGTGGCGTCTTTTCCCGGTTTGCCCAGCCACCAATCGGTGAAAAGAGGAAACTCCTCGCCTCGGTCAGTTTCGCCGCAGTTCAGAGCCAGGCCGCGGGCCGACAGGCCATAGGTCTGGCCTCTGCCAAGCATTCGGAAATAGCTGGCACCCTGGAAAACCGCCAGATCATCGAACACGTTTGGTCTATTCAACGGATAAACGACTTTAAATCCCGCGTAGCCGAGGTTGCGCGGAATTTGGTCTTTTATTTTCAAATTTCCATAGTCGAAGGAATCCGCCATAAACGGAATCGGCTGTGCATAGCCGGGAGTAAATTCATTGACGTGAACCAACTCCGAAAAAAGGTAACCCGGATGAAAAAATTCCACCCGAAACGACAACTCGTCTTCCGCCCATAAAGCTTTGCCGGGAATAAAGCGAATTTCGCGGTATTTATCGTAATTCAGGTTTGTCTCGTTCAAGAAGCCCGGCAGGTTGACGCGGGGAGAACGGTAGACATGTTGCGCGCGCGCCAACGCCAGGTTGGCGACATAATCCAAATTCACAACGACTGCTTCCGGCGCGGCTGCCGCGCTAAAAGCGAGGGCAAAGACGAAAATTACGATGATGCAGCCTCGGCGCATTCCGTAACAAGAGACCGCAAATCGGGAAAAATTCAATTTAAAACTGATAAACCTTTGAATATCAACGGTTTTTCTTATCATTAATTGTTGGGGTCCACGATATGAATGTCAATTCCGGGCGCGTGATGCATAAAAAAATCGAGGACGTCCGGGCGTGTGAGCTGCCACCATTTGCGCTCGCTGGTGCCCAGCACAACCAGATTCACATCGTTTTTGCGGCAATAGTCCAGCAGGGCCTCGCAGATGTTTTCACTTTCCAGCACGGTCACGCTGCCGCCCAACTCCGTGGCAAGTTGGACGTTTTGCATAAACTTGCGCTGCAAGTCCGAGGGGATGCGGTTGGGATCTTCGCTCTTGCGGCGGACATAGACCGCCATCCATTCGCGGTTGAGCCGGCCCGCCAGGCGCGATGCCGCGCGCAGCAGTCGCGAGGTGGTGTCCGGATTGGTGCTGAAAAAAACAGCAATTTTTTCGCTGACGTCCGTCGGTGATTTGCCGCCGAGGCGGGGACGGCGATCCAGGGCCGCGGCCGTTTCGCGCAAAGCCAGTTCGCGCAGCGTGTTTAAATTGTTTTCTGTAAAAAAATTTTCCAACGCTGCCTTGGCGCGGTCGTCCGGATAAATTTTTCCGCTCTTCATCCGCTCCCGAAGTTCTTCGGCGGTCAAATCGATGTTCACAATCTGGTCGGCTTCGAGGACGAACCGGTCCGGCACACGCTCGCGAACGTCCACTCCAGTGGCCCGCAGTACGGTATCATGCAGGCTTTCCATGTGCTGAATGTTCATGGCGGTGATGACATTGATGCCGCACAGAAGCAAATCGTGGACTTCCAGGTAGCGTTTGGGATATTGCGAACCGGCCACGTTTGAATAAGGCAGTTCGTCAATGATGCACACCGTCGGATAGCGTTTGAAGATGGCTTCCACGTCGAGTGTTTCGACGATGGTGTTTCCGTGCGGGGTTTTTTTGCGTGGGATGATTTCAAGGCCTTCGAGCAGGGCCTCGGTTTCCTTGCGTGCATGGGTTTCGACCCAGCCGATGACGACGTCCACGCCGGCTTTTTTAAGCCGATGAGCTTCTTCGAGCATAGCGTACGTCTTTCCCACTCCCGCCGCATGGCCCAGATAGATCTTCAGCCTGCCCAGGCGGCTCTTCTCGATGAGACGCAGAAAATCCTCCGGCTTTAACCGCTCGACCGGCGTTTGAACTTGTTCGGCCACAGAGATAATGTGAAGGCAAAAGGAAAAAAGGTAAAAGGCAAAAGGTGGAAGGGCGCGGGGCGCCAAACATCGAACATCGAACGCTGAATTCAACCTGGCAGGGCGGACGTGCCAGTCCGCCAGGCGAGCGCCACCGGTGCTCGCGTTTCAAATCATTCGGCGTTGGGCGTTCGATGTTCGATGTTCGATGTTCGATGTTTTGGAAAATTGTTCTAATACTGCGCCCCTTTTACAAACTGGGTAAAGGCATTCTTTTGGGCTGCAACGACTTCGGGATCACCCATCAGTTTATAAAACCAGGTTTGGCCGGGCAGCGTGACAACAACACCGATGATTTCGGCTGGTTTCCCGCTTTGTGAGTCCTTGCCGCTTAAATCAACCAGTTGGGCCTGCCCTCCAGGAATTTCAAATGTCACTGTGGAGATTTCGTCCACAGGCGGAAGGCCAATTTGTCCACGCCAACGATTAACATTGGCCGCGAGTCCGCCGCCATCACCCGTTGACGAACTGACGTTGACGTTCGCCGTAGTGCTGTTGTCGCCGTTGATTTTGAATTTTGCGACGAGGAATTGTCCGGCGGATACAGGCTGCCAGCCGGCTGGAATAGTCCAATTGGGCTGGCCCGAAGAGGCTTGCGGGGCTGAAGAAGAATCAGTCATGCCGCCAATGTCCGGATGGCCGGGCGGCAATTGCGCCTGGGGCTGTTGCGATCCGAAATTCAGGGATTGAAGGAATGCGATAAACGCGGACTTCTGCTGCTCAACTAATTCGGCGTCTCCGGTCATTTTGAAGAACCAGGCGGTGCCGTCGCGGTGCTGAATGGCGCCCAGGATGCGTGTGGGCTGGCCACTCGTCGGATTTTTTCCGGCAAGGTCATAAAGTTGGGCGGCCTGACCGCCGGCTTCGACGTTTTCCGCTGAATTTTGCAGCACATCATCGGGCGCATCCTGCAGGCCAACCTGGCCGCGCCAACGATTGACGTTGGCGAAGTCGCCGCCGGCCATGCCGGGGAGCGGAACCACACTGACGTCTGCGGTCTTCCCGCCATCGCCCGCGACTTTAAACGAGGCAACGCGCATTTGACTCGGCGGCACGGAGGTCCAGCCGGGTGGGGTTGTCCAGGTGACAGGCGAAGCATTTTGCACATCGGAGGCCACGACACCCGCCGGCATCCGGGCGGACGAGTTATCGGCCATGGAAACGTCCGGGTGGCCGGGAGGCAGGCTTTCGGAATTGGTCGCCGGGGCGGATGCGGTTTGGTCCTGGTCCGAACTGACTTGATAGACCTGGACTTTTTGCCGGCCGCAGCCTGCCGCAATAAGCAGCGCGGTTCCAATCAGCAGGGACGCTGCATTCCAGCCGTTCTTAACGGCGTTGTCTTTCATAACCTTAACTTTAATTTTCCGTCTGAGAGAGGTTCAAGGTTTATTTTGGAGCAATCCTGCGATAACGATCAGGTTGCTTTTCATGTTTTGAATTGCGAGCGGGCGGTTTGCTGTTAAGATGATTAACGGCTGTGGCGGAAAACCAGCCGAATAAAAACCGCAATGAACGCAGAACTCATCAACTTTGCCGAGCGCCTCGGGCGCAGTATTTCGCAGCAGGATAATTCCTTCGCCTTCAATGGGCCTGCGCTGGAACTCTTTGGCCTGCAATTCAAACATAACCCCGCTTATCGACGGATTGCCGAGGTCCGGGGTCTGACGCCGGAAACTGTACGGCACTGGACGGAAGTCCCCTTTGTGCCTGCCGTTGCGTTCAAGGAGTTGGAACTTTCCTGCATCTCTCCCGACAAAAGGACGGCAGTGTTTCATTCGAGCGGAACGACAGTACAAAAGCCGAGCCGCCACTTTCATTGTGCGGAATCACTTGCGCTTTATGAAGCGTCACTGTGGAAGGCATTTGAGGAAAATGTCATGGGACCGGTGGTAGGGACGGCGCGCTGCGCCGTCCGCGCCGCGTGCAGCGGCGCAACCAGCGCGTTCGCGGTCCCTACGCATGAACCATTGTCCAGACGAGCGCATGTTGACCATTCCGCCCGCTCTGCGTGGGCGGGGACAGCGCAGCGCGCCGTCCCTACCACCCCGGATTACGATTTACTCGTTCTCGCGCCACATCCCCGGCTGATGCCTCGCTCATCGCTTGTTCACATGTTCGAGACAGTCCGGCAAAAGCTCGCGGCGCCGGAAACGGTTTTTGTCGGTGAATTGGACGCCTGCGGCGCGTGGGTGATTCATTTCGATGCCGCGCTGGCGGCATTGCGTGCGAACCGGCGGCCAAAACTGATTCTCGGGACGGCTTTTTCGTTTGTTCATCTGGTGGATTTCCTTGCGGAAATGGGGCTGCGGCTGCCCATGCCGGACGGAACACGCGTCATGGAGACGGGTGGATACAAAAACCGTTCCCGAACGATGCCGAAGACGGAACTGCATTCGCTTATCACTGAGTTCCTTGGAGTTCCGCGCGAGCAGATTATCTGCGAGTACGGCATGAGCGAACTCAGCTCGCAGGCATACGATGCCGGTAACGCGGGGCGTTGTTTTCATTTTCCGCCGTGGGCGCGGGCGCTAATTGTATCGCCGGAGACCGGGCGTGAAGCGGCCGAGGGCGAACCAGGTTTGATTCGCATTTTTGATTTGGCGAACGTATTTTCAGTGGCCGCCATTCAAACAGAAGATTTGGGCGTCCGGCGGGGCGACGGATTTGAATTGATTGGGCGCGCGGCGCCGGCCGAACCGCGTGGATGTTCGTTAATGACGGCGTGAGGGAATTTTGAATTTGAGCACTGAATTTTCGAAGACGAGAATAGTGAATGGTGAACCAGAAGATGGCCGAAAGCAGACCGCTTCAAAGGTTCAACTTTTCAACGTTTCAACGACTCAAAAAATGAACCTGCCGAATTACTTTTTAGCCGATTTACCGCCGGAGGCGACATTGTCGCCGCAGATGATTTCGGAGGCGTGCCAGACGTTGAAACGCAATCGTGAGCAGTTTCTGGCAAATCGTTCATTGCAAAGCATGGTGAATTTGTTGGCGAAACTGGGGCAAAACTGGTTGGAACCGGATTTTCCTTTTCGAAAATTTGCTTCGGAAGACGCGCAGAAAGCAGGGTTTTCGCGCGCAACGCTGGAGCGCGGACTGGACAATTTTTTCAAACAGATCACCCGCGAAAATTTTCGGGCTTTAATTGCCCAGGAACTCGGAGATTCAACGGATGCTACTACCGGCGGGCTCGAGGCGGGTGCGGGAATTCCTCTCCCTCACGGTCGCGGCTCTGCTGGCCGTTTTTGGCGCGGGCCGGAATTTCAGGTGCATATCGGCGCGGGCAACATTCCCAATCCGGCAATGATGAGCCTGATTTTTGGTTTATTGACGCGCTCGGCGCAGTTTTTGAAATGCGCGACCGGCAGTTCGTTTTTGCCAAGGTTGTTCGCGCATTCCATCTATGACGCGGATGCCAAACTTGGCGCGTGCCTTGAAGTCGCCGAATGGCGCGGAGGCAACGCCGACCTGGAAAACGTGCTGTTCGCCGAAGCCGATTGCGTGACGGCCACCGGCAGCGACGAAATGCTCGAAAAAATTCGCGCCAAACTGCCGGGCCGGACCCGCTTTTTGGGCTACGGGCATCGGGTCAGTTTCGGGTTTGTGGCCGGAGAAATGTTGTCGGGCAAGCGGACGGGCAAAATTCTTTCCGCCGCAGCGGATGACGTCGTGGCCTGGAACCAGCTTGGCTGTTTGTCGCCGCACGTGATTTATGTTCAAACCGGCGGCGATGCTTCGGCTGAACAGTTTGCCCAATTGCTGGCCGCCGAACTGGCGCAGCGCGAAACGAATGAACCACGCGGTGACATCTCGGCTGAGGAATCGGCGGCTATCGCATCGCGGCGGGCGATTTATGAAATCCGGGCGGCACACTCGCCTGAGACCACACGGCATTGGTGCAGCGAGGGTTCAACGGCGTGGACGGTGATTTTTGAGGCGGACGCCCGGTTCCAGCTTTCATGCCTGAACCGTTTCATTTATGTGAAACCGGTGCCGGATTTGAAGGCTCTCCTGGAAAGCGCGGATTCGGTGCGAGGAAAAATTTCGACTGTGGGAATTGCCGCGCCGGACGAAGCCGTTCCCGAACTGGCCGCGCAACTGGCGCGGTGGGGCGCCACACGGATTTGTCCACTGGGCCAGATGCAGAACCCGCCGCTCACATGGCGGCATGACGGACGCCCGCCACTCGGCGATTTAGTCACATGGACGGATTTGGAAGTTGAGTTATGAAAATGGAATTACGAAAGACGTTTCAATTTGAAGCGGCGCACCTGCTGCCGCATTTGCCGAAATCGCACAAGTGCCGCCGGCTGCACGGTCACAGTTTCAAAGTCGAAGTCGTAGTCGCGGGCGAGTGCGATGAGAAGTTTGGCTGGGTGATGGATTACGCCGACATCTCGGCCGCGTTCCAGCCAATTTGGGAAAAGCTGGATCATTATTATCTCAACGAAGTTCCGGGCCTGGAAAATCCGACGAGCGAAAACATTGCGGCGTGGATATGGAGCAAGCTGAAGCCCAAATTGCCGCTGTTGACGGAAGTCGTCGTGGCGGAGACGTGTACGGCGCGGGCGGTTTATAGAGGGGATTCTTGACCTAGCCTGTTTTCGTCGCTTGTGCTTGGTTTGGCGCAGATTCAGTCGCCTTGTAGCGACAATCTGGATTGAATTCGTACGCCAAGCTTTCGTAAATGAGCGCTATGAGCCGGGCATACGTATCGTAAGCGGCTTCCTCGTTCTGAATCGTTGCGAACGCTTTAATAATGTCCGTCAACTGATGTCTCGACGGTGTAATTTTATTATCAAGAGGTTTATCTAGATTGTCGGCTCCATGGATGACCGCTTTATGAAGCGACTGCCGACAGATTTCGAAAGCCAACAGTGCATTTTGCGCCTTTAGATTTGGGATTTCGTCCAAAAAGTATTCCTTTGGGAGTTCAGTGGTGATTGGGCTATCAAGGCAAAAGCGCAAGGTAAATTGCCCCGCTTTTTTGAAGATGCTTGGTTGAGGGAGATGAGCCAAGTCATTGTTCGCCTTGGCAATCACCCAAGCCAAGGCGGCGCAATGGTACCTTATATCGTATCGGTGGGCAGCTCCTGCTAATTCGTAAAAGCGCCGAATAAAGTTTTGGACTTTATTATAGGCGTCAAAATATTCTTGCTCAGAATTTGAAAAAATTCCGTCAATCACGAATTAGCCCTATGTTTGTTTGGATAGGATTCAGCTTTTGACAAAGCCAATTTCCTTCAAATAGGAAACAGAATCTTGAGCTCCATTAAGAACACCAGCACGGTCAAGTTTAGCAAAATGGCCGTCCGCATTATTACCGTCGTCTTTGAACGTAAAGACTTTTGGCGTGGGCATAACACCGGCCTTTTGAGATTTCATCATTTCGATCTCGTCGGATGTAATCTCAATCCACTCCGGGTTCCGAATTTCCATGTTTGCATTCATAAGAGCCGTTTCAAGCTTAGTGCGTGCCGACTGCAGCACGCCGCCACATTTTGAGACAACAATCACCGTATCAGTGTTCACTTGAACGCCAGCACGGAGACTATATTTTTTTGTTTTGTGTCGCACCTTTGCAATCAATACAAACCACAACCTAAACCGCTCATTAGGTTTGTCAACAACAAACTTTTCCGTTAAAGTCAGCCAATTCAATTGGCTCACTTTACGCCTGATTCTCAATTATACTTAACAGATGCCCTGATTTTATCAAGAAGTTTCTTTATCACACTTGAGACATCCTATTACAGCCATGCGCTCGGACCGCCTTCTGGAAGAGGGCTATTGCCGATGCTCTCGAGATCGGAATGTGTCTCAGTTTTTGGCCATTCCCAACGCGGCGTCATAAATATGGACATTCTTCATGCGAAATGAAAGGTATAAAGCCGAAAATTGCAAGACGAAACATGGATTATTGGATATATATATGATCGCAGATGTGCTCAGGCACGGCTGAGTCTTGACGATTGGCAGTGGGGTGGAATCCGGTTTCGTATATTCGGCGACAGGACGACCTCGTAATGGGACCGGGTTGAAAAAGGCCGGAAGAACATACAGTCGCGGCGAGAATAAAGATCGGCGACTTGTTAGTAGCTGCTCTTGCCGAGCTTCACCTTGCCCCGGAAAATCCAATAAATGCAGGCGGTATACGCCAGGACGATGGGAACGCCGATGCCGGCGATGATCAGCATGATGGTGAGCGTTTTTTGCGAAGAAGCCGCGTTGTAAATATCGAGGGAATTTTCAGGGTTTGGCACGCTGTAAACCAGGTACGGATATTGGTTGATGCCGAACAAGAGCATCAGTGTGGCCATGGTGGCGCATGAAGACATGAACGCGAGAAAATCGTTGCTGCGGTTAAATTCGCGCGGGATGTTGGCGATGGCCAGCATGTTCGCAAGGGCGATGCTGAAGAGCCACGGATGGTCTTTGACGCGCTCGGCCATGTGCGGCACGTAAAGCAACGTGGCCATGGTGGTGGTCGCGGCGCAGATGACGAAAAAGATGATGGAATTCATCGCAAAGCGGCGGAGTTTATCATGCAGTTCGCCCTCGGTTTTCATCGCGCCGTAAATGGCGCCATGCATCATAAACAGGGCCGCCGTCGTGATGCCCAGCAGGAGTGGATACGGTTGCAACAGGCCCAGGAACGTGCCGGCAAATTCGCCATTGGCATCGATGGGGACCCCCTGGGCGATATTGCCCATCGCTACTCCGATGAGCAGGGCAGACAAAACACTGCCGGCGGCAAAGCCGATGTCCCACATTTGCCGCCACCAATACATGGGCTGTTTGCTGCGAAATTCGATAGCCACAGCGCGAAAGATCAAGGCGAACAACAGGAGGACAAATGCCATATAAAATCCTGAAAAGACCGTGGCGTAACAGTTTGGAAACGCGGCAAAAAGCGCGCCGCCCCCGACAACCAGCCAGACTTCGTTGCCGTCCCAAACAGGGCCGATGGCATTCAGCATCAGGCGGCGTTCCTCGTCTTTTTGTGTGAAGAGATGGAGCGCGCCGATGCCCAAATCGAAACCGTCCAGCATCGCGTAGCCGGTGAACAGGACGCCAACGAGGACAAACCAAATTGTGTTTAAATCAAATGACATATTCGCCTGTCGTCAGGTGAGGAATGGCCAATTTGCCGTGCGGTTCCAGGTCATCCGGATGCGGGCCGGTTTGGATTTTGTGATTCAGCAAATAAATGAAAACGGCGAACAGCAGGAAATAGATAAACGTGAACAGCACGAGCGAAGTCAGCACAGTATTCGCGCGGACGACCGCCGACAAACCAGCCGGCGTCCGCATCAGGCCATAGACAATCCAGGGCTGCCGCCCCACTTCGGCGGCGAACCAACCCAACTGATTGGCGATTTCCGGTCCCAGGACGGAGAAAACGAGAATCCACAGGAACCAGCGGTTGTCGGCCAACTTATTCCGCCGCAAAAAATAGCAGCCGATAGCGGAAACCAGAAGCAGGAGAACCCCGATGCCCACCATGCCGTGGAAAAACAGGAAGCAGGCCGCCACCGGCGGCCGGTCTTCCGGCGGAATCGCGTCCAAACCTTCGACGGTGGCGTGGGGATTGTGGTATGTCAGAAAGCTCAACAAATCCGGCACCTCAAGCCCTTCGACCTTGTGGTCCCGCTCATTCACGTAGCCGACGATCACGAGCGGCGCGTTGGATTCCGTGTTGAAGAGACCCTCAAACGCGGCAAGCTTGGCCGGTTGATATTTGGCCACTTGACGCGCGCTCATGTCGCCGCTAATGCCTTGTACGGCAGAGGCGATGAGCGCGACGGGGAGGCCGATTTGCAGGCATCGCCGGGCAAAATCTTCATGCTTTTTCTTCAGGAGATAAAACGCGCTGACACTCACGACGAGGAATGCCCCGGACATCCACGCGCCGCAAAGCGTATGAAAGAGGCGGTTGCCGCTGGAGGGGCTCATGACCATTTGCCAAAAATTGGTGACTTCGGCACGGGCGCGGAGTCCCTGGTTGACGATGTGATAGCCGGCCGGCGTTTGCATAAAGGAATTGGCGACGGTAATCCAAACGGCGCTGAAGTGCGCCCCAAGGCAAACCATGCAGGTGGCAAAGAAGTGCAGTTTTGGACTGACCTTGTCCCATCCAAATAACAGAACGGCAAGGAATCCTGCTTCCAGAAAGAACGCAAAAATTCCCTCGGCGGCCAGCGCGCTGCCGAAGATGTCGCCGACGAACCGGGAATAGGTGGCCCAATTGGTGCCGAACTCAAATTCCATGACGATGCCCGTAGCCACGCCGAGCGCAAACGTGAGGGCGAAAACGTTCGTCCAAAATTTGGCCATCTGGTGATAGACCGGATTTTTGGTTTTGAGCCAGCAGGCTTCAATAATGACGAGCATGAGGCCCAGGCCAATGCTGAGCGGCGGATAGATATAATGAAAGCCGATGGTAAGTGCGAACTGGATGCGGGAAAGCGTTAGAACATCCATAGGGGGTTAATATGTATTCACGCTTGAATTTGTCAACGCGGTTAATGTAGCGGGCTCCGTTTTGAAGACTCCACGTGGATTGCCAGAGGATCACCGTTTATTGCGGCGGTTTGCACCGCGGCCACCACGGATTGCGGATTGTATCCCGAAGGGGGCTGAAGCGTTGTTCGAATATGATGAACAATTCGATGGGTGAAATCAGCCGTCCCTTCGGGACTTATACAACTCCAAATCGTACCCGGCATTGAAATGCCGGGCTATTTCCAATAGTCCCTCCGGGACAAAATTCAATCCGCGATCGGCAACTTGCCACGCCGTAGCCCAGCGACGGCGGGTCGCCATTCCAAATCAGACTCACCACTGCCCAAACCGGTCTTTGGGAATGTCAGCAGAAACCGGGTAGACGAGGTACACGGTATTATATGAAGTGGCCCAGGCGCGGATTACGTCTTCGCGTTTGAAAATGTGCCGGACACTTTTTTTCGGATTTGTGCCCGGATCGTTGTCCACGACGTCGCCGTCTTTTGTGAAACCGATGCAGACCGTCAGGTGGCCATTGCCGGTCGACGTGCGGCTGGGATCGAGCATGCCCCACGGCGCTGAAATGATTACGGGAATGCCGGCGTTGATCCATTGTTCCAGTTCGGCCATGCCGTTGAACCGGGTGACATAGGCGCGCATGCCGTCGAAACTCCCGGCAAAAGCGGTGTTGAAAGGCCAATTGCCGGTGCCATGATAGGCGTCGTCGTAAACCTTGGCTGCTGTATCCGGCACATCCAGGTTCATTTCAGGACGGTTGAGCACGGCGGCCCAGCGGTCCAATACCATCGTCAGGGAAGTGGGACTGCACCAGCCTTCCTCCTGCGGATAGGCGTTTTGCGATTTCTCGGGCGTCGGAATGATTTTTCCCCAGGCCTCCCGGTCAGGCGGAAGGACTGGAGGAGTGACTTTGGTGTTTGAAAATGAAAGGCCCAGGAACTTGAGGGTCGGCAGCGCGCCATTGGCGCCGCCAAGCGTCACGCGCAGTTGGGCGGCATCGGCGAACTGATACAATTCCAGCGTGTCGGTTTTTACATCGCCGTCGGCATCCCTTTGATGGCGCACGCTTGTGCGCGGAAATGCGACGTTGTCCGGCGACCAATGGCCCATCGTATAGAATTTGGTCGCATGAGCCGGCGCGATGGCCTGCGCCTCGACTTTTACCCAGGTTCCAGTCGGGGCATCGGCGTTCCAGGAGACGATAAGTTCGTTCCAGTCCATGCCGGCTTTGATTGGCGGCGACTGTAAAACGGTCTCGCCGCTGGCATTGGTTGAGGTGGCGAAGTTTGAAAAATTGTCAAGGCCCTTGAAGGAGCTGAATTGGTTCTTAGTCATGGGCGTGGGCGAAATGGTTTTGCAGGCCGTTAAAGCAAGGGCGGCGCACAGTGATAGAAATAGAAGATGCGACCTTTTCCGCATGGCGCATTTTGAAGAAAAGAAAGATGAGTGTCGAGCGACTTTTTGCGTTGGCATGGTAGAACACGGCGCTTTTCGCAAGTGGCGCTGCCACTGGGAGGGTAGCACAGACTTCCAAGTCTGCCGTATCGCGCCGTATCGCAGGTTTCCAAACCTGCGCTACGTGCATGCGTCCTGCGGCTTTTGGCCTGGCAATTGGCGCTGCCATCGTCCTCGCCGACAGGTACGCTCTCCACGGTTGCGCCGCTGCACGCGGCGCTACACGGCGCAGCGCGCCGTGTTCCACCACCACACGGTGGGTCAATCGTCCATGCCAAGGAATCTGCCCCGGGGCGCAACGCTGAAATCAAACGGCTGGCCGTCTTTGCGGCCTTCCACCTCGAAAGGAAGGACGTTGTCGCGTCTTTCAAAGGATCTATCCACACGGAGGAGGGTGCCGTCGCCGATGCGGTTTTGGATGGTTCCGCGCGCGCGGGCGGGCACTTCGTCCAGCCCGACCTCTTTGCTCATCATCGTGCCGTCAGCGTCCACATTAAAGCTGGTTTCTGAGCCGCCTGACGTAGTAACGGTGACATCGAAATTCGTGCCGTCTTCGTCAAAATTTTCGTCAATGGTTTCCACTTTGCCGCCATTCATTTGCCCGGCAATCGCTTTTTGCACGGCATCAGGCGTCTCGGCCAGGGCAACTTCCCGGCTCGAAAGCGTTCCGTCTTCGTCCACGGTAAAGTCGATTTCCTTGCCGTTGGCGCCCGGGCCTTCGACATCGTAGGAGATGTCTCCGCCATCGAGGTTTTTATCAATGCTATCGGGACCGCTGCCATTCAGTTCAGATTGGATGGTTTGCCGGACTGCGGCAGGCGTTTCGGCGAGAGTGACTTCGGTGCATAAGAGTGTGCCGTCCTGCGCCACGGTGAAATCGCGCGCGAAGCCGTTTTGGGCGGTCAACTCAACGTCATAAACCGTGTCCAGGTCTTCGGCGCTTTTGGTGATGTCGCCCATTTTGCCATCGGCGACCTGGGCCTGGACAGTCTTTTGGACGGCAACCGGCGTATCGGAAAGAGCGACGGTTTCATCGGCCGAAGCCGGGACAACACTCGCGGCAATAGCGCAAACGAGGAGCGTGGGAATGACGTAATTGGTTTTCATAGCGGGAGACGCCGGACCCGGTTGAGGGTCTAGCGGAGATGATGATGATGGTGGCGCCGATGATGATGGTGGCGATGTTTATGATGCCGGCCGGCGGCCTGGGCATTGGGTGAAAAATAGACGAAAACGGAGGCCAGCAACGCGAGGAGGACAAGTTTTTTCATAGAATCGGGTTAGCAACAGTTGCCGGAACTATTACTAAAACGAGCATTGGAGTAAAGCATCATTTCTGTGAATTCGCGGGCGTCTGGCTGATGATAACGCCAATCATTCGATGGTGGTGATGATGATGGTGACGGTGACGCCGATGGTGACGATGATGTCTTCGTTGCGGCTCTATGATAATCGTTTCCCGGTCCTTTCTGGACTTGTGGTGCGGCGAATTGGCCGCCGGGTTGTCCTGTGCCAATAGCGGCGCAAAATTCAGGATTGCCACGATCAAAACCAGGAACAATTTCTTCATATACCCGTATCATCGCGCGCCATTCCCAAATCTTTCAAAAAAATGATTTTACGGGTTTCCGCCGAAAATCACAGTGACGCCGAAGGCCCAGGAACCGGCTTTTTGGCGGGAAAGCATGACCCGCACGTGATCTTCATAAATGACAAGCCTGACGCGATCACCGCGGAATTCCTTGTGGTCGTTCTCCAATCGGGCTGTGGCGAAATCGACAGTGCCAGGCATTAACCACGTCGCACCGCAGTTTTTGACTATTTGCACATCGCCCTCGCTGAAATCACCCAGGCTGACCTGGTTGATTCTATTCCCGATAGCGCCACCCTGGCTGCTTCTCCATTGCGCCTGGTCGCTGTAAATGTCGATAAATTCAGTGCCGCTGACGCGCGAAAAGATGTGGACTTCGGCCGGCTGGGTGGGGACGGATTTGACGCGTTCGGACAATCTTTCGTAAAGGGACCTCTTTTCAGGCATCTCTGCGTCGGCAATGCTCTTCATATACCAATAACGGGCGCGCTCCTGATAAGAATCTCCATCGCCATCATCGAGGACGGCTCCGGACAATTTCCACCACGCATCGCCCAGCGCGGCTTTTTCTGACGGGTCTTTTGTCGCGCCTGCGATATCCTGATTTGCAACGGACTTTAGCGTCTCGTCGCTCCCGAGGGCCAATAGCGGCAAGCCTTTATCCCAGTCATTTTTAACGAAGCAAAGAAATTTTCCCATTGCCAGGTTTGCCGCCGGATCGTTCGGATTTTTTTTCAATATGGCGGCCGCCTGTTCCACCCCTTCGTAAGCCGTGCCGCACTCCTCGGTTTCATCCGCCAAAAAACCAGCCTGCCAGACCAGCGCCGCGTCGCCGGACTTTTGCGCGGCGGATTTGGCCAGCACGGCAATCGCGCCCGCGATGGAGTAATTGTCGGCAGCGATTGCCTGAAAACCCGCGGTCACACACACCGCGGCCAGGTCAGCCTGGTTTTTTGTGGTTTGCGCGTATCCAACGGCTCGCGAAAGCAATTCCGCTTTGACCGGCAAAATGTCCATGTCGAAGCGCTCGCCCATTTGATCGCAAATTTCCATTGCGCGTGAAAAATCAGATGCTTCCAGCGCCAGCCGCGCTGCCAGGCGCAGTGAAGCCAGTTCCATTGCAGGGTCCGACGCATTTAAACTTTCATCATAAAGTTTGGCCGACGTCTGTTGTTTGACGTCCGCATTTCCATAGGTGAATTGATCCCGATATTTCTTCTCGATCGCCGATTCACACTGCGCAACCCGGGCGGCATCAGGCACAGGAGTTTTCGCCAGCGCGCTTACAGCCGAATTTCGCTCATGCCGAATCAGGATGTGCAAAGAATAAACCAACCCCGTCATGAGCAACCCAATTGCCGCGACCATCGCGGTAATCTGCCCGGCCACGGTACAGTTGCGCCTGATGGAGCGGCGTTTTCGGACGGACTTCCCGGCGGCGAGGAAGGCCAAGTCAGCCCGCAACGCCTGCGCGGATGCGTAACGCCTGGAGGGATCGGATTCGCATGCGTTGGCGACGACGGCATTGAGTTCCAGCAGCAATTCCCAATCCGGGATGTCGGCAAAGTTGGCCGGTAATTCAGGATACTGTAACCGGTCATTGCCGGTGCTGATTTCATACAGAACCTTGCCAAGGCTGTAGATGTCGGCGCGCGAAGATGTCGGGCCTTCCGGGGGGATAAAGCCTTCGGTGCCTACATAGGATATGGTTACGTCCAGGTCTGTGACCAGGCCGATGTCGGCGAGCTTGGGCACGCCGTCCACAAAAATGATGTTCGCCGGCTTGATGTCCCGGTGAATCAGCCCGTGGCCATGGAGATTTTCAAGCGCCGAACTCAACGAAAGCCCGATTTCAATACATTCCTTCGCCGGCAACCTCTTTCTGGATTCAAGTTCACTGTGGAGAGTTTTGGGAATGTAATTGTCTGGCTGGATGGTTCGCCCGGTCCTGGCGTCGTCCGCAACTTCCATGATATAATAAAAATATCCCAGGGCGTCGCGGCGGCCGACGTGAAGAATTTTGATTTGGCTCTCGCCCTCGCGTGAAACCGGCTCGAATTTGCAAATCCCGGCGTATTCGCGTTCGTAGGGTCGATCATGCTGAAAGCTCTCGCGGTAAACCACTTTGCACGCGCGGTAACTTCCCGACTTGCTCCGCACAAGCCAGACTTCGCCGTAAGCGCCCCGGCCAATCAGTCGGACCAGTTCATAGTCCAGGTCTTTTGGAGCGGCGTCCGCCGCAGGGTCAGCCGCAGGGTCGGGCGTGGATGCATTTCCGGGCGGGTCTTCTGAGGAGGGCGGCGTCATGATGAAAGATTCAGTCACCCATTTTCTCTTCCAGCCGCGCAATTTCTTTTTTGAGCAATTTAGTGATGCGATGTTTGGCGAGGTAAATCTGCGCCGTATTTGTGCCCAGCGCTGCAGCGACCTTTTCAACCGGCATCTTTTTCAGGACATAAAAGTCGAACATTTGGTACTGCTCCGCGCTCACCTGATTTTTTATTCGAACCATCGAGGCGTTCAGCAATTCCTTTTGCCATTCCTCCTCCCAAATGGCGTCCATCTTTACCGCGTTGGCATCCGGGATCCGTTCTATGGGAGCCGTTTTGCCGGTTTCGTCCGGGCCGGGAAATCCCACCGTTCGTTCGCGGGCTCGTTTTCGGAAGCAATCGGCTATCCGCTTTTGGGCCAGATGCCGGAGCCAGCTTTTAAAGCTGCATCGGTCCGGGTCGTATTCAAAATCCGGAATGGTTTTGGCCACAGAAATGACCGTTTCCTGTACAACTTCCTCGGATTCCTGGGCGGAAAGGCCTGACTTGGAAGCCAGGCTAAAAATCAACTTGCGGTAAATGCTGAAAAACTCGCGCCAGCTTTCCTCGTCCTTCCAGTTTTTAAGCCGGCGCAGCAGGCTTTCGCGGGTAGGAATGATTTCGTCCGGCTTTTGGGTCATACGATACGATATTGCCGCGCTCATTGTAGTAAAAGCAGTGGCGGCGCAACTCATTTTTCGTTATCGCATAAAAGATTTTTGAGCCTGGAAATTTACGATTTACGATTTACGTGTACACACTGCAATCAACGGGCATTTGTTACCCGGCAGTCGTTTTTCGAACGTGGCCCTGAGCGTAATTCGTTACACCAAAATAAAATCCCCAATCGGTCCACTTCGCAAGAAGTACATACATTCCGTCCGAGCTGCCTAAACCTTAGCCACGACTCCCGACGCGTAAATCGTAAATCGTAAATCGTAAATTTGGGATGCCAAAACCTTTTCTTGTTTTTCGGGCCATGGTGACGCAAGTTCTGGAATGCAGCAGGGCCAGCGACGTTTTCTGCATTTCCTGGGCAATTGGGCGATCAACACCCTTGCGGTGGCGATCGCGGCGACTATTTTACACAACCACATTCATTACACAGGACCGTTTTACCTGGTAATGGCCTCGCTGTTGTTGGGCATATTGAGTGCGTTTGTGCGGTTCCTCCTATTTTTGGCGCCGCCCATCCTGATCCTCACCCTGGGCCTCTTCACCTGGGTCATTAACGCGCTCCTGCTTTACCTGGTGGGCCTGCTCATGTCGCCCAATTTTGCGGTGGATAGCTTTCTCTTTGCGTTTCTGGGCGCGCTCATTATCAGCATCGTTTCCACGCTGCTCAATATGGCCACCGGCAATGCACGGTTATCCGTCCGCCGCGGTCCGCCGCGGGGCAAAAACAAGGATGACGATGATGTGATTGACGTGTAGGCACGTGGTGCGTGGTCCGTGGTGCGATTTGATGTCCCGGAGGGACAATTGGAAATAGCCCGGCGTTTCAACGCCGGGTACGAGAAGGAAGAATGCGAGTCCCGAAGGGACGGCTGGATTTGTTCGGCAACAGTCTTCAGCCGTCCCTTCGGGACTTATACGTTTCTGAATTGAACCCGGCGTTGAAACGCCGGGCTATTCCCACTAATCCCTCCGGGATTCCAACGGAAATCTTACACTGACTGATACGCCGCATGCCGCGTCTTAATTCCCCGCGCATGAAACTCGCGTTCGAAATCAGTCAACAATTCAGCCAACTCCGTTGGTGTTTCAACTCTTTCAAATCCTTTGGCGGCGTCAAAAACTTCGGTCATTTGGGCAAAGTAGGGTGCGTCGTCCGTGCGCAGAAAAACTTTGCCGCCCGGCGTGAGCGCGGCGCCGGCGAGCGCGGGAAATTGTTCATTGATGAGCCGATTCTTATGGTGGCGGGTTTTTGGCCAGGGATCGGGAAAATAGACGTGGATTGCCGAAGCGGAATGCGGAGGCAGAAGATATTGGAGGAAATAGGCGGATTCGATTCGGACGCCGCGAACATTGTTCAGCCCGGCGCGGCGGCCCTTGCGGTCCAGTTTCGTGATTCGGCCCAGCAACCGTTCGACGCCGATAAAGTTTGTTTTTGGATGCCGTCGCGCCAGTTCGACGAGAAAGGAAGCATCGCCGCAACCGAGTTCGACTTCCAGCGGTTGCGGCTTTTGGAAAAGGGCACCCAGCGCGAGCGGCGCGACGATGGAGCCCAGTTCGACAATCAGGCTGTCCACCGAAATTAGAGATTACTTGGCGCCCTGGTCAATCCACGCGCGGATCAAACCGATTTGGTCCGGCGTGAGCATTTTGGCGTTTTTGCCTTTGGGCATGAAGTTATCGGGATCATCGCCGATGTGCGCCACAGCCAGGACCAGATCGCTATGGGCGCTGTCGCCCACGGTCACGACCGTGCCGTCGCGGCTGCCTTTCATGACACCGGCACGGGTGTCGAGAGCCAGGCCCGCTTTTGGTTTTTTGGGACCCGCGCTGTTATGGCATTTCACACAGTTTTGTTGGAAAATGGGCTTGATGTCGGTGTCAAAGGTCAGACCGGTCTTGGTCGAGGCAGGCGGCAGCGTGGCGGGTTTGGCGGGGGTTGCGTCATCGTCGTCGGCACGGGCGGCAATGGCGAATCCCAGGGACGCGGTTAAGGCAATGGCGAGAAGGAGTTTTGTCGTTTTCATTGATTTTGTTTGGAAACCGGTTTTCAGGATAAGACGCCTGATTCCGCGGAAAGTTTCAAGTAAAAATTGTTCGCGGATTTTGAACAACGGTGCGAATCGCCCAGCCCGGAAGGCGCAAAGACGCCGGGGAAATTAAAGAGTGCTGGTTCGGGGTCAGCGACGAAGGCACCTGCACACATTTTTTGTGCATAGGCGGGGAAACGAAGACTATTCTCGGCCAAAAGTGTGATTTTATTGGGAAAATTGAAGGCGTGGCCAACTGGAGCGACAACGAGGGTCCCAAGGAATGCAAACGCATCTCATCAAAAGGTCAAAGGTCCCGTGTTGGTTAGTGGTTAGTGTTATGGTTTGATGATTGCTCTGAAAATCGGCTACATCGTTGATTGCCAATGGTTTAGTCGGCAACATTTTGGCAACACGAAAAGCAACAAAAGTTACATTAACGTTAACGCGGTGGGACGGGCTATTTCAGTTTTGTTTTCTCGTTGTCAGTCGCTGTAACAATTTCCACTTCCTGTCGCGGATTGACCGGTTGGCCACCGTCCAGAATGAGCCGACTAAAAATCACTTTGGCAACCAGAGAAATACGTCTCATATTTGGTACACTTTGTGGTCCAGGAAGGACAAATTTGGGCCAAGTCATTCGATTACACATTCAACACGCGCTAGGTACCATTCAAGTTCAAGAATTGGATTTTCCAGACGAAAACAGGCCCACATCTTTTCCATACACGCTGTTTCGTCTCCATTATTACGGTCCATACAAGCTGAATAAAATAGCGTTTGGCAGAGCCGGCGCCGTTTAAGTAGGTCTACTTCGGCGTTTTCAATACACTCAGCAAGCAACAAAGAGCCAGACCCGGTCTTTAATACTTCTTCGAATGGCTGTTCGCCTAAAATCATCATTATGATCGGTCGAGGCCAGAGGATGACAGTACTAGAGATTTTCTTATCCCTCAGGTTGCGTATGTACTTAAGTGCGTAATCACGATTGTTGTAGTCACGCAAGGTTACAGCACTGTACCATAGTAATAGCCCTTGGGTTACACCGCCTGCCGCATCTCCGTAATGGATGCTTTCACCTAAAACTCCGCTGACAGCGCCACGCCACTCGATGGACGCCTTGTGTTTCTCTCCCATAAGCCATAAGCCACAACGTAGCCGCAATTTCGTTGATGTACGATGAACTTCCCTTTAATTTTTTGGCTGCCACTTCATTAGCTTTTCGAAACGCCGATAGTGCTTCGGGGAAGCGTTTCAAACTAAGCATGGCGCGACCAAGTCCTGGATAATAATTATCTTCCGGATGTTTGAGCAGATAATCTTCATAGGCATCGACCGCCTCGGCATACCGGTGAGCAAATAGCAATTCTTTTGGCTTTATTGAATTCATTTCTTCGTTTGAAAGCCTATATAACAGCGCATTTTGTCTTATCATTTCTTTTTTCGCAACAGGTTCGTCAGCGAAACCCGTTCATATCCCATTCTTTGGCGATCCATCAGCCGCGAGGCCCATTTGCCGCTGGACCTGCGCTAAAGACAATGCGAAATGGCCACTAGGCAACGGATCCATGAACCAATTGGCACACGGAGCGCGGCTGTGTGCGGGGCAAAAGGGGCACCAGCCGCAGCAGCCGGGACGTTACGATGCGCTGCGGTTGGTCTTCAACACAGCCGCGCTCCGAAGGCGGTTTCAATGATTCGAACATCGTGAATAGGGCTTATTGCGCCGCTGCACGCGGCGCTACACGGCGCAGTGCGCCGTGTTCCACCACCTCTGATTCTTCGCGATCAATCCACCGACCCAAAAATCCATCAATCCAGCCGTCAGCTTCCGGGCGGCGAGATTTCGAGGCGATAAAAGCGGGCTGTGTTGGTGGCAGCGGTGTCCGGGACGGTGAACGAATTGGTGCTTACCGCATTGGTGCTGTAGATCGAGACCCAGTTTGGCGACGCCAGGTTGGTGGTCATCAGGACGGTGTAGCCGAATCCGGGTGTTACGCCGTTCACCTGCATCTGGAAGGTGTTCGATGATCTTAGCATTCCGACCTGCGATGATGTTGGTCCGGAAATGGCCGTGCCCGGATAAACAAACATGGAAAGGGGCTGGACGGCAATATTCCCCGCGCTGTCCTCGGCGGCGACGGTGAAATAAAAAATGCCGTTGGTGGTGCTTGCGGTGGGCGTCCCCTCGATGATGCCGAGCGGCCCGTCCGGAATCAAACTGAGGCCCGGCGGCAGGTTGGTGGTCTGTGGTCCATAGGCGGAGATGAAATATTGGCCCATGTTTGTGCCGTCGATAATCCAGACCGGAGAATTATTCAGGTTGTTATAAGGAAGGGACGAAGCAGCGACGCCGGAAATTCCAAGGGTCGGGATGGAATGAAAGTCACCGATGATCGTGCCTACCAGGTTCGTTTGCACTGCCATAGTAGTGTCATACATCATACTCCCGGCAGCGCAGGTGAAATTTCCGCTGTAATACCACGCACCAGATGGAGGCAACCTGGAGAGCGTAATGAAATCTGAATATGAGCCATCCGCATTCTGAGTCGTGGGTGACGCGGTCCAGACTGTGGCTCCGCCTCCGTCGGTGCTAAAGGTAACCTGGTTCGACTGCGCGATAGGTCCGGTCACTTTGATTGTGGCGTATATATTATCAAAATAATATTTGTCGTTTCCGGCGGCAGTGTCCTGTACGAGCGTCGCGTTGCAGTTGGTTTCAAAGGAAGTAACGCCACTGTCCGTCGTCTGAAAGCTAAAAGAGAAATACGTCTCCACGTAGCCCACGATGTTTGAGTCCGAATAAATCGGAGTGCCCGCCGGATATGTGAAATTAGTCTGATCATTTAGCGAAGTCAGCATGAGGCCGTAAGCGGGGAACCAATTGGTAATATTCTGGCAGCTATCGGCATCGATATTCGTCTCGTAATAGTCACCCACGGTGGCATCGGGCAGGTTCGTGTTGAAGATTTCAATTTCGTTGCACGCGACGACAATAAAATTCACGGTTACATTTGGGTTTGCGTCCGAAACATTCGTCGTTTGGTTGGCCGGAATATTGGTGTAACCGAGGCTTTCCAAACTGCCCGGGACGATGCCAACCGTCCATGGGCCGCTGCTGACGTCTAATGAATACGAGCCGTCAGAAGCGGTCGTTGCGCTGAACGATTCATAAGTTCCATTGGTGGCAAGGACCACAGCGCCGACGATGGGATTGCCGTCAGCATCGGAGACGGCGCCTCCAATGGTGTAGAACGCAGTCAAAAGGCTGAAATTTTGTGGCACCGCCTGGTCGAATTGCAGGTCGTTTGTATCCACGTAACCGGGACTAAAGACGTAGGTATTGGTGAAGCCGAGGCCGGGATTATTGGGCCAGAAAATGGACCATTGCCATGCATTAGTTTCGGCCAAAGCGCCAACCAGATAATTGCCATGCTGATCGGTCATGCCAAGGGATTGATGTCCCGCGGTATCGCTGGAAATAACATAGACGCCGGGCATCGGCTGGGCGGCACTGTTGGAAACGACGCCGTAAAAGACGGCTGTCGCCGGAGGCAGTGCATTTGTGAAACTGACGGTATTGTTGCTGATGTTGAGCAGCAGGTTTGTTTGCCAGGTGAGGCAGCCCTGGAACGTGGCGGCAAACGGGTTCACTTGCACTCCCCATGCATTGGTGATCATCACTGGCGCGTGGAAATTGCCGTTGGTATCGGTAAAGAAGAGCGAGAAATAGCTGCCGTTCGTGGTAACCATCATGCCCGAAATACCCGCCAGGCCGTTGGAATTCGCGGCATTAATGATCCTGCCGGTGATGTTGGTTTGGGCCGGGTAGAGTCCGAGGTCTCCGAAATTATTTGTTTGTTTTGCGCTTAGGGAAAGGGCGTAGAACGGAGAGACGAAATTGCTAACAGCGGCGGCCAGGGTATAGCCTCCGGTCGGAGCGGGCGGGGCGCGCAGCGAGAAAAATCCGTTGGTACTCGTCACGGTGCCGGACAGCACCTTGAGCCCGCCGTTGGTAACGCATAACAACACCATGGCGTTTGTGACCGGGGCGAACGTGGGACTGGAGGCATTGACAACCGTGCCGGTGACCAGTGAGGAAAAGAATGTATTGGTCACGACAAACAGGTTCGTGACCGGTGTGAACTGGCCCGACGGGCTCGAAATTTTATAAAGGTATTGGCCGACCAGGTTTTGGGCGAAATCGCCATTTTGAAAATTCAACGGCGCGGTGATTTGCCCCGTGACCGAAGTCATGTCGCCAGGCATAAAGTTGGTCACGATGACCGGGGTCCCCGATGGTTCATTCGTAAACACGCTGGCCTGCCCCACGGTCAACTGGAATTGCTGGACCAACAGGTCGGCGGAATCAATGAAACCGTTGGTGTTGACGTCCAGATATTTTTGAACGACGACATTGGTTACGCCATTGGTCAGTCCGCTGATTTGCAGCGTAATGACACCGGGATAGGTATTGCTGACGACGCTTGGGAAATTGGTGAACGTAATCACGGCCGTGCCGGCCCGCGCGGGCACGGCGGCAAATAGAGCCAGGAAAAGGAAAAAGAGGAAAAGGGGAATCATCGTCATCCTCATCCTCAAAAAGTCAGTTAAACGTCCACCCTTTCCATGAACCGCCTTCGGAGCGCGGCTGTGTCGAAGACCAGCCGCAGCGCGTCGCAACGTTCGCGGCTGCTGCGGCTGGCGCCCCTTTGCCCCGCACACAGCCGCGCTCCGTGTGCCAATCGGTTCATGGTCCCAATGCATTCTTGAAAAGAAAGAGGGCTCCCCATGAACCGCAACATTCTCATTCGAACGATTCTCCCTCACCCCTGCCCTCTCCCGCTGGGAGAGGGAGAATTGTCGTCCGTTGGTTTGACACGGCGAACATTCGCCCCTGTTCAGGGGTTCAATGCGCGAAAATCTTTTAGGAGAATTCTGACCCCGTCCCTCTCCCCCATCAGTCTTCGCTACGCTTCGCCCCGACGTGGGAGAGCGAGAATGTTCCACCGACGGCAGGACAGGACGAGCGGAGAATGACGCCCGGCGATTGCGTTGCGAATTAGTCAGGCGGCCGAGCGCCGGAGACAAATCGGTTGTGGCAATTCTTTGAGACATCTGATTCAAGGGGCTGCCCGTTATTCAAATTGTTGAAAAATCAATGACGTAACCGGAAGTTAAACAACTGCAATTGCCGAAAGTTGCGCTCCTGAAGAAGTTTTTTGGCCTAAAATCCTATTGGGTCGTGTGCCCCCGCATTTTGGCCGTTTCTTCGAGAAAAACGGTCTTGCCGTGGGCATCCTCGGCGGCGGCAGCCGGCGGGGTGAGGCCGAATAATTCACGAATGTATTTTCCGAGCGTCTCGTTGGTTGGGCCGTAACCGCTGTGATAAATATAATATTCCAGGTCGTGCATCAACTGGTCTGCCGTCGCGTAACGGCGGCTCAAGTCGCGGGTCAGGCACGAATGCAAAATCTTGTTCAGGCCGGCGTCAATGCGCGGGTCAAGCGCGGTAAAATCCGGGATATCCATTTTCAGGATGCGCCCGCGCGATTCATCCGGCGTTTCGCCCTTGAAAATGTTTTTGCCCAACAACAAATGCGCCAGCACGACTCCCGCCGAAAATAAATCGGACCGGCGATCGGTGATTTGAAAGTCCGCCTGTTCCGGACTCATATAATCGGCTTTGCCGGCCACGACCTCACCTTCCTGGTCGCTCAAGAATCCGCGCGCCTTGGCGATGCCGAAATCCGTGAGTTTCACGTCGCCTTCATAGGCGATCATGATGTTTTTGAAGCTGACATCGCGATGGACAATGCCCAAAGGCTTTCCCTCTCTGTCGGTCTTGGCGTGCGCGTAGGCCAGGCCGCGCGCAACGCGGCTGGTGATAAACACGGCCAATTCGCGCGGCAGCGGGCGTTTTCTGAGGGCGAGTTGCCGGGTAAATTGTTCCAGGTTCACGCCCCGGATCAATTCCATGCAAATGAAATAGACGTTGTTGGCCTCGCCCAGGTGATAGGTCTGGACGATGTTCGTATGGATCAAGTCGGCCACCAGCTTGGCCTCGCCGATGAAGTTCTCGATGAACATCTTCTGGCTGGCGAAGTTGGGGCGAACGATTTTGATGGCAACGCGCTTGACGAAATCACGGGCGCCGTGCTGTTCGGCCTCATAGACCACGCCCATGCCGCCCTCAAAAATTTTGCCAACGATGTCGTACTTGAATTCGCTTTGGATGGAGAACAAAGCCATGCGTCGATATTGGGATATTCACAATTGAAGTCAAGCCCATCATCTGGAAGTTCGTTGAAGCGTTAAGACGTTGACCATCGCGCGCTTACCGGGGGAACCGTTTCAACGTTTCAACCTTTTAACGTTTCAAGGCTTCAATCGACGCATTAGATAAGTTAAGATGGGGGCGCGATGGGCGGGGGCAAAAACGCCGTAGAGGCCAAAGAAACCCCAATTTTTCTGCATTTTTTGCTTGCGCGATGTGGCCGAAACAATTTAATTCGAAACAAGTCGTATGACTATTTGAATTAAGACAACAACTATTAACCAAAAAGGAAGGACACCGATATTATGGCAAAAGCACTCTCGAAATCACAATTGGCTGCCGCAATCGCTGAAAAAGCTGAGATACCCAAGAAAAAAGCCGGGGAAATCCTTGAACACGTCGCCGCCCTTGCCTACAAGCATGCGAAAGATACTTTCACGCTGCCGGGCATCGGCAAACTCGTGTTGCGCAACCGCGCCGCGCGCACCGGCCGCAATCCCAAGACCGGGGAAACCATCCAGATCCCGGCCAAGCGCGTCGTGAAATTCCGCGTCGCCAAAGCCGCCAAGGACGCAATCCTGGGCAGCAAGTAAGACGACCCCTCTTTCCCCAGGCGTCCCATTCGTGGGACGCCTTTTTTATTGCGGAATGTGGATTGTGGATTGCGGATGCGGATTGCGGATTGCGGATTGCGGATTGCGGATTGCGGATTGCGGATTGCGGATTGGGGATCGTGGATTGCGGAATGGCGTGCGGGCCGTGATTCATTTCGCCTTTTGTCCCGTAGGGACACTTGGAAATAGCCCGGCGTTTCAACGCCGGGTAAAATTCAGAGCGAGATAAGTCCCAAAGGGACGGCTGAACGGGGCGTGTCGAACATGAATGATTTGGCGGGAGCTGATCAGCCGTCCCTTCGGGACTTATGCATTGCGAATCCTACCCGGCGTTGAAACGCCGGGCTATTTCCACTAATCCCTACGGAATAGAAAGCCCAATCCATCAATCCATGAACGCGCCAGTCTTTCATTCGTGTTGCGGATTGGTGCGGTTCTCTTATCCTGAGAGCAAATCAAAAGGCGCCATGAATAATGCGTCCCCTCAATTCATAAGGAAATACTCGGCTCTGTTTTTGTCGTGCGGCGTGGTGTCGGCGTGGCTGTTGTCGTCCTATTGGTCGTCGGGCAAAGATTTGCCATCCTTGAAGGATTTGTTCGGGAAGAGCGCGGAAGAGCATTACGAAACCGGACTCCAGGATTTTCAGTCCGGCGCGCGCCAGGTTGCCATCGATGAATTCACGAAGGCCATTCAATTGGATCCGACATTTGCGGCCGCGTACGATGCCCGGGCTTCTGTCCTGTTTCAGATGAAGGATTATGCCGGCGCATCGGCCGATTGTGACAAGGTCATGGGAATCCAGCATGACGATGAGCACATCTACCTTATCAAAGGTCTATGTCGCTATTATCTCCATGACGTGAAGGGCGCTCGCAACATTCTCGGCACGGCCATTGCGCTGAATCCTGACGACCCGTTGGCCCGTGACGTTCATGGACTGGCGCTCCTCGAATTGCGGGATTGGGACGAGGCGATCGTGGATTTTGCCAAGGCGATTCAAGTGAATCCAGACGATGCAAGGGCGTACTTTGGCCGCGCGGTCGGTGAGTTGTTTCTGAAGGAATATGAAAAATCACTTTCTGACGACTCGGACGCCATTGGGTTGTTGGATGATACCGTCACTCCCGGCGCCTACAGCCTTCGGGCTCATATTAAAAGCCGGCTCAAAGACCGCGCCGGAGCCTTGGCCGACGCCAATTCCGGGATAGAGTTAAAAAAATCGGATTCGTCAGCTTATCTTACCCGTGCAACTATTGAACTATTGTGGGACGATTTTTCAGGGGCCAGTAACGATCTACGAACGGCTGTCAGCATCAATCCGACCAATTCAGAAATCTATCTGTATCGCGGCATGATTGAACAAAAACTCGGGAAACTCGACGCCGCCCTCGCCGATTATAAGCAGGGGCTTATATTTGATACGGAAGCGTTTCACACGGCTGATATTGAAGAAGCGATGGGTTACGCCCAGGCGGAAATGGGCCGGTGGCAGCCGGCGTTGGAAACGTTTCGCAAGGCAATGGCTTTCGACTCGCCCCCGGATGATATTCGTTTTGATGTGTTTCTAATCGAATGCCGCATGGGCCAAACAGAGCAGGCCAAAAAGGAACTGACGGCCTACATTCCGTCCATTCCGAAAGCGAAAGCCGCCGATTGGACGACCAGCGTCGCGCTTTTTTTGGCTGGAACGTTGGATGAAACCAATTTTCTCGCCCAGGCGACTACCACGGCAAAACGGCCCACGGACGTCGCCGGTCAAATTGGTGACGCTTATTATTTCGCCGGCATGGAACATTTGCTGGCCGGGGACAAGGACGGCGCCTCGGAACGGTTCAAAAAATGCCTGAAGGTTGGGGATGACAATAGCTACGACTATATGATGGCGACGTCAATTATGGCAGAATCAGTCACCAACCAGCCGTTGGCGAAACTGCGAGGCGAAACTCAAAAGTAGCCAAATACCATCTCCCATCTTCCATCCTCCATCTTCGCTGGCCTATTCCCTCCACCTCTTCCACCCATTCCCCAACTGCCGGCAAAATCGGTTCGGTTTTTTCGTGAAAAAGGATGCTCCCAGTTTTAATGCTTCGGACTGCAACTCTTTCTGCCGCCCCGCAATGACCATTTCCAAAGGTCCTATTTCCCGTTCTTTCAGCCTTTGCCCCACAAATTCCCTGAGCATGAACAAATCGTGGTCATCGCCCAGGAGGTCCCCGAGGCGGTCCAATTTTTCCGTGCGCGCTTTGAGTTTGCCCGGGCGCGCGGGGCAAACCAGCCGGAGTTGATTCGCCAGGTCCTTGACGCGCTTGCGCCATTCGTGAAAGTGCTCCGACGACGGCTCGCGTTCGGCCAGCTCCAATGCCTTGCGGCCGCGGCGATAGATTCTCTTGAGGCCCGGGCCGACCGCTTTCCAATTATTCGGCTTCACTTTCAACGCGCCCAATTGTTGCCTGGCCCTGAGCAGGGTGTCCTTGACCGACCCAAACGTTGCGACAAGTTTTTGTTCTTCATCGCGGCAGTTTTGCCGCAACGCATTTTGAATTTTGGGGAGTGAACGGCGGGGAATTTGTCCGTTGGATCGTTTTACGAGGTCTTCCAGCGCGTCCAGCCGCACCTGCGCATCCCGCATCGCGTTCAACCGCTCCGCCGCCTCGCGCAAGGTATTCGTGGATTCGTTATAGGCCGTCTCGCCAATGCCCTGGCGCACCAGGCGCAAAACCGCCCGCAGTTTTTTGATTTGCCTGCGCACGTCGTGCACCGCCTCATGATGCTCGCCCTTTTCCAACAACTCCAACGCATCGTCGACCCTTTCGCAGCACAAACGCCGCGCGGCCTTCGTGACAGATTCCTTCCTTTTAAAACGAAACGGCATTGGTTTTAGATTGTTACGATTCTGTAACATTCTAATGATACCGGGGCGTTGTCAATCGGTATCCCTCCGCCCTTTATCGTCTGGGCGCATCCAAACAGTTCCTGGTAGGGGACATCGCGCTGCGATGTCCGATTCCGCTTGTTGCACCGCTGCACGCGGCGCTGGACGCCGCAGCGCAGCGTCCCTACCAAGAACAGTGTCAAGGCGCGCCCTTTATCGCCTTCAAATGTCCGTCCCAGGCGGATTATCAACCACGCTCATTCCCCTCGCTCACAAACTCCCGGTGCAATCTCGCATAGATTCCGTCTTCACGCAGCAACGATTCATGCGTGCCGCGTTCGGCGATGCGGCCCTGGTCCAGCACGAGCACCAAATCCGCCTCGCGAATGGTGCTCAGGCGATGCGCCACGATAAATGCCGTGCGTCCGCGCAGCAATATTTGCAGCGCCCGCTGCAGACGCGCCTCCGTCATCGTGTCAATCGCGCTGGTCGCCTCGTCCAGCACGACGATGCGCGGGTTGGCGAGCATCGCCCGCGCAAAACAAACCAGTTGCCGCTGGCCAAAGGACAGCGATGCGCCCCGCTCGGTCACCTGCGTCTGCAATTTGCCCGGCAACGCGTCCAATAAATCGGCGCAATCCAGCGCTTCCAGGGTCGCGCGCACTTCCGCCTCCGTCGCATCGGGCCGGGCGAACCGGATATTATCCAGCACGGTGCCCGAGAACAGAAAATTATTTTGCTGCACACTGCCCATCTGCGAGCGCAATGAATCGCTCGTGACGGCATTCAAATCCACACCGTCCACCAGCACTCGCCCGGTCAGCGGCAAATAAAATTTTTGAAGCAGGCCCACGAGGGTGGTCTTGCCGCTGCCCGTATGCCCCACCAGCGCGACCGATTGTCCCGGTTCAGCCACAAACGAGATGTCCTTCAGCACCGGGCGGCCTGGTTTATATTCGAAACACACGTCCTGGAATTCCACGCGCCCGAGAATGGGCGCCGCGGGCCTGGCGTCCGGCGCATCCACCCATTCGGGCGCCTGGTCCAGCATGCGGAACAATCGTTCCGCCCCGGCCATCGCCATGAACGCCTGGTTCAACTGATTGCCAATCACCTGCACCGGATCAAAAAACAGGTTCGCCAGGAAGAAGAACATGACCAGGTCACCCACCTGCATGTGCAGCCAGCCATGCCATTTCAACACGCCGAACGCGCCCAACAACGCCATCGCGCCCAGAAAAAGCTGGCTCTTCAATTGCAGCAACGGCACAAACACCGCCGACGCCTGCGCCACGCCCACGTTGTTCTCGCCGTGCACATCAATCAATTTGCGGAAAAATCCCGCGTTAATGTCATGCCGCACAAACGCCTGCGTCACACGAATGCCGCTCACCGATTCGGCGAGCGTCGAAGCCACGCGACTCCAGGATTCCTGCACTTTGCGCAATCGCCGGCTCATCTCATGCCGATAATTTTCGTTCACGACCCAAATAATCGGCGCGAGCATGACCATCAGCGAAAACAATTTCCAGTCGTACCACGCCATCAACGCCGCCGACACAATCATTTGCAGCGCCTGCACCACCAGCACAAACGCCACGTCCTGCACGCCCGCGCGCACGCTGTCGATGTCCGAGGTCATGCGGCTGATGATGCGTCCGAATTTCGTCTGGTTAAAAAACGACATCGGCATGGTCATCAATTTCCCGAACAACTCCGAGCGCATGTCATGGACCACCGACTCGCCCAGTTCGAGCGCAAATTTCTGGCGAAAATGGATGGTGATAATCGTCACCAGCGCCAGCGTGAAATATCCCGCTGCGTAGAGAAAAATGTGATTGAGATTGCGCCCGGCAATCGGGCCGTTAATGGTCGCCGCAATCAAATACGCGAGCGCCGGCAATTGAATGCCGCGCGTGAACGTGAGGGCAAACAGCCAATTCCGGCGCGCTGCGTAAGGCCGGGTATAACTGAAAATGCGCCGGATAAGTTTCGGCTGGAGCGGCGCGCGGTCGGCCTCGCGCTCTTCCGGGTTGTAATACGTAATCGCCTCACGCGCCGAATCCACCTTTTGCAGTTTCGAGAGGGAGTCCTGTTCGTCTCGCGATGGTTTGGGGTCCTTTAATTTCATTGGATGCCCCCTTTCGAATTTTGGATCGTAGCAGCGGACGTGAGCCCGCTCCAATTAATTCGTGGCATAGTCAACCAAGGTCCACTGTCGTTCAAACCGTCAAACCTCCGGAAGATTATTCTCCCTCTCCTGGGGGAGAGGGCGAATTCGTTGGGTCCCATGAACCGGCGCCTTCGATCACCATGCCCGAAAGAATTGCCGCAACTCAAATTCGCGCTATAGCGCGGCTTCGCAGTCAGCGGCAGAGGCGTTGGGCCGGCGTACCCAGGGCGGCGCTCGCAGACTCGCTTGCCCTGGGCTATTATCGTCCGCCCTTCCAGGGCTTTCAGTCGGCTGCTTCGCAGACAGTTAGGAGGACGCACTTCCACCAATTTCGCAGGAAGACTCACTTCGACCGTTTCGCATATATTGCGACCCTGAACCCGTTCGATGTTCAGCGTTCGACGTTCAGCGTTCGATGTTTGGGTTTTAATCATGCCGCTTTCCCTTCCGGTTCGTCGTCCAGGTCCATGATTTGCAGCAGCGCGGTTTCGTGGTAAATGCCCGGCCGATGCGCCAATTCCTCGTGCGTGCCAGTCTGCACGAGCCGTCCGTTCTCCAGCACGAGGATAAAATCCGCGCGCCGCAACAGGCTCAGCCGCGACGACACCACAAACGTCGTCCGCCCGGTCATTGCCTCGCGCAATGCCGTGACGATTTCATTTTCCGTCCGCGCATCCACCGAGGCCGTCGGGTCATCCAAAATCAAAACCGGCGGCTGCAGCAACAGCGCCCGCGCCAGCGCCAATCGCTGACGCTGGCCGCCCGACAAATCCACGCCCGATTCGCCCAGGACCGTGCCGTAGCCATCCGATAGCTTGGAGATAAAATCGTGCGCCGAGGCGATTCGCGCCGCGCGTTCGATTTGTTCCATCGTCGCGTGCGGATGGCCAAAGGCGATGTTCGCCGCCACGGTGTTCGAAAACAAAAAGCTTTCCTGGTAAACAATCCCGATCTGCCGCCGGTATCCGTCCAGGTCCAGGTCCCGCAAATCGGTGCCATCGATCAATATCCGGCCCTTGTGCGGGTCATAAAAGCGCGGAAGCATTCCCAGCAACGTGCTTTTGCCAGAACCCGTCATGCCAAAAATCCCGATGATTTGGCCGGGCCGCGATTCAAATGAGACATCCTGCAACGCCGGTTTTTCCGGGGAATAACCGAACGTCACATTCTCGAAGGTAATTTTGCCCGAGAGCCGCGCCGGCACGATGGCGTTGGGTTTGCTTTGCACTTCCACCGGCGTGTCCAGCACTTCAAACACGCGCCGCGCCGCCGCGAGACTTTGCTGCACCGAATTGGCAATCGTCGCAATCGTGGCCACCTGTCCCGTGAATTGCTGGAGCAATCCGGCGAACACCACGAGCCCGCTGCCGAGCGCGATTTTGCCCTGCACATACATCCAGCCGCCGTACGCAAACAAAATCACCAGGCTCAACTGCGACAGCATCTGCGTGACCGGCGTGAAGATGGACAGGTCCCGGAAAATTTTCCGCTGTTGCGACGACACCAAATCATTGGCCGCCCCGAACCGGCGCACCTGGTGCGGCTCCGCTGAAAATCCTTTCACCGTTTGCATTCCGCGCACGCTCTCGCTGAATAGCAAAATCATGTGGTCCGCCAATTCGCGGTTTTTCAAATAACCCGGACGCAGCCGTCCCGAATAATAATGGGACACCCACCACAACGGCAGCGACACGCACAGGCACGCCACCGTGAGCGAGGGCTGGATGCGCCACATAAAAAACGCGTACGCCACCAGCGTCAAAATCATGTTCACCCCCTGTAACAACACGCCGTCCACGAACAGCCGCGTGTTTTGGACGTCGCCGGTCACGCGGTTAAAAATGGAGTTGGAACCGTGAACATCGAAGAAGCTAAAGCTCAGGCGCTGAAGTTTTGCGTACACCTGCGCGCGCAATTCCGGCACGATCTCGCCCTGCGTCAGCCGGGCCGTGGTCATGTTATAGACGTACGTCAATCCGGCGCGCAACAGGGCCTGCACCACAATCGCCGCCGCGAGCGTGGTGACGATGCGCAATGGCTGCCAACCCACCGGCGGTTGCCAGCCAAAGGGATAATGCGGCGTCGGCGCGCCCGCAGGATTGAGCGCATGCCGGATGACATCGATGACCACGCCCAACAATTGAAGCCCGGCAATGGCCAGGAGCAGCAGCACCAGGCTCAAAACGACCGACAACACGCAATCCGCGCGGAACCGCCACGCCAGCGTCAACAAACGCCGGACCAGGTACCCGGTGGAATAGCGTTCGTCTGCCGAGATTGAATCCGATGTGCCTGTCTTTTTCAAACGCTTATAATGGCTCAAATGGGCCGGATAATCGAATAAATTTTTGGGCACTTTTAGCCACAGATATTCACAGATGAAGCACAGATTTTTATCCGTAGATTTTGACAGAATGAACGGAATGCCGGAAGGGATCATGTCCCGGCGGGACAATTGGAAATAGCCCGGTGTTTCAACGCCGGGACGGAATTAGGAAGGGCCCGAGTCCCGAAGGGACGGCTGGATTTTGTCCCGCACTTTATTCTTATACTTAAAGTCCTTCTTCAGCCGTCCCTTCGGGACTTATACACATCGGACTCGAACCCGGCGTTGAAACGCCGGGCTATTTCCACTAATCCCTCCGGGATGAAGGCCGCGACCCCAAAATCCGGATTTTCGTGTATTTCGTGTATTTCGTGGTTTCTCAAATCCGATACTTTTTCCTTTTTCCTTTTGCCTTTTTAATTGTCTTGATCCGATCCGCCTTTCTGATCAATTGATCTGGGCGTGCCGATCAAAAAGACGCCCAGACAGAAAGAGAAATCCTTTTACCGCAGCAAACCGCCGCGAAGCGCCGCGCCGAAGCCCAGCGAAGGCGGGCCAGATCTGCCCCACGCAAAAACACTGGAACCCCGCCACTTTGAACTCCGCGAAGACTGGACCGTCGCTGCGAATGCGGAATGCGGGGTGCGGAATGCGGAATCTATTGAACGGTCGCCCAATCTCGTCTATTCGCACGAATCACCATTCATTCGCCTTTACCACGGCGATTGTTTCCAACTCCTCGACGCCATCGCCGCGCGCTATCCGCACGGCCGGTTCGACGCCATCTTTGCCGACCCGCCGTATTTTCTCTCGAACGGCGGCATCACCTGCCACGCCGGGAAGATGGTCAAGGTGGACAAGGGCGACTGGGACAAATCCCGCGGCCCGGAACTGAACCACGAGTTCAACCGCGAATGGCTTGCGCGCTGCCGGCGCGTCCTCAAGCCCAATGGCACCATTTGGGTAAGCGGCACGCTTCACGTGATCTTTTCCATCGGCTACGCCATGCAACAGCTCGGGTTTAAAATCCTCAACGACATCGCGTGGGAAAAACCCAATCCACCGCCCAACCTGAGCTGCCGTTATTTCACCCACTCGACCGAAACCATTCTGTGGGCCGCCCGGGATGAAAAGAGTAAACACACCTTCAACTACGACGCCATGCGCGCCGTCACCGGCAAACAAATGAAGACTGTCTGGAGGAATTTATCGGAGTCGCGCGAAGGCCGCGAAGGAAACGAAGAAGATGAATTGCCTTCGCGTTCTTCGCGTTCTTCGCGCGACCCTTCTTCCATCTGGACTCTTTCCGCTCCCGGCTCGGACGAAAAAATCCACGGCAAACATCCGACACAAAAGCCGGTTGGCCTCATCGAGCGCTGCCTCCTGGCTTCCACAAACCCCGGCGATCTCGTCCTCGACCCGTTTCTCGGCGGCGGAACGACGGCCATTGCCGCGCTCAAACTCAAGCGTGGATGCGTGGGGATTGAGTTGGACGAAGCTCACGCGAAGCTTGCGAAGAAACGTATAGAACGAGAAACCCACAACTCAGAAGATCTATGGAACGTGAACAAGCGTACCTCTGCCTGAAACGACTGGAAGGCGCAGACCTGCGCCCGATGGCTGACAAACATCAGGTTACCGTTTGGCTGAACGGCAAGCTGAACAAAGGCTGGTGCGGCCACGTCCTGGAGCGTTACCTGGGCTTGCCAATAAATTCGTCGCAGTCGCCAAACTTCGGTTCCTGGGAGTTGAAGCTCGTGTCCTTAAAAAAACTGAGATCAGGAATCGTTGCCGTGAAGGAGACGATGGCGATTACGATGATCGATCCTGTCAACGTCGCCGCAAAGCCATTCGAGGAAAGCCACCTGCTGGCGAAATTGAAGAAGGCCATCGTTTGTGCGCGTCTGTTTGAGGACCACCAAGAGCTGCGCTCGTGCTTAGTGAAAGTTACGACGTTTGACCTCGGCAACCAGCACATCTACAAAACAATACGCGACGACTACGAACTCGTGCGCGAAACGATTAGCAAGAAAGGCTTCCAATCCCTGTCCGGCGCGATGGGGACCTACGTCCAGCCCCGAACAAAGGGACCTGGGCATGGCAGCACCAGCCGCGCGTTTTACGCTCGCAAGATTTTGGTCAGCAAAATTCTGGGAATGGAAATCAAGGAAAGCGTTTAACGCGCAAGCCGCGAAAACAATCGAGAAACGTCACGATGGCTGTCGAACGAACAATGATTGACTGGCACTTAGAAGAGGGTTCGCGAGAGAAGTTTCGCCTCGCAGTCTTGCTGAAATGGGCTGAAGAGGAATGTGGTAGTGCGGAAGCATTCCAAAGGTACCGCTATAACGTCGAGTCCTTCCCGGACGAAGGCCGTATATACTTGCACCGACCGGCTTTTAAGAACAAGGGCTGCGACTTCGTTGTCAATTGTGTTCCAATCATTCCCCGGGACGATGGCAAGCTGTTCAAAAATCCAAGGCATCAGGATCTGATTCGGGAATTTAGATCAATCGCGTCGCAACTGCGTGACGGACGGAAACTGATCCTATCTGCCGCCGAAGCGGTTTGGAAGTGCGACCCGGTCAAGGAGGTTTGCAGTTCTGTTTGCGAGTCTATTAGAGACTCCGATTTGGCGCTTCGAGTCGAAAGGGCACTGAAGGTTTCAAAATGGCTGTTCATAGAACAGGATATAACTGACTGGAACACAAGCGGGAGGGCCATGCTAATGGGTGGAATTAGGGACTGTCTGAAACGGTAATTCCGCGTTCGCGCAGGCCGTTTCCAGAGGGACCTATAGCACTTACCTGTCTCGCGAGTTTATCCTTGCGTCAGGCGTGCGAAATAGATCTAGTTTTTAGGTGCGTATCGATGAACTCTCATTTTGGAACGGTAAAGAGTATTTTGTTACAAGGCCGGAACTTCTTGCCTCAATTTTTGCCGCAATCATCAACACCCAAGAGGCCCGCTTAAGAAAACCGGGGCTTTCAATCGCTTCGCGACTGCGTCGGGAATTCTGCTCCGAGGGCTGGGCACGCAAAATCCCCGTGTCTGAGGGCAAGATGTCTTCAGAATGCTTTGATTTATTTAGAGCGCGTGTTGCCGTTGCGATCGAATTTTCGGACGCCACATCAGTTTATAGGGAATTTGCGTGTTTTCTCGCGGCGTACAAAGCAAATAGGATCGACGTCGGCATTCTGATCACCAACGCCCGTGAAAAAATCGACCGGTGCAAATTGAGGTCTGGCCGGCCAAACGTTGAATCCGTCCGCGGCGAGCTTGGCCAGCTAAAGTCGACGCTCACCGTCCCCATTTGGATTATCGGATTGAAGTGACTTCGATTCCAAAAGAACATGCCGCGGCCCAGAAATGCCTCGGTCGTTCAAACGCTTGACAGCCTCAGAGACCTTAAGGGCGACATTGCGCACGTCATCTCGGTCCCCCATCGGAATTTGTATAATTTCGGCGCAGCTATGGCCAAGCATCAAGTTGACGGCTTCGTTCGTAGATCTGAGATCTGAGTTGTGAGACTAGACGGCATTGGCTCATCGGCATCCGGCAAACCGCTTTAACCTGGGAAATTCTAGACGAAGGTCGCGCCACGCCAGCTTGTCTGCTTTGAATTCGCTTTTGCCGCCGTTCAGATAGAAGCAAAAGGCGAATTCCCACGCGTGGTTCTCTTCGGCAGTCAATTCGGCGGTCTTTTTTCGCGTTTTCATTTGATTGAAGAAGATCAAAAATTCCACAATTCGTCAACAAGGCAGCATCGCAATTCTTTCCCGCCCGCGAAACCTATTGTGGTTTTGTTTGAAGGCCAAGTGCATCCCTAAATGCGGATTTATCATTGTCGGAAAGCATATCGTAGAGGCTGGCCAGACCGTGAGGATTCGTTGGATCGGGACTCGCTTCAAGTCCTACTTCGCTGATATCCATTCCACCTTGTTTGGTCAGGTCCGAGATGGTATGCGCGGATTGGGGATCCACATTGTTCGGAACAACGATAAGATGGCAGTCAACTTCGTCTCCAACTTTAACATTTTGCGCAATCTTGTCGCAATTGCAATCAACTTCGAATTCGCAGCTCGATGGATCAGGAACCGGGCGAAGCGCGCTAATTGCGATTTCGCTGTTAACGCCATCGTCGTCCCTGACGACAACTATTCTTCACCAGCAGCGTCAATTAAAAATCACCACTGAGTCCGGTCGTTAATTTCATTGTTTCATTGTTCTGTAACGTTTGTCCAGCCCCTTCGGCGGAACGGAGTCTTTGGAGCGGAGCGACAA
>DATJTK010000167.1:0-26985 GCA_035503455.1 Candidatus Sulfotelmatobacter sp. | reverse complement strand
GGGTGATTGGCCCATCAACCGGGTCGCCGAATTGACGCCGACAGCTTGGAAAGCCGCGCAACAGAGAAAAACCTGACATTCCCGACAGTTTACCTCCTGCCCCTCACCCCCGCCATACGGGGTTAGCAATACGGATACGATTGTCCGAAGACGTAATGCGGATTTCGCGGATGATATTATACACTTTTGGAAGTTTGAGAAATGAAGCGCCAACTAACACGACACCGGAACCAACAACCGCCCCCCATTGATTTTTTTATGAACAATCAGGATACGTCATCCCGTTGCGCCACTCCCCTCTGGCCCCGCCTCCACTCCCAAGACATATCCACCACAATCCCTAATACGCAACATTGGCGATGCCTTTACCATCGCTGGTTCTGAAATTGAGAGGTATCAATTTAAATTGTGAAGAAACACCCATTTTTGTAATACAGCACGCTTTCCCCTAGTTCAGCCCCCCATTTATCGTTTTCAATCGATAATTCAAAACGATAAACCGCGGTAAAGCCGTTCGCGTTAAAAGGATATTTCGATGCGACACAGGGTAACGATTTAAAAGGTCATTTAAGGGGTCTGGCCTTGCGCCTGGCCGTTCGTTCTGATTATTGGGATGTATGACCCTCAAAAGCGACACTGTGTCGCTTTTGGACAATTGTGCCAATTCCAAAAAGGTAAATTACATTTCGCAATCAAGGTTCTGGCGGTGGAACTTTCCATGAAATTCGAACGTCACAACGGGCGTGTCCAGTTCTGTCATGGTTTAAATATTGTGCATTTACCAATACTGAAAATGGCTGAAAATCTGCCGAACTATTCGTTCGTATTTCAAGTTGCAGTTGGTATGGCAGGTCTGTATTGAGAACTTGAGCTTGCAGCAATTCAGCGTCGGTAGGCTTTTTCAATACGATGGCTGAAGGTGGCTCGTATTTTTTAAATGGATTTGCCCGATAACGAAATTTTTCCCAATTGTTCCAACCGTCGTCCGCAAAGACCCTGAAACCGTCTGAAGTCCCTGTATCGCCGGTATCAGCGTCGTCGGGGTCGGTGTGCGTAACGAGAACCTCATAAATATCGGGCAAGCCATCACCGTCAGTGTCTTCACCCCAGCCAGCGGTGAATTCAGGTTGAACAACATTCGGCAAAAAATTTACCGGTGGTAACGTGATGGGAGATTGAATATCGGTCATCATTCCTCTCCTGTCCGCGTGCAAATACACCGGGTCTCCGTTCGTTCCGGACACAAAATAACCGCTGGCACGCCATTCTGGGTCAAGTTTGTCCCGAACCAAAAGTAAATATCGGGCACGAATCAGCGGGTGATGCACGGTCAACTCGTATCCATTTGTTGTTTGCCTTGCAGTAACGGATAAAATCGTGCTGCGTATGGATTTTAGTGTGACCTCGTCTAATTCTGCAAATGGTGGTGGTGGTTCTGGATAGTGTGCGTGGACGTGATAAACAGGCTCAGGGAAAGAATCAGCGTTTGTATCAACGTAACGATTCCACACACCCAACCGTCCCGGCATTTGTCCGATGGTCTGGTACTGTCCCGTAGCTCGATTCGCTCGCTCTATTATATAACGGTCAGGAACTTCCCGCGTATTACACAGCAACGTCAAAATTGCATTTGTGTGTTTGGCGTCGCCACTTTTTTGAAATTCCAAGTTAAATTCAACCTCTTCTGGCGGGGGATACCATTCGAAAGGGTTCATGCCTTTTTGGTAATCTTGAAAAATGCTCCACCCGTCATTCATAGGACTTGAAAAAACATCAATGTCCACATCACCAAAATATTTGAACAGCCACCAGTAGGGTATGTCATAGTCACCGCGACTCTTCCATGAACGAACGCGAAATGCCCTTAAATTCATTAAGTTTGTATTTGGGATGAAGCGATTTGTCCACACTCCAAAAACAGTCGTTTTTGTTCTCCAGTCACCGTAACTAAAGCCCAAAGAAAACCAATTTGTCCTGCTCTGCTTATATTGTAATTCATACATCACATTTGGCTCTGCGTTCGATGCGATAAGTGCAATGCGGGCTTTTGAGAGATTGAAGATGTGAATATCCAAAGTCGTATCACTCGGTATTTGAGAAAACCCGGTAATTCCCAGAAACATGACCAAGCCAACAATCCCAATTTTTTTCATCTTCTGAGTCAGGTTAACGTTTGTCCTGTTTGAAGCGTGTGTTCACGGACGAAGTTTCCGCACACGTTACCGAGTGGTCAACCTCATTTAAGGGATGCCCGTTTGCGCCTAATCGTTGTCTGGCACGATTTTGACCTTCCGACCCTATCGATTCATGTGGAAATTCAGGAACGCAATGCCAGATGGTCAAACCCCATTTCCATCCCCATTCAGCCGGTTGTTCTACTTCTGTTCTACTTATTGTTCTGGTACGACAGTATTTTTGACCCATTTCTCACCGACCTGAGAAGGCCTAATGGAAACCGTGATTTGCCCCAAATCCTTTGATTCCATTCAATGATTTCAAAGCAAACCCGAATTCTTGAAGTGGTGCGCGCGGTGGGAGTTGAACCCACAACCTTTGGCTCCGGAGGCCGAAGCCCTCCGATCGAATGAAACTTTTTCGAGGGTTGGACCGTATTTGTCCAACCCCCCATGCCAAAATCGGGCCTATGAAAAATCAAAATCAAAATATCATTCTCGAAAACCAAACCATCATTTTTGAACCTGTCACACCGCATCCGGAACCGGTCGTCATCGGCGATCTGCTCACGGACATTGAAGCTGTCATCAAACGGCACGTTGTACTGAGCGATCACACCGCGACGGCCCTGGCGGTTTGGGTGCTGCACACGTATGTGTATGATGTGCGCGATACCGTGGCGTACGTCGCGATCGAATCGCCGGAGAAACGGTGCGGCAAGACCACCCTGCTCTCGGTCCTGGCGGCGATGGCCAATAAGCCGTTGATTGCCTCCAATGTGACGGTTGGCGCGCTGTTCCGCGCGATCGATACGTGCCGGCCGACGCTCTTTATTGACGAAGCGGACACGTTCCTTGCCGGCAGCGGGACAATGCGCGGGATCATCAATTCCGGCAATACCTGGCGCACGGCGTACGTCCTGCGCCTGTCCAAATCGAAAACAAAACCAAACCACAATCAAAATGCCGAATCACGGGCACCGGATGCCATCGATTCCGGGCTGAAGCGTTATAGTTGTTGGTGTCCAAAGGTCATCGCGATGATTGGAAAAGTTCCTGATACCATCGCTGACCGTTCGATTGTGGTGCCAATGGCTCGCAAACTGACTACCGAAACCCGCGCTCCGCTTGCCGAATTGAACCCCGCCACTATCAAAGCCAAATGCGCGCGATTTGCGCTCGATCAAAAGGAAAAAGTCGCCCAGCACGAAAAAATTCGCAGCAAAGACCTGAATGACCGGGCAGCCGACACGTTTGATCCTCTTCACGTCATCGCCCGTCTTGCCGGGCAGGAGTGGGAGCAAAAACTCCACGCCGCCGCTCTCGCCATTTCCCCCAGCGCCGGAGCGAAAAGCGCCGCCGCGGAATTGCTTTTGGACATCCATATTATTTTCGTCCTGAGCGGGCGAAAAAAGATATTTACGCGGGACTTGCTCGCAATCTTGCGCGACGAGGTGATCGGCATATGCCCCGTGCCTTTGAAGTATTCATCTCTTGATGAATATAAAGTGGCCGAACTCTTACGGCCCTATGGCATTAAATCCACCAGCTTAAGAATTGGCAAGGAAGTCACCAGGGGATACGTCGCCGAGGATTTCGCCGATGCGCTCGCGCGCTATGTGCCAAATGCCGATGTTGAAGCCCGGATACAGGAACTGCAGCAAAAGCGCGAACTGTGGGCCGAAGTAAAGAAAGAAGAAGACGCCGAATGGCATACCGTTCCGACCAGTTTGTAGCAGGTTGCAGCAAGATGTAGCAGCTCTGTAGCATCAAATGTAGCACCATAAATATTTGGCATTCAACGATGTAGCAGGTGTAGCAGGTTCTATGACTTCTCATCACACATATCCTGTTCGGTGTACACGCTTTCTTGTCCGCCATACCTATAGCGGCAGCGGAAGCGTGCAAAAAGGCAGTCGTAACCATGCAGTTGGGAGATAAGTGAATTGGCAAGTGGCGCTGCCACCGTTTTCCTCGCTTCCTGCATTCCTCATTGTTTTAATTGCAGGTGTTATGCACAAAGTCAACACAGCGAATATAACCGAGATCGCATGGTCATCGCCAAAGGGTAAGTTTGTTGGCGCCGGCAAGGAGATTTCTGAGGAATTGGGGCGCAAGCCGGAGTCCACAGACCTGAATGAGCGCCACCCGTTCGATGTGGAGATTTGCCGCATTCCGCCGGGCAAAACTCCGTATCCGTATCATTCCCACAGTGCGCAGTGGGAATTCTATCATGTGATTTCGGGCAACGGGACCGTACGCCATAAGGATGGAACCACCCCGATTGAGGCGGGTGACGCATTCATCTTCAAACCAAACGAACCACACCAGATCATCAACAACGGCACAAAAGATTTAGTCCTTTATGTTGTCGCGGATAATCCGATTGCCGAGTCGTACTACTATCCAGACAGCAAAAAGTGGAGCGTGCCGATACCGGATCGCCGGCTTCTCCGTTCTGACGCGCTGGATTATTACGATGGTGAGGAGTGAGGTGTTTGCGCACGGCGACATGCGCGGCAAATCAAACAATTAGCTCCACCAAGCCTGATTCGCCGGCGAGCTGTTTTGCCAGCGGTTCATCCAATGTAGCCAGACTCAATCCGTGCTGACGAGCGAGCGCAACAAGGTAGCGGTCGGTAATTTGATTTGCGCCCGTCATCAGATCTGTTCTGAGAACGCGGTCGGCGCAACTTAAGTTGTCGGGCACAAATCGATGGCGCGGGTCTGCAAGCAGCCGGCGGAGCACGCCAAAAGCGTCGTCCGGCGTCATGCCGTAACCCAACAAATGGTGTGAGGAAACGCGGGCAAATCCAAGTTGCGCCACGGGACAGGTTGCAAATGTGGAAACGGATTTGAACCAGGAACGTGCCCTGGCGTGTTGCTCATGATTTTCCCAAAGCAACGCCATGAGCACGTTCACGTCGAGCAGGCGAGTCACGGCGTACGGCTTTCAATCTCGTGAACCAATTGAGAGGTCACGGTCCCGCCGTTGGCGCGGATGACAGGCAAGCCGTCACTGGCCGTGACGACAGAAAATTCGCCACGGGGAAGCAAGCCGGCGTCTTCAGCAATGAATTCGACTACTTTCGCGCGTTCGCAGGCCGAAAGCTCTTTGATTCGTTCAATGACTTCACTCGCGCTCATAATGGAATTATCGCCGGAAATTGAGTTCCATCAAGGGCAAACTTGTGGCCGACTGGCAACGCAGATCAGACTCGTGATGAAAACCGATGGTATCGTGGAAGTGGTTAACCTTTGATCCCACAAATCCGTCTGATACAACCTATGGCGCTCGGATTACATTGACTTTAACCTTGGTTTGTCACAAATTTCTTATTCGCAATTACTCAAAATCATGAAATGGTCTTTTTGTCACATCTCTTGTTCTGTTTTTAGCATCCTTTATGTCGGAGCGCTCAATGTCCATTCGCAGAGCGCTTCGGCTTCCGCTCCTGCGGACCTGACGCAGTACGCCTCGCCAATATGCGGGACCGACGGCGGCGCGAACCTGTTTCCCGGCCCTGTCATGCCGTTCGGAATGATTCAATGGAGCCCGGACACTGAAATGGGAACGCGCAAGGGCGGATATTCATACCAGGACAGCCGCATATCGGATTTCAGCGTGGAGCACATGAACGGCGCCGGTTGCAGTTACGGCGAGGATTTTGGGATGATGCCGATTACGGGCGATCTGCCATCCACGGCGCCGCGAAACCGCGCCGCGTTTGCCGCCGAATTCTCGCACGACAATGAAATCGCGACACCCGGCTATTACGCCGTCACCTTCAACAACGGCATCAAGACGGAATTAACGACCACCACGCGCACCGGATTCGGGCGTTTTACGTATCCTGGCGGCGACCCGGCGACTTTGGTCATCAACGCAGCAAGCGATATAAACGGTTCGGATGCATCGGGAATCGAGATCAATCCTGACACGCGCGAAGTGAGCGGGTGGACCGTGGGCGGTTACTTTTGCAATCGCAAACACAATATCCGGGACATCCGAACGATCTATTTCTACGCGGTCTTTGATCGTCCGTTCGCTGCCTATTCGACCTGGGCCGACGACAGCCTCGTCAAGGCCAGGGCGAAAGCGTCCGGCACCACCTCCGGCGGATACATTACCTTCGACACGTCCGGCGGCAGAACGGTCCAGGTCAAAATCGGCATGTCCTACGTAAGCGTCGCCAACGCCAAAGCGAACGTGGAGGTGGAAAACCCGGTGACGGCGTTCTCATCACAGGATTTCGAGAATGCCATACAGTCCGCGGGAGACACCTGGAATTCGTGGTTAAACAAAATCCAGGTGAGCGGCGGCACACCGGAAGACCTCACGAATTTCTATTCGATATATTATCATGCGTTGATTTCTCCCAACGTTGTTTCAGACGCCAACGGCCAATATACCGGTTACGACGGCAAGGTTCACACGACGACGGATGGCCGGGCGCAATACGGGATGTATTCGGGCTGGGACATTTATCGCAGCGAAGCGCAGTTGATAGGAATGCTCGCACCGAGGGAAGCCTCGGACATGGCTCAATCGCTTCTGGTGGACTATCAACAGGGCGGCACGTTTCCGCGCTGGGGCGTTTTGACCGAAGACAGCGGCGTCATGATGGGCGACCCGGCTGCGCCAATTATTGCGGATTTTTATGCGTTCGGCGCGACCGACTTTGACACCCACGCGGCTTTGGCCGGCCTTGTGAATGCAGCCACCAATCCTGCCGTCTATGCGCCAATAACCCAAACGTATGAGCGTGACGCACTGAAAGATTATCTCCACCTGGGCTACGTGCCGGAACATCAAACGGGCGGTTATGGCAACGTCTCGATGACGCTGGAATACGCGTCGGCGGACTTCGGACTTTCGCAATTCGCGGCGGCATTGGGGGATGAACAGGACAGCCAGATGCTGTTGCAGCACGCGCAAAACTGGCGCAATACTTTCAATCCCAAAACCGGCTACGACCAAATGCGGCGGCGTGACGGTTCGTGGGCGCCGGATTTTGTGCCCAACCGAAACAAATACGATGACGACACGGCTTACGTGGAAGGCACCGCGGCACAATACCGCTGGATGGTTCCATTTGATCTGAAAGACCTTGCGAATATGTTGGGAGGCCGGCGCGAGGCAGTTCAACAATTGGATATTTTTCACACCAAACTGAACGATGGCACCAGGACGATTTATGCCTACCTCGGAAATGAGCCGTGCCTGGAAACGCCGTGGATTTATGATTTCTGGGGCGCGCCCTACAAGACACAGGCGACGGTCCGCCGGTCTATGACCGAATTATATTCCTCCGCTCCCAATGGATATCCGGGGAACGACGACCTGGGCGAAATGTCGTCGTGGTATGTGTTTAGCGCGCTGGGAATGTATCCGGAATTGCCCGGCTCGGACATTCTGGTGCTGGGCAGCCCGTTGTTTCCCTCGGCTGTGGTACATCTCGAAACCGGCGATGTCACCATCACCGCCAAAGGCGCGGCAGACAACGCGCCGTACGTGCAAGACCTGAAAGTCAATGGGAGCGCCTCGAACAAACCATGGCTTCGGTATTCCCAAATTTGTCACGGCGCAACCCTTGCCTATGATTTAAGCGCAAAGCCCAATACACGCTGGGGCGTGAATCGGCGGGATGCGCCGCCATCGTATGGGAAATAGAATTGCGCGTGTTCCGTGGTGCGCGGTGCGTCAAGTATGACATTGCGCATCCAAACACTGTTCATGGCAGGGACATCGCGCTGCGATGTCCCCCCCGCAGCAGAGCGGGCGGAACACGCGTGGAATGATGTCCGATTCCGCTTGTTGCGCCGCTGCACGCGGCGCTGGACGCCGCAGCGCAGCGTCCCTACCAAGAACAGTGTCAAGACGCGTCAAGTATGACGTTACGATTATGCTTAATGTTGAGCCATTCCGTGACAGCCTAAAGGCTGGACACCGGGCATCTTTGCTTTATGTCCTGCTTTTGACGGGGGTGTTATTTCTACCGGCCTGCGTCATTGGGGCGCCTCCACCAGGGTATTATCTTGTTTGGGACTCCGAATTCACCGGGACTTCGCTGGATACGACAAAATGGGGTTATCGCCTGCCGGGAGCGGAACGAGACGCCTACGACACGCCCAATGCCATTTCGTTTAACGGCAGCAACCTGGTCATAACTACCTACACCGAAGGCGGCACGAATTTTAGCTGCCAGCTCTACACGGAGAAAAAATTCGAATCGAAATTCGGGTACTGGGAATCGGACATCGAATGGGGTGATTCAAATGGCACATGGTCCGCCTTTTGGATGCTGCCACCATCCCAAACCTATTCCGCGAGCACCTACATTGACCTGGATGAGCCGCAGGTGTCCGGTTCGGAAATTGATATTTGCGAGCATCGCTACGTGGATGGTTCGGGCGACGACATTGATCCTTATATCCAGGTGAACCTCCATTATTATGACGGTTCGACGACAGAAAAAAATGACCCAGGCAGTCCGCTTTCTCCGTCCTCGGGCGGCTTGCAAACGGGGTACCACACGTACGGCTTTCTGTGGACAGCCAACGCGTACTCATTTCTTATCGACGGCTCCCAGGTTTACACGGCGCCTACGTCACCGGTTTCACACAGTTGCGAGTACGCCCTGTTGGACACGGCCGTGGATGATACTTCGACAACGTGGGCCGGTTATATTCCTTCGGGCGGGTATGGGAGCCAGGCGACAAGTCCAACGCAAATGAAAGTGGCCTACGTTCGCTACTACGCGCCCACGAATGTGCTCTTTTGGACCGGCGCCAGCACGAAAGACTGGAACGACGACGCCAGTTGGTATGATAACCTGTTGCCGGCCACAAACAGCGACCTCACCTTTTCCTATCTCTGCACCGCCAATAATGGAATGTACCTTGGCCAGAATTACAGCGTGGACGGCCTGATTTTTCTCACTTGCGGCAGCGCATTCTCCGTCAGCGGCGTGAGCACGTTGACGCTGGGCGCGGGCGGCGTTGATATGACCGCGGCCAGCGCAAATGTGACCCTCAACGCGCCCATCGTTATCGCCGCCAACCAAACGTGGGGCGTAGGCCTCAACCGCAATAATGACGCGGCTCTTGATCTGATCGTCAATTCAAGTCTATCGGGTTCGGCAACGCTGACAAAAAGCTGCTATGGCACGATGGTTTTGGATGATTCCAACAGTTTTTCGGGGACCTTAAACGTGGACACCGGCAGCAGTTCAAATAACGACGGCACCGTGATTATAGAGAATCCCGCTGCCGTTTCGAATCTCGCGGGAGTATTCATCAATAACACGGCCACCGGTGTTTCGGCCCTCCAACTCTCGAACAACGTGGCCATCCCATGCAGCGTCAGCCTGGCCGGGCGCAATGTCACCAATGTTCCCATTGAAAGCCTGGCGGGAAATAATTCGCTGGGTGGCGGACTGACATTAACCGGGGGCGGGTCGAATTACTGGTTGCAGTCGGATGCGGGCACACTCAGCATCGGCGGAACTGTTTCCGCCGGAACCACGGCCACCGATACACGGACACTGACGTTCCAGGGCGCCGGAAATTTTTTGGTTTCCGCGTCGATAGCGAACGGCAGTTCTTCCGCGCTCAACGTTCTCAACGACAGTTCCGGGGCGCTGACGTTTTCCGGCGTCAATACCTATACCGGCACGACGACAAACCTGAGTGGCACATTATTTGTCAATGGTTCGCTGGCCGGTCTATTGACGATTGGCGGCGGAATTTTTTCCGGCTCGGGCACGATTGGCGGCAACACGCTGGTTGAATCCGGGTGCGAGATTTCTCCGGGAACCGCGGTCTCGGATTCTATTGGAACGCTCTCATTCGGCGGAAATCTCACGCTGGCGTCCGGCAGCACGACCTATCTGGAAATAAACGCCGCGGCGGGCGCGAACGACCAATTGGCCGTGGCCGGCACCCTGAACCGGGGCGGAGTGTTGACTGTGGAAAATATTGGAGGCGCATTTGCCGCCGGCCAGGCGTTTCAATTGTTCAACGCCCACAGCTACACCGGAAGTTTCTCGGCCATTACGCTCCCGTCGCTAAGTGCCGGACTGGCGTGGAACACCAATAACCTGGCCAACGGCGCTCTTTCGGTCATCGGCGTGTCGCCGGCGGAAACGCTTTCGGTTGCCAATTCGCAAAGCGGGCAATTGCAATTAAATTGGGAGTACGGAACGCTGCAAACGGCCACCAACGTGGCTGGTCCTTACAGTGACATCAGCAACGCAGCCGCGCCTTTTGAGATTGTCCCAACGAATGCACAGCAATTTTATCGGATCAGGGAGAATTGAGGTTCGACAACAAGATTTTTCCTAAAAGTCACCAGGGCGACTTGTTCACCGGCGGGGAATCCAGCGCGCGTGTCCTGTGAATAAGCCGGATTCAGAAAATGACAATCGCGCGGTCTTTATTGGCGGGAAGGGGATTTTCGCGGTCATTGCGCTTGTGATATTTTGGTGAATAAGCTGTTCATATCAATTTATTGTGAGAAGTAAAAAATTTGCTATGATGATTACAGTTCATTGAAAGAACGAAGCGGGCGATGGCAGTTGAAATAAACGAGATTGAACGTTTCGAGGATAATCCCGGGTGACCGGGGAAAAGCCGGGTCAGGTTGATTGGTTCGGCTCCTCTTGAACCAGCCGAAAGGCGGGGGCGGAGGCAAAATTCACCGGTTCCTCTGGCGCGTTCGCGCGCGCCAAATGCGAATGAGGGATCGGCGGCCAGGAGCGATGAGAAACCGTTCCGAGCCGAGTCAAGTAGTTCAGGCAGGTTTCGAACCTGAACGAATCGCAGTTGCCGGACAGGCAATGGTTGCTACTGCGTATCAACACGTTTCGCGTGACTCGGGTGATACCCAAGCATGATGGTTGGGTTCGCCGAAGAAAAACGCCGAAAGGCGTACAAATAGAGAGCGCGCAACGGGAAGGTCACGACGGCCAGGCAAGCTGCGTGTAAAACTTCCAAAGACCGGCGATGTGATAAACAACACCGCTGGACTGTGAACAAAAGCAATCTATGAGTGAAGAGGCGAGACCCGTGGCCTCGGGCGAACGCGCCGCCAAAAGCGGCGGCTGTCCCGGAGCCGCACGGTCAAGATGCGAAAGAAAAATCGCAGGCGTGTCTTGATCTGGTTCGCAGGCCGGTGGCTGCAACCACCAGTTGAAGCGAGCTAAAAAGCCTCACTTGAAATTCAGCGACCGAAAGGCGCTGGACGGCCCTGCCACGAGGCCGAAGACTCCGCTTGCCGTGGAGAATGGCGTCGGGAATCCGGCAGCCCCCGCGAGGGTGCGCGTCTAATGCCGGTCCGGGAAAGAGAGCGTGACGAACTCCCATTCCCCATTTGTCCCTGCTCGACCGAAAGGTCGGGCGGGGACTTAATGTTTTATGGGATAATGGAAACATCGAATATCGAACATCGAACGCCGAACATCGAATGTTTTGAAACGCGAGCGCCGGGGGCGCTCGCCTGGCGGACGGGCACGTCCGCCCTACCATGGTGGAATGCTGGATCGCGAATTCGGCATGTTCGAGGTTCGATGTTCCGGATCGCGCAAGATTAAAACATAAGTGCCATGAGTGAAATTACTCATGGCACTCACTGATTCGCTAATTCGCGACTCGTACCGCCCTGCCCTACTTTAGCCCCTTGGGCAGCGCGCTCTTTCCGGCATAGACCGCGTTTTTCCCCAGCAGTTGCTCGATTCGCAGGAGCTGATTGTATTTCGCCAGGCGGTCGGACCGGCTCAATGAACCAGTCTTGATCTGGCCGCAATTCGTCGCCACGGCGATGTCCGCGATAGTGTTGTCTTCGGTCTCGCCGGAACGATGCGAGAGCACCGCGGTGTAGGCATGCGTCTTCGCCAGTTCCACGCAATCGAGGGTCTCGGTGAGTGAGCCGATCTGGTTGACTTTGACCAGAATCGAATTGGCCGTGCCCGTTTCAATCCCTTTGCGCAAAAATTTGACGTTGGTAACGAACAAATCGTCGCCCACAAGCTGGACTTTGTCGCCAAGCTTGTCCGTAATTTTTTTCCACGTGGCCCAGTCGCTTTCGCCGCATCCGTCCTCGATGGAAACAATTGGGTATTTGGCGCAGAGTTTCGCATAAAACGCCACGAGATCGTCGCCGGTCACCGTCTCGCCCGTGGATTTTTTGAAGGTGTACTTCGAGTCGCCGTCGTAAAATTCGGAAGCGGCCGGGTCGAGAGTGAGGTAAATGTCCTTGCCCGCCTTATAGCCGGCGTCTTTGACGGCCTGCAAAATAGTTTCGAGCGCTTCTTCAACGCTGCCCAGTTTGGGCGCAAATCCGCCTTCATCGCCCACTGCCGTGCTGCAACCCTTTTTCTTGAGGACCGCCTTGAGCGCATGAAACGTCTCCACAATCGCGCGCAACCCTTCGCTGAACGTCGGCAATCCCAGCGGCATGATCATGAATTCCTGAAAATCAATCGGCGCATCCGAATGCGCGCCGCCATTGATGACGTTGGCCATCGGCGACGGCAACACTTTGGCGTTTGGCCCGCCCAGGTATTTGAACAATGGCAAATTCAGGGCGGCGGCGGCGGCCTTGGCGTTGGCCAGTGAAACGGCCAGGATTGCGTTTGCCCCCAGTTTGGATTTCGTTTCGGTTCCGTCCAATTCCAGCATGGCCCGGTCAACCGAGATCTGGTCAAGTGAATCCAGGCCGCGCAACGCGGGCAAAATTTTCTCCGTAACGTTCTTCACCGCCTTCTGCACCCCTTTTCCCAACAGCCGTTTCTTATCGCCGTCACGCAATTCGATGGCCTCGTGTTCGCCGGTGCTGGCGCCACTGGGCACCGCCGCGCGTCCAGCCGCGCCGCATTCGAGCGTCACGTCTGCTTCCACAGTCGGGTTTCCGCGCGAATCGAAAATTTCGCGCGCCTCAATATTTACAATTTTTGTCATAAAAAATCGGGACATGATAGAAGCCTGTATCCATGAGTCAAGAAAGTCCGGCGCGTGGGCGATGTCCTAATTTGAATTCATGACGCTAACCGATGCGGACGCTTTTCCAAAACATCGAACGTCGAACACCGAACATCGAATTCTTGAAACGCGAGCACCGGTGGTGCTCGCCTGGCGGACGGGCACGTCCGCCCTACCATGTTGGAACGTTGGGCGGCAAATTCGGCGTTCGATGTTCGATGTTCGATGTTAATTCTGTTTTGTGTCGGCGGCGTCTCTGAGACCGTCACCGAGGAAATTGTAGGCCAGAACGGTAATAAAAATTGCCGCGCCGGGCACGAGCAGCCAGGGGAAACGCTGGATGATTTCCGGATCACGGGCCGCATTGAGCATCAGTCCCCAGCTTGCCTGTGGTTCCTGGATGCCCACCCCGAGGAAACTCAAAACCACTTCGCCCAGGATATAATAGGGCACGCTTAACGTGGCGGACACGATGACATAGGAAAATGTGTTGGGCAAAATATGGCGGCAAATCACTTTCAGACGCGATTGGCCGATGGCCCGGGCGGCCATGACAAACTGTTGTTCGCGCAATGAAAGCGCCATGCCGCGAATCACGCGCGCCAGGCTCGCCCAACCGATCACGCTCAGGATAATCACGATCACTGCGTATATCTCGACGGAACTGAGGCTTGGCGGAAACGTGTTACGCAAGGAGATGATGAGATACAACGGCGGTATGGACATGATGAGCTCGCAAAGGCGCATGAGCACGGTGTCCACGCCGCCACCGAAATAACCCGAAATACCCCCGACAATCAGGCCCGCGCTGAACGAGACGAGAATTCCCACGATGCCGATGGAAAGCGAAATCTGTGAGCCGTACAGCAACCGCGAGAAGACGTCGCGCCCAAATTGGTCCGCGCCGAAAAGATAAATCGGATAATTATCATCGCCCGTGCCAAACAAACGAATCGAACAGGGAATGAATCCCAATAGTTTATAGGGGCTGCCCCTGACAAAAAAGTGAAGCGGCCTGGTGTCCGCGCGGTCTTCCTGATAGGCGTAATCTCTTTCGGGTATTGGCTCGGATCTCGGGACAACCAGACGGAATCCCTGAAACCGGGGCCAGACCGGCTGATGAAAGAACGCGTTATCATTCGTGGCGTCGTAGGCATACGGCGAGAGAAAGCCCGCGAAAATGGAAATCGTATAAAGTACAATCAGGATGACGCCCCCGGCCATGGCAATTTTCCGGCGCTTCAGCCGTTGCCAAAACAGCCGCCAGGGCGATGACGCCGCCTGGAGTTCCATGACTGAAATTGGTTCGGAGGTTTCCATGGTCACTTCAGGCGAATCCGGGGATCGCTCCAGGCCAACAGGATGTCCGCGATAAAATTTCCCGTCACCAGGAGCGCAGTAGCCATGACAACAGTATCCACGACCAGATACGAGTCTTTGGCAAAGAAGGCTTCGATAGTGAGGCGTCCCAACCCCGGCCAGGCCATAATGTTTTCGACTACAAATGCCCCGCTCAACAATCCTGCCAGCGAATAACCGAAGAGCGTCAGCAGCGGATTAATGGCATTACGAAGCGCGTGTTTGTAAACGACCAATCCTTCGCCCAGGCCGCGGGCGCGGGCCGCTGCGACGTATTCGGCCCGCAGTGTATCCAGAAGACACGAGCGCATGCGACGCATGATTCCCGCCAGGTCCGATGCCGCCAAAACGATTGCCGGCAGCACCAGATGATGGGCGATGTCCCAGAACTGTTGCGAAGGCGTCATAAAAACGTGGAGCGGACTTTCGGCGCCACCCACCGGAAACCATCCGGTGGCCGCGGCAAACCACAACGCCAGCAGCGAAAGCAGGACGTCGGGAATGGACAAGCCGACAAACGCGAGGAAGGAGCACGCATGGTCCACCCATGAATCCTTTTTTACGGCGGCCCAAATGCCGAGCGGAATCGCAGTGCCCCAGGCAATAATGAGCGCGCTGAATGACAACAAAAACGTGTTCCAAAGCCGCGCCATGATCAGCGACGTGGCCGGGACTTTATACGCCATGGAATAGCCGAAATTGCCGACCAGGGCGTTTTTAAGCCATAATACGTATTGCACGTACCACGGCTTGTCCAAACCGAATTGCCGCTGGAGTTCATGAACCGTCTCGGGCGAAATCTGCGGGTTTTGCTGGAGCGCGGTAAAATAATTTCCGGGGGACATCGCCATCAGGAGAAACGTGAGCAGCGACACGCCCAGCAACAGCGGAATCATGTGCAAGATCCTCTTTAAAATAAATTGCCACATCCCTGGAATTTACGATTTACGAATTTTGATTTGAGCCAGAAATCCTTTTTGTGCTTTTCATAATCCTCAAATTTAAGCTGGTTTTCGGTTTTGACAATCCGGGGCTTGTGCCAGCGGCACATGTGGAAGATCATTTGCACCCAATTGGATTCCGGGCAAAAACAAATTCCTCCACAATTTTTCCGCCGATTAAATGCTCCTGGATAATCCGTTCCAGCACCGCCGGCGTGCAACTGTGATACCATGTCCCTTCCGGATAGACGACCGCTACCGGCCCCTGCGCGCACACACGCAGGCAATTGGCCTTGGTGCGATACACTGTTGGCTGCGTTCCGACGAGATTTAGCTCGCCCAGGCGCCGTTTCAGGAAATCCCACGCAGCCATCGACTGCTCTGCCGGACAACATTTCGGCTCAGTCGGCCCGGCGCACAGAAAAATATGGCGGCGGAATTTCTCGATGCCGAGATTTTCAACTGCTGCTTTTAATTCATCTTTCATTTCGATTTGCAATTTACGATTTACGATTTGGGCAAAGGGCGCAAGCCTTGAATCCCGGCAGGGACGGACACGGGCCTTTAATCCGGGCTGGTGGCAGGGACATCGCGCTGCGATGTCCCCGCCCGCGCAGATGTGGGCGGAACATGCGTGGAACGAGGTCCGATTCCACTTGTTGCGCCGCTGCACGCGGCGTTGGACGCCGCAGCGCAGCGTCCCTACCAAAAACAGTGTCAAGATGCGCCCCTTCAATTTTCGATTGCCTGGGGTGTGTTTTCAAAATCAAAAATCTGTAGTTTTGAAACCCAAATGGAGATATAAGCGTCTATGAGCACGACTCTAATAAATGAAAATACCTTCCCGGTTTCACCCGTCGCATCCGCTATGGAAGCGGACAAAAAGACACTTTGCGATCCTCGCTCTCCCGGCCATTTTGCTTTTGACGTTTTCGTCATTTGCAGAATCCACCGATGAAGCAAATCGATATTGGGCTGTTCCAATTTCATCAAAAAACGGCCCCACCATCAATCGTTACGGCGTCCCTTTCGTCGAAGGGACATTGGTCTTTCAGGGTCAAAGTCCCGCGCGCCTGAAAATCGGCGGCGTGGCCAGGAGAATCTATTTCCTGGGCATGACCGAATCAGCCAAAATCGGTGGCTGGTCCGATCCCACGAACTATTCCGTGCGATATTTTATTGGCGATGAATTGGGGCGAATCCAATTGAATTACGCGGACGGCACGCAGCAAGTTTTTCCATTGATTTTGGGGCAAAGCGTTTGGTTGGGCGGTCCATTTAATCGTTGCCCGGAACCCCTTTCAAAAGGCGCCCGGCAACCCGAAGCGCTGGCGGCTGCACTACGGCTTTGCCCGCCGGCGCCAATTCACGACGCTGATTACGTGGCTGTCATAACACCCCGGCCCGTCCCGCTTCAAAGTATTATCGTTGAAACTTCTCCCGCCAAAAAAGGGACGCCGGTCATTGCCGGTATCACGCTTGAACCGGACGGAACAAACGAAATCGCCGGGACAATTCCTCTGACGGGCGGCACGATTTCTCCGGCATTCGCCAAATTTGCGGCCACAAAGCCGCTGCGTTCACTCGGCGAGCAGGAAAATCAAACCAGGAGGGAATTGAAAAATCTTGAACGGTCCTTTTACAGCAGCGATGAGAGTTTCAAAGGCCACACTGCGCCACAAGTGCCGCAGGGATACGCCGGCCCGGAAGTTTCATTTAAAGGAAGTCTCGCGGCGGAAACTTTGGCAAATGCTTTTTCTTATAACGTCCAGGACATGTTGGATAAAATTGATGAGGACGGAATGTATCATACGTCCACCCGGGACGCGGTCTGGTGGAGAGACGACGGCCTGGGAAGCACAAATACCGGAAAGTATTATGATCAATGCTGGTCGCGCGACATGGGACGCAGCCTGGAGGAGCTGTCCGAGCTGGGTTACACCAATGCTGCTCTCCGGTCCGCCGATTATAGTCTGCGAATGGCACGCCTCTGGGAAAACCCTTCGCTCAAAGTCGGCGGCGAAATTCTTCCGCCCCACTGGGGCCGCGTAGTCAATAAACCGGACAAACATATCGCATTTGAGAATGACGGCCATGGCCTGATCATCATGTTCCTCTATAGACTTTGGGAGCGGCTGCCAAACCGCGATGAATGGCTTCGCGATCGCTGGCCGGATATCAAGGCTAGTGGCGACTGGATTCTCTGGCAATTCAACCACCCGAAAATTTCGGGCGCAATCGACGGATCGCTTCATACCACCGGCGAATCCGCGAGCGGAAGCGGGCACTCCGTCTATCCAGATGTCATCTGCATGCACGCGCTCAGGGCGCTGGCGCAAATGGCCGAATCGATCAGTGAAACCGATTCGGCCGAACAATGGCAGCAATGCGCCGATAAAATGCAGGCGGCGATTACCAGCCATTACATCGTCAGTGATCCGAAATATGGCCGTATTTGGACGCTGGAGCATGCCGGCTGGCCTTTCAAGAGTACTGTGTTGGGACCTTTGGTCTTTTTGGCGGATTATGACGGGTTCGCGCCTGAACAGGAAAAAGATAACTGGCGCCCGGTCAATGAAGCCGCGTATCAGCGATTGGTTGATAGCTACCAGCCTTTTGGATTTTATGGCCTGACCATGGGCTACGGACAGGGATTCGTCACCCAATCGGCCTTGCTTTTGGATCGAATGCACGACGCCACTCGAATGGTGGATTGGGCGGCAAAGGAAATTTATGACCCGCGATTCGGCTCCTTTATCGTGTCCGAAGGGGTGCAACTGGATCCAACTGGACGGTTTTGGTATCGCTTCGGCGATTTAGGAAACGGCGTGCAGGAAGCGGAAATTGTCAAAATGCTGCGCCTGGTCATCGGCGTGGACGACACACATCCCGACCGTTTGCAATTTTATCCGAGAATGCCGTACGACTGGAATGAAATTACGGTCAGGAAATATCCCGTATTGGTTGAAAATGCCAGGAGTATGGAAACATCATTCCTGAATTACCAATTGAAGCGCGTGGGCGAAGGGATGGAACTGAAAATCAGTGCGGACCAGGCACTCAACTCTGTCGCCATGCGCCTTGGTCCGTTTGAAAAACAGCCTGAACTCTCAAACATCCGTGTCAACGGCCATATTCCCACCGACGCTTCAATTGAACGCAGCGGCGATTCCTGGTGGGTCCGATTTACCTCAGACATCGAAACTGCAGAGCAACACCACTTTTAGCGAGTTCTCCAAAATGCGAGCCCGATCACGCCTCCCACGCCGACTAACGCGCCAACAAGCGACCGCAACCCTATTTTTTCGCCGTCGGTAACACGGGTCATGGGAAGCAGGACGACCGGGGTCATGGCGATGATGGCGGTGACGATGCCGGTAGGTGTCTTTTCGAGGGCCCATTGCATCGCGGAAACCCCGAGTGTTTGGCCGGCCAGGCCGTTTCCGAGGACCCAGGGCCAGATGCGTCCCCATTTTTCGCGGGAAACGTCCAGCGTTTTGCTTTCAAAAACCCCGCCATGCAAATGCGCTGAACGCCATTTGGCGGCGAGCAAAATCACCGCCGGAACCAGCGCGCCGCCCAAAACACGTTGATAGCCGGTGGTGCCCGGATCGGGAACGTTGCCCGATGCAAATGCGACCACGTAAGCCTTGCGGCTCAAAACGGCGCCCAGGGCGCCGCCCAATGCGGCAATAATGCCAAATAAAATCCCGTTCCGCATTACGCTCCGGGGAATTTCCCGATGTTCCCCGGGCGCCATTGCCAGCGCCACGCCGGTTAAAATAATTGCGATGAACGAAATCTGGCCCAGGCTCAGTTTGGTGCCAAGCCAAAGCCATTCAATGAGCGCGGCCGCCGGCGCGGTCAGGCATTGCGAGATGAGAACGGTGCGCCGCGCGCCCAGCCGGGTGAGCGCCTGAAAATATCCGGTGTCCCCCACACCAATGCCCAGCAGTCCGCTTAAGGCAAAAATGGGAAGCGCCTCGCCGTTCGTTCTGGTTCCGAAAAAGTTCGCCCAAACCGCGAGAAACGCCGCGGCGATGCATATCCTCCAAAAATTCGCTTCGACGCCGCCAATCTGCGTGGCCACGCGCTGGCCGCAAATGGCCGAAATGGAAAAGAGGAGCGTGCTAAAGAGAGCGGCGAGCATCAGAGTTGCTCGTAATATTCGTCCGAAGCGGTGTCCGGTCCTCCGGCTGCATCCACCTCAAGGCCGCTTTCCTTCAATATTTTGGCGATATCAGGCGAAACCCATTTGCCTTCCTTCTTCTTCTTGACCGGTTTGACGCGATATTGGCCTTCGGCATTTGTTTCCAGGATGCCGCGCTCGAGCATGCGCGCCAGAATGGGCTTGGCCCACTCATGGTCTTCGTCATACTTCCTTCGCCCGCCTGCGCGGCGGCAAATTTCACGCGCCGCCACGTGCGTGGCTCCGTACGTCTTCAAAAAAAGATATATTTCGCGCTCTTCGATATCCACAGCATTACGATAATTGATTTCCGGCTAATGTCGAGAGGGAGAAAATCGATTGATTTTGCCCGTTTCGGAGGAATCGGACGGATTGGACGGATCTGTCAGATCCGTCCGATCACAACAAGCAGAAGAACGCGGCTGGAATTGCTTCCAGCCGCGTCGGTTCCTCTCTCTTCAGCATGGCTGGCCCAAAGGCCCGCCCCTGGCGTCTCTAACTTAATAATCCATGCCGCCCATGCCGCCATGACCGCCTGGCGCCGGAGCCGGTTTTTCCTTCTCCGGAACTTCGGTGATGAGGCATTCGGTGGTCAGCAAAAGCCCGGCGATGCTCGCCGCGTTTTGCAGCGCGCTACGCGTGACTTTCTTGGGATCCACGATGCCGGCTTTGACGAGGTCCTCGTATTCGCCGGTCGCGACGTTGTAACCTTCGTTGCCTTTGGCCTTCTTGACGGCTTCGACAATGACGCTGCCTTCCACTCCCGCGTTTGCCGCGAGCGAGCGCAACGGAGCTTCCACGGCGCGCTTGATGATGCCAACGCCGATGGTTTCGTCTTCATTGGCGCCTTTAACGGTTTCAATGGCCGAGAGGCAGCGGATCAAAGCGACACCGCCGCCGGCGACAATGCCTTCTTCCACAGCCGCGCGGGTCGCGTGCAACGCGTCTTCCACACGGGCCTTCTTTTCCTTCATTTCGGTCTCGGTCGCAGCGCCTACATTGATGACAGCCACGCCGCCGGCGAGCTTAGCCAGGCGTTCCTGGAGCTTCTCGCGGTCGTAATCGCTGGTGGTCTCTTCGATCTGCCGGCGAATCTGGTTCACGCGGCCCTGGATTTCGCTGGACTTGCCGTTGCCTTCGACGATGGTGGTGTTTTCCTTGTCCACCACGACGCTCTTGGCGCGGCCGAGGTCCGTCAATTCGACGCCCTCGAGCTTGATGCCCAGGTCTTCGCTGATGAATTTGCCGCCGGTGAGCTTGGCGATGTCCTCGAGCATTTCCTTGCGGCGATCGCCAAAGCCCGGGGCTTTGACGGCGCACACATTGATGGTGCCGCGGAGTTTATTGACGACCAGGGTGGCCAGCGCTTCGCCTTCGACGTCTTCAGCGATGATGAGCAGCGGCTTGCCGAGTTTTGCGGTCTTTTCCAGAATCGGCAGCAGGTCCTTCAGGCTGCTGATCTTCTTCTCGTAAATGAGGATGTAAACGTCCTCGAGCTTGGCTTCCATCGCTTCGGTGCTGGTCACAAAGTACGGAGAGAGATAGCCCTTATCAAACTGCATGCCTTCGACAACGTCGAGGGTGGTCTCGATGGACTTGGCTTCTTCGACGGTAATGGTGCCGTCTTTGCCGACTTTGTCCATGGCATCGGCGATTTTATCGGCGATGTCGAAATCCCAGTTCGCGGAAACCGCGGCGACCTGCTTGATCTCGTCTTTGTCTTTGACCTTCTTGGAGATTTTGTCGAGCTGGCCGACGGCCGCTTCGACGGCCTTGCTGATGCCGCGCTGGATGCCGATGGGATTGGCGCCGGCGGTCACAAACTTAAGACCTTCGCGATAAATCGCCTCGGCAAGAACAGTCGCCGTGGTTGTGCCGTCGCCCGCGGTGTCGCTGGTTTTGCTGGCGACTTCGCGGACCATTTGGGCGCCCATGTTCTCATAAGGATCTTCGAGTTCGATTTCCTTGGCCACAGTCACGCCGTCCTTGGTGACGGTGGGCGAGCCGAACTTTTTGTCGATCACCACGTTGCGGCCTTTGGGACCGAGGGTGGCAACGACGGCTTTGGAAAGCTTGTTGACGCCGCGCAGAATGGACTGGCGCGCCTGTTCGTCGAATATTAATTGTTTTGCTGCCATAGTGTTTTCCTAATTTTGGATTTTAAGTGTTGAGTTTTGAATTATTCCAGGACGGCGAGGATGTCGTCTGAGGAAAGGATTTTGTATTCCTTGCCGTCAATTTTGATCTCGGTCCCGCCGTATTTGGAGACGAGCACGCGGTCGCCGACCTTCACTTCAAAGGGGATTTTCTTCCCGTTGTCGTCGGTCTTGCCGGTGCCGAGGGCCTTGATGATGCCTTCCTGCGGCTTTTCTTTGGCGGAATCGGGAATGATGATGCCGCCCTTTTTAACTTCTTTCTCTTCAGCCGGCTCGACGAGAAGTCGGTCGCCGATCGGTTTAACGTTTAGTGCCATAGTTATGTTTTTGTTGTTGTTTGTTAACTTGTAATTAACTCCCGCCGCACCCGCGATGGGAAAATTCTTCACGCCGCCATTTTAATTTAAAGAACCACCAAAACCGGCGCGCATCCAGCCGTCCCTGCGGGACAAATCGTTCCCGACTGTTGTTCATCATCGGGAATTTTACTTCTTTTCATCCACCACTTCGGCGTCAATTACGCCTTCATCCTTCTTTTCATCGGATTTAGGTTCACCGGCCTGCCCTGCGCCGCCGCCACCGCCGCCCGGGGCCTGGCCTCTGTCGGCCTGGGCCTTGGCGCCGGCGGCTTTATAGACCTCCGCCCACACCGCCTGGGAAACTTCGTTGAGTTTCTCGGCGGCGGATTTGATGGCCCCGGCGTCGCTGCCTTTCAACGCGTCTTTCACCGCGTTGAGGGCATTTTCGATCTTGCTCTTGTCGTCGCCGGAAATCTTATCGGCGTTGTCCTTGAGCATTTTCTCGGTCCGATAGACGGCGTTGTCCGCCTCGTTGCGGGTTTCAACGTCTTCGCGCCGTTTTTTGTCATCCTCGGCATGGGTCTCGGCATCGCGGCGCATCTTCTCGATTTCATCCTTCGAAAGACCGCTGCTGGCCGTGATGGTAATTTTCTGTTCCTTGCCGGTGCCCAGGTCCTTGGCGCCCACGTGCAGGATGCCGTTGGCGTCTATGTCGAAGGTCACTTCGATTTGCGGGACGCCGCGCGGAGCAGGCGGGATATCGGTCAAATTGAATTTGCCGATGGTCCTGTTGTCCCGCGCAAACTGGCGTTCACCCTGGAGCACGTGGATTTCCACGCCCGGCTGGTTGTCGCTGGCTGTCGAGAAAATTTCCGATTTGCGGGTCGGAATCGTCGTGTTGCGTTCGATCAACTTTGTGAACATGTTGCCGAGCGTTTCGATGCCCAGCGAGAGCGGCGTGACGTCGAGCAGCAGCACGTCTTTCACTTCGCCCTTGAGCACGCCGGCCTGGATGGCCGCGCCCACGGCAACCACTTCATCCGGGTTCACGCCCTGATGCGGCGGCTTGTTGACCAGTGATTTGGCGGTCTCCACCACGCGCGGCATGCGCGTCATGCCGCCGACCAGGACCAATTCATCGATTTTGGCTGCTTCAATGCCCGCGTCGCCAAGACAGGCCCTGACAGGTTTGATGGTGCGCTCGAAGAGTTCATCGGTGAGCTGCTCCATTTTCGCCCGCGTGAGTGTCTTTTGAATGTGTTTTGGCCCGCTGGCGTCGGCCGTGATAAACGGCAAATTGATTTCGTATTGCTGCGCGCTGGACAAAGCGATTTTGGCTTTTTCAGCCTCTTCTTTGATGCGCTGCAGGGCGTCCGGCTGCTTGCGCAGGTCCATGCCCGCGTCCTTTTTAAATTCATCCAGGATCCAATCCATGATGCGATTGTCCCAATCGTCGCCGCCCAGGTGCGTATCGCCATTCGTCGCTTTCACTTCGAACACGCCGTCGCCGATTTCGAGCACCGAAATATCGAATGTGCCGCCGCCCAGGTCATAGACTGCGATTTTTTCGTCTTTCTTTTTATCGAGACCGTAGGCGAGGGATGCCGCAGTGGGTTCGTTGATAATGCGCAGGACTTCCAGACCGGCAATGCGGCCGGCGTCCTTGGTGGCCTGACGCTGGGAATCGTTGAAGTACGCCGGTACAGTGATGACGGCCTGGGTGATTTTCTCGCCCAGGCGCATTTCGGCGTCAGCCTTCAGCTTGGCCAAAATCATCGCCGAAATTTCCGGCGGCGAAAATTGCTTCGGTTTGCCTTCCACTTCCACTTCCACGGCGGCGTCGCCGTTGGAGGCTTTGACGACCTTATAAGGGACGCGTTTGATTTCCTCGGACACTTCATCGAATTTGCGTCCCATGAAGCGTTTGATGGAATAAATGGTGTTGCGGGAATTCGTCACGGCCTGGCGTTTGGCGGCCTCGCCCACAAGCCGCTCGCCGCTCCTGGTAAAGGCCACCACGCTGGGGGTTGTCCTTTTTCCCTCGGAATTTTCCAAAACAAGGGGCTCGCCGCCCTCCATGACCGCCATGCAGGAGTTAGTTGTTCCCAAATCAATGCCTAAAACTTTTGCCATAAAAATTCTTTCGTAATGGCCCTCGCAGGACCGTTTGGAGACTTTTAGCAACGACAATGCCGATGCCGAAGATATTCAGAAATTGCGAAAAACAAGGGAATCAGCAGGATTTTGATTGGCATTGGGTCATCAAACGTGTGCCAAACGCGTCACAATGGCACAGCGAACTGGGATAATGGCACAACAAAATGGCGCAATGGCACACCTGTCAGCCACGGATTAATGGATTAATGGGTTGATTGGGCCAGTGGGAAATTGAGTTGCGGAGCAGCGCACGAAAGTAGCCCACGGTGACAACCGTAGGACACGGATTGGTAGTATCTTAAGCTGCGGAGGGCGAGAGTTTTTCGATTTAAATTTCCCACCCGCACTGGCATGATGATTGGAGCAAACTAACAGAATGAGCCGCATCGTCATCAAAGCTGGAGCCGCCGGACGCTATTGGGCCGATTTTTTGGAGCTATTTTGGCGGACAAACGCCTTTTTCACGGAGCATCGTCGCTTCCGTTATGGCCGTGCCCCTTATCGGCATTTCCGGCTTGCGTTATTTCCGCGCCACGGAAAAGACATTCGCTGACATCATTTGACCCCATGCCCTCCGCTATCCGCGTCGAAAATCTCGGAAAAAAATATATCCTCCGCCATCAGGTGGGCGGCGGACGGCATCAATATGTCGCGTTGCGCGACGTCCTGGCCCATAAATTCAAGCAGCTTCTGAAAGCAAAGACGGGAGAAAATAAGGCGCGCGAGGAATTTTGGGCCCTCAAAGATGTCTCGTTCGAAATCCAGCCAGGCGAGGCTGTGGGAATCATTGGCCGCAATGGAGCCGGAAAATCCACCCTCCTGAAATTGCTCAGCCGCATTACCGAGCCAAGCACCGGCCAAATCGAACTGGAGGGCCGCATCGCCAGTCTCCTCGAAGTGGGCACCGGCTTTCATCCGGAGTTGACCGGACGGGAAAACATTTTCCTCAACGGCGCTGTCCTGGGCATGACTCGCGTTGAAATCAAAAGGAAATTCGACGAGATCGTCGCTTTTGCCGAAGTGGAAAAATTTCTCGACACCCCGGTCAAACGTTATTCCAGCGGCATGTACATGCGACTGGCCTTCGCGGTGGCCGCGCATTTGGAACCGGAAATACTCGTCGTAGATGAAGTGCTGGCCGTGGGCGACGCTGCCTTCCAGAAAAAATGCCTCGGCAAGATGCAGCAGGTTGGCCAGAGCGGCCGAACCGTCCTGTTTGTAAGTCATAACATGGAGGCCATCGCACGGCTTTGCACTAAATGCTATTACCTTGTGGGTGGTCAACTGAAAATGACCGGTGAGCCTCGGGAGGTTATCACGGTCTATGCTGAGCACGCCAAACAGGCCGGCAATGAAATTGATCTGACGAAACTGCCCCGCCGTTTTGAAGGAAGTCAGAAGGGCCGTCTTTTGCGGTTGCGGAGCCTTCGGAATGGAAATGTGGCCGCCTGGTGCTATGAATATGGCGCCCCATTGGAGTTTTTGCTCGAGTTTTCCGTGTCCGCTCTTCTCGAAGAACCCGAAGTGGGCTATGCTATCTTTGCGCTCTCCGGTATGGAATTGATCAGTGCGACGACGTTTCAGGAACGCGCAATTGGCAGGCTGGATCCTGGATGCTATGCAATGAAAATTACCATCCCCGATTCGCCCCTCAATCCGGGAACCTACATCCTCGCCGTGGGCATCTCAGCTGGCGGCAGGAACGTCGATAACATCGCTGAAGCAGCCCAGATTGAAATCGTTCCTTCAAAAGAATCCATTGATAAGGGCCTCAACAAAATCTGGGCGGCAATGACGCCGCATACTGTTTTTGAGCTCAACCGAATTTAAATGTTTTCATTTTGCGTTGACTGCGCCCGCTTTTTTGCCGACGCTTCCCGGCTTCGAAACGTAAAACAGCTTTAGGAATCATTTCCATGGACGAAACTTCCAAATCGAGAAAGTATTGGGGCGACCTGGAAAAATCCGTATTAGTTGGAAAAGGAATCGACATTGGCTGCGGCCCCGATCCGGTGACGCCGGATGCGAGGCGGTTCGACCTGGAGCATGGTGACGCAAATTTCGCCAGCCGGTATGTGAGTGACCAATTTGACTTCGTATATTCCTCACATTGCCTGGAACACATGCACGATCCGCGCGCCACGATTCTGGACTGGTGGAAGCTTGTCAAACCGGGCGGCCACCTCTTCGTAATGGTGCCGGACGAAGATTTATACGAGCAGGGTGTTTTTCCCAGCAGATTCAACCCCGACCACAAAGCCACGTTTACAATTTCAAAAGCAAAATCATGGTCGCCTAAAAGTGTCAATGTGTTGGACCTTGCGTGGAGCCTTCCGAATGGCCAAATCGTCAGTCTTCAATTGCAGGATCGGGGGTACAATCATTTGCTGGCGGGTTCCGGGAGACTTCAGCCCGACCTTTTTGTGCGTTTTTTGGCAAAGTGTCGAAATGGGTTGGACCGGCTTATCAGTTCTGACGGGAGCAAGGGGCTTGGCCGATTTTTAGCCAGTTATTACACAATCGATCAGACGATGCCGCCGTTTGAGGCTCAGGCACAAATTCAGTTAATCGTGAAGAAATTGGCGACCGGCTAGCCCGGATATTTCATAGTTAGATTTGATTTTGACAAGAATGGTGCGGAGGCGGGCGACGAGGGCGATTTTTCGATCGATTGGGTTGCCTAACCGAGGTCCCCGTGCGTTCGGGGATGGAAATCTGGCTTGGGCGCAG
>DATJTK010000166.1:0-17365 GCA_035503455.1 Candidatus Sulfotelmatobacter sp. | reverse complement strand
TTGTCGCTCCGCTCCAAAGACTCCGTTCCGCCGAAGGGGCTGGACAAACGTTACAGAACAATGAAACAATGAAATTAACGACCGGACTCAGTGGTGATTTTTAATTGACGCTGCTGGTGAAGAATAGTTGTCGTCAGGGACTGCGGCTGAATCGATTTGGATTTGTTAAACGTGTAAATCTCCGGAAACCTGTTACAAGTTACAAGCGGGAATATGTACATTACGCAAGGTTGAATTAGGCTGAAAAAGCCCGAAACATGCAGAAAATCAATGGTTTAGGAAATCTCTGAACGGCAAAGCTGGATTCTTCGCGGTTCAAACAGGATCATTTGCCTGTTTGATTTGCTTGTACGGCCTGTTCTTTTACTCCTGTATCAAGGCTCTTGTGGGCTTCGGAGAAATACTGAAAGAACATGATGATAATTTGGACAACGGCAAAAAACCCAAGAGCGACCGTGAGCCAATATACCCTCCGCGTAAACCGAGTAAGTTTGAGTGTCTCATCCACGAGCCTGTCCGTTTGTTCCGACAACTTTATAGCGGCATTGTTCGCCTCTTCAGCTATTTGAAGTTCAAGAGTCGTTTTGGCAGTATGGAAATATCTGTTCTGGCCATCCCTGTTCAGAAGATGGATAAAATCTCTAAGGCGGCGTGGCGATTCGACAGAGATAAAATCCATAATCTCGCGGTGTTGCTCAGGAGTATTAAAATTATATTGGTTAGCCAATTTGGCCGCTTCTTCGGGTATCATAAAAGCATTGCAAAATCAGACTCCCAAACGCCTTCGGTGTCAAATATCAAAACGAATATACGGTATTTGGGAATCGAAAATAATGTCGTTGCTGACAGGCGATCGGCCAATACAGTTAGGTGGTATTTAAATCCACCAAAGGATAAATGTACAACGACAAGTCACGTCATAAACGTCATACCTATCAGGGATACGACGCTTATGATGCCGTTACACTGTTTGATCGGCTGCCAGCTCGCTTGCGGCTTCAAGCTGCCTTGCCGAAACTGGTTTTTTCACAAGGACAACCTTTCGAGCTTACGCCCAATATTCTTATACGGATTTTCTGCCAAAATTACGAGAGCTTTTTGAGACTGGTTATTAAAAACGGTAAGACTGGACGGTTCGGGTTCAAAGGATTTTAAGGGCCGCCAGCGGTTTCCCGCTGGCGGCTTGCATTGTCATTATTTTTTGTTCTCCAGGGGGAGATTGCCGTAATAAGCAATTAAAAAAGCCGCTCAGAAATTTTTTCCTACTGAGGCCGTTGAAAAAAACAGATCTGACTGCAACGGGAAATATGGATACATGTTCTTCCGAACCCATAACGACGGTTCATGCGGTCGGTATTTCTTCAGCGGTGCCTGCATCGTGATGCGAATCTCCAAATTTGTAAATTTCGCTTTCATATTCCTATTCCTGATATTCTCTGTACCTAAAGTCAGAAGCAATTGTTCAAAAGACTCGATTCTATATGGCCCGCCAGTTTTGACATTTCTCACCTCAAATTCCTCTTCAAACTTCAGATCACTGCGCATTACCGGGCAGGCATCCCCCAATTCTTGCAATGTTGGTTCTATCAATTCCACTGGCTTCGGCCCTTCATATTGCCTGAATGGATTGTACCGCCGGCGAAATTTTTCGAGATTCGTCCAATCGTCATTTGCCGGGGTCTTATAACCATCCAATATGCCAGTTGAACCAGTGTCAGGGTTATCGGGATCAGTTTTTGTCACGAGCACCTCATAAATGTCCGGGAGGCCGTCTCCGTCAGCGTCTTCTCCGCTTCCCGCGATAAATTCAGGATGTTTAAGTATCGGGTGAAATTGCGGCGTAATAACGGGCATGGCTAACGTGCAATCCGTGGGCAACAGCATTCCATTTTTGTCGGCTAGCAACTTCTCACCGTTCGTGTTGCCGGTAAAGTATCCACTGGCCTTCCAGAAATCGTCAGGACCATCTCTGACGAGCACGAGATAGCGGGCGCTTTTTACGGGATGGGTCACGCTGAGGGAAAAGCCATCCTTTGTGGGCATGCATACAATTTTACGGATAGTCTTGCGGATGGCTCTCGCGTCACAAGAAGGCGGCAGGACATATCGTGGAACCGACAATGAAGGAAGATTCTCGCGCAATATCTGAACATTCCACTTACTACCATCTAAAAATGGCAGGGCATTCGGCGCATCTTCGTCGTCTGCGTCTTCATCAGTGCCAAGTACCTTTTCATTTGTTGAGAACTGTTTCAATGGGTCGGTTCTCGTTACCAAGTCCTCAAACAGGTCGGGCAATCGGTCCATGTCATAGTCGCCTGCCGAACCAGCGGTGAAAATAATTCTGGAAAGCATATTGGGTTGAATAGGATAAAGATATGTGTGATAGACGGGCTCCTTGGCGTGGTCGTTGAATCGCACTTGAACGACAGTCACATTTGAATTGGACGCACCAATTGCGAACACCAATGGTAGCCATCGGCAATACGGTGCGTTTGTTCGGAACATAACCATATAATACGCTCGTGGAACAGTATCGGTCAGGAACAGCTTAAGCCCGTTGTCCTCCTTTTGGACTTTTATGCGCGTTGGATAGCAGCCAAAAGGGGCGTGCGTCGGTAGTGGCGAAATCGCTTTCCCTAGCGCATGGGTCGCAACCATGACACTAAAAACACATTTTAAAAGTTTCAAGGGTGGGCTTCTGTTACGAGTCGGTTGTCAATTTCAAGGTTTCGTGAGCCAGCGGGATTCAAATAACCTTTCAAAGTCGCCAGCGCCGTACCATTCCTAACAACATCGCTGTCAATTTCTAACCATAACTTACCGTAGAATCCTCCATTTTGGCCCATAAAATAAAAATCGCTATTGAAACGCGGCGTCCATTGCTGATCGCCTTTTCGGAAATTCAAATCAAATTCTGGCTGGTAGCCTGAATCAGGAGCCTGAAACATTTCATCCAAGCCTGGATCACTTGAAGCGAGTATTCCACCAGAAGGGAGTTGTATAAGAGCGCTCCAGTCATATTCGTTTCGCACGCTTGGCTTTGGAGAACTTATAAGTTTAATGGTTAAATCGCCGCCCGCTTGAACCTGCTGCCCTGTTTTTAGATCAAAGCTTGTGGGTAACCCAGTGATTGAAATATAGGTTTCGAAGTTGAAATGAATTAAATGTTGCGCTCCCTGGAGTTTCCACATTTTGATGACGATGGGGTTGTTCGGGTCGGGAGTGATATGACTCGGCTCCAATAATGAGTAATAAAATGAAATATTTGCCGTCGCCACTGCATAACCTTGTTTTCTCGGCATGACCCCAAGAGCCCAACCGGTGCCTGCATCCAGTGTAAAAAGGCCATTGTCATCACTCGTGGTAAAGACATTTGTATGTCCTTGAGACAGCTCTGGCGCCCCCTCGATTTCAGCACCAACAACCGGATTGCCAAATTGGTCTTCCAGTTTGCCATAGAAAATAATGGGTTGATTTTTCTCCGCTTCAAACGTTTTCTGTCGTTCCTCTGCTTGTTCCTTTTCCTCAGCAGGATTTACGGCGGGATGCACAACATGGGGGATGACAGGAACGATATTTGCCGGAACGGGATTATTGACTACGACAGGTGCATTTGTTTTGGGCAGCAGCGGTCTCTGCGTTTCCAGCGGAGCCTGTGGACGTTTCGCAAAACAGATGATTAAAATAATCAACAGGATTGCCAGTCCACAAAATATATAAATGGATGGGCGAATTTTCATTGTGATTCAAGATTAAATGCCTTTGGCCCTAATAAATAACTCCAATAACCTTGCTGCTCTGGGGTATCATCTAAAAATTCCCCACTGTGCCACAGTATGTCTCTATAACTGAATGGTGAATGGGTGTCTGGGGGCCAGATTCCATTGTCTGGTAGAGTCAAATCAACATCTAATATGTTGTGAACCACCGCCGTTCTTCCCAAGGCAGTTGCTCGCGGTTGAGAGGCCCAAGCCGCGACGATGTAATAGTTGGTCACAGAAGCCGCTATGTTCGGTGTAATGTCAAAGCCCTGAAATCCCTTCCAAGGGTAACTGTCGTCCACTGAACCCGGTGTATAAAGGGGGCTGTCTTCGGTGTAGGGTGTTCCATAAAAGGCCCAAGGACCTCCATGCACATACTCCGATTGTGACGGCTTGGCAGACTGATCCTTTTCCCAATATTCGGGGCCTAACGCAGCATCATTAGTATTGTAGAAGCTAATTACTTTACCCGCGCCGTTACCGTTTATGTCAGCCAGCCAATTATTGAAAATTTCCGGTGTCACAGTCGTGCTAAATATCGTGTCCGGCACCGTGGAATCGTAAAGGTGCGCTGTCAAAGCCGCCTGGCTGGCCACATATACATTCACCACCTGGTTAGAACCGGCCAACCGGAACGCCTCGCCGGCAACCACATTTCCCAGACTGTGTGCAAACAGATAAACCTGCCCATTATATTCTGCATCGAGATTTGTCAGAAGATTCAGCAAACCCGCCGCGGAATACCATGCCAGATTTTCGCTCCAGTTATAATCATCTTCTACGCCCTCGGTTCCATCTGCGAGCGCCGTTGCTGTTTCGCCAGAAGTGGTCGGCCAGCGAAAAAAGCCAAAGCGCCCTTGATAACCCTGCCAATAAAGTCTTTTGAAAGCAGTTTGGGCATGGGCGTCTTTCATGTCATCGCTCTCATTCCAGCCGTGGACATATAAAATATATGGCGTATTGGTGCCTTGTGGCGCGGGATATTGGAACGCCGGTTGCCCTGGAAAGGGCAAAGCCTCGCGTTCAAGGATGGCCGTTGTTTTTGGCATCCGGCCGGGGTCGTTACCTACCGTCCATCGCTCATACATCTGTTTGATGTCCGTTATTTGGATATACGTTGTCGTTTGCGCTATCACCGTCCCATTACTGGTGGCGATGGTCAAATTTAATCCCCCGCTGCCATAATTGACACCGCACCAGATGAAATAATTGCCTGCCCAATTATTTAAAAAATTCGTGGCGTTTAATTGGATACTGTCCCCCGGCCCAAGCCGCCCAACGTATGGACGGGCATCAATATCAATTTGGTTTGTGGCGGTCATTTCATTTGTTAAATAACCAATCCCACCGTCAGGATTGGCGGCCTCGAATAGATCAATCGTGGGATTATTGGTACTTGGATTGTTAACGTCGCCCCAATTCAACGTGATGGTGCTGCCCGGCGGCAAGGCGGCCAGCAAATTGGAATTTACGCCGCAAACCCATAGGCGCGCAAAATCCTCCAAGTCGCGTGTGTCAGGAATATTCCGTTGTCCAAATCTTGTAAATTCATCATCTTCCTGATATGGGTTCTCAGCGTCCGAATTGAGCACCTCATCCTGATACGGGTCGGAGTCAAGCGGGTATGCCCACCTGTCATAATTATTATTGCACCAAAAAACATACGGACTGCTGGCCGATGTGGTGTCCGGGCCACTGAAAGACGTGTCTATCGTGCCGTCATGATTTTTATCAAGCGCCAGGCTTATGCAATACACGATGTCGGTGCCTTGCTGCCCCGTGTCAACGTCCGGCATCGTCACCAATGCCGCCTCGCCCGGTTCTGTCGCAAAAAAGTTTCCATACGGTGACAGGAGTCCCGTGGTTTTTGGAGTCACATTGCCACTGTCGTCAATTTGATAAGCGTTTGTGAAGTATTGGCCGAGAAAGCCATACACGCCGGGATAAATACTGTTTGTGACGGCCAATTTGGCATAAGCCACTGCTTGAAAACCGGGAGAACCGACGCCCGCAATTAACGGCAGATTGGTATGCGTCACTGAAAACGCATTTCCACCCGGTAATACGCTGGGATCTGGATTCTGCCAAAAATCATATTCCACCGTTTGAAACTGGGGCCCGGCAAATTCAGGGTAAACATACGGGGTGCCTTGCCAATAGGCTTGGACGTTATTGCCAGCAAGCACAACGGTATTGTAGGTGCCAAGTAGATTGCCGTTTGCGTCCGTTTGTTCATCAGCAATATCCACCGATTCCAACGGAAGGCCGAAATAATTTGCCGTTTTTTCAGCGTCGAAGATTTGTTGGTAGGTATCCTGATTGAAGGTATAAAGAACACCAATATCGGAGAGGTCATACCAAATGTCGTTTGTTTGTGCCGCACCATAGGTCGGCTGTTCGGGATACGAGGCTAGAAATGGTTCTGATGCTTGCTGCAATCCTGCCGGAACGGTTACGTCGGCTGGGTAAAATTGATTCGTCGGCGGATAGTCAAAATAAATTCCTTGCGGGTCGAGATTATTATACGGGTCCCAGCCATTTATGCCAATGCCAGTCATGATTTGGCCATTTGTACTTTCGTCGGTAGGAGTTAGCACAAAATTTTGGTAGCGATAATTATTTTCAAAAGGCCAGTACGGGTCAAACTGCGCTCCGCTTTGGAATGAAAAGCCATGTTCGGACGAAGCTCCTTGCTGATAAAATCCGGCATATTCATAGGTGGGCGGATTTGTGAAGGTGACAACATCTGGATAATACGGGTTATAATAGTTGCCATTTTCAATGCACTGGAATGGAGAACTAACCGTAGCCCCTCTGAAAAGAAATTCCAAGTTTTGCTTAAGCTGCGCCCGCCCGTCAAAATAAGGCGGCACAAGCCATTGAAAAAGATTCGTTTCCTCGAAATATTGGTAGCCGTTTACGGCAATAGGGTCGGCAAGGCTTTCGTCCCCGTTGCTGCTCACCACTTGCACCCACCATGCATACCAATTGTAATTGTAAGCGTCGGGCTGCATTTGATTCCATTGCGAAGGGATTAAAAACAGTCCGGGAGTGGAACTATTGACCGGAATATCAAAATTCGTTTCGATTGGAAGGTTGCCATCGTAAGCCCCATTAAGATAATAAGCGCCCAAATCCACTCTCATCACATTCAACCCTGCTGTGCCTGGCGGCAAAGCCGGTGCGGCCAAGTATAGCGAGCCTTGGGGGCCGGGAACTAAATAACAAAATATGGCAAGCGGTGGGGACTGTGAAGTCAATGCCGGGTCTGACTGCATCCAAACAGGGTTGCTCCACGCAGAGTCGCCGCCGGAATAGGTTGCCTGAATTTGATAGGTGTAAAACAACGTGGGACCCCAGTCATTAATATCGTTAGTGTAATCACCCTGTATTGAAGACACGTTGTCGTTGTACGTTGTTGCACCACTGGACAAATAATTCGTCCCGTTAGGTCCTACTAATATATAGCCGGTTACAGGGCCGGACGATGGCTCCCAGCTAACGGCCACATTACCGTTATTGGCATTGTAGAGAGCCGCCAAACCTTGGGGTGCAGGCGGTGTGATCCAGCTAAAGGGATTGACACCCATCTGATAGAGTTCCAGGTTGTCATAGCCGTCTCCTTCGGGGTCGGCGTAGGGATCAACATTGGTATCCTGGCCGTAGTATTTAAGTTCCCACCAATACGGCAGACCGCTCCCGTCGCTCTGATCTGACAATACGTTAAGAAAGAAGTTCGTTGTTGAGTCAAATGGGATGCTCCAGGACGCCCAGTTTGTCTCATCAGAGCCGTAAAATGTGCCGTTGGGCACAAGCTGCCATTGTACTGGCGGATTCAACGAATTTGCGTAAAGAAGTTGATATTCCACGTCCGGAATTGTGTTGGAGACAATACCTGAAAAATTGCCTCCCGAAACTGCCTCTTGCGCTATCCACAAATTGGTTCCCGGATCAAAAGAATATGAACTGCCAGCGGGATAATAAATATTCGTGCCGCCGCCACCGGGCGGATTAATGCCGCCGTCATCATCCATTGCCATCATGGAGTGGTTCGCCTGCACTGTCGGCGCACTGTAGTCAAAGTCAAGGTCGTCCAAAACCCATACATTCGAGCCTAAATCCCACCCGTTAAAATGCTCAATATCCGCCGGAAGCGGCGGCCACGGCTGGGCGCTAATCGGCGAATGTTGGGCGGAATAAAACGTAGCGAAGGCAGGCACTTCATTCGACGGGATTGGCGTTGTCAATTCAATGGCCTGCAAAATGACTTGGTCGTCTGAGGCAGTTTCCCAATCCACATTCGTGTCCTGGGCGTTGAGATTTGAGGCCAATACGCAACTTGCGATCACGCAAATGGTCTTAATTTGGTTCAGGGTTTTCATGGTTTTTGTCTGTATTTTCTCGGAAGGGTTCAGGTTCCGGTCAGTTTTAAAGTAAAGCCACGCTTTTTGCCGTTGGCAACCGTTGCTGCGGAGCGATACTGGCCACTATGGTCCTGCCCGGCGGGTCTTGAGCCCCGCCTAATTGTGGGGCCACAATTGACTTCCGGTTTCCGAAAAGGTGACGCCAGAGCCATCATTATCCCGGAGGCGCTGGTTTCATCCGGGCTGTCGGCTGTTTCACAGTGCGCCTTTCCCGCCCGCCACGCCGCGCGAAGGACATTAAGATAGTTTTCTCCATATCGGCTGCGGGCATAAGACAAAAGTTCCAAGGCGTGAGGTGACGGCTTGCGTCCGGCTCCTTTTTTGCGTTCGCGCAGTCCCAGGGACACCAGAATTCGGCTCAACAGGCTGGAAACGTATCCTCTGGTATAGCCTGCTTCAACTGCCCATGCTACAAGCGTCCGCCGGGAAATGCCGTCCTCAATTAAATCCCTGACTATGCCTTGCAACGTGGCGACGTTATTGGCGCGCGCACCGAAACATTGCAGGTATCGTTTCTTGAGCGAACTCAAGGGTTTTCCGTTTTTTAGAGTTTCCGCCTTAAGAGCGTTGGGGTGCCGGCGCGTGAATTGATACACGGCTTCTGACAAGCGTTTTTTTATTGCGCCGTTCGCCAGCCTTGAAACCCCACATTGCGAGGATTCGTTCATCCTGTTGGCCTTTAATAAATACGGTTCAAACTTTCATTTCTCCCAAAAAAATCTTCGCGCCTGAAATCTTTTACCGTTATCTCGAAAATCCTGCTTTCGCGCAAGGAAAATCGTTCTGAATTCCGAACCTTTGTAAATCGCCATTCGCCCATTCTCTGCGTTCCGATACCGGAACATGAAATGCAATCCCCGAAATCTGGTGGGGCCGCAAATCCGTCGCCTGCGTGACCAACAACAATTGACGCAGCCGATGTTAGCGGCCCGTTGCCGTCGTTGGGGATGGGATTTAAGCCGCGAAACGCTGGCAAAAATCGAAACGCAGTTGCGGTGGGTGTCCGATTTTGAATTACTCTGCCTTGCCAGAGCTTTGCGGGTCGAACCAGATGATTTGTGGCCAGCCAAAGATAAAATCCCTCGGATGCTTGAAGATTTCTTCGATAGGCTTTCCGTGGAAATAGAATAAAGCCCTTCCGCATTGTCCTGGAGAACAATTTCAGTAGAGGCTTCTTGCTTCGCACCGGCGCGTTAGCCTTCCGATTCATTTATTAATGCGATTTCTAATCTTTTCCTGCCCGAAAACCAAGAAACAATTGGGCAACGATTTTGTCGCCATTGTAACGAGCTAAAATTACTGTCCTTGTCGCCTTCGTTTTGTGGGGCAACTTGTCGAACCACTGCCATTTTGACAAGCTTAATTGTGACCTGAATAGAGCAAGAGTTTCTGCTGGCCCTGCTACTGGAAAGGGGTCGGAGATGAATAATAGTATATTTTACAAGCTATAGGTTAAGCAAAGGCAAAAGAATCGCCGCTCGTTCATCGTCCGGACCAACTTCCCAACCGTCGCCCCGCGTCGCGATAACGTTAATGTAACACCTTAAATCATTGGTAATCAACAATGTAACGGGTCGGCAACAAACTGTAACGGGGTGTGTAACACCCTAAGTCATTGGAATCCAACCATGTAACATGTGTAACGGGCTAAAACTTATGTCATAGTGTTCACCCTGTTCCTGATTTCCGGCCTTCCTCATTTTCTTTTCGTGTCTTTTGTGTATTTCGCGGTTCTCAATTCTTCTATCTAAATCTTTCCGGGCCTTTTGCCGAACGCGGGAATTTTCAGCCAACGCCGCCGCTGCGCGATCGTTACAGGATGGCGTTTCAACCGTTGGCCGATGACGCGGTCGTAATCTGTGCCTAAGAGCTTGTCTTCCATCGGTGTAAAAGTACGAGTTGAGCGGGGGCTTTTAATCCCTAATTTATGGCGGCGGCCGCGAACGCCACCCAGGGGACGGCCCAGCTTGCGCGCAACTTCGGAGTCAGTGAATTTGCCTAGAAGACGGTCTTCCTCAGGCGTCCAGCCATCGGGCCGCGGAGGCAGGATTGCCTTGCGATTAAACAACTGTCGACGCGCGGTGACGGACGCCCTGCTCCGGCCGAGCTGTTCGGCAAGTTGGCTGTCCGGGACAGTTCCCAAAAGCTTTTCTTCCGCGGGCTTCCAGGCGCGGTACCGTGGGTCCGGTTTCGGGATGCGCAGCGTCAGGCGGCGCACTTGCACCGCCGTAACGCTTCGCTTCAAGCGCAGTGCCAATTCCCCATCCGATAACGTGCCCAGAAGCGCTTCCTCATCACGGGTCCAATTGTCCGGCCGCGCTCGCGCGGCCACGCCAAATTGACGCCGGGCGCGGTGCACTTCGGCCTTCGAACATTTGAATTTGGCGGCGGCATCCCGAATTGTCAGGCGCTTAAGCGCGACTATTTCTTCAGCCGTCCAGGCGCGCGGAGGTCCTTGGATGGTTCCGCCTATAAAGCGGACTGTCGTATGTTGGCGCCGCAAACTGGCTATAGTGAGAACGGAACGCCCGGTCATTTGTGCCAGAGCGGCATCAGGAACTTTTCCCAGCAATTTGAGATATTTCGCGCTTAATCCCCGTGGCTTTGTGATTGCAGGAATGCCACGACGGATGCGTTCGACCCGGACTGAAAAGAATGTGCGCCCTAATTTTTGCGCGAGTTCCTGGTCGGTCACCGTCCCGAGCAGCCGCACTTCAGACGGCTTCCAGTAACGGCGTTTGGCCTGCGCTTTAAACGGAGGAATACGAAGCGCCCGGCGTTGGTAGTACACATGGTGTTTGAAACGGCGCAGGCGCCTGGCCAATTCGTGATCATTCATCGTCCCAAGCAGTCGTATTTCGCGCGCGGTCCAGCGGCGTGGACCGGTGGGCAGCCCAATGCGCCGACGCTCACGTTCCGCAACGACCTCCCTGATAGTGCGCCGAACGCGTCGGGCAAGGACAGAATCGGGCGTTTTACCGAGCCGCTCAAGCTCGGCGCGCGTCCACGGGGCGCCTCGGCGGCTTTTGGGTTTTCTGGGCACTCTTGCCGTCACCATGACTATTTTGGCCAAATCAGCCGTGGAAAATCTGGCGCATCAACCCGGCAGTTGCCAGAAAAAAGAGAAAGTGCAATCTCCCGCCCTTCTCAGGGCTTTCAGTTAGAGCCTCGTGCCTCGGCCATAGGAAGCCCCATACCGCGATAACGATAATGTAACTTTTTGTAGCTTTTCGTGTTGCCGAAATGTTGCCGACTAAATACATGGCGCTCAACGATGTAGCCGATGTAGCCGATTTTTTGACCAATCATCAAACCATGACCATAAAACCAAATCCAAGACCCGGATTTCGTTCACGGGGGTGTGAACGAACGAATCAAAAAATCGACTTTTTTGGCTTACAGCGCGTCTTGCTCGTTTCCAAAAAAATTATTCGAGTATCCGAATAAAACGCCCTGTTTTTGAGTCGTAAAAAAATTCGTTCACACTTTCGTTCACCTTCGTTCACGCTTAAAAACCCCACACTCGCATTTTCGTGAACGAAGGCCGGAAGCGCGGGAGGGAATGCGTGAAAGGGAATTCCGCCCGCATTGCGGGACACCGATGGCAGCGACACGGGCGAAAGGCATCCCGTTTCCTCGACCTTTTCAAATTTCCCCGAAAAAACGGGGTTTTTCCCCTCGTTTCGTGGTTTCATTCCCTATAGGCGCAAAATGTGAAACGATCTTGGCATTTGATTTGGGCAGAGCGGCAGCTCTGCCCTACCAAATACGATTCAACGGTAGGGCAAAGCGGCTTGCCAGTGGCGCTGCCACCTTTGCCCAATCACGAATTGATTTACGGAATCGGCTCGACCTGGAGTTGCATGAATTGTGCGGTGGCGTGATTTGACGGCCATCCGATGTCAAAGAACGCGCGCCCATTTGAGGTCACGTCCGGCGCCACGAGGCTGGAGCCGTTCGCAAGCCATTGCCAATTATTCGTGCCCGCGCGCGCGGCGATGGAGGTCCAGGCGCTCGGGTTCGTCAGATTCGTCGAGGCGCCCGCCAGCAGTTCGATATCGGTCGGTGGGGGATTCGGCAAATTGAGGCGCATGGCCGGCTTGTCTGTGAGGAGGGAGTTGGTCGAGATGACAGCGCGGGGGACGAACGCGCGGCCGTTCGGCGAGCCGGGGCCGAGCGGATCGGAACTGAGGCCCGCGAGTGGATCGGCGCCAAGCGCGTATTCCAGAATATTTGGCACGCCGTTGCTGTTGGGATCGGCGCCGTTAGCGCTTTCGGCGTTGGTGGACGAAAGAAAATAATTCAGCTTCCACTGTTGCAAGGGTGTGCCCGGAGTAAAAATGCCCACCGAACGCTCAGCAGTGCCAATGAAAACGCGGCCGGGCCGGTGTGGATCCAGGGCCAGGGCGATCGTGTTGCCGAAACGATAGCCGGGCTGTGTGATTTCGGTCCAGGACGAACCGCTGTTACTTGAGTAATAAATTTTTTCCCAACTGTCGTTCGTCATTTCGCCGTACGCAACGACGTTGCCATTTAGCGCGTCCATGGCGGTCACGTTGGTGAAACCTGGCACGATGCTCCAGGTCGAACCATAGTTGGTGCTGCGCAGCAGGCCGTTGGCGCCGCCTGTAATCATCATCCAAACGGTTCCACTGATGACATGATCGGCCACGATTTGACCGTTCCAGTCGGACCAGTCATTCAGCACCACCGCGCCGAGGGTCCCGGGAGTCAACAGGGTCCAGTCCGCTCCGCGGTCATTGGATATGAAAAATCCGCCGCCGCTTCCCGTGCCGGGATAATTGACGCGGGAGTACAGATACCGGATGTTGGCATTTGTGGCGTCCCGGTCCACGGAGACGTTCCAATACTGCTCGTCGCCCAGATACAGAGAGGTACTGACGGACGGAAACCAGTTGCATTGAGTGAACGTGTTGCCGCCATCGGTCGTTCGATAGACGCCTCCCGCGCCGACGCCCAGGTTTCCACCCACGACGACCAGGAAATCATTGGGGTTATCCAGCGAATCAATATTATCGATGATTTCCTCGCCAGGGGTGTTGGTCGGCAAACCCGCCCCGGCCAGGTGATACCAGCCTGTGCCGTCGTTGGTCGAGGCATACAGGCGTATGGTGCCGTCGAGTTCGCAACCGCCGGGAAAAATGACCCTGTTCATCCCGTTGGTGTAACAGGCCATGGCGCGGTGCGCATACATGACGATGTCGCTCGGGAAAAATGGCGTGGCCATCGAAGCCACGTTGCCGGAGATTCCGCCGTCGGTGACAATCGCTCCGCCATGGTCCGCGCAGGAGATGTAAATGCGGTTGGGGTCCGTGGGATGAAAGTTGATTCTGTAGGTCACGACTTCCCCGATGCCGTTGACGATGTATTGCCAGGTCTGCCCGCCATCGTCGGTGCGCATCGGGCCGTAACCGCCGCCACCATACCATGTGTTTGACGAAGTGACGTCCTGGGTCAATGAATTAGGCCGCCATTCGACAGCGTTGGTTACGGTCCATTCCGGCACGACAGAGCCGGGCACATAGGCGTTGGGCAACGTCGTGAAGCTTCCCCCTTCGTTGGCGCTGATTCGGGTGTGCTCGTCGAAATCACCGACCACTAAATCCCCATTCCGCAAAACCGTCACGCAAACGATTTCGTTGCCATCATCGCCAATGCCGCTGGTATAGGCCGAATGAAGATCGGTGACCACATAATCCGCCGTATTGGTCCAGTTCGTCGAGGTGATTTTTTGGATGACCTGCACGCCGTTGTTGATTCCGCCGTAATAGATCGTTCCATCCGGCCCGCTGGTCACGCGCAGGATCAACTGCAACGAATCGAGTTGCGTCCAGGTTGCGCCGTGGTTGTTCGACACCCACAAGCCGCCGTCGCCTCCAACGAAAATCTGGTTGGGACGCGATGGCGGGATATACACCGTGGCAATAATGTTCGTCTCCAGGCCGCTGGTGATGAGGTTCCACGAGTCGCCGGCGTTTGTGGATTCATATAATCCCTGCGCACGGCTTCCCGCCCACGCCTCGAGGTCGTTCGTGGGATTGAATATCAGGCACTCGCCTCCGACCCGCTCCCCGTCGTTTCCGGAAAAATTCACATTGGTCAACGTTTGCGTCCAGCTCAGGCCGCCATTGGTGGTTTTCCAAATTCCGCGTTCCGGGTCAGTGGGCAAATAATCGACGCCACAGGCTTGAAGGATGAGGTTGGAGCTGGAGGCGGTCGTCTGCGGCACCGCGACGCCCTGCACGATCAATCCCCCTTGAGTCACCATGTTGCCACCTAAGAATGTCCACGAGGCGCCGTGGTTGTCGCTGGAATAAATCCCGCCGCCGTCGGTGCGGGCAATGAGGCGGCCGCTCCAATGCTGGATGATTACGGGGACATATCCGCCGTCCTGCATGTTGATCTGGCTGAACCCGCCCGTGAGTTGGGCGGCAGCGTTAAGCGTCATCCACAGAGGCGCCAGGGCCAACGCCATCACATAGAATTTTATAATACACTTCATTCGCATTTTGAGATTTGAATTGCCTGTCGATTTTGGCGCGCATTATAGCACACTATTTCGAAAATTTGGAAGTGCTTTGAGAGCAGTGGCAGTGCCACAGGCAAGCGGCTCTGCCCTAACGTATTAAATCACAGCGAACTCATCTCACGACGGGACTAAATAAAAAAACCCGGCCCCGCAGTGACGGGGCCGGGCCCGAACAATGAATCGCATTAGTCCAAAAAGACACCTGCGGAATCCGTCGATTGGATGACTCTCTGCCTGATAGTGTTCAATCTAATTGCCGCTACTTTTCATTCAATTTTATCGCTGCTCCCGGATCAATGGCATCGAGCGCATCGTAGAATGCGCCGGTTTCAACGTCATTACCCTTATTTTCCTCGATGATTTTTAGGATTTGTGGAACGGCGGCCCTGGCCCGTTCGCCGTAACTGCGAAGGGCTACGGCGGCATCCTCTCGTACGTCAGCGTTGGTGTCACTTAGATTAGCCATGAGCGCGGGCACGACCAAATCGGGGTCCGACGCTATTCCAGAAAGCGCAATGGCCGCATTTTTGCGCACGGCCGGGTCGGGATCTTTCAGGCATTTGACGAGGAACGGCGCCGCGGGTTCGCCGTTTGAACTAAAGTGCATCAATGCCCAGGCCGTGGTCCTGCGGACATTGACATCGGGAGATTCAAGATTGTTGGTAAAAGCCGCGAGGGTTCCACCCAAATCAATGTGCATCAATGCATACGTCGCGTTATCACTCACAGTCTCGTTCGCGTCGGCGACCATTGTTAACAGCTTTGGAAACGCCGGCCGGGCATAGCCGCCGAAATTGCCCAAACTGCCCGCGACATTTGCGCGAACCCCGGAATCCGGGTCATCAACACAATTCAACAGGGCCGGGACGATAACATCTGCCTGCCTGGGAAACCGCGCCAGGGCCCTGGCTGCACACAGCCTTGTGTGAGGGTCGGGATGTTTGAGCGCCGCAAGAAGCCAGGGAACAGACGAGGGCACAGCCATGCTGCCGAGAGCCTGGGCCGCGTGCCAGCGCACCGCGCTATTCGAATTAGTCAACGCCTTCCCAAGGACCGGGACGGCATCCGGACCGATTTCAGAAAGCGCCAATAGGACCGTATCTGTGTCTACATCCTGATTGCCGGTTGATAATAGATTTGCCAAATCGGGGATGGCCGCTTTGGCATCCGGCCCTAAAATTCCCAATCCTTGCAAGGCAAGGCTGCGCTTTTGAAAATCATAAAGAATATGAAAATGAACCCAATGTTGCCGCGACAGAAGGTCCATGCATTTCCTTTTGAAAGGCGAATCGTTTGCTTGCAGCATTTGGACCAGAAACGGCACAGCGTTTGTGCCCATTCGCCGAATGGCGGATGCGGGATCTATGTCCGGGATTCCGCTGTCATGTTCATCCTCCAGCCAGGCGGTGAGTTTTCTGCCGTCGTATTCAGGTTCGGAAAGACGGGCCGCCCTTGGAGCCAGTGCGATAGCGAGGACCGCCGATAGAACGGCGATGATGCCGACTGCAAGACAGAGTTTTTTCATGCGCGACCGAACGTTTGCCGCAATCTACCGCCGGAAATTGAAAAGGAAAAAGGAAAAAGTGGAGAACATTTTTGGGAATGCGGAATGCGGAATGCGGAAACCGGCAGCTCCGTAGGAGCGTGATCTTTGTAGTAATGATCTCTTTAAGAATTTTTCCAAGCTCCGTCGGAGCGGCATATTCCGATCAATTTTGGTGAGGGGTCGTGAACGTGGCTCTATTTCTCGTCAGTCTGGATCTGGAAGATTTTATCCAAAATTGCACTATGAACAGCCCGTACTGCGTCCGCGGATGCAATGCCCGAACACCAACCAGGGTTCAATTCAATTAGCCGCATTCCGTCAGCAGTTTCGGCGAAATCCGCTACGAACCATCGGCAATTTATCACGGTTGCAATGCGTTCGGCGTACTGTGCCGCCTCAACCCGGCGGGATTCCATCCAAGCCTGACCTGATTGCAACTCCTTTTCCGTTGGTCGTTGGCTGGCCCATGGCGGAAAAAGATATTCAACCGCAACCGCGCAACCAGCGACAACATGCACACGGAGTTCGAGACGCACATTTGAGCGGCGGCCCGCACAGAGGATGTCAACCCACGGTCGCACGACGACGGGTCGGCCAGATTGAGTCAATCGCTTGAACGCGGCGGCGGTGCGGATCAAACCGCCCCCGGCGAATGTACCCTGCTCGCCGCGAACGAAGACGGGAAATTGATGCGGCGTACCTTTGATAACACCGATCGCCGGCACCTCTGATTTTTCAACCCCCGACCAATAATTCGAGAAATGGCTGAGCATTTCGTGTTCCTTGCGAGTCGGAAAGGTGGCGGTGGTAAGCAGTCCGTCTCGAGTGGCAAAAGCCTCTATGACATCCGGCTTGCGGTATCCGAGTTCGCCAAGCCCGATAATTTCGACCTGAACAATCCGCTCCACCTGTCTCGCGAGTTCAAGCCAATCTTTCAGCTTTAGCCCAAGTTCGTCAGTTCAAGAGGGAAAAACGCAGATTTGCTGGGTTTTTTGAAGATCAACCCCTGTTTTTCTCCACTACATTTTGCACCAGCTTCGGAAGGCTCGGCAGATCCAATCCCAGGCGAACCAATAGCTCG
>DATJTK010000165.1:0-22375 GCA_035503455.1 Candidatus Sulfotelmatobacter sp. | reverse complement strand
CTGCGCCCAAGCCAGATTTCCATCCCCGAACGCACGGGGACCTCGGTTAGGCAACCCAATCGATCGAAAAATCGCCCTCGTCGCCCGCCTCCGCACCATTCTTGTCAAAATCAAATCTAACTATGAAATATCCGGGCTAGCGGGTTCACGGGCGGGATAAATGATTCGGGAATCAGTGATGTGAAGTAGCAGATATAGTGTGAAAATGGTTTACATCGTTTACACGGTTGCAAATCAAGGACTTAAGTGTTTACAAATCGTTTACAAATCATTTACACATTGCTTAAAATGGTTTACACGCGCTTCCGGGAGGACCACTTCGAAGCGTCAATTGGCGTTTGAAAGTCCAGCGACGTCCGAAAGCGGTGTCGCGCAGACTTGCCACCGCACTCCAAGACGGCAAGCGCGGAGCGGACGGTTCATGGTCCAAATGCATGCAAAGAAATTCGAGAGAGGGCTCCCCATACCATTTTCAATCGCGGCAAATAATCCGAGCTTGTCCACCTCCGTTTCAGGCCGCATCTTTTTCAGCAATGCAACAGCAGGCAGACATGATCAACGGAATTGGCCGGTATCTAAAATCGATTCCGCACAATACGTCGAAACGGGGCCGCAATTATTTCTTGCGGGGGGCCGTTCTTGAATTGGAGCCTGTAGAGGGGGACCTATACACCGCTGTTGTTCGCGGAACCGAGGATTACGAAGTGCGTTTAGATTTTACCGACAGCGAGTTGTTCGCCGAGTGTTCCTGCCCGATAGGCAATGATTGCAAACACATTGTCGCAGCACTTCTGGCTTTGCGACAGGACCTTGGAGGCGATGCCAAAATCGATCGCTCCGGTCCGGCCCAAAAGGCGCCGAATGCCGCCCAATTGCCACCCTCACCGTTAATGGACAAATTACGTGAAAACCTTGGGCGCGACCTTCGTCGGGACGAAATTGAATTTGTTCGGCGGATCCAACACGCCTTTGGCAAAGTGCGTTTTCTCAACACGATGGAATCAGACCTGGCTGAAATCACCAATTATCAGGTTCGTTACGAGCACGGCAAGCTGTGGAGCCCCTGGGAGGATCCGCCTCCTGATGATTTCTATTTTTGGCTTTACGTCGCCTGGGAATTGCGCCTGCGACGATGGGATTATCCCAAATTCATGGATGGAATCACCGACCTGGCCTTGATTGAGCCAGCGATAAAAAAATTGGAGCGTCAAAAGGATATTGAGCGGTGGAAAAACTGGTTCGGTGAATTTCAAGAGCGTCCATTCGTTTCCGATCCCAATGTTCTGGACTTGCGGCTGGCCATTTTTGAGGAGGAAGCGCGCCTGCAATGGCGCACGAACCCGGATGCGCCATTCGCCGCTCTCAAGCAGGAGCAAGCCAGAAAACTCGGGGAAAGATTCAATGAGGGGGCGTTGATGCTGACGCCGGATTCCCTGCCGCTTTGGGCCGCGCTCTACAAACCCTGGGGCTACGAGAACTGGTGGACTTTCAAATACATCTATACTTCAGACGACGCTGCCCTAAACCGCTTGCTGCGCATGCCGTTGTCGCCTGACCGCATCGTCACCGCCGATGGTCAACCGCTACCGCGCGTTGCGGAACAGTTGCGATTGGAACTGCACGCTCCGAGAAACAGCGACGGAAATTATGAATTGCAGCTTGTCACTTCCGACGGTTCGCCAGCGCCCAGGGTCCTTTGCGCATTCAACGGACGGCCCACGCTTTACCTGACCGAATGCGGTCTCTTTGCAGGCCCTCCGTCCGATTTGCTCGACACCGATTCCCGCAAAATTATTCCAGCGCCTGCTCTTGAAACCGCTGATGGGCTGCGTTTCCTGCATACCGCCGGGGTACCGTTGCCGGAGCATTTGGCGCAGCGAATCAAAACCGTGCCCGTAACTGTCACGATTTCCTGCAAATTGCAGCAGCCGTATGCGGGTTCGATGGTCGAAGACGTCGTAATCACAGTAACTGCGGCCGCCCCCGGGTTGAAACAGGAATGGTTCGCGCCGCAGGGCTGGGAAGAAAGCTATCATCACAACCCGCAAAAAAAATTTGGATCGGACGAACGCGGGAAGGATGGTGGCGCCAGTATTACTGTCTATGACCGCGCCGCGCAAAAGCACTTCTCCCGCGCAGTCGAGACTTTGCAAAACCTGAAATACCAGGGCTACAACCATGAATGGCATCTGCGGATGACGAAGAAGACTCCGGAGCTATTCGCGACGTGGCTAAGATCACTTCCGCCGGAAATTGAGGTGATTCTGGACCGGGAATTGGCCACATTGCGCGACGAGCCGGTCAGTGGCAGCGTGTCGCTGGACGTGGCGGAAGCGGGCGTCGACTGGTTTGATCTCAAAGTCGCGCTCAACGTGACAGATACCACCCTCACGCCCGAGGAGCTGAAGCTGTTGCTAAACGCGCGCGGGGGCTATGTGCGGCTGGGCAAAAAAGGCTGGCGCCGGCTGCAATTCAATCTTACCCCGGAAGACGACGAGCAACTGGCGCGCCTGGGGCTGGATGCCCGTGATTTTTCCGCGGCGCCGCAGCGATTTCACGCCCTGCAATTAGCCGACGACGCGGCAAAAAAATTTCTGGCGCCCGACCGTGTGGAAAAAATCCGGCGGCGCGCGGACGAACTAAAAGCGCGCGTGGCTCCGCCGATGCCAACGTCGATTTGCGCTCAAATGCGTCCGTATCAAATGGATGGCTTCCATTTTCTGGCCTATCTCACGTCGAACCGTTTTGGCGGCGTGCTCGCTGACGACATGGGCCTTGGCAAAACTCTTCAAACGCTCGCGTGGCTGGCGTGGTTGCGGGAATCCGCGTCGGGCTCCGAACCATCAGCCATGAACTCATCGCTGGTGGTATGCCCCAAATCGGTCATGGATAACTGGCGCGCGGAATCGGAGCGGTTCTTTCCAAAGCTGCGTGTCCGCCTGTGGCGCGGCGAACCGGCAGACGAACTGCCCGCTGCGCGCGGCAATGCTGATTTAATCGTCATCAATTACGCGCAACTCCGGGGGCTGTCGCCGGGCATCGCCGCCCAACACTGGCTCGCCGCAATTTTGGACGAGGCACAATATATCAAGAATCCCGATTCTCAAACCGCCCAGGCGGCCCGCGCTTTGAAAGCCGAACATCGGCTGGCACTCACGGGCACGCCAATTGAAAACCGTTTGCTGGATTTATGGAGCATTCTCGGATTCGCCATGCCCGGCGCCCTGAGCCATCGGGCCCATTTTTTGCGGCAATTCAACGCCAAAGACGATCCGCTTGCCCGGCAAAGACTGGCAGCCCGGGTGCGACCGTTTTTGTTGCGGCGCGCTAAATCGCAGGTCGCCAAAGATTTGCCCGACCGCGTTGAGGAGGATTTGTTGTGTGAAATGGAAGGTAAACAGAAAACGCTTTACCAGGCCGAACTTAAACGCGCCCGGCAAATTCTGCTCAAGCTCAAGACCCATGAGCAGTTGAACGCGGAACGATTCAACATCCTCACGTCGCTGCTGCGGCTTCGCCAGATTTGCTGTCACCCGGCCCTCGTGGACGAGAACTTGCGGGAAGCCGAGAGCGCGAAAGTCGCCGCCCTGGAGGATTTGCTGGAACCGCTGATGGAGGAAGGCCACAAGGTCCTTGTATTTTCGCAGTTCGTCACAATGCTGGATTTGTTGCGCGAAACAGTAATGCGACGCCAATGGCCGCACTTTTATTTGGCGGGCGACGCGGAAAATCGCGGCCAACTGGTCCAGGAATTTCAATCGGCGGCAGGCGGCGCCGCGTTTCTAATTTCCCTCAAAGCGGGTGGGTTCGGATTGAACCTGACCGCGGCGTCGTATGTTGTCCTGTTTGATCCGTGGTGGAACCCGGCCGTGGAAAACCAGGCGATTGACCGCACACATCGCATCGGACAGACAAGCAAGGTCATGGCGTATCGGCTGCTGATGCGCGAAAGCATCGAGGAAAAAATTCGCGCCCTGCAAAAGCAGAAAGCGGCGCTGGCCGCTGACGTTCTGGGCGAGGAACGCTTCGCACAAAGCCTAACGCTGGATGATTTGAAATTTTTGTTTGCCGAGTGATCGATGTTGTCACATCGATTTCCATGAAGTCGGAGAGCCGTAGAAGGCGGCAGTGTATAAATGAATGATTTTGCGACCGCTGGCCTAAAGTCCAGTTGCCCTTATTCTATTGCTAATGAATTCTTTAATCCTCGGAGCAAAGCTGGAAGCGGCGTGAGTTGAACTGTGGCACGCCGATCTTTTCACTTGAGTTTCCGTCGATGAAAACCGCCAAGGAGGTAAATAGTTGAACGGGGGCTCCGGTCCGTCATGCGGCGGCCGCAAGGCCGCCGCGCGACCGATGAAAGACGAGAGGTTTTCCTTTTTCCTTCATTTCTCCCTGGCCATGCCAATCAGATCGATCATGCAGGACACGAATAACACTCCTGCCGAAATGCGCCCGTGCCGTGAATCATCATCGGCGCGACGGCAATCAGGGACCCGAATAGCGACACGCCGAGCACGCTTCCGGTTTGGCGCGAGGCGGTGAGGCCAGCGCCGTTCGGAAATCCAACGCCGTTCGAAAGCGGTGTCGCGCGGACTTGCCACCGCACTCCAAGACGGCAAGCGCGGAATTGAGGTTGAGCCGGAAACATCGAACATCGAACGTCGAACGCTCAACATCGAATGAAAGAGTGGTCAAACGCCGTTTAGAAGTCCAATGCCCAGTGTGGCTTTTCATGCTATTTATGGGGAAAATAATGGGCTTGCCATTCGGGGCGGTTTTATTACATTGGTGCTCTACTTTGGATGCGAGCGTAGCTCAGTCTGGTAGAGCGTCACCTTGCCAAGGTGAATGTCGAGGGTTCGAATCCCTTCGCTCGCTCCATTTTTTCCGGATAAATCGAGGGTTTTTCCGGAGGGATCCCGTTTTGTGTCAAATTGTCATCCTCATTCTTATCCTCGGAATGTACGATTTACGCGGCGTGCCGTGATTTTTCATCCGGGTTGGGCGGAGGGCCTATGGTTGTACCCGAAACATACTCAAGGCGAATATGTGCAGATTCCTTCGTGACTCGTCCGGTTTCCACAAGCTCCAACACACGGTCGGCAATGCTGCGGGACATTAACTGCTTGTCGGGCCGATAGTAACAAAGGCGCGGATGGAGGTCGTCAAACCAGCTATCATTGGCCATCGAAACCATCGAAACATCACCTGGTACGCGAAGGCCCTTTGAAACCATCCATGAATAACAGGTCAACAATTGTGAGGTGTACGTGAATACAAGGGCAGTGGGACGTTGGCGCATGGAAAAAGCCAATTCCAGTGACTTCGCAATCGAATCCGGCGTGCGATCATCCTTAAATCTCAAAAGGCGGCCTTGGCCTTTGAGAACCTCCAACGCCCGTTCAAGTCCACGTTCTTCCCGAAGTACCCCGGGAAACTGCACATGATATTCCATGATGCCAATGGTTCGATGCCCATGCCGGATCAGTTGGATTCCAGCATGGAAGGCTGCCTCTTCCCAATTGGATACGACATACGGCAGGCCAACGCCCGGGAACGGGGAGCCATAAATAAACGCCGGGAGACCTTGCCGTTCGAACCAACGCTGCATCGCGTCTGTAGCCATGTAAAGAATCCAGGCGCATGAGGGGTTTGCCCGCACGAACCGCTCCAAATGAAATTCGGGATGCTTCAAGTGGAAGAGCGCGGGCGACACATAGCGCACCTGGCAGCCTTGTTCGGCCAAACGTATCCGCGTGTCTTCCATTTCGAGGAAGGTACACATCGTTTCGACGGGCTTGGGCGAAATAAACGTGGCCGGAAGTTTCGTCACGTTTGTATCTGCAGCCAGCAACGGGTGTCCGGTATTTACCCAGCGTTGCCTGCCCTTGCTGGAGGGGGTGACCCACCCTTCGTGCGCGAGCGATTTCAGGGCCAATCGCAAAGTGTCGCGACCGACGCGCAATCTGCTTTTGAGTTGGAGTTCACCAGGCAATATATCGCGCAAGAAACCGGCGGCGATCCACTCTTTTAGCGTGGACGCCGTTTCAATCACCAAACTCGTGCGTTTTGGCAAATGTTCCATAGTTGGACGGGTTAAAAGCCAACCACATTGTCTCTTAGACATTGCCCACCGAGCCGGAAGCACCGCAGACGAAACTGTAGCGGCGCATCGCATGACTGGTGGACTGTGACGACCATAGGCAAATGCCAAACAAGTTTCATGTGGCATGAAATGGCCACGCGTTCATCAGGTGCGCTTATTTGCATCTAATGTGACTCTTTATCACATAACGCATGTTCCCACATGGACTGTCAAGCTAAAAGTCGGTTCCAAAATGTCCTAGAACAAAGGGATTTACGCGACGTAGTGGACGTAATGGACATAGTGGGCACGATGGACGCAACGCCGATGATGTCGTTGGCAAAGATGCTCAAGTTGTTGAATGTAAACAATTTAAGTTTTAACAGGCCACGGGCTAAAGAAGAATTTGTCAACAACATTGATTTAGAAGTTTTTGCAAATGTTGTCTCACGGGGATGCAAGCCAGGCGAAATCGCCCTTGTCCACGCTCCAATCAACCCCAAAAAATCCGGCGGCGCGAACACCTTTGACCCCTTCCGAGAGCATTTCGGGGCCGATGACGGTGCAGTCCGGGTAGGCGACACCGGAGAGAAAATAGTTCAGGCGATTGGTCAATTTCATTCCAGCAAGGCCGGTTCCCGAAATCACACCCACACAGGCGACATCGCTGCCCGGACGCGGACGCAGAAACAGGCAGGCAAGGCCTTCTCCAGTAAAAACGTGATTGCCAATGCGGACTTGGTTTTGAGTGACCTGCACCGGGCTGTTGGATAATAAGGGCATCCACGCTCCGTTCGAATGGGCGTTGCCATAGAGGATCACGCCCCGATCCGGTTGAGAACGGGGGTCAAACTCTCTGTCTGGAATGACATCCACCGAACCATTGCCGCGGCACCAAAATGTCTCGGCATCGAACCGGGCTTTAGCAAATGCCCACGCGTTTTCCGGAGAGGTTCCTTTCGTTCCGTAAACGAAAATCATGTGATGCCGGAATGCGTCTTTAAAAGGACCGTAACGCAGAGGTCCTTTTAGAGTTGACGGGAGATTTGTGGTGACAGTCCAACGGCCCGCGGAATTTTGCAACCACAATTTGTGCGCGTTGATTGGCCAGGGAATATCTTTCAGGGTCTGGCCATCAAATTCAATAGCGATGGGTTTGCCGGGCGCGATATTGCGAAGGTCAAAGGCCAGCCGCTGGATGTTTGCCGTTGTGCCTGCAAAGCGCCGTTTGCCCGGGTCCCAGCGCACATCGATCGAACTGGGTTCGAGCTCATGGATTTGTTGTTCAATTTCAAGCCAATGGCAGGTTGCAGAAACACCCGGATTGACGGTGGTGAAGTGAATATCACGCAGGTCGTCGTCGGCGGGAATAACATGCCTGGCGAAGTAATCGAACATCGGGGGCCAATCCACGCAGTCGGCGCCGGGCTCATCTGAAATGTCCCACCAATGGCTCACGCCGGGTTGCTCATGATAAGCGACGTCAGGATCAAACGCTGCCAACTCGGCTTTCATGTGACGCGCCTCGGTGACCGGTACATTGTCATCGTCGCTGCCGTGCAGGATGTAAACGCCTTCCTGGAGGAAATTACTTTTCATTAGCAGCGTATCACTGGTCGCGGCTGCGCGCCGCAAAATCGCTTCGATTGGGGTGGGGTTGGTGAACCGCGCAGCACCGGTGTACGAGAAGAAGCTGATCCAACCGGCGCTGACTCCATCGGCCGCGAAATAGCCTGGAAAAAGGGCGCCCAATTGCCATGCGCCGTGGCCGCCCATGGAATGGCCGGTGAGATAAATACGTTGGGGGTCAGGATGCAATTGGGTTTTGGCGATGTTCAGCACTTCCAGCGCATCGAGCCGGCCCCAATCCTCCCAGTCAAAACCGAAGGGCCGGCGGTTCGTGGGCACGACAATGTCTCCCCAGGTCTTGGGTTCGTAGGCCTCGGCTTGTCCGAGAGCCTCTACTCCGGCGCCATGAAGTGAAAAAAACAAGGCAGGCTGAAGATGATCCGGATGAAGCGGCAGGGCTGGATTTAACGCCCAATATTGGACGCTGCCATCAATGTCGCTGATAAAAGTACGTTTTTGAATTTGATCGATGCGGCGGATGCGCATCCGGATTGTTCTCTGGTCCAATGCTGTGTGTTCGCCATTTTGGTTGCTGAGGAGTGTGAGTTGCAGGCTGGCCGACGTTTCCCCAGAGGCATCCGTAGGCTTGTCCGGCGCGACAGCACGGATTTGTTCCAGCCCGGCTTCTTCTCTATCAGGTACTTTTGCTTTCAATTGAAAACCCACCTTGCGAATACTGAAAGGGAGGATAGGGGGAACAGCCGTCTGAATCGCGCGTTTTCCCGCGACAGACGCCCGAATGGCCAGTCCGGTTTGTGTTTCGGCGGTTGCATTAACAATAACGACAGCGCCCCATGTATTTACTTTTTCTCCGGCGATCAAATCGGGCAAAGTTGCGTCTTTAAGATTTAACGAAACGGCGGCGGACGGCGCGACCAAATTGAATTTGAAACGGCCAGACGTGCATAGGAACAAGAGGTCGTTGGTTCCGGCATGCAATTGAACGGGCAACCGAACATAGCCAGTCTGATATGGGTCGCCAGGGCGCGGTTCACCATTCACGTAAACCAGGTAATCTCCCCGGGCGTCCAGGACCATAATACAATCGCTTTGGGCAATCACTGGAACATAAGCGTAGCCATTGTTCAAAACGTCGGCTTCAAACCATCCATTCGTGTTCGTGTTGATGGCCTTCCATTGTATAGATGAGCCATTGCTCAACTGAACACGCTCCGCCAGGGCGGGGCGCTGCCACGTTCCGGACACGATCTCGGCTTCGATGGCATCGGTGTGAACGGGAGAACGGCCGAGATGCCCGCCGCTTTCAATGGCCAGGCATGGGCCGACCCGCACCGCCGGGCCTGAATCGGCAAGGCACCGGAGCGTTGCGATGATCGCCGAGAGAATTGCCAAAAAATATTTCGCGCGTTGAACCCCGGAAATAGCGAGGGCACGTGCGGCGAATCTGGCCATAAATTAGTGAGTCAAAGATTTTATTCGCGCAGTTGAGTCTCTATCTGGTTTTTCCATTCGGCGCCCAATTCGTTGAGCGTTTTTCCGGTGCGTTGCTGCCAGAAGTCGTCGGTATACTTCCCGTCTCTCGCCACGGCATCAACTTCAGTAACAATATTCGTGTCATATTTTTCCGTGAGCCAGTTCAGGAAATTTGCGGATATACGGTAACTGCCGTCGTAGTTAGGTGAAAAGTTGCCGCCCTGACCTCGCATCCAAATGATATCGGCTCCGTGGCTTTGCGGCTCGTATTTAAACCAGCGGACGTAATCGGCCATGCCTTCGACCAGCCATGACGGAACATCAAAATGATACTGCTGGACGACATGTACTGATTCATGGACCAACGAACCGATGGCCTGGCCATTCATTTGATCATTGCACCACTGTTCACTGACAAACACATTTGTGCCGGTGGTATAAGCGACGCCGTCCATGGGCTGAACCGTTATGGTATAGGCCGCGGGCGCAGTGAAACCATCACTGGGCAGCATCGCTACGATTTTGGGATACCATGTGGCAAGCACCGGGGCCAGTTTGTGCTGCGCCCAGTCGGTTAATTCCGGGGCTGCTGAAGTATCAATGGCGATGGCGCAATTGCCGTTGTCGGTCTGAAAGACGAAAGGAGCGGCCGTGGAATCATCTTTTAATATTTCTATAGCGCTAATTTTGGCATTCTGGTCGGGACTGTTCGGCGGGGCCATAATGCGAATCGCAATGGTCCCCCTGCGGCTGGGCCTGACGTGAAATTCCTTTACCACTGCCTTGTTCATACCGCCGGCAGCGGCGTAAATATCAAAATTGCTCAATACAGGCCGGCGGTTTATATAGATATTTTCCAGGCGACTGCCGGCGTCGTTATCGAAAATTTCGGCAAAGTGTAATCGCACCAAATAGCGCTGGCCCCGGGGCACCGGAAACACGTACGTGAAATCGTTGCCGTAACGTTCAGAATCATAGACCGCAGCGGGCGCGGCGTTCGATGCAGTTGTATCAACCGTCACGTCTGCGCTATTTTCCTCACCTTCATCCATATCCGGATCGGGCAGAAAGCCGGCCACGGGGTCGTCGCTGCCGCAAACGACCTGAATGGGCAGCGACCAGTGAACAATTTGGTTCGTCGGCGCGGGCGCGGGCAATCGTGGATACTGAATGCCGGCAGGCATCGTGGCCGGAGGACGGTCCGCGAGGGCGCTTCCCCAATCAGGATTCGGCTGCGGCCCCATTACAAAGTGCAGGGCGCCGCCGGAAATCACGTCATCGCGGGTAATCCACGGGTGATTGAGAGGTTTGCCATTCAAGGTGACAGACTGAACATAAATGTTTTTTTCGCTATTATTGTCCGCGATCACAGTGAATTCGCGGCCATGATATTTTCCACGGTCCAGATGAATAACAGCTTCAGTGACTGCCGGGCTGCCAATCGCGTAAATACCGCTGTCGGGGTTGACCGGGTAGACTCCCAAAGCGCTAAAGACATACCAGGCCGCCATTTCGCCGCAGTCTATATTGCCTGGTTCGCCCGTTGGTGTGTCATTGTACAATTGAGACATGGCCTGCCGGACCCAATATTGAGTTTTGGAAGGGGCTCCGGCGTAATCGTAGAGGTAGGCAATATGGACAGATTGTTCGTTGCCTCCAACATATTGTCCAATCCGTCCGGAAAGATCGGGAAGGCCGGTTTCAATGGTCGAATTGGTGGTAAACAACGTATCCATTTTTTGGATAAATCCGTCATCTCCGCCATAGAGCGAAATCATGCCGGGCACGTCCTGCTGCACGGCAAAGGCATATTGCCAAGCATCGGCTTCCGTAAATTCATCATTGACCATGCCGTTGGGGATAAAGGGCCGCCGCCACGCTCCGTTCGCCAATCGGCCCCGGAAAAAATCCGTTGTTTGGTCGAAAAGATTTCGATAATTGGCCGCGCGTTGATAAAAGGTCCTGGCGTCGTCCTGATGTCCCAGAGCCGATGCCATTTGCGCAATACACCAGTCATCAAAGGCGTATTCCAGTGTGCGTGAGGTGGCCGTTCCTCCTGGTGTGGAGGGGACATATCCGAGAGTTTTATAACGGTCCAATCCATCACGGTCCTGCAGGGCGGTATCGCGCATTTGCTCGTAAGCTTTCTCAGCATCGAAATCGTGAAAACCCTCCAGGTATGCCTCCGTGATCATGTCCACGGAATGATAGCCAATCATGCACCAGGTTTCATTGCCCCACAGCGGCCAAATCGGCGTTGTATGTTGTCCGAGTTGGGGATATTCGAGCAGCATCGCCCGGACCATGTCGTCAGCACGCGCGGGTTGCATTAACGTCAACAGCGGCCATTCGGTCCGGTAAATGTCCCAGATCGAAATGGTGGTATAATTTTGAAAGCCGGGATTTGGATGGTTTTCGTGGTCATAGCCGCGATAACTTCCATCCACGTCGTTGAATAGAACCGGCGCCAGCGCCGTCAGGTACAGGTTGGCGTAAAATGCCCGTTCAATATGGGGGTCGAAGGTTTTTACTTGAATCGCATCGAAGACTTTTTTCCACTGTCGAACGGCGTCGGCGCGCACTCCGTTGAAATCCCATCCAGGAATTTCCGCAGCGAGATTTTTTCGCGCGCCGTCGATGCCGGTGCCGGAAATGCCCACCTTGACGAGCACGGTTTCGCCAGCGGCGGTTTTATAGTTGAAAAACGCCTTCACAAATTGACCCTGAGCGTCATGCGTTGCCGGGGCAAGCCGTTGTCCGTCCTGTTCAATGCCAAATGAATCAAATGGTTTGGAGAATTGGATTACAAAATAGATCGCCCGACGCCCGCCCCATCCGTCTGAAATGCGATAGCCGCTAATTGTGTGATCGTCTTCTATATGTAACGCCGCCTCAGCTGCGCGATTTCCTATGCCATGCGTTAAATCCAAAATAATGTGCGACTGATCCGATGCTGGAAACGTGTATTTGTGAAAGCCGCAGCGGGCGCTGGCTGTCAATTCAGCCGTGACGGCCGGCGTTTCCAAAAAGACCCGGTAATATCCCGGACTTGCCGTTTCCTGTGCATGGGAGAATTTTGAAGCGTAGCCGGCGCCGGGAGAACCTGCGCGCAAATCGACATCCCCGACCGTTGGCATCAAAAGCACGTCACCCAGGCAACCGGCGCCGGTCCCGCTCAAATGCGTGTGGCTGAAACCTTCGATCACGGAATCAGAGTAATGATATCCGGAGCAACCGTCCCACCCTTCCGTCCGGGTATCGGGACTTACCTGCACCATGCCAAAGGGCACGGTAGCCCCGGGATACGCATGGCCATGCGCGTCCGTTCCGACCATTGGCAAGGATTCGTCCACGGGATTCATTGACGCTATGGCCACGACGGGCGATGCGGCGACAATCGCCGCTATGATTTGAAGAGTTGGTTGAAGGCGGATGAACTGTTTCCAGATTGAATGAGGTGTTTTCATAACAACAGAATTATTCCGGCATTACAGGGTTGGTCCCCCATTGACCCGGGCGGGGTCCCATTGTGAAGACAATTGAAACGCCATGTTTTACTTTATCATAAGGAAGAAACGGCGAATCCCAGTCTTTGCCATTTATTTGGACGGATTGAACATAAATATTTTCGGCTGAAATATTTTCGGCTTTCATCCTGATTTTGCGCCCATTTGAAAGGTGGACAACAGCCCGGGGAATTTGCGGGGCGCCGATAACATAATAGTCGCTGCCTGGACAGACGGGGTAAAATCCCAGGCAGGTAAAGATATACCAGGCAGACATCTGGCCGCAGTCATCATTGCCGCAAAGCGATTGGGGCTGGTTCCCGTATTGTGTAGAGACAACCTGGTGCAGGCGCTCGGCGGCTTTCCACGGAACGCCGGCGCATGAGTACAGATAAATCATATGATGGCTTGGCTCGTTGCCGTGCCAGTACTCGCCAATACAACCGCGCAAATCATTCGTAGATAGCCAGCTATCAAAGGTGTCGGAACGCGTGGCATCAAAAACCGAATCCAGTTTGGCTACGAATTGCTGTCTGCCACCCATTAAAGCGATCAATCCGGGCACGTCCTGCGGCGCAAAAAAGGAGTATTGCGAACTCGTTGCTTCCGTCACGTCATCCAAATTCGTGCCGCCTCCAAAGACGTGCGGATCAAATGGGGTTCGCCAGTTGCCATTGGAATCTTTTGGGCGCATCCAGCCCATTTGGGGATCGTAAATGTTTTTGTAATTGCCTGCGAGCGCCATGAAATAGTTATAATCGTCGTTTTTGCCCAAAGCCTTTGCCATTTGCGCGACGCACCAGTCGTCAAAAGCGTATTCGAGCGTTTTGGAAAGCGATTCATCCTCCTTGTCGCAAGGCACCCATCCGAGATTGGCGAAAGCCGCCGCGCTGTCATAATCCGGGTTCATGGCCGTCGTTTTTATGGCATTGTAGGCGCGCTGTGGATCGAAGCCTTTTACGCCTTTGAAATACCCATCCACAATCACCGGGACGGCATGGTAGCCGATCATGCACCAGGTTTCGTTACCCTGCAATTCCCACATTGGCAGCAGATGGTCCACGCTTTGGTCATAATGCGCCAGCAATGTGTTAATCATGTCTGAATCGCGTTGGGCGTTAATCAGCGCCATGAGCGGATGCTCGGCGCGAAAGGTGTCCCATAGCGAAAATACCGAGTATTCGGTAAATCCTTTGGCTTGATGAATATTTTGATCAAAGCCCCGATAGTTGCCATTTGCGTCCTCATATAAATTTGGCGCAAGCAAGGCGTGATAAAGGGACGTATAAAACGTCTCGTTTTCCTCTTGAGAACTCTCTATCTGAATCTTCGTCAATTCCGTGTCCCATTTCCGGCACGTGGCTTCGCGGACCTTATTGAAGTCCCAGCCGGGAATTTCTGAATCAAGATTTTGCAGGGCGTCCGCGGTGCTAACGGCGGAGACGGCAACCTTTACCTGAATTATTTCGCCGGCTTGAGTGTTCTTGTAACCGGCGATGAATTGCAAATTCGTGCCGGCTGCTTCGTTGTGGCTGCGAAAGCGGTATGTGTTGTAAATGACGGGCTTGCCCGCGCTGATGATTTTCGTCGTGTCGAATGGCCGCGAATAACGCGCGGCGAAATACAAATACCGTTCTTTGGCCCAGCCATTGATGAGATGAAATCCGGTAATTGTGGAATTGTCTTCGATGCGGACGCGTGATTCCGCCACTTTCCAGCCGCCGATGACGTGAGCCAAGTCGGTCAAAATGAACGCATCATTGGTCGCGGGAAAAGTGAACCGCAGAATTCCCGCCCGCATGCCCGCGGTCAATTCAACGGTTACGCCGGATTTTTCAAGGGCCACTTTGTAATAGCCCGCGCGGGCGACCTCATCCGAATGGGAATATGGCGATTGGTAGCCGGTTTGGGGATGGTCCGGGTCGCCGCTGACGAACGATGCCACGCCCGTCTGCGGCATAAATAAAAAATCGCCCAGGTCCGGACAGCCCGTGCCCGTGAGGTGGGTCAGGCTAAATCCGAGAATGGTTGGGTCATCGTATGAATAACCCGAGCAAGTGTTCCAGTTGGTGATGCAGGTGTCAGTATCGGGACTGAGCTGAATCATGCCAAATGGCGCCGACGGCCCGGGATAGGTATTGCCCTCTTCGCCCGCTGTTCCAACCAATGGGCGGATGTAATCACAGAGGCGGACTTTGGATTCCTGCGCGCTGATAACCGGCGCGGCCGCCACGAACGCGATCAAAGATAATACCCACATTTGATTTTTCATATATGATGATTCAGAGGTTCAATTCCCGTTTGGCTTGAGCAAATGCGTGGACGGCAAATTCCAACTCTTCCCGCGAATGCGCGGCCGAAATCTGCGCGCGAATACGCGCCTTGTTTTTTGGCACGACTGGAAATGAAAAGGCGATGACGTAAACGCCCCTGGCCAGCATAGCCTCGGCAAATTGTGCGGCCAGCGCCGCATCTCCCAGCATAATTGGCACAATTGGATGAGATCCCGGCAGAATGCTTAGACCGGTTTTCGCCATTTCTTCGCGGAAAAATCGTGTATTCGATTCCAGCTTGTTTCGCAGGAGCGTGGATTCAGTCAGCAATTCCAGGACTCTAATCGAGGCGCCAGCAATGGCCGGGGCAAGCGTGTTCGAAAAGAGATAGGGCCGCGATCTTTGACGCAGCAATTCGACGATTTCCTTTCGTCCGCTGGTATAGCCGCCGCTGGCCCCACCCAATGCCTTGCCTAGGGTGCCGGTTATAATATCCACCCGGCCTATGACACCATGAAATTCGTGGGCACCGCGGCCGGTCTTGCCAATAAATCCGACGGCGTGCGAATCATCCACCATGACCAGCGCGCCATGCTTTTCCGCCAAATCGCAAATTTCCGGCAAATTGGCAAGGTAGCCGTCCATTGAAAAGACGCCATCAGTGGCGATCAATTTGCACCGGCAGCCGGCGGCTTCTTTCAACCGGGCATCCAGATCTGCCATATTATTGTTTAGGTAACGAAACCGCTGGGCCTTGCACAGCCGGATACCGTCAATAATGCTGGCGTGGTTCAGCTCATCGGAGATCACGGCATCTTCCGGGCCCAGCAAGGTGTCAAATAAACCTCCATTGGCGTCAAAGCACGACGAGTACAGGAGGGTGTCCTCTGTGCCGAGGAACTCGCTGATTTTCTTCTCAAGCTCCTTGTGAACGCCCTGCGTGCCGCAAATAAACCGGACACTGGCCATGCCATAGCCCCATTTATCAATTGCATCCCTCGCGGCAGCCGCGACAGCCGGATGCTGTGCCAGGCCCAGATAGTTGTTGGCGCAAAGATTGAGTACGGCTTTGCCGTCGTTGACCCGAATCGCCGTGCCTTGCGGTGAAACGATGACACGCTCGTTCTTGTAGGTCCCGGCTGAACGAATCTCATCGAGCATTCGTGAAAAATGGTTTTGAATCGGCCCGTACATCAGTTCGTTTGCGCGCCGCCGCGCTTTGATTGGGATTCCAATTTCATGAGCATCGAAGATTTCATCGCCAATTCAATATCACCTTGCCCGATTCTCCTCGTTCCATCGCCGCAAAGCCTTTCTCAAATTCAGCGTAGTGCAGGCGGTGCGTGATAACCGGTGCAATATCCAATCCACTTTGCAACATCACCGTCATCTTATACCACGTCTCATACATTTCCCGCCCGTAAATTCCTTTGATCGTCAGCATGTTAAAAACAACCTTATTCCAATCAATGGCGAATTGCCCGGAGGGAATGCCCAGCAACGCAATTTTTCCGCCGTGGCACATATTGTCAATCAAGTCACGGAAGGCGTTAAGGTTTCCGGACATTTCCAGCCCGACATCGAACCCTTCTTTCATTCCCAACTCCTTTTGAACCTCTTTCAAGATTTTTTTTGCCGGATTGACCGCGAGCGTGACCTTCATTTTCCGCGCCAGATCAAGGCGATGTTCGTTCACATCCGTGATGACCACGAAGCGCGCGCCCGCGTGGCGCACAATGGCCGCCGCCATGATCCCGATCGGCCCGGCCCCGGTAATCAGAACGTCTTCGCCAAGTACGTCGAATGAGAGAGCGGTATGAACAGCATTGCCGAACGGATCAAAGATCGCCGCGATATCCGGGTCAATTCCGTTATGAACCCATACATTCGTCATGGGCAAAGCCAGGTATTCCGCGAAAGCGCCGGGGCGGTTGACACCCACGCCTTTGGTGTCCGCGCACAAGTGACGCCGACCCGCAAGGCAATTGCGGCAATGTCCGCAGACCACATGACCTTCGCCGCTGACGATTTGGCCAGGGAAGAAATCTTTCACATTCGAACCGACTTCAACGATTTCCCCCACAAATTCATGCCCGACGACCATGGGCACCGGTATCGTCTTTTGCGCCCATTCATCCCATTTATAAATATGCAGGTCGGTGCCGCAGACACCGGTACGATCCACGCGGATCAAAACGTCATTGATGCCGATGGCCGGCATCGGGACGTCTTCGAGCCACAGGCCGCGTTGGGACTTGCTTTTGACGAGAGCCTTCATCCTGATTAAAGCTATTGGCCAACAACCCGATAGAACGTCTCTACATTTGTGGAAACAATGGCCGAGTTGTTGCCGCCAATGGGATTCCCAAAATCAGTCCAGTCCGGGTTGAGAAGATTTGTTGTCGTTTGGATTTGATAGGGCGCGATGCCGCCGGTCCAACCCAAAAACAGGCTGGCGTTTTTGAATGAAATCGTCAAAGCAATGGGCGGCGCCGGAGTCACGTTTATGGTCATGGTGGCATTGGTTGTCGAGCCATTTAGATCCATGGCGCCAACCACAAAGCTATTGGCGCCCACATCGGGGGAAAGTGGCCTGCCGGACAGCGCACCGTTGGCTGCGATATTCAGCCACGCCGGCCCGCTGTTTTTAGCGTAGGTCAGCGCCGAACCGTTCAGATCCACCGCGCTGGTTGCGATTGTTCCGGAATAGGATTGGCCCGCCTCAATTCCCGGTTCACTAAATGGATTGGCTGTAAATACCGGCGGCCAGTAAGGAATTAAACTGACGGCCAAAACAACCACGTTTCCATTTGACGGCAACTGCAAACTCTGGACCGGGTTTGTGCTGTTAAGGTTAAACGAATACCCATAGAGGTAGAACGTCCGGTCATCGGGAGTGCCATTGCTTAAATCGCGATATCCCATTGTTACTGCTTCCGTTTCGCCGGAATAATTTTGCGGAGTATACCAATCGCTGAGACTTTGAATGAAAGTGGCGGAATTGCCGTTGGCGTAGGTTACGGTGAACGGCTGCGATGTTTGGTCTCCCTGAACACCAGTGGCAAGCATCCTCAGAGCGAAATAGTTGCCCGCGGGCAAGATAATCGTCTGTCCGGCGGCACTCACCACGTCCGTGGCATTTGGCGGACCGAAGTCAAAAATGGCATTGCTCCACGTCAATGAACCGCCCAGCAGGGTCGCCGAATAGGCGTTGCCTCCGCCGTCCAGGCCGCCAGTCGCGGGATTGGTGAAGGTCGTGCCATCCGTGTACATCCCCGCCCGATTGTAATATGAGGCAAGCGAAACCGGCGCAGTGTCGTTGGCCAGGGTAATGGCCAGCAATAGAACGTTTCCGTTGTTTGGCAGCGTGATGCTCCTGACGGTTTTCGTCTGGTCAATCGTAAAGCTATATCCGTACAAATTCACCGCCGTGTTGAGATCTTTGACGCCTCCACCGGTGTTGCGATAAGGCATGTTATCCACGAGGAATTCTCCCGGATAATTCTGAGGATTGGCCCAATCGCTGAAACTTTGGGTGAAATTGGTCGTCGAGCCGTCCGAGTAAGTCACGGTGAACGTCAGGCCGCTGCGGCCGCCGTTAACGGCCGTGCCTAATAACATCAGGGATGTAAAGTTCCCCGTGGGCAACTGGATCGTTTGGCCCGCTGTCGCAATGGTATCCAGGGTATTGGGTGTCCCCAGGCTGAAGGTCACGCCATTCCAAACGGGCGAGGAGCCGAGAAGATTTGCCGAATAAGCATTGCCGTCATTGTCCAAACCGCCGCTGAATGTTCGGCCATCCGAATAGATTCCCGCGCGATTGTAATAAGAGGCGAGATTTGCCTCTATCTCCCCGGGAATCGGCATTGAAACCGTGAGATTGAGGCTTATCGAGTGTTCCAGTTCTCCGGAAGTTGCGGTGATGACGGGCGCCACAGTTCCGATAGCAGCGTTATTGCTCATGGTAAGCGTCAGCACCGTGTTGGTGGTTACGTTGACAGATCCGAAGGCCGCGCCAATGCCAGTTGGCAAATTCGAAATGGACAAACTGATGCTTCCGCTCAACCGGTTCATTGGAATTACCGAAATTGTCGAAATTGCAACGCCACCACGAATAGTATTCACGAGCGTTGGAGTTGCGCTCATTGTAAAATCACTCGTTCCCACTCCCGCCAGCGCATTAATTGTGTTGCTTCCAGTCGGCGTACCCCAACCGGTGCAAAGATCGTATCCGGCAGTCGCGGGATATTTGTTTGGGCTCTGGCTGTTGAAATTGTTTCCTGTGGTGATGTCGTGGAAACAGTTCGTGTAAATCGAGGCAGGCCCCTGGCCGAGCCGATAAATGGCGGGGTTGATGAAGCCCACCGGCGGATTGCCGTCCGTAGCGGCTTGCTGGTTGACCAGCGCCATAAAACCGGCCCATAACGGCGACGATTGGCTGGTGCCGCCAATATCCACCGTGGAACCATTGTTAATGTAAATAAAGGTTGCAGGTGAGCCCAGCATCGCCACATCCGGAAAATTTCTCCAGACAGTCGAACCCTGATTCGCAGGCGTGGCAATGCCCAGTTGCCAATCGGGAACGCCATAACCACTGACTCCGCCGCCGCTGCCTGACCATGTGGTCTCCGATTCCCACGCGACGCCGTTGCCGCTCATCGTCAAAGCAGTGCCGCCTACGATTGTGGCCCAGGGATTTCCAGTCAGGCCCGTACCCCCATTGAGGTCCGCCCCGCCGTCGCCGGACGCCTGGCTCATCGCCTGCCCCTGGGCGACGAATTCCTGGAAAGACTGGTAATTGTTCGCATCGAGGCCAAATCCGTAGGACAAAGTCATTTGTTTCGCCTTGTCATCAATTGCAATTTGATTGAAAACATCGTCGGCGCCCCCCTCGTAATTCAAAATCGTCGCCCCGGGCGCCATGGACATTGCCATGTCGATGTCCAACGCCTCCTCACCATCAGCCGCATTGGTGCCAACGGGAATCCCCGTCCAGCCGTCCAACAAAATATTGGTAATGACGGTTGACCCGGGAACGAATCCGGCATTGGTTTCGTACATGTAAATGTCGTTCGTGTAATAGGGGCCGCCTACATCGATGATGGCAATATATTGCCCCGCGCCATTGTTTGTGACACCAGGAACATAGGCATGGCGGAAGTCGTTGCCGATATAAAGGCCGGACGGGCCGGAACCGTTGTAGGGCGTCACCCCCTGGGCATTGGTTGCTAAAACATATAGCGAACGTGGGATGCTAAAGTTGTCCAGGCCGCTCACGTGCAGGATTGGAACGTCAGATTCCACCGAAAGATCTTTATCAGGAGCATAAAACGTGCGCTTTTCCGTCGGATGCTGATAAACCCGCAGGTTCACGTGAAACGCCTGTTCAATATTGGTGACTGAGCCAGTCACGTCGAGCAACAACCGGTTTGAATGCTGATGGGTTACCACCAGCCCATGCTTGCCGGCAAAATCAATGACCTTGGCGTAGTCCGCCTGGGCCGGCCCAAACTGTTCGGTAAACTGCTCCGGCGTCAGCCAGCGATGAAAACGAACATTGGCCGGATCATAGAGCTGTTCGAGAAGATTGGTCAGTGCATCCTGATTACGCAGCGGCAAACCGATAGCCAGTTGCAATTCCTGCGAGGCCGGCAGCGATCCGACTGGCAACAGTTGCGGCACGGCAGCGGGGATATTTCCAGGAATTGTACGGTATCCCGCCGTTTGAGCCTGGTTTATGGTGGGAACGAAAGCCATCGCCACGGCGGCCAACGCGGCGATAGCGTGGGATTTATTCATTTATGCCCTTCAGAAGCGCTTTAAGGGAAATAGGTGATGCTGGTTTCTCCAGGAGCCGCGCAAGACGTATGATGGGCCACCCAATTTACATCCGGGTCAACTGATGTGGTATGGTTCTCGTTGCCGATTCCTCCTGTACTGTCCGCTTCCCAGATGAGAGGTTCGATATTTCCGGCATCCACCCAGCGATGGATCTCCGCATGGGCATCGGCGAAGGAAAACGCGTCTGAGTTTTCGTGCGCCGTTGAGGGAACATCAATCCATTGGGCGTAATTTGGGGCAGTCGGCATATCTACGGCAAAAGCCGCGTCATTAATACTATTGGGATGCTCATCCAGCATTACAAACAAATCGGACGGGGACATTCCGAGGATCTGAGAATCTTTGGTAAATACCATCCACGGTGTGCCTCCTGGAGCGCGGCTGTTTCCACCTGAAAGCCAATGTCCCATATATTCTCCACCGCTTCCCTGCAACCCCCCTAGTTCAGACGGCCCAACAGCCTGGTTCATGGAGTATGTGCGTACTCTGGGTTGTTCACTTTTCCCCGCATAAGTTTCTTCGCCGACGGCTGTATCGAACGTGCTCCAGGTGCTTTGGTCGGCGGGACATTTAAATATCTTGGGATTGCTGATATACGGGCCCATGCATGAATAATGAGAATCCACTAAAAGGGCCCCGTTCGTGGCATCAATCCCCGTATAAACAGGGGCCCCCGGCAACGCAGCTATAACTCCGCCATTCATGTTGCCAGCAACCCAGCGCGGATACGCATTGTAATCTTCGTTCGGAGGAAATTCCACGTTCTCATTGGCGTACATGCGCCAGGCAATCATGAGTTCATGGAGATTGTTTATGCAACCAATCTGCTTGGCTTTCTGCTCCGCTCTATAAAGAACAGGCAACAATACAGCCGCCAGGATGGCGATGATGGCAATCACGACGAGCAACTCAATGAGGGTAAACGCGATTGCCGCCGGACATTTGGCCCGTCTTAATTCCCGGCCGCTAGAGTGGCCCGAACCACAACTTCCTCTGTGAGCAACGTTGCTCATGGATTACATTACAACCATTTCTTTAATTCGCAATTGGTTCTTGAAGCCTGTCGGGCGCCGTTGCCGGAAACGGTCCGGCAACGGGCCAATACAAGCCTACTCACAACCCAGGACCAGGCGATAGAAGTGCGCTCCAGTCCCCGTGGGAGTAACAGTGATATAATTGGTTCCATTGGATTCTGTCGGCGCCGGCCCTGCCGTCCAGGTCCCCAACAGATTGGTAGTTGTTTCCAAAGCATAGTCTGGATTGGCGGCGGACCAGGAGATTCGATAGGAGCCGCCAGTCTCGGGGCTAACCGCCAGAGGCACTGGCGGCACAACCGATGTGAATTCGAATTCGCTGATGGTCTGAGTAGAGGTGGCGCCGCCATCGGCGCCGCTGAACCCAACATAGGCCATATCTGATCCCAAAATGGTTGTTAGTTGGACCGGCAAATCAGCCGAAAATGTTTGGAGACTGTAAAGGTCCGTCATAGTCAGACTTAACGTGCCGTTGGAATAATTCACCTCAACGCTAATGGGATCTCCGCTGGCTATCGATATATCGCCCGGTTGCTCGTAGGGGGTGCCGCCTGTGCTATGCGAGATGCC
>DATJTK010000164.1:0-31781 GCA_035503455.1 Candidatus Sulfotelmatobacter sp. | reverse complement strand
GCTCTGGTGATAGTCGCTGAGAATTTGCGCGCGTTGCTCCGGCGTGTGATGGGGACGATTACTGGTCGAATTTTCCATACCCTCACTCTGACAGAACTTCCGCAGCCCTGCCTAGCCGGGGTTAGTAACACGGATACGTTTCACTCCACCCAAGACTACAAAACCTCCGAATTTGCCAATAAAACGGCACTTTCCCGCGAAAAAAGCAGGCTTCGTTTCCGTTTCCGCACCATAGGCAGAAAAATGGAAACGAGCTTAAGAAACGCCCATCTGACAGGACAAGGATGCCGCAGATCAGATTCGCGCTATCGCGCGGCTTCGCAGTCAGCGGCAGAGGCGTTGCGTTGGCGTACCCAGGGCGTCGGGCTCGCGGACTCGCCCTTTGCCCTGGGCTACATATATTTCACCCCGATGGGGTTTTCAGTTTGTGCTGCGCAGATGAGATGGCGGGAACACATCTCAGATCAATCCTCCCTGCCCGCCATAGCTTAATGGAGTATTGGGCGAAGGCGAAAGTTTTAGCGGCGGCGGGTCCAAAAAAATTTATCCCTTTCGCGCCAAAGTCTGCCGTTTACATTTCTACGAACCTTTTTATCAAAATTGCCAATAAACGCGCACTCTTCACACTCTTTTCACACTCTTTTTCGGCCCGTTTACACGTTTACTTTCCTATAGGCAGGTATGTGGTTTGCGCTCTCTTTTGCGTTCTTTGTGTTCTTTGCGGTTAAGCCATCCGGTTCAAACTTCAAACCGATTTAACCGCGTCTGCCAGCGATTTCACAAACGCGCTCGTTCGCTTCACCAAAGTTTTTGATTTTCCATGCTCCGCGATTTGGTTCACAACGGCGCTCCCGACTACGACGGCATCCGCATTTTGCGCGACCAGTTTGGCCTGGCCGGGATTTGAGACGCCGAAGCCCACGACGATTGGCAGGTCCGTGTGCGCGCGGATTTTGGCCACTTGCGACGCCAGGTTCGCCGCGATTTGTTTTTGCATGCCTGTCACGCCTTCGCGCGAAACGTAATAGATAAACCCGCTGCCGCGCTTGACGATGAATTCCATCCGGTCTTCCGGCGTGGTAGGCGCGACCAGATAAATATTGCACAGGCCGTTTTTTTTCATCAGGGCTTCGTAATTTTCCGACTCTTCCGGCGGCAAATCCAGAACGAGCAGGCCATCCACGCCCGCGCGCGCGGCATCCTGAATGAACTCGCCCATTCCGACCTTATGAATCAGATTGAAATAAATGTAGAGCACGATCGGGACATCCGACTGCTTGCGAATGGATCCGACGGTATCGAGAATTTTTGGCGGAGTGGTCCCGGATTCCAAACCGCGTTGCGCCGCCAATTGATTCACAAGGCCGTCGGCGAGCGGGTCGCTGAAGGGCACGCCAAGTTCCAGAACGTCCACACCCGCTTTGTCGAAGGCAACGGCCAATTCACGCGTGGCGGCAAGGTTTGGGTCCCCGGCGCCGATATAGACAATAAAACCCTTTTTACCTTCCGTTTTTAGGCTTTGGAACTTTTCAACAATACGATTCATTTGATGTTCTAAGAGTAACCGAAAGCGTTGAAGCGTTGAAGTGTTAAAGCGTATTTCGAACGGCGCGCTGAAAGCGCATTCCCATTGTGGCCAGGGCATCGCCCTCGGGGCTGGATCGCCGATCGCAGGCGCCCTGAAAGGGCATCCCAAATCGTCGTCGATTGCCGTCTTTTTGGATTGCCCCTTCAGGGCGAATGAATCGTGTGACGTGAGAATCATGGACGGCGATGTGTGGACAAAAGTCTCGAAGCCAGGCTTTAAAGATGCAGAGGGCGACCTGGTTCTGCCAAAGTTTAAAATAGAAGATACCGTGGAATTGGCGCGACCGTTGCAGATACTTGGAATCAAAACCGCGTTTGACGCGGACAAGGCGAATTTTTCGGAGATCTCTTCCGAACGGCTTTGGATATCCGGCGTCCGGCAAAAAACATTTGTTGAAGTCAAAGAAGAAAGAACCGAGGCGGCGGCTGTAACCTGCGCCGCGGTTGCGGGATGCTGCAGCCAGGGACCTCCGCCGAAGCGATTCAAAATGATCGTCGATCGTCCATTTCTGTTTTTGATTGAGGACAATCAAACGGGAACGATTTTGTTTATGGGCTTGATATATGACCCGGCGCCGGAGTGAGATCAGGCTTTTTCCGCAAGACCGCAATCAACCCAACTCCTGCCGGGAATCGAACCGTGTTTTGGCAGGCAAGTTTGACGAAGGTCCAACCGAGAAATTTGTTGAGCCATGCTGCCGGAATTTTGTCTTCGGAACGGGCATCGATTTTAACACCCATCCGATTTTTCAATCCACGCCATTTGCGAACAGCAAAAACGATGGGTAAGACGGCCACATTGACGTAATTGGCGCAAAGAACTTCAAAACCAGTCGGGACAATTCCCATCAGCGAGTCCCTGGTGTATCGGCGAAAATGGCGCAGCGTAACGTCCCAATCGCTCCACAAAGCCATCAGGGCCGGGACGGTAATCACCGCAACCCCCCCAGGCTTCAATACGCGCAAAAACTCGCGCATGGCCGCATGGTCGCCCTCCACGTGTTCAATTACGTCCAGCGCCGTCAGCACGTCCACCGAAGCGTTTGCCAATGGCATGGCGGTGCAGCTTGCCTTACGGACATTGTTTTCGCCAAGGCGCTTTCGGAGCAATTCCACTGATTCATCAAAGTCGTCCAGCGCCAAAACGTTGCAGAGGCCTCTCATCTCAGCAGCGAAAATTCCCGTGCCCGCGCCGCAATCCACGAGCAAATCGTCGTGCTGGAGCGGACGGAATTGGTTAATCCAATACCGGACGATTTGCCGTTTACCAGCGTAAAACCAATGGTCAGTTTCAACGCGCGCCAGGTTCTGGTATTCTTCCGGATTCATTCGAGCTTAAAACGTTTTCAACGACATAAACGGGCCGGCCTTTGCTTTCACGATAAATCCGCGCCAGATATTGGCCAATAATCCCCAGGGATAGCAGTTGAACGCCGCTTAACCCAAATACTGCCACGGCGAGCGTCGTAAATCCCAGGACTCGCAGTTCCGGGAAAAAGCCAAGCATCTGCAGAATCTTCTCCACGACCAGAAATGCCGCATAGGCAAAACTCGCCAGACAAATGACCGCGCCCACCGCCGCAATCCATTGCAGCGGCAAATCCGAAAAACTGAATAACGCATCGAGCGCCTGGGCAAACAGCTTCCGATACGATTGTTTTGCTTCGCCGGCCGCCCGATTTTTCCGGGCGTATTCCACTGTAGCGTGGGAAAAACCATACCAGGATTTGAGGGCCGGCAGATAAAGGTTCTTTTCACGCGCCGCCGCAAGCTGGTTGATGACCACGCGGTCAATCAGCGAAAACATGCCGCTGTTCATCGGCATCACGCGGCCGGTCATGCTATGGAACACCCGATGAAATCCATCGAACAAAATCCGGCGCAAGCCCGTCTCCTGACGGCTCGTGCGGCATCCGATAACGACCTTGTATCCGGCACGCCACTTTTCGAGAAATTGCGGGATGATTTCAGGCGGGTCCTGCAGGTCCGCATCCAGAAAAATCACGGCGTCCCCGCGCGCATAATCCACTCCTGCGCGATACGCCGGTTGCTGGCCAAAATTCCGGCTCAAAATGATCAATTGCCATCGGCTAAATCGTTTTAATTCTTCCTTTGCGGCATCGCGCGTTCCGTCCGTGCTCCCGTCATCCACCGCCACCATTTCCCAATCCGCCGCGGTATCTTTAAGGACCTGTTCAACATGATCAAAAAGCGTCCGCAGTCCTTCCCGCTCATTCAGCATGGGAATGACAATGGACACCAGATCCCGGCGGTTTGGTTTGGCATCGCTTGAACTCATTTTAGGGCGTTGATGACACGGCAGTTTGGCGGTTGAGAAAACATATCATCGGCGCGGCGCATACAGATAAAAGACGCCGGGCAGTTCAATCCGATCTCCCGCGCGGCGATGCGAAATGGAATGATTGAACCAATCGGCAACCCGCGTCAGCCATGATTGCGAGGCCGCCGCGCTTTGCGCGATCAACGTCGGCGAGTCGTTCAATTGAATCGCGGATAAAATGACCGCATGCCCTTGATTGGCCAGATCGTTGATATTATCCACCTCGATTACGTGGCGATCCAGCGGTTCATCGAGCCGATCCACGAGCGGCGATGTAACTGAATCGGATTTTAGAATGGCGATTGTATCGGAACGCGCCGTATGCTGCCGCACCAGCTTTACCAATGACAAAAGGTCCGACTCATTGGCACGGAAAAACATCAGTACGGCAAAACCATAAACGAAGCAAACCAGCCCGGCTCCATAAACGATCTTCAAAGGCATTTTGTCTGAACCAGACGCGGTATCCGCCACCGGCGAAATCCTCAGCACCGCCAGCGAGAAAACGACGCCCACCAACAGGACCGGCCCTGCCATCCAGGGATGGTGGCAGAAATAATTCCGCATGATGATCATGTTCAGAACGGCGAACGCCAAAGGCACAAAAACCAATCCTGAAACACGTCTGCCGGCCCGGATCGAATCGATAAGGGCATAAAGGCAAATGAGCCAAAGTGGAAGCAAACCGACTATGTTGGTGAAGGCCAGGCGCAAAAAAAGGTGCGCAGTAGAGGTTCCGTTGCCATACCCCCCGCTGCCCCACGTATACCCCGCTATGATACTCAATAGCCCGCCCGAAGATGCGCTCGAGTGGACTGCCATGCTATTACTTCCCGCCGCCCCCGGGCCGTGGTGACCGTATTTTGCGGCAAATGACCCGACGACAACCAGTGGAATGGCGACAACCATTACGGCGATCAGCGTACCAAGGGCACGGCGATTTAGACCGGGAATGGCCAAGAACATGAAAACGCAGGGTGCGCAAACCCAGGCTGTCGTCCAATTCAATGACATGAACGCGAGGGTTAAGACAATCAGCGCGCCAGCGAGGGTTGGAGTCATTTTCGGCTTCTTTAAGATCGCCAAAACCAGTACCGCGTAAGGAAGGACCGGCAGCGCCGCAAGCGTGTTCGGATCCAGGATTTTTGGCCATCGCAAGTAACCCGGGCACAGAATGGCCACTCCGGCTGCCATCAGCGCAAAATTGTCACGCCCCAACAACCGCCACGACGCCCAGAAAACGACCGCTGCCAATAGAATTTGAAACGAGAGCGTATCCAAACCGGTCCAACTGAAAAGCTGTGTTGCAAAAAACGCGGGATAGAGGCAAACCGGGCTCATGCCTCCGTAGACCTTTGGATTTTGGGCCACCTCGAATCCGCCCGAATTAGCAACCAATTGGCCATGAAGGTTTAAAAAACCGAATTCCTGCCAATTACGAACGACATTTGTCGGCCACGCGACTCCCAGGTTATCATCAATGAGGTATGCCAGAACCATCGCCGCGCCAACGGCCAGCACGGCAAAAGGGAACTTTCTGAGCATCGCGAACTGCATGAATCCCAACGGTATCCTTTATAACGACCGGGCTCAATCCGAAATTGTGGCAGGGACAGCGCGATGCGCTGTCCGCGCCGCGTTTAGCGGCGCAACGAACGTAGATGGACGTTGAATCGCCCTTGTTCCGCCCACTATACGGGCGGTGACGGCGCAGCGCGCCGTCCCTACCATCACGCATTTGACCATCTTCCCTTTTTTCCGCACAATTGCGGCATGGCAAGCACTTTCGGGCACCTGTTCCGCATCACCACTTGGGGCGAGTCTCACGGTGGAGGTGTCGGCGTGGTCGTGGACGGTTGTCCGCCGCGTCTAAAACTTACCGAGGCGGACATTCAGCCGGAGCTGGATCGCCGCCGCCCCGGCCAATCCAAAATCGTCTCGCCGCGGCGCGAACCGGACACTGTGCAAATCCTGTCCGGCACTTTTGACGGAAAAACCCTCGGCACCCCCATCTGCATGTGGGTCAAAAACGAAGACGCCCGGCCCGAAGCCTATAGCGAAATGAAGGAAAAGTTTCGCCCGTCCCACGCCGATTTCACCTATTTCGCCAAATATGGAATCCGGAACTGGCAGGGCGGCGGCAGGGCCAGCGCGCGCGAAACCATCGGCCGCGTTGCCGCGGGCGCGATTGCTAAAAAAATCCTGCGCGAACGATATGGCGTGGAAATCCTCGCCTACGTTAAACAAACGCAGCGCATCGTTGCCGCCGTAAATCCCGAGAAAGTCAAAGCAGCGCAAATTGAATCCAATATCATGCGCTGCCCGGACAATCAGGCGGCTGAAAAAATGATTCGGCTTGTCGAAAAAATGCGGCGCGCGGGTGACAGCGTCGGCGGTGTCGTGGAAGGCGTCGCCCGCGGCGTTCCCGCGGGCTGGGGCGAACCGGTTTTTGACAAGCTCGAAGCGGACCTGGCCAAAGCGATGCTGAGCCTGCCTGCGTCCAAAGGTTTTGAAATTGGGTCCGGATTTGCGGGAACCCTGATGACCGGCCGTGAGCATAATGACCCATTTCGCGCCCGCGCCGGGAAGGTAATTACGACCTCAAATTATTCCGGGGGCATCCAGGGCGGCATTTCGAACGGGCAAACGATTTATTTTCGCGTCGCGTTCAAGCCCGTGGCGACCGTCATGCATGCGCAAAATACAGTTGACGAACATTTTGAAAATACGACGCTGAAAGGCCGCGGGCGGCATGACCCCTGCGTATTGCCGAGGGCAGTACCGATGGTCGAGGCGATGACAGCACTGATCCTCGCTGACCATGCCCTCCGGCAGAAGGCGCAGTGCGAATAAACTGTCGAGGATACGGATAGAGTTGATTTTTTGCAAAAGAACGGCGATTTTCTAACAAGCACGACCATGGCAGAAAAAAGCATCAATGAAATATCGCGCGAGGCGCGAACACTCTACACCAAGGCGCAGGAAGCGGCCCAGCGGGAAAATACGGACTACGCCATCGCGCTCTATAACCAGGTCCTCGAAAAAGAGCCCGGATTCTTTGATTGCCGAAAGGCCCTCCGCGGGGAGCAGGTCAAAAAGTCGGGCGGCGGCGGCTTCTTCAAAAAGATGCTGGGCAGCGCGGGGTCGTCCCCTCTCGTCGCCAAAGCCCAGCTTGCCTTGCGGTCCAATCCGGCCGGCGCAATGGTCATCGCAGAGCAAATTTTGAACAGTGATCCAAATAGTTCGGGCGGGCACAAAATCATCGTCGAAGCCGCGAACGCCCTTGAATTTCCCAGGACGGCCGTATTGTCCTACGAAATCCTGGTTAAAAATTCGCCGAAGGACAGAAACATCGCCATTGAGTATGCGCACGCCTGCGCGGGAGCCGGAAACGCGCAGCCGGGTGAGAAACATCTCATGGATTTGATAAAAGAGTACCCGACGGACGGTGAACTCAAACAAGCGCTCAAAGACATTGCCGCCAGCAAAACGCTCAACGAAGGCGGTTACGGCGCGCTGGAAAGCGGCAAAGGTTCTTTTCGCGACGTTCTCAAAAACAAGGATGAAGCGGTCTTGCTCGAACAGCAAAATCGGATTGTAAAATCCGAAGACCGGACCGAGAACCTGATCAAGGAATATGAAGCGCGCCTGCAAACCGAGCCAAATAATTTAAAAACGGCCCGGGTGCTGGCGGACCTCTACACCGAGAAAAAACAGTTTGATAAAGCGTTTGAACTCTACGACCGCGTCAGAAATTCCGAAATGGGCAACGACCCTTCGCTCGAACAGGCCATCGCCAAAACGAAGGTCAAGCAGTTCGACCATCAAATCGAGCAGGTGAATCCGTTTGCGCCCGACCACGCCGCGCAAGTCGAGCAGCTCAAGGCAGCCAAATTGGAGTTTCAAGTGTCCGAATGCCAAAAACGCGTCGAGAAGTATCCAACCGATTTGGCCATTCGCTACGAGATGGGCGCGCTCTATTACCAGATCGGCAAATACAGCGAGGCCATCCAGGAATTTCAGAAGGCGCGACAAAATCCGCATAAAAAACTCGCGGCCATGAATTATCTGGCAAAATGCTACGAGAAAAAGAAAATGTTCGACTTCGCCGCGCGCGCTCTCCAGGACGCGATCAAGGAAAAACCGATTTTCGATGACGAAAAGAAAGAAATGACCTACAACCTCGGCATGGTGTTTGAAAACATGGGCAAAAAGGACGACGCCCTCGATCAGTTCAAAGTGCTCTACGACATTGATAGCGGTTATAAGGACGTCGCTGCCAAAGTGGAAGCATCCTATGGATAATGCCGAATGCGGAATATCGGCTCTGGGGAACCAAGGATCCGCGAATGTGCCGCCTGCTTCCCCTCTGGTTCCTGCTGTTCGAAAAATTGAATTGCCGCCCGGTATTTGTCCTGGGCATTCGACACCCGCTTGAAGTGGCGAAATCGCTTGAAAAAAGCAATGGATTTTCGCTCCAAAGGGGAGAACGACTTTGGTTCCAGCATTCCTTGCTCCTGTGAAATCCTTCCAAAATGTTGCGACCCTGTTGCGGATTTGTTGCAGATTTGTTAAGGATTAAGTTGTTGATAATCAACCGTGTAGCGGATGTTGCGGACTTTCAGACCTTATATGCAAATACACCGCAACGGAAGGCCGAGATGGCCTGATGGACTTTGGAATCGCGACTAATCGATCGGCGAGTGGCCCCAACTGGTCGAACGTTGGCTCCAAACAATCGGCATGACACAATAAATGGGATGCCGGGCAAACGTTGCCAGAAGCATTTTCATATATTTCGTCTCAATCAAAAATGCGAAGATCAAGTCAACAACTGCTTCAAGCAATCAAGGCTGCAAAAACGAAGAGGCAGAAAGCAAAAGCCTGTTACAACCTGGCGCTATTTCACGATAACAACAGCCGGGAATCGGAAGCGATACCGTACTATCTAAAAGCGATTCGAATCGGCCTAAACAAGAAACTCGAGACAATGGCCCGGGCATGGCTCGCCAGCAGCCTTTACAAAACCGGACGCGCGCACGAAGCGGCGAAACAATGCAATCGAGCCTTAAACGCCGCCAATAATCCCAGGCTGCTCAAATTCCTCAAGGGCTTGCGAAATAGAATCGCTACACGCGTAAATCGTAAATCGTAAATCGCAAATTCCTCAAGGCAGGTGCCACCAATTATACGGATTCGAAAACGCCGGCAAATTTGTCACGATTTCCCCAACAACCATAAATAAAATGATCGCCACCAATGCGCCATATTTCGCGACGTTCCCAAACCGGTTCAGTCCCCGGTCAATTCCAAAAACGAACAACAAGATGAACGGAACCAGCGCGCTAAGCAAAAACCGGCCGAACGAAAAATAAGGATGTTCACGCGACGGGTTTGAAAAATTATGGAAATCATAAATGATGGACAAAAATCCGCAAAACGCCACAGCCGCCGTAATGCATGCCAGGCTCAAATAAAGCCCCTGGCGTTGGAAGGACGCCATTGGTGAACAGGCCCGCGTGCCCGGAATCATGGCCACCAGCGCGCACAAGACAAAGCCGATGGTCATGCTCAAATAAATGGCATTGAGCATCGGCGAGGCCATCGGTTTATCGTGCCACAAAAATTCCCCGCGCCAAAACGTCCTGATCAATTCCGACAAAAAGGTCCAAAAGCCACTGGGCGTAAAGATTGGGTGATTCCACCATTGAAGAAATGGCTTGTACGTCCATCCCACGCACGCCATCTCCATCTTGCCCCCGGTCAAATCGCCAAAGTTGGATTTGCACCATGCCATCCATGTCCCCACCGGGATTGCCGCGCACAATCCAAACCCAGCCAGAGCCGGCTGGGCAGGCGCAATTTTGCCGGTTCTAAACCATTCGCCCAATTTGTACGCGACGACCGCCAACGCGACCGCCAGGACCGAAAGATTCGTCAGTTTCGTAAGATACGTCGCCGCAAAAGCCAGCCCGGTCATGACGCCAAGCCGCCAATCTGGAACCTCCTGGCGCAGCCACTGCAACAGGCAGACAAACAGCGCACCAAAACAAAGAGGCGATAGCGCATCCGTTTCGATCGAATAAAATGCGCTTTGCGGCATAAACGCCAGAATCGACGGCACCCCCAATTGAATAAACCTGTTCTCCGGAAAAACCATTCGCGCCGCCGTATATCCCAGCAATACCACACCAATGACGACGCCGATGTCCAGAAACCTCAGCCAATACAACAGATATCCGTTTTTAAAACCGAATAACTGGCCCAGATGCCACCAGATTGCTCCCACCGCATAATACAGCGGCGGCTGCCATGCCTCGTCATTGATCTGCTGCTGCCACGCCGACGCCTCAAGAGCCAGTTCATGCTGTGCCGTCTCCACGGGCAACGTCCATGCCGGGGGCGGAAATTGTCCACCCGGAAACATTGCCGCTGTGCCCAAATACGCGCATGAAGAATACAACGCCAAATAGCCCGACGATTCGGCCGAATAATTTTCCATCCCGCGCGGAATTTGGCCGTGCGAGTATCGTACGACCAAATCAAAATGCTCCGGCTCATCAACGTCATTGAAAAACGGAAATGCGGTCGAAAAAACAAAAACATGAATTGCTGCCAGGACGCACAAAAGCGCAACAAATCCCCGCTCCTGAAATTGCCTCGCTGAATTCGCCTGATCCATTTTGCCCAATAACCCTGTCCGCCCGAGCGTCGGGTGTCAAGCGTTACGGCGGAACTAAATTCATCCTCATCCTCATCGTCATCCTCTGACGCTTTTCGTCGAACTTTGAAGCCCCCCCGACTTTCTGTGTGATCCATGGTCAAATATGTGATATCCTGGCGCCATTGATGGCCGAAACCTGCCATCCAGGGCAGAAAAGTAACGCCCACCGGCGGATTTTTATTGAGTCTTTTTTCGGTTTTGACAATCTAAAGGTGGATAGGCGTGTCCATGAACGAAACCCAACCCATCAAAAACATTGGCGACTTCCAGCGGGATACCGCGGATTGCTGGCAACGACTGCCAAACAAGACGTTCTTCTTTGTGCTGCTGGCGGCATGGCTTGCACTGTTCCAATTTCTCGGTAATTCCGTCCTCGGCTACGTCCATACCCCGTCCCTATTTACATGGATGTATCGCGCTTATAACAACTCAGACATTTCGGATGATGGAGATTGTATGTTCGTTCCGTTCCTCGTCGTTGGACTGTTCTGGTGGAAGCGGCACGAATTGCTCGATTCCCGTTTGCAATTGTGGGGCCCGGGACTCGGGGTTCTCATCCTGGGAATAATACTCCACCTCCTGGCATATGTAGCTCAATTGCCCCATATTTCGATTGTCGCGCTCTTTGTCGGAATCTACGGAATCATGGGTCTGGCCTGGGGCACGGAATGGCTGCGCAAGAGCTTTTTCCCGTTCTTCCTGTTTGCCTTTTCGGTTCCCCTCGGCACGCACGCGACATTCATCACATTCCCATTGCGCTTGCTCGTGACCTGGCTCGTCGAAGTCACTGCCCACTTGTTTGGAATAGGCATCGTGCGCGAAGGCACCCGGCTGATTGACCCGACCGGCTCGTTTGAATATGACGTCGTGGCAGCCTGCAGCGGTATTCGCAGCCTCTTCGCCACATTTCTCCTGGCCACCGTTTACGGCTTTTTCACCTTTCGATCCGCGTGGAAACGGCTGTTCCTGATGTCGCTTGCATTGCCATTTGCCGTTTTGGGCAATTTCCTGCGGCTTTTCATGGTTATCGTCGCCGCAGAGATTGGCGGCGAAAAATTGGGCAATTTCGTCCACGACAACTGGATTAGCAGCCTGATGCCGTACGCGCCCGCCTTTATCGGGCTCTTCCTGGTCGGAAATTATCTGGAAAAGTGCGTGGCTAAATCAAAACTCGCCAAAGCGGAGGCCAAATGAAAAGTCAACAATGGCTCTTTCTGACACTCGCGCTCGTCCTGATGGCCGGCACCGCAGGCGCATTGACATGGTTGCGCGCAAACCAAAAACTCTCTGACCCGGGCGTAAAGGGCACGCAAATTCCCGGCAAGATGCTGATGACTATCGCCCTGCCCGAACGTGTTTTGGATTTCACGTCCACAAATGTCCCGGAGCCGGACGTCGCCATCGGCTATTTTCCCAAAGACACCAGTTACACCGAACGCCGCTATACCAATCCAACCGGAATTCGGATCCAAAATACCGTCATTTTGATGGGCGCTGACCGCACCAGCATTCATCGTCCTGAATATTGCCTGCCTGGCCAGGGCTGGACCATTGACAAAAAGGAAATGCTGAACATCCCCATCAATGACAATCCCCCGTACAATTTGCAGGTCGCCAGATGGAACATCAGCGCCACTATTCAAGCGCCTGACGGCCAGAAAGAAAGGGCCGCCGGCATCTATGTCTTCTGGTATGTCGCCAAAGACGATGAAACGCCCGACCACGACAAAATGCTGGAACACCTGACAATGAATTTATTCCGCACAGGTGACTTGCAGCGATGGGCTTATATCTCCTATTATGTGCCGTGCCTGCCCGGCCAGGAGGATGCCGCGTTTGCTGAAACCAAACGCCTGATTGCCGCCCAGGTCCCCCAGTTTGAATTGCCGTTGCAGCAATAACGATGCTTAGACGCGACCAACAAATCCGGACGCAAATTCATCAGATTGCCGACGCCTGTATTTTTTCGGCCAGCTTTCTGATTGCGTACCTCTTGCGGTCGGACCCGCGCATCATTTCGGAGTTCAACCTCCCGGCTTCCACGCCATTCAACGATTTCGCAAAGCTCTTTTTTGTCCTGTTCCCGGGTGCGCCCCTGATTCTCGAATGGCAGGGCTTTTACAATCGCCCGCCATTGGCTCCGCGCGCTGCCGTTCTTTGGCCGCTGCTTAGAGGCTGCGCCGTGGCCACGCTCGGATTAATCGCCGTCGCCTACATTTTTCATCTGGAGGTCGCCCGCATGATCATGGTCGTATTTGGCTGTATCGCCTTTTGCGCCGTTTTTATAAAGGAAGAGTTGTTGCGCCTGTTCATGAAAAGCTCGGTCGCGCGCTCCCAATATCGCCGACGCTTCATCATTGCGGGATCGGACAAGGAAATCGGCAAAATGCGGCAGGAAATAGCAGCCCAGGGCGACGAAGGCATCGAGATTGTCGCCGAGCTGAATATGAACCAAATGGGCGCGCAGGAACTCATCCAGATGCTCCACGAACATTCCGCCTATGGAGTCATTTTGAGGGCGCGCCATACCTTCTTCGACCAAATAGAAAACGTCATTAAAGCCTGTGAACTCGAGGGCGTAGAGGTCTGGCTCATGGCCGACTTTTTTGCGACGCAAATTTCCCGCACCAGCATTGACGAACTCCTGGGCCGGCCCCTCCTCATCTTTCGCACCACCCCCGAATCCTCCTGGCACAGCATCGCCAAAGCCCTCCTGGATTTCGTTGGTTCGTTTATTCTGCTCACAGTTTTCGGCATCATTTTCTTCCCTTTGATTGCCATCGCCATCAAGGTGTCCTCCCGCGGTCCGGTCTTTTTTAAGCAACAACGCTCCGGTCAGAACGGCCGGCCCTTTACCCTCTATAAATTTCGGACCATGGTGACCAACGCCGAACAATACAAACACGAACTCGAAGCCATGAACGAAATGCGCGGCCCCGTCTTCAAGCTTACAAACGACCCCCGCGTGACCCGCGTCGGCAGGTTCCTCCGCAAATTCAGCCTCGACGAACTCCCACAACTCTGGAACGTCCTGCGCGGCGACATGAGCCTCGTAGGCCCCCGCCCCCTGCCCGTGGACGAAGTCAAACGCTTCAGTGACCTTGCCCATCGCCGCCGCCTGAGCGTCAAACCCGGCCTCACCTGCCTTTGGCAAATCTGCGGACGCAACCAAATCATCGACTTCAAAGAGTGGGTCCGCCTTGACCTCCAATACATTGACAACTGGTCCCTCTGGCTCGACGTCAAAATCCTGCTGCTGACCATTCCGGCCGTCTTCCGCGGCACAGGGGCCAAATAATGGCTAATCAGGAGATTTTGCTGCCAGCGACTTTTTCTCCCGCAAATTTTCCCCCTCATTCAGGAGCTTCACCACCGGCCCGATTTCAGGCGCTTTCATGAACGTCTTCCAGCACAGGCCCGTGCGATAGTTTTCAATCATCGGAGTAATTGGGCCTTCATCGATGCATAGATATGTCTTCGATACCCAATCGCGCGAGAAATTAAACGCGTCATAAAACCCAAACGGCCCCCACAGCCGCGGACCGCATTCCTGATACATTGCCAAAAGGCACGACTGGCTTTCGGTTGGAACGTACGGCATCGAAGACAGCGACGCCGTCGGCGCCAGCGTGCCGTTGTCCCGCAATCCCGGCGCGAATGCCCTGTAACCGTCGGGACCCGCGCTGGCAGTGATGCCCCAAAGGGCACCATAACCTTTATACTTCGTGCTCCGGGATTCGGCGTACAGGTTCTGTACCAGGCAAAAATTCCTGAAATGGTCAAAATAGCTCCGGCCACGAAACATGATTTCGTGCGGGTCCAAACCCAAATATGAAAAATGAGCAAAAAAGAGTGGCGGCCCTATGTCGCCGCAGCCTCCCAATTCCACGTGAATTCCAAACTGCGTACTGGCTGCCGCATAGTTTCCCGACTCCCAGCCGTTCCAATAGCATTTCGGCTGAATCGGGTGCGTGGGCGATGCCAGCGCCAGCACATAGACAATCTGGCATTCGTTGAACCCCAGGATATACAGGTTCTTTTTGAACCCATAACGCGGCGACCAATGCCAAATCATCGCCGGAATCGGACTGCTTTGGGTAACGAACCAATCCCACTCCACATCGCGCCAAAGAATGTCAGCCAGCGCACGGATTTCCGTTTCCTCGGAGTTCGTTCGGGAAAAATACTCGCGCGTGAATAGCACCCCCTCCATCAGGAACGCCGTTTCCACAATGTCCGCGCCATCATCGTATTTACTGAATGGAATCACCTCGCCCGTCCGCCCGTTGATAAAATGCGGAAACGCGCCGTGGAAACGGTCCGCTTTTTCCGAAAGAAATTTCAACTCTTTCAAAACCTGCTCCGCGCCCTGTTCTCGTGTGATAAACCCTCTTTCGATGCCCACTCCCAGGTTAAATAATCCCATGCCACTGGCCCCAATTGCGCAAATATCGGGGTCCCGACGGGCCGATGCCCGGGCCAGGCCCGAAACCGGATGGGCATACAAATAGAAATAGTCAAAACTTGCCCGTTGCACGTCCGTGAGCAATTTTTCCCCGTTCAACGCCTCGGATCTGCCCGCCACCGGCTGCGACCAGTCCGAGGGCAAAGGACGGCCCATGCTGTTGGTTTGCATCGAGCGCACCCGGTAATAGTTTGTGGCTGCTTCGCCCAAAAAATCACGGTAGAGCGTTACTTGGGGCAGATTATTGCGCAATGGCTTAAACGGGCCAAACGAGGTGGTGGCGCGTTCGATTTCATAACCCATGGACCCCGGCGACGGCTCCCACTGCAGGCTCACGCTAAGCTGGCCTGCGGTTGCCTTCAAACCCTGCGGCACCGCAATCGGTTTTTCGTTCGGTTGAATCGCCGCACCCATTGCCACCAGTGCCAACAGGATAAACCACAACTTTCGCGGGATTTTTTCGGACGGTAACGGAAGATTGACCACGCGCCCCAATTTGGCAGGGCATTATCCCTCAATCAATCTTGATTTATGGCGTTCATGGACAACCCCATTCACGTTTGTTATCATTTTTTGATTTATGAGTCTGGAAAATACCGCTCCTGCGCCATCGGATTTTATCCGCGACATAGTGGCCAACGATGTTGCCGCGAACAAATATCCGCGGATTCATACCCGATTTCCGCCAGAACCCAACGGCTACCTCCACATCGGGCACGCCAAAAGCATTTGCCTGAATTTTGGCATCGCCCGCGAATTCGGCGGCGTCTGTAACCTCCGGATGGACGACACCAATCCCACCAAGGAAGACATCGAATACGTGGACTCCATTCGGGAAGATGTCAACTGGCTCATCTCCGGCTGGGCCAATACCAACCTGGGCCTCAAGGAACTCGGCAAAACTCCGGACGTTGTTTCGTCAAACGGCAAGCCGGACTTTTATCTGGCCCCCGTCCCGCCGCAAACCGCGCGCGTCGAGCCCTTTTACGCCTCCGATTACTTCGACCAAATCTACGAATACGCCATCGTCCTTATAAAAAGGGGCAAGGCCTTCGTCTGCGATTTGACTCCAGAAGAAACCGACGAATACCGGCGCAATGCAAAACCGTCTCCTTACCGGGACCGCAGTGTGGAGGAAAACCTGGACCTGTTCACGCGCATGAAGGCCGGGGAATTTCCGGACGGCAAACGCTCCCTGCGCGCAAAAATTGACGTGGCAGCGCCAAATATTTGGCTGCGAGACCCTCTGCTTTACCGAATCCGCCATGCGGAGCACCACCACACGGGCACAAAATGGGTCATTTATCCCATGTACGACTTTGCCCATTGCCTGAGCGATTACATCGAAGGCATCACCCATTCGATTTGCACGCTGGAATTCGAGGTCCATCGCCCGCTCTACGATTGGATATTGGAAAGCCTCGATCTGCCCCGTCCCCTGCCCCATCAATATGAGTTCGCAAAATTGATCCCCAGCCACACGATTGTTTCCAAACGCAAGTTGATTCAATTGGTGAATGATAAGATTGTGACCGGGTGGGACGACCCCCGCATGCCAACCATCTCCGGCATCCGCCGCCGTGGCATCCCCGCCGCGACGCTACGCCGTTTTGCCATCGGGGTCGGTGTCACCAAATTCATCAGCCTGACGGACATGGCCGTGTTCGAGCACATCATTCGCGATGACTTGAATAAATCCGCCCTTCGACGCCTTGCGGTGCTGCGTCCGTTGAAAGTTGTCCTCACCAATTATCCCGAAGGCAGGACTCAGGAACTCGATGCCGTCAACAATCCTGAAGACCCGGCCACAGGGACCCGAAAAATCCCATTCAGCCGCGAACTGTTCATTGAGCGCGACGATTTCATGGAAACCGCGCCGCCAAAATTTTTCCGCCTCAAACCCGGCGGCGAAGTCCGCTTGAAATACGCCTACATCATTAAATGCGATGAAGTTGTAAAAGATGCCGAAGGAAAAATCGTTGAGTTACGCTGCACCGCCGATCTCGACAGCAAAACCGGCGGCGCGACGGCCAATCGGAAAGTTAAAGGCACGATCCATTGGGTCAGCGCCACCCACGCCATCGATGCCGAAGCCCGCCTTTACGACCGCCTGTTTACGGCGCCCGAGCCCGATGCCACCGGCGATTACAAGTCCTCCCTAAATCCACACTCACTCGAAGTCGTCGCCGCCAAATGCGAACCCTCTTTGAAAGACGCCAGCCCCGAAGCGCGCTACCAATTCGAACGTCTCGCCTATTTTGCCCTGGACAAGGATTCGCAACCGTCGAAATTGATCTTCAACCGCACTATCACGCTGAAAGACACATGGGCGAAAGAAGCGCAAAAAGCATAATTTGACCATGTTCATAAACGGAATCTATTTTCAGGAATATGCCAAGTTCGAATACGGGCGGATGGTCTGGCGTGTGCCTGAATTTCGGGAACGCCTATTGCGCCACTGGAGAGACCCGCGCCACCCGCACGCCGAGCGCTTCGCCGAACATGAGGCGGATGTCCGCTACGTCCTGGAAAGCCCAAAAGATTCGGACGCTGCTATGGACGCCGAGTTGTGGAAACGTTGGCTTAGCCTCCGTGTCGTCGTCAAAGAAATCCACTCCGTGTTTGGTTCGTTCTTCGAGTAATGTACTTCATTGCATTTTGAATTCCTGCAAGAATTGCAAAATGCACGAAACGTAACGGCCCCTTCCTTCGAAACCCTCGAAATCAAAGGGATTCGCTCTGGCACAGAACTCGCAATAGTATTTTCCGTAAAGAAGGTTTGAAGAAAACGCGGAATCGCCAAGGAATGAGCGCGGACGGAAACGTCCGCGCTTTTTTTATTAATGGGATTGGATCACAATCCGTTCTGGCGGAGCAAGCGCCAAAGAACGCGGGGTGTCAGCGCTAATAATCACGTGCTTGCACTGGTGTAATGACGCAGGGACAGGCGCCAAAACCATTGCGAAATTGCGGCCCAAACCAACCCCAATCCCAGAAGCACTGCGCAAGCCGATGGCGACGTCAATTTGTCCGCCAGCACGCGCACCGGCACGTTTGAAACCAGCAACACCGGCAGCGCAAACGTGAACACGGCCTTGAATACCCCGTGAAACGCGTCATCGGGCATCCGGGCGATATTAAACAAATTGTAGTAACCCCATACGATTCCCTGCGCGCGGACGGTCCAAAAGCTCACGGACGCCAGCATGAACATCAGGGAATAATGGATGAGCAGACCCACAACACATAACGCGGCAAAGCCGATCAATTCCATCACCGAGGGATGTAAATGCAATTTGTGCGCCGCAAACCCCATCACGCACGCGGCAAACGCCGCGTTGGCAAAGGAAGAAATGTCCACCTGCCGCGTGGAAACCACAAAACGTGTGTTCACGGGCAGCAACAGCAGAAAATCCATTTTCCCCGTGCGAACCAGTTCGGAAAGATTCGTGCAATTGACCAAAAAAAACGCCTGATAAATTTGCTGAATGAAATTGCTCGCCCCCGTCAGCAATACCACCTGCCACACCGACCAAGAACCTATTTGCTGCGTTTGCGTAAACACGACACTGACGAAACTCAATTGCAGCCCGAACCACAGAAGTTCGACGATGATCCATAGGATGAAATTGCCCTTGAACGACATTTCACGCGTGATCGAGGTCCTCCACAGCGCGGCGTAAATGCGGAAGTACCGCGTTACACGAGACAGCAGGCTGCGAGATGACGGCCACACCGGCAGTTCCAACGCGTCAGGCTCTGGATTCATAGTTTCTAACAGGCTGTTAGACCAATTTCTTTAACTTCGCGTCTTCGCCCAGTTTTCTGACCAATTCTTTTATTTTCTGCGCCTGGCTTTTGTGTGCCAGGAGCACGGCATCATCGGTCTGGACCAGTATGCTGTCACGCAGACCAACGACGGCGATGGGTGTTTTATTCTTCGTTCGCGCGTCATAGATAATATTGCGAGCGCCGTCCACGTGAATAAAATCAGCCACGGCACAGTTGCCTTCGGCATCGGCCTTAAGATGCCGCGCCAGGGCCGGCCACGCGCCCAGGTCATCCCATTCCAACGCCCCATCGGCCACGATGACATTTTGCGCATGCTCCATTAGAGCATAATCGATCGAAATCTTTTTGACGCCCGGATATTCCTTCGCGAGCGTTTTCGCCAGCTTTGCCGGGTTATTGGCGACCTTGAACCAGCGCTGGCAGGCAGCAAACATTTCCGGCTGATGTTTTTCCAGACCGTTGGTGATTGTCACAAAACTCCAGACAAACATCCCGGCATTCCAGCGATATTGGCCGCTGTTGACGTATTCAATGGCCTTTTCAAAATTCGGCTTTTCGACAAATTGTTCCGCCTTAAAGAAAGTAGTTTTGTATTTTTTAGCGCCGTCTGGCGCGGGCAGTTCATTGCCCACGCGGATATAACCGTATCCGGTCGCCGGCTCCGCAGGCTTGATTCCAATGGTCACGATGGCCTGTCCGCGCGAAGCCAGGTCAAATGCGTCGCCCAAAATTTGCTGAAACTTTTTTGCATCCGGCATCACATGGTCCGCCGGAAGCACAGCCATGACACCGGTTGTCGAGCGCGCGCCGACCAACGACGCCCCGAGTGTGACCGCGGCGCACGTATCGCGCCCCATCGGTTCGGCGATGAGATTGGCTTTGGGAATCTTCGGAAGTTGTTTCCGCACCTCCGGCAATTGCGTCTCATTGGTGATAACGAAGATATTTTTAACCGGCACGATTGGAACAACCCGTTCTACCGCTTCCTGCAAAAACGATTTTTTGCCGAGCAAGGCCAGCAATTGTTTGGGCGTTTTTTCGCGGCTCAACGGCCAGAACCGCTCACCGCGGCCGCCGGCCATGATGATGACGAAACGATCTTTTGTGTTCGCTGCTGTTTTCATGGGTTGGATTCAACTCTCACCGGCCAAAGCAATTGACCGATCAATCAGTTCATCTGTAACGTATGCACCGGCGCCGCGGAGTCTTTCGAGCGCCGGTTTCGCTGCAGCGATTAAGCCTCGGTCCTTCGCAATTACAATGACACGCAATGAGCCGAGAACAGGTATATTATTCTTTGCCGCCAGCGCCCGCGCGCGGCGGTCATCAAGAATTGCTATAAAACCAGGGTTTTGCAATGCCCACGAGATGACTTCCGTCTCTCCGGCGCCGCCGCCCCACCCCGCCAGAGCATTATGGATAGCCACACCTTCTCGAATGAATTTCTTTCCCTCGGTTTCAAGCCATTTTTTACCCGCATCCGGAACATGAATGTTTTGAACTTCGCCTATTACGCCTACAGGAATGATAAGCTCATCGCAAAGATCTGGAAGGAATCCAATAATTTCCGCCTTCGCGAGCAGAATGATCGGAGAAGCATTAATGACCCAACGTTCAGCCACGTTTGAAATCCTTGTCCAAATCCTCAACACTCATCTGCACCGGCGATATATGGTGTTTATAGAGCAAGTCGAAAAACTCCCCCCGCTTCAGACCAAGCATTTCTGCCGCCTGCCCTTGTGACAAGCGGCCCTCTTCAAACCAGCGCAAGACGGCAGCCTCAAACATGTCCCGACTAAAGTGCGCGTCATCACCGCCAATCAACTCCGCGGCGTGTTCCGGCACTTCAACTATGACTTGCTTGCTCACGACTCAAATCTACCAAAAATCAGTTACCTGGTCAAAAGCCGCGCTATCCCGCCGGCTGAGCCGGGGCTTCGCTTTCGCCGGGCACATCTTCTTTGTCTTCGCTTATCACCTTTGCGATCGCCTGCAATTTGTCCTCGGCATCCAAGTCGATCAATTTCACGCCTTGCGTGTTGCGACCGGCTTCCCGAATGCCGTTCACGGAGATTCGCACCATTTGGCCTTTGAACGTAATAAGCATCATCTCATCATTGTCGTGCACCGTCAGCGCGCCGATCACGCCGCCGGTCTTTTCCGTGGTCTTCATTGTAATGATACCTTTGCCACCGCGCGATTGGACGCGGTACTCTTCAAAGTCCGTTCGCTTGCCGATTCCGTTTTCGCCGGCAACCAAAAGTTTCGCATCCGGCACGACCACCGCCAGCGCGACCATCTGGTCGTCTTTTTCCAGGGTGATCCCGCGCACGCCACCGGCGGGACGGCCCATTGGACGGGCGTCCTCTTCCTTAAATCGAATGCTCATGCCGCCTCGTGTGATGAGGACCACTTCATCCCGCCCGGTCGTCATTTTGACGTCAATCAACGTGTCCCCCTGCTCAATACTGATGGCAATGATGCCGCCCTTGCGGACGTTGGCAAATTCCGCGAGTTGGGTCTTTTTCACTGTGCCTTGCTTTGTTGCAAAGAAAATGAATCCCTCCTGCTGCCATGTCGCGTCTTCCTTGTTCGTGCCCGTTTTGGATTGAACACGAATGAGGGCCGCAATGGTTTCGCCGTTTTTCAATTCCAGCAAATTGGCAATGCTCCGCCCCTTGGCGGCACGGCCCATGTCCGGAATTTCATGGACACGTTCCACATAAACGCGGCCCGTGTTCGTGAAGAACATCAGGTAGTCATGGGTGCTTGCCGTGAATAGGTGTTCGATAAAATCCTTGTCCTCCTCAGCCCCTGCTTCGCGCGTCGTCATTCCAATGACGCCTTTGCCTCCGCGGCGCTGGGCCCGGTAGCTGGAAATGTTCGTCCGTTTAATCAGGCCATTATGCGTCAACGTGATGATCACGCCTTCATTGACGATTAAATCTTCGATGGCGATTTCGCCGTCATCGGGGACAATTTGTGTGAGCCTGGGCGTGGCATATTTTTCTTTAATAACGGCCAATTCATTTTTAATAATCGCCATCACGCGGGATTCCTTTGCAAGGATGTCCAGCAAATCCTTGATGCGTTCGAGCAGGTCCTTGTATTCGCCCTGGACCTTGTCAATTTCCAGCGCGGTCAGTTGATACAGGCGCAACTCCAGGATCGCATCCACCTGGCGTTCGTTCAGACCGTAGCGGCCGTTGTCCAGCCGTTCCTCGTCGCGAATCAGGATTCCCCAACGCTCGACCTGCGCTCTGTTCCATTCGAACGCGAGAAGTTTCACCCGCGCTTCATCCCGGGTTTTCGATTTCCGGATAATGGCGATGAACTCGTCCAGGTTGGCAAGGGCAATCAGATACCCTTCCAGCAATTCTGCGCGTTCCTCGGCTTTTCTCAGTTCAAAGCGCGTCCGCCGCAGAACCACTTCGCGGCGATGGTCGATGTAACATTGGATGAGATCCTTGAGGGTGAGCGTCTTGGGCCGGCCATGGTCAATGGCCAGCGAATTAACGGCAAACGAAACTTCAAGCTGGGTATGCTTGTAAAGATTGGCGATAACCACTTTCGGGTTGCCGTCCCTCTTCAACTCCATCACCAGCCGCGTATTTTCGTCCGATTCATTGCGCATCGCGGAAATTTCCGTGATGGTTTTTTCATTCACGAGATTCGCGATTTGCTGTTCGAGCGCGGCCCGGTTGACGTTATAGGGAATTTCCGTAATGACGAGTTGCTCGCGGCTGCCTTTCAATTCCTCGGAGGCGACCCGTCCGCGCAATTTCAAACTGCCACGCCCGGTTTCGAAATAATTTTTGATACCCTCAACACCGCAAATCATGCCGCCTGTGGGAAAGTCCGGGCCTTTGATGAACTTCATCAATTCCTTGATGGTGATATTCGGATTATCAATCTGTGCCCAGATGCCGTCGATGATTTCTCCCAGGTTATGCGGCGGCATGTTGGTGGCCATGCCCACCGCGATGCCCGTGCCGCCGTTGACCAGCAGATTGGGAAACGCCGATGGAAAAACCGTCGGCTCCGTGCGCGTCTCGTCATAGTTCGGTACGAAATCTACCGTATCCTTTTCCAGATCCTCCATTAACACCGCGCCCAGGTGGGTGAGCCTGGCTTCCGTATATCGCATGGAGGCTGGGGGATCGTCTTCAACGGAACCAAAATTTCCGCGGCCTTCGACGAGCCTTTCCCGCATTGCCCACGGCTGTGCCATGTGAACAAGCGTCGGATAGATCGCCTGATCGCCGTGGGGATGATAATTACCCATCGTTTCGCCGACAATTTTGGCACACTTCAACGTTTTACGGCCGGGATATAGCGACAGTTCCCCCATCGCGTAAAGAATACGGCGTTGCGAAGGCTTCAGCCCGTCGCGCACATCAGGCAACGCGCGCGAAATGATGACGGACATTGAATAATCGAGAAACGAATTCTTGATTTCCTCCGCGACATTGATCTTCGCGACTTTTTCTCCCGCGGCAAACATTGGCGTGCCGGTTACGGGCAAATTATTAGGTTCCTGGGGCTTGTTTTCGTCAGGCATGTTAAAATATCAGTCAGTTTTTTGGAGATGGCACGAGCGCGAGACCTATAAAGTCCGAAGCCTTCAGGACCTGGTTATCGCTGCTGCACATTTCCTCGCCGCCGCACAATTCGGCAGTGGCTACGTGAATAGCATCCAGCGTCCGCAAGGGAAGCTTCGGATGGCATTGTTCAATGACACCACCCGCACGCTCGATAATCTGCCGGCTTAACGGCAGCAAAACGAATTCCTCGTCACGGACTTTTTCCTGGAACAATCGCCAACCGGTCTGCCGCGCGTGGACAGAAATCCGCCCGGCTCGCTCTTTTGCGAGCAGGGCGGAGCGAACTTCTGTCACGGCCAATTCCGATGTCACGACCGGGTTGCCGGTAACGACGCGATGATACGCCTCGCTGTCCGGCTCATGACTGACCAGCTTTACGATGATGCAGGAATCCAGGTACATAATTACCACCTGCGACCATCGCGGTCGGCACGGATGATTTCTTCCGCGAACGGCCCTTCGGTTTGGAGCGGCAGCTTTTTCAACTGCTCCCATGTGCCAGTGAATACTTTGTGCCGCCGTGCTGCCGGCACCAATTTGGCCTTGGGCTTGCCGTCACTGGTGATGGTCACTTCCTGGCCAGCCGCTACCATCTCCAGCAACGCTGAGAGCTTGGCCTTGGCAGCCCGAACCGGGATCGATAAACCAATGCCAGGCAAAGCAACTGCCTCGCGTAACGCCCCGGGGCCGCGCGTCTCAAGCTCCTGCTCTACACGCTCCGACTTCGGCTTCGGCAGCGGACGCTTGTACAAAGGGAATGGTGTTTTCTTTTTCATGCTTTCAATGTAGTCACATGAGACTACATAGTCAAGCCCCTTTTTCAAGTGTTCTAAACATCCAAATTTCTAACGTTCAATGCGTTGTCCTCGATAAATTGCCGGCGCGGCTCAACTTCCTCACCCATCAACTTCGTAAACATTTGCTCAGCCTCAACAGCGTCGGTCAAATCAATGCGCAGCAGCTTTCGTTTGGTCGGATTCATCGTCGTCTCGAAAAGCTCTTTTGCGTCCATTTCGCCCAACCCCTTGAACCGAGTCATTTGAATGCCCTTTTTGCCAACGGCTTTGACGCTGCTCAAAATCTCAGGAATGGAAAACAGCGGCGTGACCGTCGCTTTTTCGCCCTCACCTTCAACCAATTCAAATAATGGCTTGTCCTGGGCCGAATAGTGGTCCACGTCCAGGCCTTTATTGGCCAATTTGGCGAGCAAATCGGCGATGGCTTTGCTTTCCAGGTGCAGGTCCGCCTCAGTAGCCCGGCGAATTTGCAGCCGGTTCTTTTCCGCCCGCTCGCGGAATTCGGTATCCCCGAACAGGTCTGAATTTGTGTCCTTGAACTTAGCAACTTCGTCCAGGTTCTCAAAATAATGAACGGTTTCGTTGTTGCCGTCGCGCACTTTGATCAGCACGACTGGATACGTTCCGCGTTCGCTTCGGTTCTCAACGAAATCGCTAAAATCGCCGCCATGACGCCGGATCACCTTCGCGTATTTATCGAGCGACTCGAGCAATTGAAGAATTTCCTCCAGTTGTTTGGGCGACAATTCGCGGCTGTCGGATAAATTCTTAAGACGCACTTCTTCCGTGCCTATTTGCAACAGAATTTTGTTCAATTGCACGTCATCGTCCACGTATTCAGTGCGTTTCTTGCGCGTCATCGAATACAACGGCGGCTGGGCGATATAAACGAACCCGTCGCGGACGAGTTGCGGCATCTGCCGGTAAAAAAACGTCAGCAATAATGTGCGGATGTGCGAGCCGTCCACGTCGGCATCCGTCATGATGATGATTTTGTGATAGCGCAATTTGTTGATGTCAAAAGCGCCCTCGCCCGCGGTATCACCAATACCCGTGCCGATGGCCGTAATCATCGTACGGATTTCAGTATTCTGAAGAACTTTGTCCAACCGCGCCTTTTCGACGTTAATCAATTTGCCGCGGATGGGCAGGATCGCCTGAAATTTCCGATCGCGCCCTTGTTTGGCGGAGCCACCGGCGGAATCACCTTCGACAATATAAAGCTCGGTATTTGCGGGATCGCGGTCCGAGCAATCCGCCAGTTTTCCGGGCAAACCCCCGCCGGTCAGGGCGGATTTTCGCACGGCTTCGCGCGCCTTGCGAGCCGCTTCACGCGCACGCGCGGCATTCAAGCCTTTGTCGATGATTCGCCGACCGATTGTCGGATTCGCGTCGAAATACACCATCAACCCTTCGTACGTGACCGAGCCGACAATCTTTTCCACTTCCGGCGAAAGCAATTTTACCTTCGTTTGCGATTCGAATTTCGGGTCGCTATGCTTCACCGAAATGACCGCCGTCAACCCTTCGCGGACATCGTCGCCCGTGATTTGCGGGTCTTTTTCTTTTAACAGCTCGTTCGACTTGGCGTATTGATTGATCGCCCGCGTCACCGCGCTGCGAAAACCGCTCAGGTGCGCGCCACCGTCGGGGTTATAGACCGTATTCGTGTAACAAAGCACCTGGTCGTTGTAACTGTCGTTGTATTGCAGGACCACTTCGACAATCACTTCGATTTCCTTTTCGTCCAATTTTTCCCGGGTCGCTTTTTCAAACGAGATGGGCTTGGGATGCAACGGCTCCTTATTCTGGTTGAGCTGGCGGACAAATTGTTCGATGCCGTCCTTGTAAAAAAACGTCTCCGGCTTCAAATCCGTGTTCCGTTCGTCGGTAAAGACAATTTGCAGTCCCGAATTGAGGAACGCCAGTTCGCGCAGGCGCTGGGCGATGATGTCCGCCTTGAATTCCGTCGTGTCGTGAAAAATCTCCGGGTCCGGCTTGAATGTGATCAATGTCCCGGTGCCTTTGGCTTTGCCGATGACGTGGAGTTTTTTAGTGGTCTTTCCGCGTTCAAATTCCATTTGATGGACCTCGCCGTCGCGAGAAACCTCCACCTCAAACCATTCGCTGACGGCGTTGACGCATTTGGCGCCTACGCCGTGTGTGCCGCCGGAAAATTTGTAGCCGCCCTGTCCGTATTTGCCGCCAGAATGCAGCGTGGTGAGCACGAGTTCAACGCCGGGAATGCCGTATTGCGGGTGAATATCCACCGGGATGCCGCGTCCGTTGTCACGGATGGAAATGGAACCGTCGACCTGGATCGTGACTTCAATTTTGTTGCAATAACCGGCCAGGTGTTCGTCCACGGAATTGTCCAAAACTTCACTGACACAATGATGCAATGCACGCTCGTCAGTGCCGCCAATATACATGCCGGGCTTCTTGCGAACGGCTTCCAACCCCTCCAATTTTCCCAATTGCGCAGCACCGTAACTCCCCGTTACTGCCGTTGTCACCTCCGCCGACTCAGACTCCATATCAGATGTATTAGACATAAAAATTGCCGGAAAAAATACGCCCTTGAGCGTGAAGTTTCAGGACGAAAAATTATAAGAAATTTACCATTTTGACACAATGTTTATTTCAACTTTTTTAGGGTTAAAAATACAACTGGTTGTGGGGTTGTGTCCGATAAAACCCAATATATTGTGGTTACCACAACTCGGGTCCTCCTGCGTTCCGGCTCTCGAATTTACGATTTACGATTTACGATTACGCGAATTGATTGGAGCCACAAATCAACAGCCTGGAATTGAAAAAATACAGCAAAAAGGGAGTAAACGGTGCTGATTCCGTGACGCGCGTATTTGCTTGTTTGGGGTGAACCCTGAACCTGGTAACGGCGTTTCACTTCCGAGTTATAGGCACTGGCCAACAGCCGTTCCCTCTCCGCCCCCATTTCTGATGGAAGGGCAGAGGCTCAGGGTGGGCAAGGGTTCATGGTGAAGGCGGGCCCATCGCAACTCTAACAGGTTTATCGCTCCATCCCTTTTTCCTTTTTAATTTTTCTTTCAGCTCCCTATCCTCTGGGCGTGCAACCTAACGGCGATCAACTATTGGCTCCGCTGAAAAAGTATTTCGGCTTCAGTTCATTCCGTCCGTTGCAACAGGAAATCATCTCCGATTCGCTCGCCGGCCGGGACGTGTTTGCGGTGCTTCCAACCGGCGGAGGCAAATCCCTTTGCTTTCAGTTGCCCGCGCTCGTACGCACTGGGTTGACTGTCGTGGCGTCTCCGCTGATTGCCTTGATGAAAGACCAGGTGGACGCTCTTCAGGCCGCAGGCGTTCCGGCGACGTTTCTTAATTCATCCCTGGCCGCGGGCGAATCGCGTCCGCGTCTCCGTGGATTGCACAACGGTGAATTTCGTTTGCTGTACGTTGCGCCGGAGCGGCTGATGCTTTCAGGATTTCTTGAAGACTTGAAAAAGTGGAACGTGGCGCTCTTCGCTATAGACGAAGCGCATTGCATCAGCGAATGGGGCCACGATTTTCGCCCGGAATATCGGCAATTGCGCACGTTGCGTGGGATTTTTCCAAACGTTCCCATGATGGCACTGACGGCCACAGCCACCACGCGCGTGCGCGACGACATCGTCGCTCAGCTTCATTTAAAAGATCCGAAGCGCTACGTCGCCAGTTTTAACCGGCCGAACCTGATTTATCGCGTCGCCGCCAAAGCGGGCGCGTACGATCAGATTCTTTCTTTTATTCGTTCGCGTCCGAAAGAAAGCGGCATCATTTATTGCCAGGCCCGCAAGACGGCTGAAGACGTTGCGCGAAAGCTTACCGAAGACGGAGTCAGCGCCCTGCCCTATCACGCGGGAATGGAAAACAGCGAGCGTTCGCGGAACCAGGAAAAGTTTCTCCGGGACGAAACGCGCGTCGTGTGCGCGACCATTGCGTTTGGAATGGGCATCAACAAGCCGAACGTCCGGTTTGTGATTCATTATGATTTGCCGAAGAACATCGAGGGTTATTATCAGGAGACCGGGCGCGCCGGCCGTGACGGATTGCCGGGCGAATGCCTGCTGCTTTTCAGCCCGGGCGATCGCGTCAGGCAAATGCGGTTCATTGACGAAAAGCCTGATCCGCGCGAAAGAGAAATTGCCCGCTCGCAATTGGAGCAAATGATTCACTACGCGGAGGTTGCAAATTGTCGCAGGGAATTTTTACTGGGCTACTTCGGCGAACAATTCGAACACACACCGTGCGCCGCCTGCGATAATTGCATGGCGCCGCGCGCGGCCTGGGACGGCACGGTTTCCGCGCAAAAATTTCTTTCCTGCGTCTATCGCATCCGCGAGAAAAGTGGATTCAACGTGGGCATTCAACACGTGGTCGAAGTGCTTCGTGGAGCGGACACCGACAAAATACGGAAGTTCGGCCATGAAAAACTTTCGACCTACAATATTGGCTCGGAACATTCCCGCCCTGAATGGTCCACCATCGGACGCGAACTCGTTCGGCTCGGATTTCTGCATCAAAACGCCGAAAAATTCAATGTCGTCGAACTGACGGAGGCTGGGCGCGCGGCTCTTAAGTCGCGGCAAAAAATTATGCTTACCAAAGCCGTCGCCGCCGGTCCAGTGGAACATCGCGTTGGTGAAATTGCCTGTGACGAAACTCTGTTCGAAAGACTTCGCGCATTGCGCAAACGGCTTGCCGATGAACGGGCTGTGCCGCCTTATGTCATTTTTGCCGACACCACGCTGCGGCTAATGGCCCGGCAGTATCCTGTCAGTGAGCAGGAACTTTCGCGAGTGAGCGGCATAGGCGAGAAGAAAATGCGCGAGTTTGGGCAAGTATTTCTTCAGGAAATCACCGCACACCTGCAAACGAATCCGCGTCAGATGTTCGCGGATGATTCGTTTTCCGCATCCGCGACTGCCCCGCGCCGGTCGCTAACCGGTACGGTGCGTGACACGCTACAATTTTTTCGCCAGGGCAAGTCGGTGCCTGAAATCGCGCGCATGCGCGGCGTCACGGACGGCACCATTTACGGGCATCTTGAACAAGCATTGCTTGCTGGAGAAAAGATTGACGTTAATTCCCTGGTCCCCGCCGGGGCACAACGCGAAATCGCGGCTGCGTTTGCCCGGCACGGCTTCTTCAGTCTCGGAGTCATCGTAGAATCCCTTGGCGGCAAGTATGGATACGGCGAATGCAAAATTATGAGGGGGGTGTTGCAGGGTAAGCAAAAGGCGTGATGGTGGGTCACGGCGCGCGCCACCTGGCGCGTGCGAGTCATCAGTTTCTCGGTTGGGTCGCCTCCGATTGCGCCGCTGCACGGCATAGCGCGCCGTGTTCCAATGCAGAAAAAGAAAAAGGCCGAGATACAGGCAATCCCGGCCATTTGGGGGTAACTGGCGCTTGTTTTCGCGCCGGTAAGATGTTGCGATTGTTTTAGCATTGAATGTGCCCATCCACGAAATCAAAGAAAACCGATGTTTTCGTTGGAAAATGAAGAAATCGACCTCGCCAAAAGTTTGCGAGCCGCAATCCAGTTGAGGCGATAGATTGCAGGTTGCAATCTAGTGCCAAGAGTGCCACAGCCTCCAGAACTCGACGCGAACCGGCGCCAATGTTCTCCTCGGTTGCGCCGCTGCACGCGGCGCTACACGGCGCAACGCGCCGTGTCCCACCATCCTAAATAGTGGCCTCGAATCTCGCAGGCAGGATACCTGCGCCACTAGGTGCACATTTTTTGTGTATACGGATGGAAACAGGAAACGAAGCCGGGTTGGGGCAAAAACATGCGTTTTTATTGGCAAATTCGTAAAAACTGCCAAGGGCAGTGGAAATGAGCGGTTTTCGCGCGAAGGCCGCGAAGAGGGGCGGACCGCGGCATCATGTCCCGCCTGGGAAACTCGCGCGCGCCGGTGGCGCACGCTATTGCGGCGGGCACGCCGTGACCCACCATCTGTTACCGGATACCGCCATCTTCGCTCCTTGGCACTAATCGAGGACGAGGACGATTTCCCGTTCGCTTACGCCGCGGCCGGCTGGGCTGAGATTGCACGCGCCCCTTCCCGCGTCTTGAGACGCGGCATCAGGGTCATCGCCGCGATGAAAAACATCAGACCGACGATGGTGATCAGAATCCCCTGAAGTCGGGTATCAATCGCCGCGACAACGGTACAGGCGAGTACCGCGACCGCCGGCAACACAATGCCCAGCGATGCCAGCGACGGGCTCATGATGGTCACCGAGCGAATGGCGATGATGATCACGACCAAAGCCGAAGAAATGAAGATGGCCGCGTTCAGCGGAATAAATTCCTGGGCGAAATACATCAATGGATACGCGCCGGTGAATGTCCCCAGCACCAGCAACAGCGTCCAGCGATCGAAATTGCGGATGTAAAAGGCATTTGCAATCAATCCAAGCAGGAATCCATAAACGACCACACTTGCCGGGCCGAGCCAGGAAAGTTCACCCAACCGATCTATCGGCGCGACGCCCAGGACATCGAGCGCAATCGGCCGCCCGAACAGGAGCCGCTTGTAATCCCACGTATAAGTCGTCTGGCCGGCGCTTCGCGAATAGGTCGTCGGCTGAAGGGACAGCTCCAACATCCGGACATCCGAGCCGACAGCAGTCAGGTCGATGTGGAACGTATCCAGAATGTTCCCCGGCGGGGTTTCAAGATAATAGACACCCTTGCCTACGGCGGAATAGGCAATGCTGATGGGCGTGGGAACGCCGGCCGGGAGTGTCCCGAACCAGACCAGCTTGTCGCCCCGAATTTCCACCGAATCACTAGGTTTGCCATCGACGCTTACGTCGAGGTCACCGAGCGAAATGATTTGTGGCGGCAACGGCAAAAGCACTTCGCATTCGCCATGGCCGGAAGGATTCGCAGCCATAAATGAAGATTTCAATTGCGCCGTATAAATGGATTCCGGTTGGACGGTCCCGACGCTCAGTTCCGGTTTTAGGGAGACCGTCGCGGAAAAACTTGAGATGACCGCCGAAGCCCGGGCGGTTTGCGCCGCGGCCACCATTGTATCGGATTGCGTTGCGGGCACCGTTGCAGGGACCGGGTTCATGCTAAGATTCAAAGCGCGTCTCCTGGCGGCCGACAATGCCGGCAATAACAGAGCGGCGATCACGGCAATGACGACGATTACGACGAGGAGTTCAATCAGCGTGAAAGCATGTGCGCGAGTGCATAAAACCCAATGAACGTTGATCTTCTGTTTTTAGAAACTGTGGCCGGCGCAAAAATTTCACGCTTCAAGCGTGAGTTTCGCGCTTTAAGGGCGTTAAAAGTTAAACCTCAAAAATGCGCCTCGCGCGCAGAGTTTTGATGAATTGCCAATATAAGCGCAGTTTTTGCAGTCAGGTTACTTACGAAATCGTTCATTTTGACTTTGCCCGGTTCGGCAAGTGCAGTTTTTGGATTTTTGCA
>DATJTK010000163.1:0-57870 GCA_035503455.1 Candidatus Sulfotelmatobacter sp. | reverse complement strand
CTGCGCCCAAGCCAGATTTCCATCCCCGAACGCACGGGGACCTCGGTTAGGCAACCCAATCGATCGAAAAATCGCCCTCGTCGCCCGCCTCCGCACCATTCTTGTCAAAATCAAATCTAACTATGAAATATCCGGGCTAGGGACGCTTGCATGGCGGACGGGCGCGTCCGCCCCACTATCTTGGAACGTCGGACCTCGAATTCGGCGTTCAGCGTTCGATGTTCGATGTTCGATGTTTTCGCGAAGCGGGGCGCTACGGTGTTTCTCCGAAGGAGATGTCCACGAGCAGGTCTGCAGCGATGGTTTCGAGTTCTTTTTTCAGGGCGGAGATGTTGCAATTTTCCGGCAATTGGAGGCGCGCGGAGGCCTTGAATAATTGCTCGCCGGACATTGCGCCGCTGGCGACTTCGCTGGAAAATTCCTCGACGTTCACGCGCGCCCGCGCCAGGGCGGCGGAAATTTCTCGGACAATGCCGGGGCGATCCTGGCCGATGATTTCCATCCTCGTTTCACGGACATTTTTCGCGGGAATGTTTGCTTCACTGCCGCCGACGATGACACGAAGGCCGGGAATTTTCTGGACGGCATCGAGCAGGGCCGGCCTTTTTTCCGCGTCGACTTCGACGCGCAGGATGCCGGCGAACTCGCCGCCGAGCCGGCACATCCGGCTTTCGAGCCAATTGCCGCCGTGCCCGGCCACGGCGCGGGCCACAGCTTCGACCAGACCGGTGCGGTCGGGTCCGATGAGAGTCATGACCAACGGAACTTGCATTGCGAACGGATTGGATTACGGACGGCTGGTGATTTTGTGCCAGTCCAGACCTTGCTTGCCTGCGTAAATGGCAAATGCCTTTTCGTTTTGGATGAGGACGGCGCGCACAACGCTCGAATCGTCGGCCCGTCCCAGTTCCAAAAGGCTGTCGGGGAGAATGCTGGTTTTTTTATGAGTGTACAGCAGCGCAAACACCGCCTGTGCGACGGCCGCGTAGGGCAGATCCTTGTAAGCGCCTTCCACAGCGTCCTCGACGGCGTCGGCCAGAAATTCGAGTTGGTCGACCAGGTGGGGGAATTTGGGCGCGTCAATTTGTGTAAATTCCAGTTTCCACTGGGGCAGTTGGCGCACGACTTTTTCGGCGATGGCCGGCGTGATGCTCACTGCTCCTCCGTTCACGAAATTAACAATCTCGGGCATGCGCACAATCTATGGAAAGGCAAGCGCGCGTCAAAACAAATGTGAACGGAACGTTGCGGCGAAGGGCGGCGGAAGAAGGCGCCGCAGATAAGATTCGCGCTATCGCGCGGCTTCACAATTAGCGGGTAATGTTAGGGCACGTTTACCCAGGGCGGCGCTCGCGGACTCGCTTGCCCTGGGCTATTATTGGCCCCTTACAGGGCTTTCAATTAGCGGCTCCCGCCGACAGTTCCTATCGAATTATTGGTGCTGGCGCTGGCGGTTGCGCCATTGGCTGGGGGTGACGTTTATTTTTTGGCGAAAGAGACGGGAGAAATAGAGTTCGTCTTCGAATCCGGTTTGCAGCGCAATTTCCTTGATGGGCAAATCGGTTTCGGTGAGGAGAGTGCGGGCGCGGACGAGGCGGAGTTCGAGCAGATATTGATGCGGGCTGAGGCCGGTGTGGGCGGTGAACGTGTGGCGAAACCAGCTATAACTCACGCACAATTCCTGGGCCAAACGTTTCATGTCCAGGTCGTGCTGGAAATCGTCCTGGATGCGTGTAATGGCGCGTTCGATGACGTTTGAGTTTTCGGTGTCGACGGCGGATTGCCCCTGTTGGGCGGAATAGAAAAGGCCCATGAGGCTGTCGGTCGCGCCGGCCAGGATTTGTTGCACGGCGGGACGATTGGCGCGGATGGCCTGGATGGTCCGGCTGAAGGTCGCCAGGACGGCGTCCTCGGCGCCGATCTTGACAACGGGATTATTCGGAGAGAAGAAGCGGTGCCGCAGCCAGCGATTGGGCAATTCACCGTCAAAGCCGATCCAATGTTCGTGCCAGCCGGTTTCCTTGTTTGGGGTGTAACGGTGCCAGACACCTGGGAAGAGGAGAAAAGCATGGCCGGCTTCGATGGTCATGGCCAAATTGGGTTTGGACTCGAGTTTGCCCCTGCCGCTGGAGATATAGAGGAGGGCAAATCCCTCAAGGACACGGCCATGCTGCCAGTCAAAGTCGAATCCGCGGGGGTGTCCGACCGGTGGATATACCGAATCGGGCGGAATTCGCATTTCGCCGGCAGTGGTAGCGTAAAGGCCCCAGTTTTTATCCCGCCGGCTGACGGGAAAATAGCGATAGAATGAGGCGGATTCGGATTTCATTTGACGGCTTGTGGAAATTTGAGTGTGTGGAATTGCCAAGTCAAGTGTTCAGGATGTTAAAACCATTTTCTCCATGTGAATTGCCATTTTGTCCATTGTTGAACTGGACAGATTGTGGGACGCTGGTCGAACAGCCACACAATGAAAACCAAAGCATTGGCTCAAAACCTGTCCTGTTTAGACACTCATCACCTGATTCCTATGAAAACAAAAGCGATTACAAAAACCCTCATTCAATGGCGCGGGATGCGTAATTGGGCAATGGCGGCGGTTCTTTATTCTCTCCTTACAGTAGCCGGCACAGTGACGGCGCAAGACATCACCAATCTCGTTTATGAGGACAATTTCGGACGGCAGGGCGTGTTAAACGGCACGACACCCGATACGGCGGATAATTGGTACACGAACTCATCCGGAGCCAGTTACTACACAAATGCCAACGCCGACGCCATCTGGTTCGCCTGCGATGCTCCGGTGCCGAATCAGGTCATGATGACCGACGGTTCTGAAATCGCCTATACGAACGCGCCGGATAACGGAACGAACGGCTTTTTTATGAATGGCTGGCTGCCCTTTTCGCCGCAGGTGGGCCACAAATATATCTTTGCCGTCAAGATTTATACGGGTCCATTTGCGTCGCAGGGCAGCCAATGGCTGGCGGCGGGTTTCGCAAACACTCCGTCAACGAACTCCTATTGGGCGGCGGGGACCCCGCAAGTGGGCGTCGCCTGGCTGCTCCAGCGCGCCAATGATGCCAATATCCAGACGTTCATAAGCGGAGGCGTCGGAGGCACTGTGACAATTAACATGGGCGGCCAACCGGTCACGAACGCATATAAAATCATCCTGGACACGACTACCGGGAATGCTACCAGCGGGTGGACCGTCGATTGGTATACGAACGGGGTTCTGGCGAGGACGTCTACATTTAGCACGGCAAATCCAACCTTCCATGCCGTGGGTCTGGGTGGCGATGGCGCCAACGGGTATTTTCAAAATTTCAGTCTGACCGATATTGTAGTGCCTCCGACAGCGCCGAACATTACCGAACAACCCCAAAACGCTACGGTATCGGTTGGGCAGACGGCCACTTTCTGGGTCAACTCGGCAGAGTACCCCTTGCCCACTTACCAATGGATGACCAATAGCGTTGGCGGTGTTACCAATGCTATTACCGGGGCAACCAACTCCACCTACACCACGCCGTTGCTGACTCTGGCGAATAGTGGTTTGCAGTACAGCGTGGCGATCACCAATTCTGTCGGTTCCACAAACAGCGCCCCGGCGACGCTGACGGTGAACAATACGCCGGCCACAGTTTTCTCAGCAATGAAGGCAACGGCAACGAGTCCTTTGACAAGTGTCGTTGTTACGTTTTCCAAGGCGGTTGATCCGACAACGGGACTGAACGCCAACAATTATACGTTGAACGGCGTCGCTGGCACTATCAGCTCTGTCGCATACGGCAGCAGCGCGTCTAACTGCGTCATCCTGACCACTTCCTCTAATTTGAGCACGAATGAGTCTTATAACGTCACCGTAGAAAATGTGAAAGACCTGTTCGGCAATACCACGGCGACTACCACCGTGCCGGTTTTGCCGGCGGGCCTGGCTATTTATTTGAGAGCTGATTCGGGTGTGATCCTGGATGATAACGGCAATGTGGCTGAATGGATGGACCAGACGACAAATGGCAACAATGCGGTGCAAAATGTCGTCGGCGGACCCGGGGCCAGACCATCGACGACGAACGACATCGGCAGCGAACCGGCGCTGACCTTCACCGGCAGCCTCAGCAATTTTCTCCAGGCGGCCTCTTCGACAAGCCTGGCGATTACCAACAACATGAGCATCTACGCAGTGGTCAACTATGCGGACTTTGCCGCCAACAGGGAAGTGCTCAGCAAAGACATCAATATTGAGCCGGCGCCTTACGAGTATTACGCCAACACTACGGGACGACAACTTCTCCTCCGTGGAGAAGGGCAGAACAGCGGCGCATTCACCAGCAGCCTGGGCGCTTCGGCCGGTACTCCCCATGTTCTTGCAGTCACGATGACGGGTGTAACCAACGGAAGCGGCACTGGCACAGTGAGTCACTATTTGGACGGCAGTCCCAATGGCGCCGGCACTTTGACGGTGGCTGCGCCTTCGGATATCGTCGACGCGGGGCATCCATTCTGGGTTGGCGGGCGGGAGGACTTGTCGCAGTGGATGAACGGCCAGATTGGGGAAATCATGGTTTTCAACCAGGCGCTGTCGGCTGCTGACATGACCAATGTGGACAATTATTTAGGCACAAAATATTTCTCATTTGCTATTACTCAAAACCTGCCGGCGACCCTTACGTCGTCCAATGGATACACGGTGACGTACACCTTTGGGGCGAGCCAGGGGAGCGCTCACTTTGCCTATCAATGGCAGGAAAACGGCACGAACATTCCCGGCGCCACCAGCTCGACGTATACCACGCCGGTCCTTGCGCCTTCGGATAACGGCGACACATTTGACGTGGAGTTGACTCTGCTCAACGGTTCGACGATCTACAGCGTCACAAACACGCTGACGGTGCTGACTGCGCCTCCGGTCGTCACGGCGGTTGGAATGCCGATCTGGAACTCCAATGAAGTTGTCGTGGTCTATAATGAAGCGATTGATCCCACCACGGCTACAACTGTCGGAAATTATAGTTTGAATGGGGTGAGCATTTCGTCCGCCGCGATCGGCAACGCGGCGAATAAAGTTGTGCTGACCACGTCGGGCCTGGCGTGGACCGGCAATACGAGCGCTTATTCGCTTATGGTTTCAGGTGTGAAGGACCTGTATGGCAATACGATTGTGCCGGTTTCGGCCAACGTGGGAGTTTATCCGCCCAGCGTCGTTCTTTGGGTCAAGGCTGACACTGGCGTGACTCTCGATGGGGCACAACCTCCCGCGGGTGTGTATAGTTGGAATGACTTGTCGGGCAACGGAAACACCCTGGATACTGTTTCGGGAATCGATCCGCTGTTGGCCACGAATGCCAATGGCAATGCAGTCATCCATTTTACGGCCACCAACCAAACCGAGATGGACGCCGTTACAACTCCGACGCTGGCGATTACCGGCGATATGTCTTACGTTGCGGCAGTGGACCTTACGACGCTTGGCGGCGCCAACAGCGAGATTCTTGGAAAGACCGGATCAGGTTCGCTGGCCAACATCCCCGCGCCGTATGATAGTTATGTGAACACCACCGGCGCCGACTTCCTGCGCGGCAACGGGGGCAACGGCGGCGCTGGCGTGAGCTACGGCTCGTTTGGAGCCACAGTCGCTCCTACTGTGGGCGTGCCGCAGATCATTGCCGTGTCCGAGACCGGTAATACTGTCAGTGACTGGGTTAACGGCGAGGCCGCCGGGTCGGGTGTTTTAGGTAACAACTACCAGGAGGCGTATGATGCCGACCAGGGACAGGACTTTTCGATTGGCCAGCGTGGAGACGAAGTCAATAGGCTGACCGGTGACATGGCCGAACTGGTTGTGATGAACGCGGCCGTTTCCAGCAGTGACCTCGCGTCGTTAGACAGTTATCTTGCCGCGAAATACAAGGTGACGTTGTTCAATCCAAATCCGACGAACATCCTGTTCTCGGTATCCGGCACCAATGTGCTCCTAAGCTGGCCTGCTGATCACACTGGGTGGCAGTTGCAGGCGCAGACCAATAAATTGTCGGTGGGCCTCAGCACCAACTGGGTAAACGTTACAACCTCGCTGACAACGAATCAGTTGACTATTCCCATTAGCACCAACGGCAGCGTGTTTTATCGCCTGGCTTATCCCTAATTGGAGTAACACATTATTTACGGAAAGCCATGAGACTTTCCGTCGCATCAAAACATCCGAAGCTGCTCGCAGCTTCGGATGTTTGTTTTACTAAACGTTTCGAGCGGGAAACCATTTTATCCATGTAAAAAGCCATTTTGTCCATGGTTGAATTGGACGAACTATGGGAAGGTGCCCGTACAGCCGATACAATGACGATGAGCACAAAAGGATTGGCTCTATGTGTTCGGAAATCAATCACTGTATTCCTATGAAAACAGAAGCAATTACAAAACCCCTAATTCAATGGCGCGGTATTCGTCATTGGGGAATGGGGGCGGTTCTTTTGACTCTTTTAATGATGGCCGGCATAGCGCGGGCGCAATCGCTGGCGTATTCCAATGCCATTGTGGCTCTCAATCCCGCCGGCTATTGGCCGATGCACGAAGTTGAAGCGGCAGCGCCGGGGGATATTGAAACCAACTATGGCTCGCTGGGGGTTTTGGGGAATGGGTACTATCCTGATTATCAAATCAACAGCGGCGCGTTCGTCCGCCAGTTGCCGGGGCCCCTGGCGAACGGTGCGGACACGTCGGTCCTGTTTACGGAGCCAGTGAGTGATTCGGGCGGCGCGACAAATAGCCTTTTCGTGCCGCATACTTCGCCGTTAACGACGTTGCAGGCGCCTTTCACGATAGAATTATGGTATATGATCTCCAATTTGCCGGTCGCCGGTTTTCAGGGGGATTTTATAAGCCAATGTAACGGCAACAAAGACCAGGGCTTTCGGATTTATTTTCAAGACGCCGGAACGAACAGCACCGTTACCGGCGCGGACATTCTTTTCTATAACACCACGACCCTCAACCAGGGTTTTCAAGTTAATTTTGGGGGCGCCCCCACCAACCAGTGGCATTATATGGTGGTAACGGTGGATACCAGTGACAATGTATCCACATATCTGGACGGCGTGCTCCAAACCGCCGCCGGAACAGACCCCAGGCAGATTCCCGCGGGCAGGTATAATCCTGATTTTCATGATCCGCTCACGATCGGTAACGGCCTCGGGAACCTGCGCGGGTTCAATGGCGGGATAGCCGAAGTAGCCATTTATACGAACGTCATCAGCGATATCGCCACCCATTACAGCGACGCGACCAATGTCAACTCGGCCGCCAACCAATATTTCAACGATGTAATGGCGGACGATCCGATCATTTATCTCAGAATGAACAGTTCGCCATACGCCGCGCCAAATCCGAGCACATGGCCGGCTCTGCTCAACTATGGGCAGACGAATGGGACGGCCGTGGGCAATGGTGTTTATACGCCCGGCACGGCTCCCGGCGCGTTGACCGAGACTGCCTACACGGGTGCGTTCTTTGGCTTGATCAATACGAACATGACGCCTTTGAGTGGAGTCAGCAGTTTTGCGGATGCCGGCTATGCGAGTGCCTATGATCCGACCGGGACAACGCCATTTACGGTTTCGGCTGTGTTCCGCGGCAACCCGACCGATACCAACCGGGTGCAAACCATCGTCGGCCACGGGACCAATTCCTGGGAGCTGGGACTGACGCAGCTAGGTTACCTGGTTTTTAATTCGGGGACCAACAGCGCGGCGGCGGTGAGCACGGGTTCCGGGGCGGGCGACCTGGTTTCAACGGTGAATACGTATGACAACGGCAATTGGCATTGGGTAGTGGCGGTTCACAACGGCGCCACCAACGTGCTTTACGTGGACGGCATCGCGAACAATACGAATGTTGCAGGCGCCAACAACGTTGGAGATTCACGCGATGTGATGATTGGTTCCGATCCATGCTATACGAATACCCCAATTGCATGGGGGGGTACTGTTGCGCAACCGTTGAGGCTGGGCGCGCAGTTTGCGGGTCAGATCAGCGACGTTGCGTTTTTTACGAACGCCTTGACGGCGGCGCAGATTCAAACGCTTTATAATGCAATTGGAGCCCCAATAACCGGCGTTTCGACGCCAGTGCTCAGCCGGGTGGGCGGGACGGATGTCTACTCCATCACGGCCTCCGGCTCCAGCCCGGGCTATCAGTGGTATTTCAACACCACTCCCAGTTATAGCGGCGCGACTGGTTTGACCGATGGCGGGGGGGTGTCGGGTTCAGCCACGGCCAGCGTGACGATTGCCAATTTGGCGGACTACTACTTTGTGGTAGTGACCAACCTTTATAGTTCGATGACCAGTTCAATTGTCCAAGTGCCCCAACTGACCGCACTTGCGGCGGGAGAGCCGATATGGAATCAGGCCAGCCAAACCAATGTCATGGTCACCTTCTCAACGCCGCTGGATCCCGTCTCAGCAGGCACTGCCGGGAATTACACCATCACCGGCGCGACCGTTTATTCCGCCACGGTCGTTGCGTCGAATGAAGTCGCGCTGGTCACTTCGGCGTTGACCCCGGGCACTTCATATACGCTGACGATTCAAAACGTTGAAAATGATTTTGGCGCAGGGTTATTGCCTGCTCCCACAATTCTTCCAATTGGTCTCTATCCGGCGAATCTCGCTCTTTGGGTCAAGGCCAATACGGGCGTGACGGTGTCCCCCCCGGGAAGTGACAGCGTGTATTCGTGGAACGACCTGTCGGGCAACAATAATACTCTAACGGAAGTCTCGGGAATATCTCCGCTGCTGGCCACGAATGCCAATGGCCAGCCAGTCATCCGTTTTAACTCGACCAACGACACCGAAATGGACGCGGTTACGTCTCCAACGCTGGCAATCACAAACGATATTTGCATTATTGGCGTGATCAACTTTGCCACGCTCGTCGGCGGCACCAATGGCGAGATTTGTTCGAAAACCAGCGCTGCTCACGAGAACATCGCCGCCCCTTATGATTATTATGTAGGCACCACCGCCGGCCTTTATCGCGGCAACGGCAATGGCACCACAGCCGGTTCCAACTATGGCGTGTTTTCAGCTACGATCGCTCCCACCGTGGGGATACCGCAGATTTTGGCGGTGTCCGAGACCGGCAATACGATCACTCACTATGTCAACGGCAGACCCGCCGGGACGGGACTTTTGAGCAGCAGCTACCAGGAGACGAATGACGCCGACGCCGGCCAGGACTTCTCCATTGGCGCGCGGGCGGACCAGCATAATCGCCTGACCGGTGACATTTCCGAACTGATCGTAGCCGGTTCGGCCATTTCCAGCTATGACGTGGCGGAATTAGATAGCTATCTTGCGGCGGAATACAATGTGACTTTGTTCAATACAAATCCGACGAACATTGTGTTCTCGACAGCGGGCACGAACTTGAACCTAAGCTGGCCGCTTGACCACACCGGCTGGCAGTTGCAGGCCCAGACCAACGGCCTGTCGGTGGGCATTAGCACCAACTGGGTGAACGTTACCAGCTCGCTGACGACAAATCAGTTGACCATTCCCATTAACGTCACCAATGGCACTGTGTTCTATCGGCTGGTGTATCCGTAAAAGGTCACAATGAACGATATGGGTTTTATGCGCTTATCCACGATAAAGGAAGGCGATCTGGATGATATGCCAAGGAGGAAACGCCGGGCTTTGCGTGGATTGCCTCGGAGCGTGAAGGCGCGAGGCGCCTTCACGCTCATTGATTGCTCTGTCCGCGAACCACGGAGTGTGGTGGAACACGGCGCTCTTCGCAAGTGGCGCTGCCACCGCCGTGTAGCGCCGCGTGCGGCGGCGCAAGGAGTGTGGTCAACCGTTGTACGACGCATGTTCCGCCCGCATCTGCGCGGGCGGGGACGGCGCAGCGCGCCGTCCTACACCACATCCGTTTCCAAAAACCATTTTATCCATGTGAATTGCCATTTTGTCCATTGTTGAATTGGACGAACTATGGAAGATTGCCCGAACAGCCGACACGATGAAAACAAAAGCATGGACTCCGGACCTATCCGGACACTAATGACCTGGTTCCTATGAAAGTTTCCTCGAAAAAACAGGGCGCATTGGGTGATGAATCAAAGAGTGAAAGCTTGGTCTTTCGTGGTTTAACTTCGGGGGTGAAGGCGCGAGGCGGCTTCACGCTCATTGAATTGCTGGTTGTCATTGCCATCATTGCGATTTTGGCGGCAATCTTGTTGCCGGTCCTGGACCAGGCCAGACAAAGGGGATTGATGGTTTCATGCCTCAACAACATGAAGGAGTTGCAGGGGTGCTATCGTATGTATGTGGATGATAACAATGACTGGCTGCCATACAACGGGGTGGGCGGAATCGGCGGCGGCATCAATTCATGGATTACCAACAACAACGACCAGACAACCGTGGATTTCGTGGGCATATATAACGGGGTGCTGTATCAGTATAACAAAAGCGTTAAGATTTATCAGTGTCCGGCAAATCAGAGGACATTATCAGTGGGCAACGGTACAGAAGTGACACTAGCGAGGCAGGAATATGGCATTCCGACAATCACCACCAGCACTATGCTGCCGCAGACGCGGACCTGCTCGATTAATTATCCGCTGGGAGGATACACGCCAGGGTCTGTGGCGAATGGCACGGTGATAGGCGGGACGCTGGCTACCGGTGTTATTGCCGTGAATAAATACACCCAACTGATTGCTCCCAATCCCACTCCGGCTCAAATGATTTGTTTCTGTGATGAGAACAAGTGGAGCGTGGACGATGGAGATTTTGCGATGTATCCGGCAGGTTCGGCAGAAAACGAATGGTGGAATACGCCGGGCAGCCGCCATGGCAAGGGTACCACGTGGTCTTTTTGCGACGGCCATTGCGAATATTGGGCATGGCACGGAACCGTTGTGCCGACTCAAGAGGTCACCCCATATAATGGTAGTGCCCATTACGTACCGGCCGACTCTTCCGATGACCTTGCGCGTGTGCAGGCTTGCACATCCCCGCTTAATAATTGATTGATTCATGCGGTTCGGTCACGGTCCATCCGTGGCGCGATGTCCCAGCGAGAGATAATTTCAGTTTTAGTTCAAGGCGCGGAATTTTCCATTGCACCGTTCGCGGCGGGCCTTTAGGCTCCTAAAACCATTTTGTCCATGAAAATTGCCAATTCGTCCATTTATTTCCTGAGGCGGATTGTGAGACGCTGTTGAACGTCCCATTAAGCGCAGCATGTCAAATGCGGTGCAAACGTTATGAAGCCTGGACCAAAATGATTTCAAACGTAACACGAGTGGCGCTGCGGACAGTTGCAGCGGCAATTTTGACTTCCGGCGTGAAGTCGCGAGGCGCCTTCACGCTCAGCGAACTGCTGGCGGTTGTCACCATCGTCGCTTTTTTGGCGGCAATCCTGTTTCCGGTATTGGAAAGGGCCGGGGAGACGGTGCGGACGGCCCAGTGTCTGAACAACATGAAACAATTGCAAAGGTGCTATCGTATGTATGTGGAAGATAACCAGGGCTGGCTGCCATGGAACGGGATCGGTGGAATTGGCGGTGGTGTGGAATCATGGATTACTAACAACAACGCCCAGACAACGGTGGTATTCAACGGCATCGAAGCCGGGGTGCTATACCCGTATAACCGAAACGTTAAGATTTATCAGTGCCCGGAAAATGTGAGGACGCTTCCAGTGCCCAATGGCACAGAAGTGGCACAAGCAAGACAGGAATATGATCTTCCGACAATAAGCTTCAGCAGTCTGCTGCCGCAAACCCGGACCTGCTCGATTAATTATCCGCTGGGAGGATATACGGGGGCGTCCGCGGCGAATGGCCAGTTGGACGGTGCGGTGCTGGCAACCGGTGTTCAGGCCGTGAATAAATACAGCGAAATGATCGCGCCCAATCCCACTCCGGCCCGGATGTTTGTTTTTGTGGATGAGAACGAATACAGCGTGGATGACGGCGACTTTGCAATGTATCCGGCAGGTTCAGGAGAAAACGAATGGTGGAATACGCCGGGCAGCCGCCATGACAGGGGCACTACGTGGTCCTTTGCTGACGGCCATTGCGAATATTGGAAATGGCACGGAACCGTCGTGCCCACTCAAGAGGTCAATCCATATGATGGTTACACGCATTACGCGCCGGCGGATTCTTCCGATGACCTTGCTCGCGTGCAGGCCGGCACATGTCCGCTTGGGAATTGACCGAAAATGTTGTTCAATCACGGCTTCGCTTTCCTGGGGCATAAACTTTCTCGACTGCTGCCGCCCGCAGCAATATATGCTGGCGGCAGATAATTTTGTCCATGTCCACGAAGATTTTTGCCATAACAGCGCGGTGTCTCCTTGCGTTTACCGTGGGGTCATTTGCTATTGGCGCCTCCGCCGCGCCGTCCGCTCCCGAGGGTTTGCTGGTCAATGGCGTGAGTCATCCATTGGCCATTGATCGTGATGACACGCGGTTCACGTGGATGTCCAAAGATACTGAGCGCGGGGAACGTCAGACCGCGTACCAAATACTGGTGTTCTCAGGTTCTTCAGACGCTTCAACGCTTCGACGCTTCAACGATTCAACGCCGCCGATTTGGGACAGCGGCAAGGTGGATTCAGACGAATCGGCTTCGGTAGAATACGCCGGTCCAGACTTGCCTGCGGCGACGCGTTTCTGGTGGAAAGTCCGGATTTGGGACCAGACGGGCAAAGCCAGTCCATACAGTGCGCCCGCTTATTTTGATACGGGTCTCAATAATGACGAATGGATCGCAAAATACATTTGGGACGGGACCACTAACTCAAATAATTATGCTTACTTCCGAAAGACGTTTGTGGTGAGAAACAAACCTGATCTGGCCAGGGTCTATGTGACGGGGCACAACGATTACCTTCTCTTTTTCAACGGGCGGCTTTTGGGCCGTGGACCGGCGCGGTGTGATCCGTATCATTACGGCCAGTACAATGCCTATGACGTTACGAAACTTGTTGTGGCGGGCACAAATGCGTTTGCCGCCATGGGCCATTGGCGGAACAATTGGAATAATGCCGGCGTCGATGCTCAGCCGGCCTTTCTGTTGGAAGCACGGTTTGATTATCCTGACGGGTCATCTTCGACGATTGGGACCGATGAATCCTGGAAGGTTTTGGCTCACACCGCCTTTATCGAAGCCAGGCCCCCTAACTTCATCGCCGGCAATCCCTGGGATCGGACAATTCAATTTGATTCGCGTCGGGAGCCGATCGGCTGGACCTCGCCCGATTTCGACGACTCTCGTTGGGCGCCCGCGACGGTCGTGGACCGCTCCGACTTTCATCTGTTCGCCCAAATGGCGCCACTGGAACGGGAACAGGCTGAACTCAAGCCGATCAGCGTCACATTTACCAATGGCGCGTGGCTTGTGGATTTCGGGCGCTGTATTGACGGCTGGCCCAAACTCACCCTGCATCAGAATCATTCGGGAGATAAAATTCGCATCACATACTTTCAAATGACGGGCGGACGCGACTTCGCCGGCTGGGATGAATATATCTGTCATGGCGGCCCGGAAACGTGGGACGCGGATTTCGGGCGGCACACTTCGTTTCAGGTGCTCAAGATCACGGGCTATGCCGGTCAAATGAAGCCTTCCGACGTGCATGGGATGTGGGCCTATTGCGACGCGGACGTTGCCGGACGGTTCCACTGTTCGAGTCCATTGCTCAATGACGTTTATAAATTGTGCGAGCGCTCGGCGCGGCAGAACATTCAGCAAGGCATTATCAGTGTGGATGCTAATCGGGAACAGGCGCCGTGGCTGGCCGACAGTTACCTCATTGGCAATGTCCTTCTTTACAACGACCGCGACACGACAATGATCGACAAGGTTGTGCGGGATTATGCGGGCGAGCAGTTCCCGGACGGATATTTTTCCGGCTGCAGTCCGGGAACCCGGCGCGCTGAAAACAGGGTTCCCGTCGGGAAGTCCCGCCGGATTCCTGAATGGGCGATGTATTGGCCCATGCTGTTATGGCAACAATACCTGTTTTCAGGAAATCAAATGTTATTGCGCCAGATGGCGCCGCATCTGACGCGTCTTATGGGATGGCTTAAGCCTTTTCAGGATCCTGCGACCCAATTGCTCAATCCTCCTGGTTGGCGGATTACAGATTGGGCCGGCGGCAATACGCCCAGTGGCGGCGACAACATCGCCACCGCGTGCCAATACTATGACAATCTGCGCATTGCCTCGCAGGTCTTCTCCGTATTGGGAGATGCCAGCCGAAGCGATGAGTATTCGCAACAGGCGCAAGAGGTCAAGTCAGGGATCAACGCGCATCTGTTTAACGGCCAATACTATCTCGCCCGGGCCGACAGGAAAGAAATGTTTCCGCTGGCGTCGGCATGGGCCTTGAGGTTCAACATCGAGCCGGATGCCGACAAATCCGAAATCCTGCGTGCCATTGAAAGCCAGGGGAAACCGGACATCGGCGGTTATGGCGGTGACGCGTTGTACAGTGGATTGTTCAATGCCGGCGGCGGGGCTTTTGCGATACGCGATTTGGAGCGCTATCGTCCGATGTTGGAGCAGAACAAAGCCTGTTGGGAGGGGTTCCAACTTGTCCGAGGCTATCAACCGAATCACGCATGGACTTCGTACCCGGCGTATATTTTTCTGAAATACGTCTGCGGCATTCAGCCCACCAGTGGCGGATTTGCGACGTTTGATGTTCATCCTGAAACCGGCGGCCTGACATTTGCCGAAGGCGCGGTCCCGACGGTGAAGGGACTGATTACCACGCGATGGGAGAAGGGCAATGACGGGAGTTTTTCGATGGCTGTCGATGTTCCGGCTAATACATGTGCGTCTGTTTATTTACCCGAGTTTTCGAATCGAAATGTGACGGTCACCGAATCTGGAAAACGTTTATGGCCGGCCCAGGCTGACATCAATGATCCGGGAGTGTTTGCCGTTTCGGACGAGAACTCATCCATCAAATGTGTGGTTGGCGCGGGTGAATATCACTTTAAAGAAAAGCGTTAGGAGCAATTATGTTGAAAAAAATCAATCGTATATGCATGAACAAGGTTGCAGGCTGCATGCTCGTTATGGCTTTGACGGCATTTACCGCTGCCGCCCGGCCGTCCGCGCCCGTGGGATTGCTGGTAAATGGTGCTAGCAATCCGCTGGCGATCGACCGGGATGCGACGCGATTTACATGGATGTCTGGAGGCACTGAGCGTGGAGAGCGGCAAACGGCTTATCAAATACTGGTGTTCTCAGGTTCTTCAGACGATTCAAATCCATTGATTTGGGACAGCGGAAAGGTGGATTCGGACGAATCGGCTTCGGTAGAGTACGCAGGCAAAGCACTACCCGCGGCGACGCGGTTTTGGTGGAAAGTGCGAATTTGGGATCAGACAGGCAAGGCCAGCGCTTACAGCGCGCCGGCCTATTTTGACACTGGCCTCAATCAGGGCGAATGGACCGCTGACTATATCTGGGACGGAACCACAAACCAAAACAACTTTGCCTATTTCCGAAAAACATTTGTGGTCACGAACCTCCCAATGCTGGCCAAGGTGTATGTGACGGCGCACAACGATTACATTTTATATTGCAACGGGCGGCTTCTGGGGCGCGGACCTGCCCGGTGCAATCCTTACTCTTACGGACAGTACAATGCCTATGACGTGACGGCGCTTTTGAAACGGGGCACGAATGTGTTTGCGGCCATTGGCCATTGGTCGGGCAACTGGCGGAATAACGTGGGCATCAACGCTGAGCCGGCTTTCCTGCTGCAGGCCCGGCTCGATTTTCCGGACGGTGAGTCCACGACATTTGGGACTGATGAGTCCTGGAAAGTGATGGCGCACACGGCATTCATTGAAACGAATGTGAGCTATTTCGGCGCGGGCTCGAATAACCGGGCGGCGATTCAATTCAATTCGCTTCTGGAACCTCTCGGCTGGAAATCCCCCAATTTTGACGATTCCGGATGGGCTCCTGCCGCGGTGGTGGACCGGTCTGATTATCATTTGTTCGCGCAAATGGCGCCGATGGAGCGGGAACAGGGCGAATTGCGGCCAGTGAGCGTCACATTTACAAATGGCGCATGGCTGGTGGATTTTGGCCGTTGCATTGACGGTTGGCCCAAATTGACGATGCGTGAAAATCGCCCGGACGACGTTGTCCGCATCGAATATTTTCAGATGACAGGCGGACGCAAGGCCTCGGGCTGGGACCAATACACCTGTCACGGCGGCATGGAAACATGGGACGCGAATTTTGGGCGGCACACGTCATTTCAAGAGCTGCGAATCGCCGGTTACGCCGGAACGCTGAGGGCTTCGGACATACGCGGGATGTGGGCCTATTGCGACGCGGACGTGGCCGGGCGCTTTCATTGTTCGAGTCCGTTGGTGAATGACGTTTACGAAATGTGCGAGCGTTCGGCGCGGCAAAATATTCAGCAGGGTGTCATCAGCGTGGATGCCGATCGCGAGCAATCACCATGGCTGGGAGACGCATGGAACATCGGCAATGTTCTGCTCTATAATGATCGCGATACGATGATGATTGACAAGGTGGTCCGCGACTTTGCCGGGGAACAGTTTCCTGATGGATATATTCCGGCTGTCAGTCCGGGACACAGGTTTGCCGACGCGGATCCCGGACGCCGGATACCCGAGTGGGCCATGTATTGGCCGATGTTGCTCTGGCAACAATACCTGTTTTCAGGCGACAAGACACTATTGCGTGAAATGCAGCCGCGCGTGGGGCATTTGTTGGAATGGCTTAAGCAATTTCAGGACCCGAAGACGAGGTTATTGAATCCCGTCACGCAATGGCGCATCTCCGATTACGCGGGCGGCAACATGCCCCGCGGCGGTTACAACGCGGCCACTGCGTGCCAGTACTACGAAAACTTGCGCATTGCCGCGCGCATTTTTTCAGTATTGGGAGAAACGCAGCAAAGTCAGGATTATTTGGAACAGGCGAATGAAGTGAAAGACGGCATAAACGCCAACCTGCTCAATGGCGATTATTACCTTGCCCGGACGGACCGAATGGAACTGTTTCCGCTGGCATCGGCGTGGGCGTTGCGCTTTGACATCGAGCCGCAGTCGGACAAATCCAAAATTCTGGATGTCATCGAGAAGGCGGGCAAGCCGGACATCGGCGGTTACGGCGGCGACGCGCTTTACAGCGGGCTGTTTGAGGCCGGTGATGGCGCCTTTGCGGTGCGGGATTTGGCCCGCTATCGTCCGATGTTGGAGGAAGATAAGGCTTGTTGGGAGGGTTTCCGTCCTGGCCGAAACATCGAAGTGAACCACGCATGGACTTCCTATCCGGGTTATCTTCTTCAGAAGTATATTTTGGGCATCCAGCCCACCAGCGGCGGTTTCGCCACGTTTGATGTCCGGCCTGAAACCGGCGGCCTGACATTTGCCGAAGGCGCGGTTCCGACTGTGAAGGGACTGATTACCACGCGATGGGAGAAGGGCAATGACGGGAGTTTTTCGATGGCTGTCGATGTTCCGGCTAATACATGTGCGTCTGTTTATATGCCCGAGTTTTCGAATCGAAATGTGACGGTCACCGAATCTGGAAAACGTTTATGGCCGGCCCATGCTGACATCAATGATCCGGGAGTGATTGCCGTTTTGGACGAGAACTCATCCATCAAATGTGTGGTTGGCGCGGGTGAATATCATTTTCGGGAAACGCCTTAGAATTCAAAATTTATGCTCAAAAAATTAAGCAAAACGAACGTCCCTGGAAAAGGAGCAGGCCATCGTATCTCCACGAGAATCCCGGCAGTCGCCGGGAAATTCGTCGCCTTGCTTGTCTTGCTCACGGCTGTAGCCGCTTCCGCCAGGCCGTCGGCACCAGTGGGATTGCTCGTCAATGGCGTTAGCAATCCGCTTGCAATTGAACGGGACGCAACGCGTTTCACATGGATGTCTAAGGACACGGAACGGGGAGAACGCCAGACTGCATATGAGATCGTTGTATTCGAAAGGTCCGATTCGACACCCCACATTTGGTGGGATAGTGGCAAGGTGGATTCCGGCCAATCGGCCTCGGTGGAATACGCCGGCGCCGCATTGCCTGCCGCGACGCGATTCTGGTGGAAAGTGCGTGTATGGGACCAGACAGGCAAAGCCAGTCCATACAGCGCGCCCGCTTATTTTGACACCGGGTTAAACCAGGATGAATGGACGGCGCATTATATCTGGGATGGAACGACCAATCAGAATAATTTTGCGTACTTTCGAAGGACATTTTTGGTCACGAGCAAGCCCACGCTGGCCAAGGTTTATGTGACGGCGCACAACGATTATCTTCTGTATTGCAATGGACATCCACTGGGACGCGGCCCGGCTAGGTGCGATCCGTATCATTACGGCCAATACAATGCCTATGACGTGACGAGCCTGTTGAAACCCGGAACGAATGTATTCGCAGCGATGGCCCATTGGATCGGAGTCTGGCGGGATTCCGGGTGCAATGCAAAACCCGCGTTTCTATTACAGGCGCGAGTGGATTACGCGGACGGTTCATCTTCGACCATTAAGACCGACCCATCCTGGAAAGTCCTTGCACAGACTCCGTTTATCGAAAGCAATCCGACTTATTTCAGCGGAGGCGGACCCATGCTTAATCGGGCGGCGATACGATTTGATTCACGCCGGGAACCATACGGCTGGCAAGGGGCGGATTTCGATGATTCCGGCTGGGCGTCCGCAGTGGACGTTGACCGGTCCAACTATAATATCTTCGCGCAAATGGCGCCGCTGGAACGTGAACAGGCTGAACTGAAACCGGTGAGCATCACGTTTACGAATGGGGCGTGGCTGGTGGATTTTGGCCGCTGCATTGACGGCTGGCCTAAACTGACGATGCGGGCCAACAATGCGGGGGATGTCGTGCGCGTTGAGTACTACGAAATGACAGGCGAACGGAAACCGGCCGGCTGGGACCAATACACCTGTCATGGCGGAGTGGAAACCTGGGACGCGGATTTTGGGCGGCACACGACGTTTCAAGTGGCCAGGATCACCGGCTACGCCGGAAACTTGAGATCCTCGGATGTGCGCGGCATGTGGGCTTATAGCGATGCGGACGTCGAGGGACGCTTTCATTGTTCGAGCCCTTTGCTCAATGACATTTACACCATGTGCGAGCGTTCGGTGCGGCAGAACATTCAGCAGGGCATGGTCAGTGTGGATGCCAATCGCGAGCAGTCGCAATGGACCGCCGACAGTTGGAACATTGGAAGCGTCGTGATCTACAACGATCGTGACACAATGATGGTCGACAAAATTGTGCGGGATTACGCCGGTGAACAGAAGTCCGATGGAGATTTCTATGCATGCAGCCCCTCGCCGATGTTCGAGATACCGGAATGGTCCATGTATTGGCCGATGTTGTTGTGGGAACAATATTTGTTTTCCGGCGATAAAACGCTCCTGCGCGAGATGTCGCCGCATCTGACACATTTTCTGGAATGGATGAACCGCCATCAGGATCCGAAAACCAAACTGCCCAACCCTCCGAAATGGCGAATTACGGACTGGGCTCCCCAATACACGCCGCACGGCGGGATCAATTCAGCCACCTGCTGCCAATACTATGAAAACCTGCGGATTGCTTCACAGATATTTGGGGTCCTGGGTCAGCCAGACGAAAGCTACGGTTATTTTCGGCAGGCCGAACAGGTTAAAGCAGCCATCAATGCCTATCTTTTCAATGGCGAATATTATCTCGCGCGGACCGATACCAATGGATTTTTCCCATTGGCTTCGGCGTGGGCCTTGCGCTTCAACATCGAGCCGAAGGCGGAAAAATCCAAAATCGTCGCGGCCATTGAGGAGGGCGGGAAACCGGTCATTGGCGGGTACGGCGGCGACGCGCTTTATAGCGGGTTATTGAACGCGGATGGCGGCGAATTTGTGGTGAGCGATTTGGCGCGGTATCTCCCCATGCTGGAAGACAACAAGGCCAATTGGGAATCGTGGACTGCCGGTGATGAAGTGAATCACGCCTGGACCGGCTATCCGGCCTATATTTTTCTGAAATATATTTTGGGCATCCAGCCGACCAGCGGCGGGTTTGCCACGTTCGATGTGCGGCCTTCGACCGGCGGGCTGATGTTCGCGGAAGGCGCGGTCCCCACCGTCAAAGGTCTAATCGCGACGCGCTGGGAAAAAGGCGCGGACGGCAGTTTTTCACTTAGGATCAAGGTTCCAGCGAACACACGCGCATCGATCTACATTCCGAAGATTTCCCCGGGAAATTTTGAAATCACTGAATCCGGCAAACATTTATGGCCGGCGCCGGAAATGAGCGACCCCGGCGTGCTTGCTGTTTCGGATGAGGGCTCATCCATCCAATGCGTGGTGGGCGGAGGGGAATACCATTTTCGGGAACAGCCATAGAAATTTAATTATGCTTAGCCATTTTATGAAACCACTTCGAATCGTCGTGATTTTGGCCTCATTGATCACTGCTGGTGCGGCGCAGGCGCAAACCGATGATCTGGCGAACACCAATGCAGTTGGATACCGGAACGTCGCATTCTGGACCGAACCCGGCGTGAGTATTGCCGTCAGTTCGCGCAGTTTTCGTAACGGCGCAATGGTGCACGACGGGAGCCTATGCCCGCTGAATCGCCCATTTGACCCTGGTGAACCGCCTTCCCGCTGGTGGATCACCAGCGAGTACGATCAAATGCCCCAATGGGTATGGATTCGTTTCTCTGGTCCGCGAAAAATTGATAAAGTGGTTCTCTACGTGCCGAATACGGAAACCGTTCCCGCAGAATTTTCAGGACAATATTTGCCCGACGGCAGCGGCACATTTCAGACGTTTTTCCATATTCCGGATGCCCGCTTCGATCCCGAAACGCATTCACTGACCATCAAATTTCCGCCCGTGGTCACGGATAACTTTCGCCTGATGATTGAACGAAATACGGCATCGGTCACGCCGGATTCCTGGGTGGCCAAACTGGCGCAGGTAGAAGTGTACGGCGTCGATGCCACGAACGATGCCAATCCGTCCACCGTCGCAGATTCCGAAAGCCCACCCAACGACCTGAAATCCAGCCTCGAGCCTGCGAGATTTGTTCCCGAAGTCGCGGACACGGGAGGGACCCTGGACATTCGCACTCCCTGGTATCACGTGGCGCTGGACAAATCGCGGCCGCGCATTGTGCAACTGGCTTTCGACTCGCTTGGCCAAAGCGAACTCGGCGTCAATTTATTGGAAAAGAGCGGGGCGTGTCCGATTCTGGCCCCGCCCTTTCAAAATCCGGCGCCTCTCGGAACCAGCGCGCTCACGCGCAACGGCAATGTGTTTAATTATGCTCCGGTGCAGGTGGCGCCGGGCGCGTGGGAGCAGTTGTCCCTTCGAGCCGATGAACGCGGATTTGACCTGGAACTCGCGGCCAAAGCGGACCGTCCCACGATAATGCGTGGCGGTGTGTTTCGTTTTCATTTTGCCGCGAACCAAACGCCGACGACGTTCGTATGCCATCCTTCCGAGATATTGAATTACGTGGAGACGCCTGCGTACCTCGACGCGCCGGATTTCGGCGCCGCCTACGTTACCCGTGATGGCGATGAAGCGGCTTTTTATCGTATCCCATCGGCGTTGTTTCCTGCTACGACCTATTGGGTGGACATCACGCCGCACCAGCCGGTGGATGAAGATGGCCTCAACCAAATTGGCCCCGACCTGTGGCATACGACGTTGCATTTCGATGTCCAACGGCTTGAGCCTTTGCCCGGCCTCGTCGATAGCGAGCCACGCGTGAAACGATTTCCCAAATATTCGCTCAACATGGTGCAGTGGCGGCCCGACACCGGCATCATCGGCAACAGCGTCATGAGCGTGCCCTGCGGACTCTCGATACTGTTCTACGCGCAGCAGGCTCTCTTTGCTCCGCATCTCGAAGATGGCATTTCGCCGATGGAAATGGTTGGAGCATCCGTGGACCGGTATTTCCAGGGCGCTCCCGGTTACCAAATGCCCAGCAAAAATGTCTGCGCGCCCGATTGGTGGTCGTCACGTGAAACGGCGGCGTATCTGGTGATTTCGGCCTGGTACGACATTCGCACGATAGGCGGCCTTAAACAATTAAACCATTGGCAGGAGCCATTGGAATGCCTGGCGAATCGTATCGAATCGCAATTCGGCCCTGACGGCCTGGTCTATCACACTGGCCGTGGCAGCATGTGGTTTGATACATATAAGTTCGAAGGCGCCGATGCGTACTGCAATGCGGCCGATTATCAGGCTTTCCGGTGCATGGCAGATTTGGAAACGCTTGCCGGCCGCGCGGACATGGCGGCCCGTTATCAGGGCGATGCAAAGCGTCTTCAGGCCGTTTATTTCAAATCATTTTATAATCCCAAAACGGGCGTGCTCGCGGGCTGGCGAACCGAAGATGGAACACTGCACGATTATATGTTTCCGTGGGTAAACGGGTTCGCAATCTGCCAGGGTCTCGTGCCTCCAGATCAGGCGAAGGCCATCCTCCAAGTCTTGCTGGCGAAGCTCGACCAAATCGGTTTTCATTCCTATCAGTTGGGTCTGCCAACCAATCTCAAGCCCATGAGCCCGGACGACTATGTTCCCCACACCAGTGGCGCTCCCAAACGTGCCGATGGAATGGATACCTGGCAGGTCTATATGAATGGCGGCGCCACACCGGCGATGGAATATTATATGATCCAGGCGCTCTACCAAACCGGTCAATATGACGCGGCTGAACGCCTCCTTTGGCCATTGATGGGATCCTTTGAACGCGGAACATTTAACGCAGGCATCGGGCTGCCCGGTAAGAAACAGCGCAATCCGGTCGGCAGCGCATTTTATGAATGGGACGGCTCGCGCGGTCGCGGCGAAGGATATCTGCCCGAAAACTGGGATGGAGTCGAAGCGCTCTTCACCGGCCACTACGGCATCGGCTTCAATAAGGACGGATATTACCTCGAACCGTGGTCTCCGCTAAAAGGCCAGAAAGTACGATTGGACCTGCCCTATATGGGAAACACCGTTGAGTATGTGTCCGATGCAAAATAATCTCAAAAGAATATGCTGCGGCGCATTTCTATATTTGGCGGCTACCCTTGCGGTGCTTTGCGGAATGGTGGAACACGGCGCGCTGCGCCGTGTAGCGCCGCGTGCAGCGGCGCAACAAGCGGGTTCATTAGTCTCTAAATTAAGACACAATTGTAATAATGAAAAACTGGATAATCAGCTCATGTTTGACTCTGGCTACGACCGTGCAAAATGCAGGGCAGGCATCCTGCCTGCCGGTTAACGCGGCTTCCAGCCGCGTGTCCCAATGCGAACCAGGTTAAATCCATGAACAGATTCATCGGGCCATGCCTATTCGTCCTAATCGTAGCTGCCAATTCGGTCGCCACGCCGGCTGATAACTCGGTGCGCATTACGACAAAATACATTGACGCAAAAATTTCGCTCGATTACCCGGGCTTCGAAGGTTTGTCGGTGGACAGCCTGGGCAAAGAGCATTTTCCACTGGTGACGATGATCCGTCCGGCAGCGCCCGGGCCGGCAATGCTCCCAAAAGTTTACCGTTCACGCGTCGAATATCGGCGTCCGGGCGCTTCGGCTTCCGCTCCGCCGTGTTGGACGATTGAAGTCCGCAACAATGAAATTCTCCTCAAATCCCATTGGTCAGGCGATGACTCGCCCGAGCCGTTTGTGCTCAACGCCGATGCCACAGTCTGCCATTTGACCCTGCTTGGACTGCTGGAGCCAAATGGTTCAATTGATTTGCCCGCCATAATGCACTTCCCTGACCAGGGCTCATTCCAAATATTCGCCGCTCCGAATGTCACTGGCCCGTTGGGCTATTCGGCAACCCGCAAAAATGTCAAGATTACATTCCCCGCGGCAACGGAAGATCATCCGGTTCTGATGTATTCCCTTAAGGTGGTGGCCATTCATCCAAAAATTGCGGGGATCGCCTCGGATCCGCGGTTTGATGGTTTCCGCCGTGATTGGCTGAATATTTTCCAAATCAATCCCCAGCGGCGGCTCCTGGCAAACAACTCCGGCAGCGATTCCTGCGGCTTCTGCTATTTTGAATATGGTGACATTGCCGAAAAGACTCCGCCGTTGGCAGGGAAGTTTACCGCTTTAGACATGGTCCGCCAAACTTTGGACGGCCTTATCGCGGGCGCCCTCGTCTGTGGAATGCCCGGTTACGCCGGAGTTAACGATCATCCTGATGATACCGCTGACTCACGGCCCTCGTTTTTGATCGCCGCGGAGGACTACGTCGCGGGCAGCCATGACGAACGCTGGCTCGCGTCCAACTATATCCACCTCAAATCATGGGCTGACACGATACTCGCGACCGATACCAACGGCGACGGCTTGATTAAGTATCCCGTCAGCGGCGATTCCAACACCTGGCCGCCTGGCTCCCCAAAAGTCCGCCCTTCCAATTGGTGGGACACCATTGGTTTCGGATACGAAGACGCCTACGCAAATGCCCTCGCCTATCGCGCCCTGCTCGGCATGGGACAAATTGCGCAACAAACCGGCCATCCTGATGACCAGGCGCGGTACCAGGCGGCTGCGGAAAAATTAAAGGCTGTTTATTTCAAGACGTTCTATGATCCCGCCACCGGCATTCTGGCGGGTTGGCGCAGCCAGGACGGGCAACTTCACGACTATTATTTCCTGTTCGTCAACGGAATCGCCATCCATTACGGACTCGTGCCAACGGATAAAGCCAATGACATCATGGACCGGCTGCTGGCCAAAATGCAGGAGGTGGGTTACACCAACTTTTCCCTGGGCCTGCCCGGCAACCTGATTCCCGTTCCCCCAAAAGATTACGCGCATCATAACCTGCGTTTTGGCGGCGGAACAAAAGAAGACGGCTCCGACGGTTTTCAGATTTATGAAAACGGCGGCGCAACGGCCTGTTTCGCCTATTACACGCTCGCCGCCCTTTATGATCTGGGTCGCATCCAGGATGGAGATCGCATCCTGTTCCCGATGCTCGATGCCTTTGCCAAAGGCAATTTTCAAGGCTTCGGCGACAACAAAATGAGCAAGGATTGGAAAACCTGGAATGGCGAACCCCACGGTTATGAAGGCCTGCTCAATGATAATTACTATACCCTGCTGGCCGTCCTGGACCGTGAAAGAGCCCTGAAATCGAAATCAGCGCATCGATAACTCCCCGGTGTATCGATAGCCGCCTGGTGGGCCAACGGCCCAATCTATACCAGCCTGGGGCATCGCCCCAGGTTCTGACCACCCAGAGGAATAAGCGCCAACGGCGCGGCCTATGGATGGAAAATTAATTTGTCTGTATGCCATTCCACAACCCCGAAAAACGAAATTAAAAATTTCCGTTCCTAATTCCCCGCGCCAGCATTGATCTTTTTTGGGGTTCCAAATGTAGTTCTTGTGCTGCGCCGTACATCTGAGAAATTCGATTGTATTAAAGTCAAAATATGGAAACTCCATGAACCGTCAAACAGCAGTAAGCGCCGTGTGAGGAGACACGGCCTGCAACAATCTGTGCGAGCCCTGTAGGCCGTGTGTCCTCACACGGCGTTCCCATCGATTCAATATTCACAATCCAATATCCAAGAATGAACTTTTTCATTTTTCTGGTGGCTGTCCGCAAGGACTCCTTTTTCCTTCGCAACGGAGCACCTTGGCGCGCCATAGCTTCTGAGCGACGGCGGCTCGCAACTCCCCTGCAATTGTCCCCACGTTCCCGATTGATGGGGGGACAATTCGCCGAAACCCTTTCAAAAACCCATATTTTCCGCCCATCTTCTACGCCGATGGCATTGCCGTGGCCGCCTTTTTCAGTGATTTTGGGCATTTTTGGTGAAAAAACCGTGTTTAAAACCCGTCTTTTTGATCATCGAAAGGGACAATTCCTCTTTTTCCACAGGGAATCTTGTCCCGGACAAATGATCTCAAAAACCAGTTGACTTAATATACGACCTATTTTATCGTATATTGTCATTGTGACCGATACCGAGATCCTGAAGGTCAATACCGAACTGGGATTGCAGCCGCCCGCCGAAATTGTTCGCTGGGCGATCGCGCGTTCCCATGGACGCGCCATTGTTTCTACGAACTTTCGGCCCTATGAAGCCGTGCTTTTGCATTTGTGCGTCCAGGAACAGCCGGATATCCCGGTGCTCTGGGTTGACCACGGTTACAATCGCCCGGCAACCTATCATCACGCCGAGCAGTTGAAGAAACTGCTCAACCTGAATCTGAAACCCTATTTGCCGAGAATATCTGCCGCCCATCGTGACGCAATATTCGGCGGCATCCCATCTGTGGACGATGAAACCGGCCTGAAGAACTTTAGCGCCCAAATGAAACTGGAACCGTTCCAGCGCGGCATGGAGGAACTAAAACCCGCTGTTTGGCTCACCGCCCTGCGCAAGACCCAAAATCCGGGGCGCGCCAGCATGGACATCGTCAGCGAAGATAAAAATTTTGGCGCGTTGAAAGTCAGCCCCGTCTTGAACTGGACCGACGCGCAGATGGATGACTATCTCAAACGCTATAACCTCCCGATCGAGTGGGATTATTTTGACCCCGCAAAATCGGACGAGAAGCGCGAGTGTGGCCTGCACGCCGCATGGGGCGCCGATGCAGTCGTATCAGCCGGCGCAGGTATCTGAAGATCAAAACGTTTAAAGTGAATTATCATTTAGACCATCTACAACTCCTCGAAACCGAAGCGATTCATGTCATGCGCGAAGTCGCCGCGGAATTCGAGCGTCCGGCGCTGCTGTTTTCCGGTGGGAAGGATTCCATCTGCCTTTTGCGATTGGCGGAAAAGGCATTTCGTCCGTCGGACATACCAATGCCTTTGCTGAACGTGGACACCGGCCATCACTTTCCCGAGCTCAACGAATTCCGCGATCGGCGCGCCAAAGAACTCCGGGCCAGGCTCGTCATTCGAACTGTGGAAGACGCGATTGCCAGCGGCATTGCGACGAGCGTGCCCGGCGAAATCAGCCGCAACCGGCTGCAAATCCCGACGCTCCTGGGCGCGATTGAAGAATTCCGTTTTGACTGTTTGATCGGGGGCGCTCGGCGTGACGAGGAAAAATCCCGCGCCAAGGAGCGTTTCTTCAGTTTTCGCGACAGTTTCGGCCAATGGGACCCCAAAAACCAGCGTCCCGAAATCTGGAATATTTACAACGCCCGCATCAATTCCGGCGAACACATGCGCACATTCCCTCTGAGCAATTGGACGGAAATGGACATTTGGGAGTATATCAAAAGAGAAGAGCTCGAAGTGCCTTCGATTTATTTCAGCCACCGCCGGCGATGCGTTCGCCGCCATGGCCAATGGCTGCCCGTCACGGAATTGCTGCCGCCCCGCACCAACGAAAAGGTCGAGGAACTGACCGTTCGTGTGCGCACCATCGGCGACATCATCAGCACCGGCATGGTTGAGTCGCCGGCCGACTCGGTAGACGACATCATCGCGGAAATCGCCGCCGCGCGCGTGACCGAACGCGGTTCACGAGCCGATGACAAGTCCAGCGAAGCTGCAATGGAGGATCGCAAGAAGGCCGGGTATTTCTAAGGAGATGGGAGATAGGAGATAGAAGATGGCAAACAAAATTAACTCGTTTGAGGAACTAGAGGCCTGGAAGTTGGCCAGGGAGATGGTCCGTTTTGTTTATCGTATTTTCAGGCGCGCGCCCGCCAATCGCGACTTTGGTTTGCGCGGTCAGGTCCAGGATGCTGCCGTCTCGGTTATGACTAACGTTGCCGAGGGATTTGAGAGGGTTCATCCTGGTGAGAAATTGCAATTCTATAATGTCGCGCGCGCTTCTTGCGGCGAGGTGCGTTCCCTTTCTTATGTCATGCTCGATGCTGAGTATGTTTCGGAAACTGAACACACGGAGTTGATGGAAAGAATAATCAAGACTGGAAAACTGGTTTCCGGTTTGATGCGCTCAACCTACGGCCGAATTGCGAATGCCGAACTCCGATCTCCCAACTCCTAACTCCCATGTCTCATCCCATTGAAATCCTGCGCTTCAACACTTGCGGCAGTGTTGACGACGGAAAATCCACGCTTATCGGCCGCTTGCTTTACGATTCAAAGTCACTGATGGAAGACCAGATCGAGGCGCTGGAACGCAGTGCCGACATCACCGGCGGGGGCGAAATTAACCTCGCAAACCTCACCGACGGCTTGCGCGCCGAGCGCGAACAGGGCATCACCATTGACGTCGCGTACCGCTATTTTGCCACGCCGCGACGCCGGTTCATCGTGGCCGACACCCCCGGCCACGTCCAATACACGCGCAACATGGTCACCGGCGCCAGCACCGCCAACCTCTCCATCGTCCTGGTGGATGCGCGCCAGGGTGTGATCGAACAGACCCGCCGCCATATCTACATCGGAGCTCTCCTGGGTATTCCGCATCTCGTCATCGCCATTAACAAGATGGATTTGGTGAATTGGGACCAGGAGCGCTTTCTGGAGATTCGTGATGAAATCGAAAGTTTTCTTCCGCGGCTCGACGTCTTTCGCGATGTGAAATTCATTCCCATCAGCGCGCTTCGCGGTGACAACGTCGTTTTTCCCTCCAGCCAGTCGCCGTGGTACGAAGGGCCGGCATTGCTGGCACATTTGGAAACGGTTCATATCGCCAGTGATTGGAATTTGGACGCCTTGCGTTTCCCCGTCCAGTGGGTCAACCGTCCAAATCGTCCGGACGATCCTGCGCTTCACGACTTTCGCGGGCTCAGCGGGCAAATTGCGGGCGGCATCGTCCGGAAAAATCAGGAAGTCCTCGTGCTCCCCACCGGCTTGAAAACAACGGTTGCCGAGATTTGGACGGCGGATGGTTCCCTCACGGAAGCATTTTGTCCGCAATCTGTCACACTCCGCCTCGCGCACGATATTGACGTGAGCCGTGGCGACATGATTGTTGGTATGGAGAATCTGCCCGGCTGCAGCACGGACCTGCGGGCGCGCATCTGCTGGATGCACACGCGTCCGCTGCAACCAAACAAAAAATTTCTTCTCAAGCATTCCACCCAAACTGTCCAGGCAATGGTCACGGCTCTGGAAAACCGTATCAATATGGCCAGTTTCGAGCCCGAACCGGCGCCGCCTCAATTGGCAGTCAATGACATGGGCGTCATTCGTCTCAAAACCGCCACCAGGCCGCTCGTTTTTGACGGCTACAATTCGAACCGTCTCACCGGGGCTTTCATCCTGATTGAACCCGGAACGAATGCGACCGCCGCAGCCGGAATGTTCTACCCGCCCGGCGAACTCGCAAGACCCGAATACAGCGATTTTGCGATCTAAAAGAGCCCGCGACTCGGCCAGGAATTAAAAAAAGCAAAATAAAATTTGACAAAAACCACTCCCTCGACTAAATAACGACTTACTTAGTAGATATTATGAGCGCGCCGCCCAAAACTGAGGATAATCATGACAAATTGCCGGTCTGGCTGGACATCGTTCGCCGACAGGTCGGATCGCTGCATTTTGGCGTCGTCCAAATCGTGGTGCACGACTCGGAAGTCACTCAAATTGATAAAACGGAGCGCGTTCGGTTGCAAAAATCGCAATCCTGATTACTTTAAAAGCCGACCGTGTTTACGGAGGTAAAATTAAAATCCTTAACGACAAAAACCACTGACCGGACAGCCGGAGGTATGGCAAAACCACATAATGAAAACCAAATACTGGCTGGCCATAACCCTCATCGGAACCATATTAGTCCCGGCTTTACCTGCCATGGCCCAATCGGACACAAATACTGAATCGGAAATCGAGCTCTTGAAACAACAAATCCAGGAGTTGCAACAAAAGGTGGATGCTCTTCAACAACAGCAGCAACAGCAGCGGGAAGCACAAGCACAGGAGGCTCCAAACACCGTTCCTGTCAAACCAACCGCGACTCTGTCGGTCGGCGCGGACGGGGTGAATTTTCGCTCGGCAGATTCAAATTTCCTTGCCAGTCTGCACGCCTGGGTGCAGGTGGACAGCCGGACTTTTTTTCAGGACGAGCACGCGCCCGGGATTGACGGTTTCCTTTTGCGTCGCGCGCGCCTGATTTATTTAGGCACAGTTTTCCATAACTTCGACTACAACTTTACTCCTGAATTCGGCGGAACGTCGCCGCAGATTTTGGACGCGTACGTGAATTATCACTACGTTCCGGAAATTCAGTTGCAGTTCGGCAAGTTCAAGCCCCCGGTCGGCCTGGAGGCGCTGCAGCCTGACATCTATACGTTCTTAAATGAACGTTCCCTTGCCACGGATCTTGTGCCGTATCGCGGCATCGGCGCGGAATTTCACGGCACCGCTGCCGGCGCGGTCGATTATGCCGCCGGCGTTTTTAACGGCCTTCCCGATTATACCACGACGACCATTAACGTGAATGAAGACAATAATGTCGCATTTGCCGGCCGTATTTTTGTGTCTCCGTTTAAGCAAACAACGATTTCTCCCCTTAAAGGTTTTGGCGTCGGGGTTAGCGGCAGTTACGAGCGCGATAATACCGATGCAGGCGCCAGCGGTCTGACTCCGGGCTTCACAACGGATGGCCAGCAGAAATTCTTTACGTATGCGTCAAGCACCGTCCCTGATGGGCGCCACTGGAGAGTTTCGCCCCAGGGATATTATTATTGGGGACCGTTGGGATTCATGGGTGAATACGTCATTTCTGATCAAACGGTTGAAAAAACAACGGCGCCTGTCGCAAAAGACGATTTGCACAACAAGGCATGGGAGGTTTCCGGCGGCTGGGTCCTGACCGGAGAACCCGATTCGTACAACGGCGTGATACCGCGGCATCCATTCAGCATCGAAAATCGAGGGTGGGGAGCGTGGCAGATTGTGGGCCGCTACGCCCGCTTAAATGTTGACGATCTGGCTTTTTCGACGTTCGGTGCGACCGGCGCAGCTCAGGCGGAGGCCTGGGCCGTGGGCCTGAATTGGTATCTGAACGCGGACCTTCGCGCGAATTTAAGCTACGCGCATACTGCATTCAGCGGCGGCGCTGCCACCGTCGTCACCAGCCATCCTGAAGATGTTTTATTTACTCGGGTGCAACTGGCATTCTAACCGCGACAAACCAATGATGAGAGTTGTACTGCAAATTCTGGTCCTGTGCCTCCTGGCCGGAACGGCCCCCGCGCGCGACATTCAGATGCTCAACGTTTCTTATGACGCAACGCGCGAGTTTTATCAGCAATATAACAAGGCCTTTGCGACGTATTGGAAGGCCAAAACCGGTGATAACGTCATCGTCAACATGTCTCACGGCGGCTCCGGCAGGCAGGCCCAACTGGTCATCGCCGGACTGAGCGCCGACGTTGTGACGCTCGCGCTCGCGTATGACATCGATGCCATTTCCCAACAAACCCAATTGCTGCCCGCCGATTGGCAAAAGCAGTTTCCCGATGACAGTGCGCCTTACACCTCAACCATCGTTTTTCTGGTCCGCAAGGGAAATCCGAAAAATATCCATGATTGGGACGACCTCGTGAAGCCGGGCATTTCGGTCGTGACGCCCAATCCAAAAACGTCCGGCGGGGCGCGCTGGGCCTATCTCGCGGCCTATGCCTATGCCCTCGAAAAAAATGGCCACGACGACGCCATGGCGCGCGATTTTGTGAAACGGCTCTATAAGAACGTGCCCGTGCTCGATTCCGGCGCACGTGGCGCAACCATCACGTTCGTCCAGCACCAAATTGGAGACGTTTTACTGTCATGGGAGAATGAAGCCTACATAGCCCTCAAAATTTACGGCCCCGGCCAATTCGAAATTATCACTCCATCGTTCAGCATCCTGGCCGAGCCGACCGTCGCCGTCGTCAACAAGACCGCCCAACAAAACGGCACGTTCGACGTCGCCCGCGCATATCTCGGCTACCTGTATTCAGACGAAGGACAGGAACTGGCGGCGAAAAACTTTTATCGTCCGCGAAATGCGAAAATCGCCGCGAAATATTCCAGCCAATTCCCTGCGCTGAAACTGGTGACCGTGGAGGGCGAATTCGGCGGCTGGCAAAAGGCCCAGGAAACCCATTTTGCCGATGGCGGAACGTTTGATCAAATTTACCAGCAATAGGCTGCAGTAGCGGACATCGTGGCCCCGGCGCAAACCGGTCCGCTTTTAATTTTTAATGAAAGAATTATCGTTCGTGGTGTAATATCAGGCGTTGTTTGCGCTGAAAAATATGTCGCTTTCACGCCAGCGTAAAGTGTTGCCGGGCTTTCGTTTGACGCTCGGTTTCACGCTATTTTATCTCGCCCTGGTCGTGCTGATTCCTGTCGCGTCGGCATTCGCCAAACTTGGCGCCCTGACGTGGATCCAATTCTGGCATGCTGTCGCGTCGCCCGTCACATTGGCGGCCTATCGCCTGAGCTTTGGCGCGTCATTTTTCGCCGCCCTTGTAAATTCGGTTTTTGGCCTGTTGGTGGCGTGGGTCCTGGTGCGGTATGAATTTTGGGGCAAACGGCTGATGGACGCACTGGTGGATTTGCCCTTTGCGCTTCCGACCGCCGTCGCCGGCATCACCCTGGCCGCGCTCTATGCGCCGAACGGCTGGATAGGCCGCTGGTTCGCGCCATTTGGCATCAAAATTTCCTATACCTCCCTGGGCGTATTCGTAGCGCTCACATTTATCGGCCTGCCCTTCGTCGTCCGGACACTCCAGCCGGTGCTCGAGGATTTCGACGTCGAAATAGAAGAAGCCGCCGCCAGCCTGGGCGCGAACCGGTTCAAGACTTTTTTTCGCGTTATTCTCCCAATGATATTCCCGGCACTGCTGACAGGCTTTGCTCTCGCATTCGCGCGCGCCCTGGGCGAATACGGTTCGGTCCTCTTCATTTCCAGCAACCTCCCGTTCCGCACCCAAATCGTTCCTGTCCTCATCATGAGCAAACTCGAGCAGTTCGACTACCCGGGCGCGACCGCCCTGGCGGTCGTGATGCTCACGGTGTCGTTCCTCCTGCTGCTGGCCATCAATTGGTTGCAATCGTGGAGTGTCCGGCACGTTGAACAGCAGTAATTAAATGACATCGACATCATCACCCGCGCCCAATGTCCTCCGCCGGACTCCTGCGACCGAGCCCGCCTTTGTACGTTGGATTCTAATCGCCGCCGCGCTCGTGTTCATGGCGTTGTTCCTGGTGATTCCCCTTGTGGCCGTTTTTGGCCAGGCGCTTTCCAAAGGCATCGGATATTATCTGCAAACCCTGGCAACCCACAATACATTGAGCGCCATCAAACTGACGTGTATCGCCGCGGGAATTTCCGTTCCGCTAAATTGCATTTTTGGGGTAGCGGCGGCGTGGGCGATCGCCAAATTCGATTTTTTTGGCAAAAACATCTTAACCACGCTCATCGACATTCCCTTCTGCGTGTCCCCGGTTATCGCCGGATTTCTCTTCGTCCTGGTTTTTGGCAGGCAGGGCTGGTTTGGACCGTGGTTTTTGGATCATGGAATCCGGGTTATATTTGCTGTGCCGGGAATCGTTTTAGCCACCATGTTTGTGACCTTTCCATTTGTCGCGCGCGAGTTGATACCGCTCATGCAGTCCCAGGGGCGCTCCGCCGAGGAAGCGGCGCGCACGCTTGGCGCCCGCGGCTGGCAGATGTTTTGGCGCGTGACGTTGCCAAACATCAAATGGGGCCTGCTTTACGGCGTGATTTTGTGCAACGCCCGCGCCATCGGCGAATTCGGAGCAGTCTCGGTTGTCTGTCTTCCCATTGAGGGCAAGGACACCATGACCCTGCACGTGCAGGCGCTTTACGAGAATTACGATCAAACGGGCGCATTCGCCGTTGCGTCCCTGATGACCTTCCTTGCATTGATGACCATCGTGCTTAAGGAATGGGTGGAACGCAAAGGGACTGCCATTTCCAGCAAGGGAACCTTATGAGCGTTGAAATCCGCCATATCTCAAAGCAATTTGAACAGGGCACTTCGGCCCTCGACGACGTGAGCCTCAAAGTCGAGTCCGGCGAACTCGTCGCGTTGCTGGGCCCCTCCGGGTCCGGCAAGACCACTTTGTTGCGCATCATCGGCGGACTCGAATTCCCCGACAATCCGGGCGCGCAAGTCCTGTTTTACGGCAAGGACGTCACGTCGCTGCCCGCGCACAAACGGGGAGCGGGTTTCGCCTTCCAGCATTATGCCCTGTTCCGGCACCTCACCGTATTTGAGAATGTCGCCTTTGGACTCCGTGTGCGCCCGTTTTGGAGGCGGCCAAAGGAGTCGGAAATCCGCGAACGCGTCGGCAATCTCCTGAAGCTGATCCAGCTTGAAACGCTCGGCAAACGTTTTCCATCCCAGCTCTCCGGCGGCCAGCGGCAGCGCGTGGCCCTGGCGCGCGCGCTGGCCGTTGAACCCAAGGTCCTGTTGCTCGATGAACCGTTCGGCGCGCTCGACGCCAAAGTGCGCAAGGAATTGCGCCATTGGCTTCGCACGTTGCACGAGGAAATCCACGTTACTACGCTCTTCGTGACTCATGACCAGGAGGAAGCTCTCGATGTCGCCGGCCGCGTCGCGATACTCCGCGACGGCAAAATCGAACAAATCGGAACGCCCGAGGAAATCTACGATCGTCCCGCCACTCCCTTTGTTTATGATTTTTTGGGGAACGTCAATTTGTTCAAAGGCCGCGTGCGCGATGGCAGCGTCCAGATCGGCCAAACCAAATATGCCGCTCCCGGCGTCACAGGCGATAACGGGTTGATGGCCACCGCCTTCGTCCGCCCATATGATGTCCATGTCACGCGCGAGCCCGGGGGGCCTGCCGCTTTTCCCGCGAGTGTCATTCGTTTTCATCTGGCCGGTCCGCTCGCCGAGTTAGAACTCCAGCGCGCGGACGGCGGCGAAACCTTTACCGCGGAACTCAGCAAGGAACGATTTCACGAGCTAAATCCCCATCCCGGCGAGCGCGTCTATGTGGAACTCCAAAACGTGAAGGTCTTTCCGGAGGATTATTCCATCTAATTTTCTAATCGTCCTCGTCCTCGTCCTCGTTCTCGTCCTCGTCCTTCCACTCGCTTTGGATAGGGACAACCCGATAAAACCGTTGGCTGCTGGACGGGTTGTAATTCGCGAACGTCCAAAGACTTCCATTGTTTGTCGCCGAAAAAAGAGTGACCCAATCAATCAGGTTGCTTGAAGTCTGAAACAGTCCCATCCCACCAATCCAAAAATCCATTCATCCACCAATCCAGTCCTTCAGTGCGGCCTATGAAACACCAGCCTCAACTCCTCCTTGGCGTCTGCGAGCACGTGTTTTTGCCGCTCCGGTAGCCCCGAACCGGCCCTGTTTATATAGAAATTCAGCATCGACATCGCCGATTGAAACGGATTCGCTTTGCGGCGCTGGCTGCGCAGCGCCGAACGTTTCAGCGAGAGCGCGATTTTGTGAGGGTCGCTCAATTTAAAAACCCCGCGCTCCAGATCCAGGGCATTGCTGTTCCGCGTCACTGCACCCGACCATTTGTTGACTTGTTTTCTGGCGGCCATGCGGAATCAGTGTCGCTTGAAGAATTGCACCTGGCGCTCGTGCCGCTTGGCCTCTTCCAACGTTTGGAAAGTGCCAAGGTTCCTGCGTTCGCCGGTTCCTGGATTACGCCGGCGTGAGTAAAGCCGATAGCCGCCATTTCTCAGTTTCCGTATCATAAAACCTCCTCCTTGAGTTTAGCCCAAACCATGCCAATGACTTAATGCGCAAATTTCAAATAAAAAATGCACAATGCAATTCCTGCCGGGGATATTTCGTGCAAATTCTCAAAATGTGGGACGGGACAGCCTTGTGTCCCTTGCGTCCCATTTGTCCTTTTACCGCGAAACAAAAAAACAACCCCTTTACACCCTTGCCGAACCGCGTTACAGTCGCTCTATGGCTGCCGAATACGACGCAACCGAATTTATTGACACCGACTTCCGGGCGCACAAATCGCCGGGGGCCGGCGATCAATTCCGCGCGCCCACGCGCGAGGAAGTGGACCGCAAGGTCGTCGAAGCCCATCAAAAGCTCGCCGAACTCAAACGCGCCCAGGAGGAACTCGAACGCGAACGCTCTTCGCTCGAGGAAGTTCGCCGCCGCCAGCTCGAGTTCCAAGCCGGCCGCCAGGAAATCATGCAGAATCTGACGCGCGGCCTTGGCCTTCTCGAGGAAGCCGAGTTTAACGCCCGCCGCGAAGGCGAGCAAATGGGCAAGACTATCGCCGATTTCCGTGAAGTCCTTTCAAAAGTCGAAGCCATTCGTGAGGACCAATGGAGCACTGAAAATTTTAACGTCGAACTCACGCGCGCCCTCACGGCGGTTGAAAATGCGCGCATGGAATGGAATGCCGCACGCCTGAAAATTCCCGCGCTCGCCGGGGAAAGCGCAAAAAAGGCAGAAACGCCAAATGCGCCCGCGCCCGCACCAATGCCATTTGCCAACTTAAGCTTCTGGCAGCTTTGCAAATTTGGTTTGGCAATGACGTGGCCCTTCCTCGTCGTCGGTCTGGGTGTGATTGGCCTTCTCATTGCTTTATTGACCTCGTCGCCATCGCCACACCGGTGATTGTTCTATGGCGGCTGCGAAGAAAAAGGGAGGCAAACAGGCGCAAGGCGACCCGATTTCCGAGCGTGCCCGCGTCCTGAACGATCAAATTTCCTCGCTCGAAGCGGAGATAAAAAAACTCGATTCCCAGATCCAGCGCGCGCCCACGCCCAAACTTCGCTCCACCGCCATTCCGCATGGCAATACCGTTTCGCGAAAAGTCGAAACCCCGGCGCCGCCGCCGAAACCCGCCCCGGCCGAGCCTGTCTTTGAAGAAATCAAAACGTTGAAACCCGCCAGCGAAGCCGAACCGGCAGATCGCTTTAACGAACTGGGCGTTCGCAAATATGATTTCCCGGCGTTGTTGCAGAAACTTCGCGACCAATTCAAACGCCCCACGACCAGCAACCCGCGCCTGGTCAATTATCTGGCCGCCGGCGGCGTTCACGGTTTGCGCCCATTGCGCTATGAAAAGCGTGTCGCGCGAAACCGGTTTATTCTATTTACCATTTTCTTGCTGCTCCTCCTGCTCGGAACCCTTTTGGCCTTCGTTCACTTGCGATGAATCCGCAAATCGTTGCTCTCAGAATTTCGACAAGCGAAGGAGAATTCCTCGCCCTTTATTCCCGGCGCGGCCTTGCCGGACTCGGCTTTCCCGGGCGGCATACGCCGGGCATAACCGCAGTATCGGAAAACGATGTGCCAGATGAAGTCCGCAAATGGCGCCAGACAACCGAATCCGCCCTCAACAAACTCCTGGCTGGCGAAAAACTGGTGGAATTTCCGCCGTTGGATATGGTTGGAACGGAATTTCAAAAAAAGGTCTGGCGCGCAATGCTAAAAATCCCGTCCGGCAAAACCAAAAGCTACGGCGAGATCGCCGAAGCCATTGGCAAGCCGGGAGCCGTTCGCGCCGTCGGCGGCGCCTGCGGCGCCAATCCCATTCCCGTCTTTGTCCCGTGTCATCGCGTGCTCGCCGCAAATAAAAAGATTGGCGGCTTCGGAAGCGGTCTCCATTGGAAATATAAATTGCTGGAGAGAGAAGGCGTCTTTATTGATTAGACGCGTCCGGACAAATGAACTCAGACTCCACGACCGAAATGCGCGAGCGCGAAATTGGCGAGGTTCAGGCCGCTGAACTCCGCACCCGGCTCAAATCCTTTGCTGAAGATTGGGAACGTCCTGAAGCCGATATTTATGATCGACTGCCGCTACGAAAACAGCTTTCTTCCGCTCCTGCCGGAGCTTGACATATCTCGGTCGTCCAATCCATAGCTGGCGCTATGGGCTGCTATCTTACGCTGCTCCGCAGCTAAATTTTGAGCTGCGGAGCAGCGCCCGATAGTAGCCCACGGTGATAACCGTGGGAAACGATCGGCAAAGAAATCAGCCCCGGATGGGGCGGCAGAGTCGAACCTTTGAACGTCTCCGCGACCTGCCTACACCACCACACCCTTTTTCGCCAAAACATTCATCCCAAATCGTCCGCTCTTAAAACGCACAGTTAACTTCGCCCCAAAAGCCTCCGACAAAATTTTCGTCGTCAACGTTTCCATTTTTTCCCCTGCCGCGAGCACCTTGCCCTCTTTCAAAACCAGCGCCCGCGAAAACGCCGGCATGATTTCCTCGACATGATGCGTTACCAGCACCAGCGCCGGCGCATTCCGGCTCGTGCCCAGGCGTTGGAGAAATTGTAAAAAATGCTCGCGCGCCGCCGGATCCAGTCCCGCGCACGGTTCGTCCAAAATCAATACGCGCGGCCTGGCCATCAGCGCCCGCCCAATCAAAACGCGCTGGCGTTCTCCTTGCGACAAAACCCGCCATTCGCGGTTCGCCAGGTGCGGGCACTCGATTTGCCGCAGAATTTTCAGTCCCCGGTTTTTGTCCGCGCGCGAAAGCCGTCCCCAAAAATCAATCATCGCGAACTTCCCGCTCACGACCGTCTCGATCGCCGGCTCCTCGTCGGCCATCATCTGCCGCACGGACGAACTCACAATGCCAATCTCTTTCCGCAATTCGCGCCAGTCGGCCTTCCCATATTGCTTTCCGAGCAGGTGGATTCCACCGGCCGTTGGCATCAAATAGCCCGTAAGCGCGCTCAAAAGCGACGTCTTGCCCGATCCGTTTGCTCCAAGGATCGCCCAATGTTGCTCTCGCTCTACACGCCAGCTCACGTCATCCAGGATCGTCACGCCGCCGCGCTGAATCTTCAAATTTGAAATCTCCAAAACCGGTTTCATGTAAAATTCCAGTATTGCTCGAAAAAAGGGCAAAAGGCACGGAATTTACGAGGGCTATCCTAAGGCTCTTTGCGGCGAAGGCTTGATTGAACAGCCGTCGTGGTTAGGATTGGATTCGTATCAGCAGTTGAAACCAAAAGCATATGGCGTCCATTTACCTGCTGACATTCCATTCAAATCCTGTTAACCAGTTTGTCGCCATGAAAAATTTGCTTTCCCTGATTCCTGTTTTACTTTTGGCCATGAAAGTGCAAGGAGCCATCCACACCGAAACAGTGGACTATCAACAAGGCGACACCACCCTCGAAGGATTTCTTGCCTGCGACGATTCCATTTCCGGCAAACGTCCCGGGGTGCTCATCATCCATCAATGGCAGGGCATCACCGATTACGAAAAAATGCGCGCGACCATGCTTGCGCAAATGGGCTATGTCGCCTTTTGCGCGGACATTTATGGCAAAGACAACCGGCCCGCGTCCCTCCAGGAAGCCGGCGCCCTCGCCGGAAAATTCAAGAGCGACCGTAAATTGCTTCGTGCGCGCGCCAATGCCGGACTGGATGAACTCAAAAGCAATCAATATGTCGATCCCGCTCGTGTCGCCGCCATTGGCTATTGTTTCGGCGGCACAACCGCCATCGAACTGGCCCGCAGCGGCGCGCAACTCAACGGCGTCGTCAGTTTTCATGGCGGTTTGGATTCGCCCAGTCCCGCCGATGGCAAAAACATCCGGTGCAAGATGTTGATCCTCGCCGGCGCGGATGATCCCTTCCAGAAACCTGCGGACCTCGCGGCATTTGAGAAAGAAATGCGGGATTCCAAAGTGGACTGGCAAATCACCTTCTACGGCGGCGCAGTTCATGCCTTTACGCAGCAGAGCGTGGATAAGCTAAATCTGCCCGGCGCCAAATACAACGAGAGCGCCGACAAACGTTCCTGGCAGGCCATGAAAAACTTCTTCGCTGAAATCTTCGGCGAATAAAAACGACAATCCGGCTCGTACGTCCAATGCCACCTTGCTTCATAACCGACCCCCGAGGCAGCACTGCGCTTGCACATGGAGCGCGGCTGTGTGCGGGGCAAGGGGGCGCCAGCCGCAGCACCTCAGGAAGCTACGGCGCGCTGCGGCTGGTCTTCGACACAGCCGCGCTCCGAAGATGGTTCAAGGCCTCATCGTTTTTAAGAGACTGAAGAAATGCGCATCACCGGCGGCCACGCAGCACGGCGAATCCTAAAAGTCCCCAAGGGATTGAACGTGCGTCCCACGCCGGACCTCGTCAAGCAGGCGGTTTTCAATTCGCTGGGCGGGCGTGTCGTCGGTGCGAGGGTATTGGAATTGTTCGCGGGCAGCGGCGCGCTAAGCCTGGAATGTTTGAGCCGCGGCGCGGCGTCCGCCCTCTGCATTGAAAAATCCCAAAAACACGCCGCGTTCATTCATCAAAACGCGGAGGCCCTGCCCAACGCAAATTTGCAGGCCCGTGCCCAGGACGTTTTCACCGCGCTCAGCCAATTGGCCGCCACAGATTCGCAATTCGACCTGATTCTTGCGGATCCTCCCTACGGCGAAAAAAATGTTGGACGGCGCTCGGAATCGTTCGCCCAACGGCTCCTCGATAACGCGAACCTGCCAAAGCTCCTGGCGCTGAACGGGCGATTCGTTCTAGGCCACACAAAACGCGACACGCTCGATATTCCGCCGCTTTGGCACGAAGTAAAAATGCTCAAACACGGGGACACCGTGATGCGTTTCTTCGAACGTTCGACGTAGCGCAGGTTTCCAAACCTGCTGTATCGCGGGTTTCCAAACCCGCTAGTCGTAGGAAGTTGTGCGCCGCCCGATTCCAAATCGGTGTGAGTGTGGCGTCGCTGGTTTTCAGTCCGCCGGGACAACGTCGCACGGTCAGGCGATTTAGAAATCGGCGATACGGCAGGTTTGGAAACCTGCGCTACGTTCGCGGTGCGGCCCCAACATCGAACATCGAACTCCGAATGCACGGTAGGGCGGACGTGCCCGTCCGCCGGCGAGCGCCCCCGGCGTTCGCGCTTCAAAACATTCGGCGTTCGATGTTGGGCGTTCGATGTTCGATGTTTTCTGTCCTATCGAGCTGGGCGCCCATCCGCTTGTCCAGAAATAGCTTGAGCCAAAACCCCGCCGAGGCCTGCCACGGCATCACTTATTTGGCTGACCATGCCGGCAAAGTCGCCTGGATGCCAGGAAGACGGCGGGGCCTGAAAGACACCCCTGGCCAATGTAGTCGCCTTTGGCCAGCCTTGTGAAATTTCCCACGCCGCGGAAAATAGAACCGTGCCCTCGCCATTTGTATCATTGGCTTCGCAAGCTAAAACATGGATGAAAATAATGTAAGGTTTCCCGTATGCAGGCGGGGGCTCATCCGTAAGAACTTCTTGAATTCCTCGAACACCGCGAAGGTCTTGAACCAGGGCCCGCCGGATTCCAGCATCCAGGGGCTCTGCCCATTGATGAGATTTTGCAAAAACAACTTCGTTTGTCCCGGTCCGGATCACCAAATCACTGGTTTGAAGATACTCCGGCACTTCGACCGGCAACACTCGAACGATGCGCGCCGGCTTGGCCTCGGCGGTCGGTTCGAGTGACGGCTCTGCGGTGAGCAGGTAATCGTGCTCTTCATCTTTGACCGGCATGAATAGAGAGCAGCCATTGATGGCCGTCAAAAGGACCGCCCACAGCAATGACATCAACAGGACGTTCGTGCGGAATTGGAAATGGCGAACGTTCATCGTTTCAGTAAATCATTTTGTTTGGCCCGGCCCGTAATCAGCGCATCAGGATGTCTTTGGAGGAAATCTGAAAGTTGCTGGATGGAACGGGCCGTCTCATTCAATTGATCCATTAATTCATACGTTTGTTCACCCAACTGATTCCGCAATTGTAAAAAATCCTGAAGCGTTTCCAGGGATTGCTTTGCGGAATTCAGCGTCGCGTTGAGATTTGTGCTCGCAGGCGCCACCTGCGCATTGAGATTTTTTGCCAGGCCTTGAAACGCTGAAGCGGTTTCCTGCAACCGGGCGACTGCCGAGCGCAAATCCGATGAATTGACGAAATCCCCAACGGATTGTGCGGCTGAGGAGATATGATCTGTGAGATGATTCGTTTGAAGTTCGTCAATCTGCCCGCTAGCCGCGGCCAGAACACCGTTTACCTGTTCCATGAGGCCGGGAAAATCAATTTTGCGAAGATTGGACAAAATTCCTGAAACATTGTCCATCAACTGATCCATGGTGGAGGGAAGCGCCGGGACCACCGGATGGGACGATGGGGGAAGGTTCGCCAATTGAATCGGCTTTCCTGATGCATTGAATCCAAGCTCGACATAGGCGTTTCCTACCAGGCCGGCCGTCTGCACCTGGGCCACCAGCCCCTCAGAAATCAGTTTTTGCAGGCCCTTCGCATTTGTCAGGTCAATTCGATTTCCCTGAATATCGGTCAGGAGGTCTTTATTAATCTCACACGTTACGCGCACAAACGATTTTCGTATCGCAGGATCATAAAAAACGGCGATCTGGTCGATTTGCCCAATACGAACGCCGTCCAGGCTGACCGCGCTGCCTTCCTCCAGCGCTCCCGCCGAGTTCGGAAGATAAAAGACAAAGTGGCCGGTCTGATGAATGAAAGACGAGCCAAGTCCGAGCAATATCAGAATGGCAATGGCCACGCCGCCAACCACAAAGGCGCCAAGCAACATGGGTTTGAATCGAATTTTCATTGAGACATTATGATTTTAGACCTTCCCTTTGTAGTGCGCGCCTGGGATCCAGCCGGCAAGCGGAGGCCGCAGAAATTCACGGGCCTGCGGGGGGCCGGTGTCCGCAGCCAGTTCTTCCGGAGTGCCTTCAGCCAAAATACCTCGTGCTTTGGCATCCAGGAGAATCATCCGATCGGCAATATGGAAGATGCTCGGCAACGAATGGGAGACGATGACCATCGTGGCCCCGGCGATTTCGCGAACTTTAAGAATTAGTTCGTCAATCTGGGCGGCGGTGATGGGATCCAGCCCTGCCGTTGGTTCGTCAAAAAAGAGAATGGCAGGATCCAGCGCCAGCGCGCGGGCCAGTGCCGCGCGTTTTTGCATGCCGCCGCTGAGCTCGACTGGAGAGCGATCCTGTTGGCCTGCCAGACCCACCTGCGCCAGCTTCAACGCCACAATTTCCGCGCGAATCTCTGCCGGCAACCGGGTATGGAGCAGCAACGGCAGGGCGATATTTTCCGACAATGACATGTCCGTCCACAGCGCGCTGTTTTGAAACAACATCCCAAAGGATTTGACCAACTCCTGGCGTTCCTCCGAGTCAGCGCCGGTAAAATTCCGTCCAAAATACGTGATCTGTCCCCGGGATGGATGCTCAAGGCCGACCATGTTTTTCAAAAGCGTTGTCTTTCCGCAGCCGCTTCGTCCCGCGATGCAGAAGATTTCGCCATGTTTGACGGCAAAAGTGACTCCCTGCAGGATCATTTCATCGCCATATCGGCATTCCAAATCCCGCACCCCAATGATTTCGTTGGCATTATCGTTCATCGGCTTAATAACCAAGATGGTTAAGGATTGGCGAAAACAACGCGTCGGTCGCCAGAATGGAAGCGATGCCCGTCACAACCGCCGCGGTGACCGCGCGCCCCAGCCCGGCGGAACTGGGCTCGCTTTGCAGGCCACGCAAGGTCCCCGCCAGGCCAATCAAGACGGCAAAGAAAAAACTTTTAACCAGTCCGACTACAACGTCTGTAAGAGAAACTGAATTTTGAATTTCGACCAGGAACCCGGTGACGGGAACATCCAGTTTGTACACTGAGATAATCAGCGGGCCAAGAATCCCGCACAAATCCGAGTATAGCGTGACTACTGGCATCATCAGCAACAATGCCGCCATGCGTGGCAATACCAGAAAACTCACGGGAGACACACCGATCATTTCAAGCGCGGCGATTTCGTTCTCCAGTTTCATGTTGGCGATATTTGCCGCAAAGGCCGCGCCCGTGCGGCCCGCCAGCAGGATCGCCGCAATCAACGGGCCGATCTCCCGAACTATGGAAGTTCCCGTGGCTCCTATCATGTAAAACTGGAGACCGAACCGCCGCAATTGAATGGAGGTTTCATAAGCGAATGTCAGGCCAACCAGGAAGCTTAACATGCCGATGATAGGGAAAGCCTTCGGGCCGGCCTCCACCATCTCGGAAAAAAAGGCTTTGTAATGAAATTGGCGGCGCGCTGTTGCTATGTGCATGACGCCAAGGATGCACTCGCCAATAAATTGAACCGGGTCCTTGCACGCGGAAACCACACGGCCGACGAATCGGGCCAATGGGTGCGACGGCGGTTTCCGGGGTTCTATGGCCAATCCCTCTTTCTCCCTTGCTGCAATCAAATCGAGCAATCGTTTCAATTTATCCGGCAGCGCGGCAATATTCAGATTGATCGCGTGCCTGGCGCACAACGTCTGCACGCGCAGCAGGAACAATGGCAAAGAACTGTCCCACTCAACCAGGTCCATTGGAATCACCCGAATTTCGGATTTGCTTATTTCTGCCGGTACAACTTCTTCCGCAAGAGGGAACGGCTGCGTCAAGTGCCACGTTCCGCCGATAGACAACGCAGCTCCGTCGGCGGACTCTTCGAATTCCGCCTTTGCTTTCGAATTTGTCTTTTTCGCCATTTTAAAATCCAACGTTGACCGGCCCGCAAACGCCGGGACTGAGACGTTTTTGACCCTCCTTTAACGTGAAAAAATGCCGCAGTAATATAACTGCAGCCGGAAAATTCGCCATTAGACCTTTGAAAATACCGAGGCCCTTATTCGGAGGCGGCCACTGAACAGGATCCTGGTAGGGCGGAAGTGCCCTTCCGCCAGGCGAGCACCACCGGTGCTTGCGTTTCAAAACATTCGACGTTCAGTGTTCGGCGTTCGACGTTCAGCGTTCGATGTTTTAGAGAATTGAAGAAAGGTATATCTGTGCCTTACAGCTTCGAAAAGAACCGCTGGGCCGCTTCAAACACGATGCTCACGGCATCCGCAGTCGAAATGCGGTCCGTATTTACGGCCAGATCATAGCGCAATTCGTCATCCGGGCGGGCATGAAAATATGCTTTGAGAAATCTTTCCCGCTTGCGATCTTCCCTTTTGACAAGCCTGGCCGCGTCTTCGTGCGTTAAATTCCGGTCGCGTTGCACACGCTCAATCCGTGTGCGCAATGAACTGGTTAAGCGAACGTGAAAGACGTTCGGGAATTCCGCGGTCACAATCGTGGCGCCGTGCCCCACCAAAATGACATGGCCCGACACAGCGAGGTTCATGGCCGTTTCAATCAGGTGTGGCATCAACTCCCAGGAAGGCGGTCGGAGCCTGAACAAATCATCCATCGCTTCATCAATAAAGAAGCGCTTTTCCTCGGTAATGGTCGCAGCCACCTTTTTCGGCCAGTGTTGCTCGCGCAGCGCCCTCTCGATGAGTTGGTGATCATAAACCTCCCACGTTTTGCCGCCCGAATCTTCCGTGTCCTGCAACATCTTCGCCAGTCCGTTTGCGATTTCCAGCGCGCCTGACCCGATTTCACGCGAAATGGTGATGGCCGGTTTTGCCAGACGTGATCGGACCGGGATGCCGCGTTCCTGCCGCCGACGTTCGCTGACAACATACGCGCCGGATTTTTCCATGAGAGTTTCAATATTCATAAGCGAAGCCACGCTCAAAGGCCTGATTAATACTCTATCATGCCGCGATTATTGTCAAATCACGCATCCCGCAGGGCAGCTCCTGCTCTGCCATGATAATAATCCATTTGGTAGGGCAGAGCTGCCGCTCTGCCTCGTTTTATGCCCGGGCCTTTTCCTCCAAAAATTTCTTCAGCATTTTGCCTCCTTTCATCCCTGTCACTAAAAGGTGCGCCAGTCCAGCGTGGCCACCCGTACGATTGAAGAGACGTTCCTGTGCGTCCATTTATAGAAAATTTCCGTTCCCGATCACGCAGCTTTTATTCTCGCAGATTTGCGCTGACCATCCAAACAAGCGATAATAAATTCCACGCCGGCCGTTATGAAAATCTGTCATCTCTATATTTCCCCCGGCCATAATTATTTCGGCCACAATGGACAGCCTCCCGGCGAGCATCCAATTATTGAAGTCAGGGAAATTGAGTGCGTTGCCGGATGCGGTGTCAGAGGGGATCGTTTTTTTAACTTCAAGGAAAACTACAAAGGCCAGATCACGTTTTTTTCACGGGAAGTATTTGACTCGATGTGCGCCGCGCTGAAACTTTGCGAAAAGTCGCCGGGCGCGGCGCGGCGCAACGTCGTGATCGAAGGCGTGGACCTGAATTCGCTCATTGGCGCCGAATTTGAACTTCAGGGAGTAAAATTTCGCGGCATGGCGCACTGCAAACCCTGTTACTGGATGGACCACGCGTTCGCGTCGGGCGCCGAACAATTCCTGCAAAATTGCGGTGGCTTGCGGGCGCAAATTCTGACCGGTGGCAAGTTATGTGTTGAAAGATGAAAACGCTTACCGCGGTGCTGTTTGCCGGTGGCGAATCCCGCCGCATGGGCACGGATAAGGCAACGTTGACGTTGGACGGTGAGCCGCTTTGGTCCCGGCAAATTCGGATTCTCCGCGAGTTGCATCCGGGAAAGGTCATGGTTTCAGCCCGGAACAAGCCCGGCTGGTGTCCGGACGAAATGGATGTCGCTTTGGACGAACCCCCATCACGCGGCCCATTAAGCGGCCTGGTCGCGGCCCTTGAGAAAATTCAAACCACACATCTGCTTGCGCTGGCGATTGACCTGCCGCGAATGACTTCCGAACATTTGAGAAAACTCTGGGCGCTGGCAGAACCGGGAATCGGTATTGTTCCGCAAAACGATGGGCTAATGGAACCCCTCTGCGCGATTTATCCCGCAGAAGCCATGAACACGGCGCGTGAGGCGTTATCCTGGGAGGACGTTTCCTTGCGCAGTTTAGTCAGGACCCTGGCCGCTCAAAAGCGGATCCGTTTCTATTCGGTTCCAGAATTCGAAAGCCTGCTGTATCAAAACATCAACACCCCGGAAGAATGGAAGCACGCGTAGTGATTTTTTAACTTCGAACATCGAACGCCGAATTTCCGGCATCGACGGTATTCAGTGGTTGGTCTTCTACATTCGATGTTGGGCGTTCGATGTTCGATGTTCGATGTTCGATGTTGGAATTTTATTTCTTCTCGTCTTCCACCGCCGCCTCTCTCACGTCCTGCCCTCCGTAGCCTTAGCGAAGGAGGGTCTTACGCTCTCACGCTCTCATCCTCCACCGCGTCGCGAATCATCTTTTTAAACTTCTCAATGCCCTCGTCAAAGGCTGCAGAGATGGGTAGAACCGGGACTTTTTTAATTTTCTTTTTGAATTCTTTCAGATTTTTTTCCGCCACAGCCTCGTCCATTTTATTGGCAACCACCAGACGCGGTTTTTCCAGCAACTCCGGATCATAAAGTTCCAGTTCCCGCAGCAAATTTTTGTAGTCATCCCATGGCGCCCGTGCGTCTGTGCCGGCCATGTCCAGCAGCAGCACAAGAATTTTGCATCTTTGAATATGGCGTAAAAATTCATGCCCAAGCCCGACATTCATGTGCGCTCCTTCAATCAGGCCCGGAACGTCGCAAACCGTGAGGCGTTTCCAATCCTCGTATTCCACAATGCCAATTTGCGGATGCAGCGTCGTGAACGGATAAGGCGCGACTTTGGGCCGCGCTTTGGATATGGCCGTGAGCAACGTGGATTTGCCCGCATTCGGATATCCTATCAGGCCCACTTCGGCCATGATTCGAAGTTCAAAAAGATAATCTCCCTGGTCGCCGGGTTCGCCCGGTTGCGCGAAGCGCGGAGTTTGCCGCGCGGCAGTGGCAAAGTTGCGGTTGCCCAGCCCGCCACGCCCGCCCTTGCACAGCACGAATTGCTGCCCGTGTTGCGTCAGGTCGGCCACCAGTTCGCCTTTGTCGGAATCGTCGTCGGACGTTTCTTCGGCATTTTCCCGGCTCAAATCAATCTCTTGCGCAATTACACCGCTCGCGCTCCGAATCAACGGCCGCTTACTCCCGGCTGTTTTAAGAACCTTGGATTCCTTTTCGCCATCGTCCTCGTCCTCGCTCGGCTCGCTCGACACGCCCGCGCCCGGCAACTTCCAAACCAGCGTTCCGCATGGCACCTTGATAGTTAAATCTTTGCCCGCATGACCATCCATTCCCTTCCCCATGCCGGCCTCTCCATCCTGCGCGATGAGGCGCGGCTGGTAATACTGTGCGATGAGATTATTCAGGTCGTGGTCGGCCTGCAAAATCACACTCCCGCCGCGTCCGCCATTGCCCCCGCTCGGTCCGCCCTTCGCGACGTACGCCTCGCGATGAAACGCAATGCAGCCCTTCCCGCCGTGCCCCGCCCGGGCATAAATTTTTATTTCATCAATGAACATTTATTCCCTAAAAATCTTAATCGTAAACCGTAAACAAAGCTTCCGTTCGGCCACGGGGCTCGGACACCAAGACATCCCACAGCGGGCCGCTCGAACACCTGTTGAATCCTGTAAGGATTCAAATCACTCAGCCCAGGGTTGCCGAATCTGCGAGGCTACCCTGGGTAAAAATGCCACGTAGTGCCCGCAACCCTGAAAGGGTTGAATCAAGCCAGACCAAAAATACCTTTATGCGGAAAATTGCGCAAATCCTGTTCAAAATCGTTGACGATAACGCAGTGCGAACCCTGGAATATCGGCAAAACAAAAAAGGCGAGGCCATGGCCTCGCCGTAAATTGCAATGGCAATGACTTCAATTCACCGCCGCCCCGTCGGCCACAATATTGACCCGGCTTCCGTTCTTATCGAACAGCACCTTGCCGTCCTTGAGCGCGAACAGCGTCCAATCGCTGCCGATGCCGACGTTTTTGCCGGCCACAAATTTGCTGCCGCGCTGGCGGACGATAATGCTTCCGGCGGTCACAAATTCGCCGCCGAATGCCTTCACGCCCAGCCGTTTGCTGACGCTGTCGCGTCCGTTGCGGACGCTGCCTTGACCTTTTTTATGTGCCATAAATTCTCTTTCCGCGGGAGGAACCCGTCGTTTAAGCTTTGATTTCTTTGATTTTGACGACCGTCAGTTCCTGCCGATGGCCGATGGTCTTGTGATAACCCTTGCGGCGTTTCATCTTGAACGTGAGCTTTTTCTCTCCGCGCTTGTGTTCCACCACGTCGGCAATAACGCTGGCGCCCGCCACCGTGGGCCCGCCCACGACGACTTTGTCCCCGCCCACCATGAGCACCCGGTCAAAAGTGAATGGCTTGCCCGCCTCGGCATCGAGGCGCTCGATTTCCAGCGTGTCGCCCGCGGCGACGCGATATTGTTTGCTGCCTGTTTCTAAGACTGCGTACATAAATTTCCCGCAAAGGGTTGAACATTAAACCAGTTTTTCGCCTCCTGTCAACGTCCGATTTTCAAAAAAATGGCCATTCGGTGTCCATCTGTTTGGTGTCCACCCTTTAGGGTGCAGTGTAGGGATGCTGCCACCACAGTGGTGGAACACGGCGCGCTGCGCCGTGTTGCGCCGCGTGCAGCGGCGCAACCGAGTGTAGTAGGACGCTCGACCCGTTGATGTCCCTTTTGGGTGCTCGTTTGGGCATTGGGATCCGGCATTCGATGTTCAGCGTTCAATGTTCGATGTTCGATGTTTGTGTTTTGCTTCCCAGCCCTCAAACCTCCACCGTCCCCACCGGAAGTTCCAATCGGCCAATGGGCTCATTGTAGTAGCACAACCACCCCGATTTGGTTCCTGGTTTGACCTCGAATATAATTTTCAATCGTTGTTCGCCGGGATATTTGCACTCGTCATCAGCGCCAAAGGCGGTGCCATCCCATACTTCAACCGTGTGGGTGGCCCCAACCGACTTTTCTCCCAGGTCCGTCACACTGTTGATTTTTTCCGAAGTCAATATCAACTCGCCCGGCTCCCAAAACCGGTTAGCGGAGTCGGCTTTCGGTGTGATCGTTACATCCAATTCCACATAATCCCTTGGCTCCCCGGTTTCATGCGATAGCGCGCTTTTTTCGTCCTCCTTCTTTTCCTCGCCTGCCGCGCCAGAGCTGAGCGAAGGCGGGCTGTCCTTCTCATCCTCCTCCTCATCGCCATCCTCATCCACCTCTTCTTCCGCTTCCGCCGGCTTCGGAACTGCCTTAATCGAATGAACATTCATCGCAGCGCCGCGCAACGCGCGCGCCTTCATTCCGAACAATGACAACGCGAACTTTCTGACCAGGTTTTTGATGAGCCATTTCGCAACCCAAACCAGGGCGGCCACCACAAACGGAAACGCAATCAATCCGTTCACCCCAAAAAAGTGGTACAACGCAATGGCCAATACCCCGACGGCGACGAACATCCCAACAATGAAAATCAGAATTAGTCGAAGCATATATCATTATGGATTATTACCAAACATTTCACCGCGCCCCAACGACGTCAAGGCAAATGCCGCCCGCGTAGCGCAGGTTTCCAAACCTGCTGTATCGCGGGTTTCCAAACCCGCTGGTCGTAGGAAGTTATACGCCGCCGGATTCCAAACCGGTGCGATTTCGGCGTCGCTCGTTTTCATTCCGTCGGGACAACGCCGCACGATCAGCCGATTTAGAAATCGGCGATACAGCAGGTTTGGAAACCTGCGCTACTCCCGAAGATTTTCCATGAAAATTCCCAAACCCGCATTATGCCGTAGCGCAGGTTTCCAAACCTGCCGTATCGCGGGTTTCCAAACCCGCCGGTCGTACGACGTCATGCGCCGCCGAATTTCAAACAGATGCGTTTAGCGTCACTAGTTTTTCAGTCCCTCGGGACAACCCCGCACGGTCAGCCATTAATCCATTAATCCACCCCCCAAACTTTTTCCATGAAAATTCCCAAACCCGCATTATGTTAAGGTCACGGAGGTTGGATGACAGACCAGGAAACGGAAAACGAAAACACATTTCCTCAACGGAACAGCCGCGTCGCCATCGAAAACGTCATACCCGAAATTGACGAAGGCCATTACGCGCTCAAACGCACCGTCGGCGAAACGGTAACCGTGGAAGCAGACATCTTTGCCGACGGCCATGACGTCCTCACAGCCGTCCTTAAGTTTCGCCCCCAAAACACGAGCGACTGGCAGGAAACCCCAATGTCATTCCTCGTCAACGACCGCTGGAGCGGCGAATTCTCCGTTACCGAAACCGGAACCTGGCTTTATACCATCGAAGCATGGGTGGACCATTTCCAATCCTGGCGGCGCGACCTGAAAAAAAGGCTCGACGCCAAACAGGACGTTTCCGTGGACCTCCTCGTCGGCGCGGAAATGGTCCAGGCCGCCGCCGCGCGGGCAACCGGCGCCGACGCAACGCAACTGCTTAATTGGGCGACTGATCTGCGCGGCGAAAAAAAGGCCGCCATCGAACGCGCCCTCGACCTCCAAATGGCCGGCTTGATGGCGCGCTATCCCGACCGCCGTCTTTCCACGATTTATCAAAGGGAACTTCGCGTCACCGTGGACCCACCCCTGGCGCGCTTCAGCGCATGGTACGAACTCTTTCCCCGCTCGCTCGGTGCCGGCGGCCGGCACGGCACATTCAAAGATTGCGAAGCCGCCCTGCCGCGCATCGCCGAAATGGGTTTCGATATTCTTTATCTCCCGCCGATTCATCCCATCGGCAAATCGTTCCGGAAAGGAAAAAACAATAATCCCAAATGCCGGCCCGGCGAACCCGGCAGCCCATGGGCCATCGGCTCCAGCGAAGGCGGCCATAAATCCATCCATCCCGAACTCGGCGCCCTGGACGATTTCCGCCGGCTCGTGGAAAAAGCGCGGGAACATAAAATTGAAATGGCGCTCGACATAGCCTTCCAATGCGCGCCGGACCATCCCTGGATCAAGGAACATCCCGAATGGTTCCTGAAGCGCCCCGACGGCTCCATCCAATACGCCGAAAATCCCCCCAAGAAATACGAGGACATCGTGCCGTTCAATTTCGAGTGCGAAGACTGGCGCGGCCTCTGGCGTGAACTCAAAAGCGTGTTCGAATTTTGGATGGAGCAGGGCGTCAACGTTTTTCGCGTGGACAATCCGCACACAAAACCATTCGCATTCTGGGAATGGTGCATCGCCGGATTAAAACAAAAAAATCCGGACCTGATTTTTTTGTCCGAGGCCTTTACGCGTCCCAAAGTCATGTACGAACTGGCCAAGCTGGGTTTCACGCAGAGCTACAACTATTTTCCCTGGCGCAACGGCAAGCACGAATTGACCGAATACTTCACCGAAATCACCCGGCCACCCGTCTCGGATTTCCTCCGATACAATCTCTGGCCGAACACACCCGACATCCTCACCGAATTTTTGCAAAGCGGCGGACGCGAAGCCTTCATGATTCGCCTCGTCCTGGCCGCCACGCTCGGCGCCAGCTACGGCATCTACGGCCCCGCCTTTGAACTGTGCGAAAACGCGCCGCGCGAGCCGGACAGCGAGGAATATCTCAATTCCGAAAAATACGAAATCCGTCGCTGGGACCTAAGCGCCCCGGAAAATCTCAGCGGCCTCATCGCCCGCCTGAACCGAATCCGCCGCGAAAATCCCGCCCTGCAATCCGACCGCACCCTGCGATTTCACCACGTCGACAATGACCAGATCCTCGCCTATTCAAAAATGACCCCCGACAAATCCGACATCATTTTGGTCGTCGTCAATTTGAATCCCTGCTACACGCACAGCGGCTGGCTCGATCTCCCGCTCGAAGATTTCGATATCGACCCCCGCCGCACGTTCCAAATGCACGATTTGCTCACCGACACCCGTTTCTTCTGGCACGGTCAAAGAAACTACGTCGAACTCAACCCTCACCGCCTCCCGGCTCATGTCCTTCGCCTGCGCCGTTATATCCGCACCGAACACGATTTTGATTATTTTCTGTAAGGGGGCCAAAGGGAATCGTCCTCGTCCTCGTCCTCGAAATCCCCTACACGGGCCAACGGGAATCGCCTGCCCGGCGTAGCTCTGGCGAAGATGAGTCATCCGCATCCTCAAAATTGTCGAATCCGCGTCGTCTTGTCGCGCCGAAGCCGGGCGAAGGCGGAATCCTCCACAGTTCTCATCCTGAATATTTACATTGGATGACCCGCTAACCATTACTCTAAAAATTTACTTAACTATTTTCTGTGGCGATGGTTGAGCGCCGTCGGGCCGTTGGAACGGATCAAATCGTTCCAACATATCAGCCACGGATTTCCAATCCGAAGCGGATTGCTCCACGAACGCGCGGACCGGAGAGAGTGCCTCGCCCCACGCATGAGAAAGAGGGGCAATGAAAGCGTCTTGAGCGGATGCCGGTTCAGCCAGGCGTTGCTGTACCGCCAGCGCGCACCCGAAGCCTTGAATGGATTGGAGCAACGCTAACCGCGCCTCTTCAGCAAAGCCTCCTTTGCCAAGCAAACAGGCCATTTTTAGCTTTTTGACTGCCTGTTCACGATGAGATCTGACCCGGGCTTGTTCTTCAGCAGAGAGCGGATTGGGGAGTGAAACCGTGTCTGAGGGAAAGAGCAGCCGCGTGGCGCGTGTGGCCTTGCTGATGAGTCCTGCGGCAATAAGGCGCTGGACAGTTTCGTCGGTAGTGCGATCAATGACTTCCAGTTGAACCGGAGCCAAAGGATCAGTTTTGCCGCGGCCAAATAACGCGCCATGCAGGGATTTCATTTTCTCCACCCACTGGGCGGCGTCGCGCTCGACTACAACGACGAGCACCGAATGGGCTCCTGTTTGAGGATAGCGTTCTTCGCACCGAACTAGAGCGCCATTGACTTGCTCGGCGGCCAGTCTGGCGAATTCCACGGCAGGATCACTGCTTCTCATCTGTCCTGCCGGGCCAGGAAGGTTCTCTTTGGGTTTTGCCGGGGTGACGATTTGCTTCAGCCGGTCGAGGAACGCCTGCCGCCCGCTGCGGAGCTTGATGGCCTTCACTTCGCCCGGCCGGTCCAAAACGCTTTCGGCCACTGTTTGCTTCATGGCCAGGGTTTCGAGCATGCGATGTTCTATGGTATCTTCGGAAATCAAATTGAAGACTGTCACCGGCTTTGTCTGGTGCTTGCGCCACGCCCGCGCGATGCGTTGCTCCAGTTTTGCGGGATTCCACGGCAGGTCGCAATTGATGACCACGCTGGCGTTCTGCAGATTTAGTCCGGTCGCGCCGGCGTCGGTGCTCAGGAAAACTCTGCAATCGGGATCATTTTTGAAAGCGTTAATCTCAGCGCGGCGCCGCTGCTGCGGAACGCTGCCGGTATGCCAGGCGCAGCCGATGTCATGTTCATTGCAATGCTCGCGGACTAGTTGCAGCATCCGCTCCCATTCGGAAAAAACAATGACCTTGGAATCGTTCGCGCAACTCTCCTCGATGAGCTTTTCCAATTCGCCCATTTTGGGGCAGGCGCGGTCATCGGGATCGAGAATAAAATTGGTGTCGCATATCATGCGCATCATCGCCAGTTCGCGCTGGAGTTTGTCAGATTCCTGCTGGGTCAACGGACGCCGCGCCGCGATGTTCGCAAGCTTCATCACTTCCTGCTCATGCGCGGCGTAATTTTGGCGCTGGCAATCGCTCAACGGGACAAAGCGATTATGGTCGGTCCGTTCCGGCAATTCGGTTTCGACGTCTGCTTTGCGGCGTCGCAGCATGAACGGTTTGATACGCTGATGAAGCACGTCCAGATTGCGGCAGCCCACCGGCCTGCCTTTCTCATCCAATTCGTAGAAATCACGGTTGAAACGAAAAAGCGGTCCCAGCACGGATGGGTTGAGGAAATCCATCAGTGAGTGCAGTTCGTCAATTCGGTTTTCGATCGGCGTGCCTGTAAGCACGAAGGCATAACGGCTGCGCAGCCGCTTGACCGCCTGCGCGGTTTTCGTGCTCCAGTTCTTGATTCGCTGGGCCTCGTCAAGAACCACGATGTCCGGCGCCATGCGCGCGTTCACATCCAGCGCGTCGGCAACCATCTGTTCATAGTTGACGATTGTGAAAAACGCGGCGTTTGGGCCGCCGTCATAAACCTGCAGGCGCCGCGCTTTGCTTCCGAAAACCAGTTTCCAATCCAGCGTCGTGAATTTGCGGATTTGATCTTCCCACTCGGTCTTGAGCGACGCCGGGGTAACGACCAGGACGCGTCGCGCCTTTTTTAACCGGTGGAGCAATGCGCAGGCGCTGATGGCCTGGATGGTTTTGCCCAATCCCATTTCGTCCGCCAACAGGGCCCGTTCCGTAAACGCCAGGTGCAACATGCCTTCACGCTGATAAGGAAAGAGCGGAACGGTCGTTTCGTGAGGAGGCCATTCGCCGCTTTGGACCTTCAATTCATATTCATGGCGTAGCTCGCGGCGTTCGGCGATGCGCCGGCGGTTTTCCAGCCACGGCTCGATTTCCTGCGAAAGCCGGATTTGCGGCAGGCTGTCATTCCGGAGTTGGCGCAATTCTTCAATCGCCGCTTCAACGGGGACGCCGGACAGGCATCCATCACCGTCGAACCAGTTAGCGACCGTCGTCGGCAGCCTTGCCCGGCCGTTCGTCACCCGCAGCATGTCAGCCGCGGTGTCCACAGTCACTTCGATTCGGTTGGTGCCGGCGGAGCGCGCCTCCCGGAATTTCTTCGCGTGCCGCGCCTGCAAATAAAGAAGCACCGCCTCAACGTGCTTGCAAAAACCAAGACCGTTGATTCGAAAATCCACGCAGTCACAAATCGACTCACGCAATTCCAGGCCCCGCACTTCGACTGAATAGGACATTCCGGTGGCGGACTTGACGCAAAAATTGGAAAAGATGGGATGTTCCGGCGCTATGTTTGAAATGACAAATGATTCGTCACGGGCGCGTTGACGGCGCCTTGCGATTTCATCCGCGTCGGTCGTGCGCCAGTCCTGGGCCGGCGGCAGCTTAAAAACGGGTTTCGATTTCGCTCTCATGCCGACAGCATGGCAAACTGTGCGAGGCAGTCAATCCGGGTATTGTTTTGTTCACGCTCCAAATGCACGATCTGCTCACCGACACCCGCTTCTTCTGGCACGGCTATACAAACTACATCGAACTCAACCCCCACCGCCTCCCGGCCCATGTCCTCCGCCTGCGCCGTTATATCCGCACCGAACACGATTTCGATTATTTTCTGTAAAGGGGGCCAAAGGGAATCGTCCTCGTCCTCGTCCTCGCAATCCCCTACACGGGCCAACGGGAATCGCCTGCCCGGCGTAGCTCTGGCGAAGACGGGTCATCCTCAACTTTAGATGGGATGCCAATCATCGGCAATTTCGATAGATTCGAAACTGCCGGCAACGCCGCAAACTGAAAGCCCTGAACAGGGCGGCCGATAATAGCCCAGGGCAAGCGCGAATCCGAGAGCGCGCCGCCCTGGGTTCGATAAGCCAGAAATCCAAAACTCGATCCCGAAGGGCTCGCGAGCGCCCGAGCGCGAACGCATCTCAATTTAGATTTTCCGCCTTTGCGATTCGACTCTTGGGCCTGGAAGCTTTCGTGCCCTCCATAGCCTCAGCGACGGCGGGGGCGAAGGAGGGTCTCAAAGCCATCAATCCCGAGCGCTCGGGACAACGTTGATCTTCAACGATTTAACAACTCATCAAAAATAGTTACAAAGTCGCAACAGGGTAGCAACATTGGTAATGCTTGTGGATTTGGGGTCAAATGAGTAAAACATCAGTATCGTCTGAAACCCCTTGTATTTAATCCACTCAAAGGGTTGGGGGTAAGGCAGACGTCAGGCAGATAACTTTTATGAAATTTCCCGATCTTGCACATTTGCGGCAACTCCAAAAAGAGCTTTGGAAATGGCCAAAAAGCCGGGCGGCTCTGATGGTTGGCGCCGGATTTAGCCTAAATGCCACACCACATGCCGGTGTCACAGCTAAATTCCCAACTTGGCGCGAGCTAAGCCGGGCGATGTTTGATGAAATGCATCCGGCCGCTCCGACTGAGACGCCAGCGGACGAAAAGACACGCGAAGAACGATTTAACAGGGCTAGCCCACTCCGGATTGCAAGCGAATACGAGGCTGCCCTTGGCAGGGAAAAATTGAATAGGTTAATTCGTGAGCAAAATCCAGATTCAGATTTTCAGCCAGGTCCGCTTCACCATCTGCTATTGGAATTACCGTGGGCCGACGTTTTCACGACAAATTATGACACCCTCCTTGAGCGAGCGGACGTGCCTGGACGGAACTATCAAGCAGTACTCAAAGCAGATGAGCTTCCCGCCTCATTTGCCCCCCGGATAGTTAAGCTGCACGGCTCATTTCCATCACAAACGCCATTCATCATTTCTGAGGAAGACTACCGCACATATCCCCGCCGCTTTGCCCCGTTTGTCAATACGGTGCAACAGGCTCTTCTAGAGAACTCATTTGTGTTAATCGGATTTTCGGGCGATGATCCGAATTTCCTGGAGTGGACTGGTTGGATTCGAGATGAACTCGGGGGATATCATGCCCCAATCTATTTAGTTGGTCCGCTGTCTCTTGGAATTGCAGATAGGCAGCTTCTGGAAAATCGAGGTGTAACGCCTATCGACTTGGCGCCTCTCTTTTTAGGGGTCCCAAGCGACCAAGTTCATCAAAATGCCATTGAATGGTTCTTGAAATGTTTGGCAGCCGCCAGACCACCGCGACCGGATCAGTGGCCGCGATTCGCGGTAAGCCAAGCGACTGATCCCGCAGAACTTCCTCCGATTATTGGGGCTTTTGAGAGAGCCCCCGAAGACGTTTCATTTGCTCCTAACCTTCAATCCCCGCTCACTAATGAAACTGTTCTCAAGGCGGTCTCACGATGGCAGTTTGAGCGTATCCGTGTTACTAACCCCGTATGGCAATGGTTGAAGGGGCGGTTAAACTGCGGGAATGTCAGGATGTTTTTTGGCGGGCCGCTTTCCAGGCTGTGGGCGTCAATTCGGCGACGCGGTTGATGGGCCAATCGCCCA
>DATJTK010000162.1:0-22021 GCA_035503455.1 Candidatus Sulfotelmatobacter sp. | reverse complement strand
CCGCTTGTTGCGCCGCTGCACGCGGCGCTACACGGCGCAGCGCGCCGTGTTCCACCATGTTCGGTTCATGGAGAAACGACTGTGATTGCGACGGCTGGTCCCCCGCCGGCAGCGCAGAGGCGGTGGCGGCGATGAATAATGCGATGGCGATGGCGAGCGCGCGCATTTTTCAGGTATGGGACTCAATATGCGATATGGCGCGGATGCGCGCAACCTTCGCATGGTTACTCTTTTGGGTAATGGGGTGGGGACGGCCCGTCCCCGCGTACGTGTCCCCGTTGAATTCCTTTGCCGGTAATGTGAGGACTTACGGTGACGCCGCGCCACTTGCGATGCCACAGCCCGCAGGCGAGACGCCTGCGCCACTAGCATTTTTACTCTTTCGGGTAATGGACAATGTTTCGGCGCATGTGATAAATGTCGCAGAACTCACAATGAACAGTCCTTTTGGAACCATATATGAAGATTGCCCATATTCCCAAAGTGGTTGCTGTTGTGATAATTCCTGCGAAATCGCCAAAACAGTGGATAGGCAAGCATCGGCAATTGGGTAACCGTGGAAATACAACGCCTAAGGTTTAAATCGAAAAACGAAGTTCAATTCTATGAAAACAATCAGAGAAATTTGCCTCGTCGCCTCAGTTCTTACGGTGTCAATGGTTCCCTTCATCTCGGATGCACAATATTACCTGACCGCCAATGACGCGCTGGGCAGCAGTTCATTTAATTCGGCAGGGAATTGGAACAGTGGCGCCGCGCCGGCAGCGGGAAACACCTATTCCACAGAGCATTGGCTCCTGCGCTCGCCGACCTCGGCCGGAAGTTATACATTTGGCGGCGATTCTCTCACCGTCGGTGGAACTGATGGAACCAGCGGGGCGCAACCGTTTTCGACAACTACGGGAAATAATGACTCGCTAATTTTCAAAGCCAGCGGCGTAACCCTCACGGTCAATAATTTAATTCTGGATGGCGCACAAATTCGAGACGGGAATGCAAACGGCAACTATACCCATCTGGCCGGCAATATTACCGTGACCACCAATGGCGGCGCATTTCTGGCCCAGGATACGAATTACATTGATTCGTCGATCAGCGGTCCGGGCCCGATTTATATCGGCGATAACGGCAATGGCAGCGCGCAACGGATAATTGTCTTCACGTCCGGATCAAGCACGTACAGCGGTTCTGTCCTGCTCACTCCACAATCCGGCAGCGGTGCGACGCGTTGCCAGGTTGCTTATGCCGCCGGGAGCATCATGAATTTCACCATTGGGACCAATGGTGAGAACAACAGTATTTCGGGCAACGGAACCCTCGTGTTGAATGGCGCGTGGAACATCAATTTATCGGGCGCAGATAATACCCAGGGCGATGTCTGGCCTCTGGTTGGCGCTACCAATACGACCTATGGTTCGACCTTTACTATCAATGGTTTTACGCAGAACCCGGCGAACACGAATCTGTGGTATGAAGATGCAAATGGAGTGCTCTACGAATACAACGAGGAGATTGGTGAACTTACGGTCGGAGGCGCCAACATTGTTATTAATCAGCAACCGGTCAACGAAAGCGTCGCCCCCGGCAATCAGGCCAACTTAAGTGTTTCTGCTTCCGGGCCGGGCACACTGGATTATCAGTGGTATTTGCTGACGACCACGACCACCAACTCAATCCTGGGTGCTACAAACGCTTCGTACGGGCCTCCGCCGACGAGCGTCCTGGGAGTGACCAATTATTTCGTGGTAATTACTAATGGCATCAGCCTGCCGGTTACCAGTTCAGTGGCGTCAGTGACAGTCCGCATGCCGCGGAACCTGGAATGGGCGGGCACAGGGTCGAGTTGGGACACATTGAGCCTGAACTGGACAGCCAACGGCAACGTGTCACAGACGGCCTACACAGACGCCGACAATGTAACGTTTGACGCCCTTGGGGCAGGTCAACCGACGGTTAGCCTGGCCCAGGCCCTGTATCCCACGGTGGTCGCGATCAACGGTTCCACGCCATACACCCTCAGCGGTCCCGGCTCAATTGACGGCCCCGCCAGTTTGACCATCAATGATTCCAGTACCGTCCTCCTCGACACCACCAACAATACTTACGCGGGCGGAACGTTTATCAGCAGCGGAACGTTGCAGGTTGGGGATGGAACGATAACCAGCAGCCTGGGCAGCGGGCCGGTAACAAATAATTCAACCCTGATACTAGAGCCGGGCGCAGTGAGCCTGAATTTGCCCGGTTCGATATCCGGGACCGGAACCCTGACTGACTCGGGCAGCAGCAGCGGCAACGTGTATTTGACGGCCAGCAACAGTTACAGCGGCCAAACAACGATTACTGCCGGCACATTGCACCCAGAAAATGCGAACGCTTTGGGCGCTTCAACCGCGCCCGTTGTTAACACCAGCGGCGGCAATCTCTATGTGGACTTGAACGTAAACATTCTGAACCCATTGACGCTCGGAGGCAACAATGTTTCCCTCGAGAAGGGTGGGGCGGGCGTCAGCACTCTGGGCGGGACGATTGGTTTGGTGTCCAGCACCACATTGTCCATAGATGGCGGCGCGACGCTGAATTTGACCAATACGTCCGGACTCAATAGTTCCAATGTGCCTGTCAGTCTGACATTTACCGGAAGTGGAGCCGGGAATATCACGGGTCCCCTTTCGTTGAATTCGGGCAGCCTCACCGTAAACGGCGGCACCTGGACTGTTGCGCCCAGCAATAGTTATACAGGTTTGACCACAATCAACGGCGGGGGACTCTTCATCAGTGGCCCATTGTCGTTGGGGCCTGTGCCCGCTTCGTTTACGGCTGCCGACGTAACCCTGGATGGTGGGACTCTTGGAACCTCAACGAATGTGGTCCTGGACGACGGCAATATTGGAATCACGGTGGGCACCACGGTAAACACCAGCCGCATCACCGTTAACGGCACGAATTCAATATTCGTTATTTCGAACAACATCAGCGGTGCCGGTGACGCTGTTCTGACCAAGACCGGCTCAGGCACATTGGTATTGGCCGGGCCAAATACTTACGCAGGGGCGTTGAACATCGATAGCACGAGCACGACTGCCAGTGACGGCGAGACGGTCATTGCCAACAATGCCGCCATTGCCGATATGCCGGCATTCCTGGGCTCTCCATTCATTTACATCAACAACAACAATGGAGGCAGTTCCACGCTCGCCTTGAACGGTTCATCCGGGAGCATCACCGTCGCTCCGGATATCAGCCTCGCGGGACGCAACGTGCCGGTACAATCCATCGAAAACATTGCTGGAAGTAATACGATTTCCGGAAACTTCACCTTGGTTGTCGGTGGTGCGGACTATATTTTCCAGGCGGACAGCGGCATATTGAATTTGACGGCGCCATTGCCCCTGACCACTCCCAGCGCCAGCGGCCGCACGTTCACATTCCAGGGCCCTGGTACCGTTCTGGTTTCGGGCGCGATTCAGGATGGAAGCCTTGACCCGACCAGCACATCCAATGTCTGGGATAGCGTCGTTCAGGCCGGTCCGGGACTGCTGGTGCTGCCTGCGGCCAATACTTACAGCGGCTCTACGACCGTAAGCAACGGCGTTTTGTCCTTGAGCGGCAGCTTGAACAGCAGCGGCCTGGGAGTAACTGTCGCGGGCGGCTTGCTTGTCGGTAACGGTTCAATCACAGGCCCCGTAACCGTGCAATCCGCCGGTACCATTGAAGCCGGGACGACCAACAGCATTGGCACGCTGACTCTCGGCAATAGCTTGACGCTTTCCGGTAATACGATCGTTAAAATCAGCAAGACGGCCGATGCGGCGGATCTATTCTCCGGCCAAACGAGCCTCAATTATGGCGGCACACTCACTGTGACAAATCTCGGCGGCACGCTGGCTGTGGGCGATCACTTTACACTGTTTAGTCCAGGCGCCTCGTCGAGCAACTTCGGCAGCATTGCCGGTTTACCCGGCCCTGGCCTTGCCTATAGCTTCGCCAACGGTGTCTTAAGTGTCGTTACCGGGCCGCCCACGACTCCCACGAATATCACGTCCCATGTCAGTGGCAATGTCCTTACGTTGTCGTGGCCCGCAAACTACCAGGGCTGGACGTTACAGGCGCAAACCAACTCCGCGAGCATTGGCCTGAGCACGAATTGGTTCGATGTGCCCGGCAGCGCGTTTGTTACAAGCACAAATATGACAATCAATCCGTCAAATCCGACCGTCTTTTACCGTCTGCGATATCCGAACTGAAAGCGCCAGTGAAACTCAATGAAGCAAATTAAGTCCAGGTTGGTAGGGCGTTGCTCCCGCGACGCCTCCGCGGCTTTCACCCTGATTGAATTGCTCGTGGTCATCGCGATTATTGCGATCCTGGCCGCAATACTGTTGCCGGTCCTTTCGGCGGCGCAGGAGAAGGGGCGGCGCGCGGAATGCCTGAGCAACCTCAAACAAATTGGCACGGGCATGATCATTTATGCTGGCGACAACAACGATGTAGTGATTGCTGTACGTACATCTACCGGTAACAGCGTGCCAAACGCTCTGAATCCAATTGATGCCACCAATACAGCAACATTCCAAATGCCTGTGGTTGTCCCGCCGGGCAGTGCCAGTTGCTGGACGTGCCCCAATCGGCCCACGAGCATTGGTTACGATTCCAGCTACAATCAGTACATTATCGGATATTGCTATTTCGGAGGGATAGCTAATTGGTTTCCGTCGCCCGGTGGCAACCCGAATACGACAAGCAGTATCCCAGGACATAGCCCGGTGAAATTAACCACTTCCAAACCGTACTGGGCCTTTGCCGCCGACGCAAATATCAAAGCACAGGCGGGAGGCGGCGTAGAATGGGCTTCGCAGGCCATTCCAACTTCGAACTCGCGATATTGGATTTATGCAAATGTCCCGCCTCACGGACCGACCGGCCCAAGTCTCAATGTCTCGGGTGGAAATGAAGTTTTTGTGGATGGTTCAGCCCGATGGTGCAATTTCAAGACGATGTATCACTTCACGACCTGGGACAGCAGTCTGGGACCGGCGGCGTACGTTTACTGGTACCAGGACCCGATGGATTTCAGCGCGAGCCTCATGTCTGAGTTGCCCTACTTGCAGTAGTTGGAGGCGAAAAATGATCGCAGGAAAAAATAAACGGCCGGACATTGATGAGTGGCCCGGCAAATCGGAAATCACGGGTGCGGCTGCATTCACGTTAATTGAACTCCTGGTGGTCATTGCGATCATTGCGATTCTCGCGGCAATTTTGTTGCCCGTTCTGGCGGCAGCCCAGGAAAAGGGCAAACGCGCACAGTGCATCAATAATCTAAAACAGGTGGGTATTGCCGACCTGATGTATGCCGCAGACAATAACGATTTATTTGTTCCAGCCACTGTGGATGCCGGATGGGGAATCGATAACCCCATTGAGATGAATTCCAATATGCTCGCGCAGGCATCGAGCATAGGCCTTAACACCAATACTGTTGGCGGCGCCGGTGGAACCACCGGATCCCCAGCGCCGTCCGTTTGGACCTGCCCGGAACGGCCGACACTTCCGGCTGAGCAGACACCGCCCGTCTGGGCGTTGGGTTATCAATATTATGGCGGCATGACGACGTGGTATCCCAATGGCGCGACTATCTCGACCTTGACCGGCAAGGCCCCAAGCCCGGTTAAAACAACCACCTCCCGTGCCCAATGGATGCTGGCCGCGGACCTGGTTCTGTATTTTCAAATCACCAGTGGTGGAAAGGCCTGGGGTGACCCGCAGGCCGATCCGTCTTCGGGCTTTGTGAGTTTGCCGGTGCACGGTCATAGAAACACTCCCGGGGGAGGCAATGAACTGTTCGCCGATGGTTCGGTTTCCTGGATACAGGCCCAACAAATGTATCTCTTTTATGGAACGTCCTCTGCCGGCGGCCGATATTTCTATTTTTACCAATCGGATTTAGGAGCCTTTCCCTACTCTCTCGGAAGCATCTATCGGTTTCCCAACCATCCTCCTTAGTGTGGTCGGTGGTAGGGACATCGCGCTGCGATGTCCCCGCCCGCGCAGATGCGGGCGGAAAATGCGTGGAACGAGGTCCGATTCCACTTGTCGCCGCTGCACGCGGCGTTGGACGCCGCAGCGCAGCGTCCCTGCCAGGCACAGTGTCAAGATGCGCGCTTGCCGGAGAATTGTGCAAAATCCGGCTGGACAAGGTGTTCGGCGCGTCCCATCGTCTTTCGAACAAAATGATGCTTGCCCGATCGGTGTTTTTTCTCTTTGTAGTGATGGTGCTGGCACTAACGGCCACACCGACCCAGGCGCAGACGAATGTCGTGCCTATTACCCGAAGCGGAAACAAACTGTATCAAGGGACCAACGTCTTTCGTTTCGCCGGCGCCAATATTTTCTGGCTGGGGTTGACTCCGAACGACACTTATCCCTCGCACTTCCGTATTGTGGATGCGCTGCTGACTGCCCGCGAAATGGGCGCCAACGTCGTCCGTTCGCACACCCTGGGAATTTCCGTCGGCAATTCCCACAGCATCGAACCGGCGCTGAATCAGTTCAATGACAAGGCGTTCGAGCCTATTGATTACTCCATTGCTGTCGCCCGCACGAACGGCATTTATCTGATCATTCCTTTAGCTGACAACTGGCATTTTTTCCATGGAGGCAAACACATTTTCACCACGTGGAGAAATCTGGCGAATGAGGACTTATTCTATTCGGACCCGGGCGTCATCAACGATTTCAAGAATTACGTCGCGCATGTTTTGAACCACACCAACCAATATACCGGTGTGCCGTTACGCGATGAACCGGCCATCCTGGCGTGGGAGACGGGCAACGAATTGAACAATGCCACGTCCGCCTGGGACGATCATTGGACCGAAATGGCGGCGGTTTACATCAAAAGCATCTCACCCCGTCATTTGGTGGCCGATGGTCACACATCGGAAAGCAATGCCAACGGGATGCTTTCGACCAACCAATTGTTATTGCCTGATGTGGATCTTTATACGAGTCACTTCTATCCGCCGGTCATCAAACAACTGCGGGCCAATGCGGCCCTCGCCGGCCGGTATAATAAGGTTTTTTATGTTGGAGAATATGATTGGTCGGATCAGGACCTGGGTTTGCCCCAGGCCACGATTACACAGGACGGGAGTGCCCACGAAGCAGGCAATTATTCGGCGCGAGTGGATGTGACCCGCGGCAACAAGAACAACTGGTACGTCCAATTGTTGTCAGATCCGTTCGCGCTTGACGCAAATGGCACTTATGCAGTCGATTTCTGGGCGAAAAGTTCGTCGAACAACATAGTTCAGGTCGCGGTGTCGCAAGCCGTGTTTCCCTACACCGCGCTGATCAAGATCGACTACCGATTGAAGTCAGCATGGACGCATCATTCCCTGAGGCTCCCTGCCGGGCAGAGTGGGAAGGCATTCCTTGCTTTTAATTGTGCGGCGACGATCGGCGCCATCTGGGTGGACAATGTGTCAGTCTCAAATGGCCAGGAAAATCTGGTGAGTAATCCTTCGTTCGAAAACACGGGCGGCAAATGGTTGTCGCCGTGGAGATTTAAGATTACCAAAGTCGGAGACGCGTTCACGAATTTTATCCCGGCAATCGAGAAAACCAACAGTTATTTTGTGAGCGGGGATTTGTTCTGGGACCTTTGGTGCCACGACGACAATCACGGCTATGATAGCAACGGCATCCCTTACACCCTGCATTATCCGGGAGACACCGCGGACATGCAATGGCGCGCTCAAATGTTGCGGACGCATGCTTTTGTCATGGCGGGCAGGATGGTACCGGCACATATCGTTCCGCCGGCGCCGGAAATAAACGCCATCACACCTGTACCAAGCGGGAACAGCGTGGCCTGGAGAGGATCAGCCGCCGCCGGTGCCTACACGCTGATGCGCTCGACGGATGGGGTGGAATGGACAACGATTGCGACGAATCTTACGGATTTACAGGCGCCCTGGGCCGATGCCGATGCGAATTCCACGCAACGTTATTATTACCAAATGATTCCATATAGCCTGGATGGGGTTGCGGGAGCGGCGTCGAATGTGAAGGAGAGCCAGTGAATACGACAAAAGACGCTCCAAAAAAAGTTGTTCCGATTCCAATCGTCATCGTATTGGCCTTTTGCCTGTGCGGCGGTTGCGTTTCGCAGCGGTCCTTGCAACCGTCCGATGAACGAACCTGGGAGAATTTTGTGAGGCTGGTGAATCAACTTCAATGGTCCGAAGCAGACCAGGGTTCAGCGTTTGAGAAGACGCAAAAGACGCTCGGACTGGATTCATACAGCGCCATGGAATTGGACGGAAATGTGGTCGTGACGCCGGGGAACCGCCACAAAGCGAAACCATCGCCAATGCCGCGTGTCTGGGCGGGAAATGATGAAAAGCTCGTTTGTGCGGGGGACCTCTACGGCGACGGACGGACGGAATACGTGCTCGCTTTCGGCTGGTTCGGGCCGATGGGAGGGGTGATTTGCGTTTACGACCCATCGTTGCGCAAAATTGTTGACCAACGCGTGGACGGAAATGTCGTTTGGCTGGAACTGGATGATTTGCTTCATGATGGAAAATTGGAACTGATTTGCTGCCAGGACCATCATCACGGCACCGACGGGTGGCTGCGCGACGTCACGGTCTATAGAATTTCGAAATCAGGCACGCTAAACGAAATTTGGAAGGATTACATTTACTCTGAATTCGAGGCGGGAGTCGTTAGCAAACAAAAAGTCCGATTTCTTCAAACAGCCGGCAAGCCGGAGGTGATCGAGACAACAACCTCGGATGCGCCGCATAAAACCGCCGAATACGTTTGGAATCCGGCTTCGGGAACATTTGAGCGATGTGATCGCCTCGTCGATTGACGGCAGGGATTTTGACAGGATGACTGGGATTAGGCCCTCTTTGGAAACCTCGAACCTCGAACATGCCGAACGCCCAACATCGAATGCCGGAGCCGACTTGTGGAATTTAGCTGCGGAGCAGCGGGCGAAAGTAGCCCACGGTGATAACCGTGGGAAACGGTGCGAACAATATTGTTGAGCCCCGGATGGGGCGAGAGAGCCGTGGGAAGGCGACGGTTTTGAAAATCTGGCATGAGTTGCCAAATCGGAGAGCTTTTCTTTCGCTCCTCTGGAGCTTGAAATATTTCGGGCGTCAGGTCCCATAGCTGGCGCAATGGGCTATTTTCGCACGCTGCTCCGCAGCTGTTCCTGCCAAAGTTCCGGCGCGCACACATTTTTTGTGCATAGGCGGTGCAACGAGAAACGAAGCCGATTTTCGGGGCGGAAAGCGTGTTTTTAAAGGGAAATTGGAGGATTTTTGGAGCGGGGACCTGGAACGAGGGATTTGACAGGATGAACGGGATTAACAGGATGACAATGGCCGGAACGATTGGCGCAACCGCCAAAAATGGAATATAATGTGTCCTCACACGGCGCTTCCCGCTCATGGTCCACACACCGTCCAGAACCGGAAGATTCGTAAGGACTCGCTTCGCGTCTTGGAGTGCAGTGGCAAGTCAATGCTCGCAAGTGGCGCTGCCACCGACACCGCTTTCGGACGTCATTGGACTTTCAAACGGCGATTGACGCGTCGATGTGCGCTGCCCGAAACCAGACAATACGTGGCAGCGAAAAGCAATCTGCGGGCAAAAAGCTTGCGTTTGGTTGCCGGATAAACTAGAACAAAAGAAACGCGCAAAAAATTATGGCCGATAATTTAAATCCCCCGCCGGTGCCAAACATGCGAAGCAAAACCAGCGGCCTGGCAATCACTTCACTTGTCCTGGGAATCCTGGCCCTTTTTTCGTGCGGCGCGACCGCGCTATTTGGACTGGCTTTCGGAATTATCGCTCTCATCACAGTAAAACGAAGCGGAGGAACATTAAAGGGTGATGGCATCGCCCTGGCTGGAATCATTGTCTCCGGGATCTTCCTCTTTATGGTTCCCATTTTTGCCGCGATGCTGCTGCCGGCATTGGCCGCGGCAAAACAGCGGGCGCAAACCATCAATTGCGTCAGCAATGAAAGGGTATTGGCTTTATCCATTCGAATGTACGCCACCGAACATACCAATCATTTTCCGCCCGCGGCGACGTGGTGCGATGCGATCAAAATATATGCCGGTGGTTCAGAGCGCGTCTTTAAATGTCCGGCGGTGGCAACGGGCGCAAGCCGCTGCGATTACGGGTTCAACGCCGCGCTGGACGGCATGGACCAGAGCAAAGTGGATCCGCAAACGGTGATGCTCTTTGAATCGGATGGTGGATGGAACGCCAATGGGGGCCCTGATTCGATGGCTACTCCTGCGCGCCATGAAAACGGCCGTGTCTGTGTCGTGGCTTATGCAAACGGCAGTGTTCAGATAGTGCGGCAATCCCAGGTCAACAACTTGCGTTGGAATCCGTGAAGGAGCGGAAGAAGCGTGAAAACGCGTTAGTTTCATCATGTATCTGCGAAACAGTATTTGAAATCTATCCGTCTAACGGAACGAACGAGAGCACTGCATCTACACGACTCGGCTTTTCAGTGCCGTCATTGACAAATACTCTTGGGCGATTGCGGGAGATTCATGCAAAAAAATCTTTCTGACTATCCATCGGAATTCGCTTTGATAGGATAGTTCCGTGCCAACGAAGGCAAAGAGATTACAGGAATTTCTTGAGCGATTGGAGGCGGCACCTCCAGCAGGCTCGGCTGACGAGGCTTTCGGCCTGATCGTTAGTACACTCAATGCCGTCGAGGATGAACTTTCTGGCGTTCCTTTTCGACCAGAAAACTGGCGAACTGATGGCCGTTTATATCCACCGCAAGAAGACGCCCGCGTTAAGTCCGAGCGTCCCTCGTTGCGAAAGTATCGTAGCAAGGGCCACTATAATTTTATCGGGTTGAATGGTTCCATTCGTATCGAGACGCTGGATGCTGCGGTTCTTCTCGATAAACCCGGCCAGGACGGACGAAGAGCTTACGAATTAGATGAATGAAGGATTTCCTCATGGCGCGCCCATTGACAGATATTCCATATGAGTTATATTCTTTCAATGTAATATGGATGCGATGATCGAAAATTTAAGGCAAATGCTCGCAAGCAGACTTCCACAAAGTCAGGTCAAAGTGGATGAACCCGAACATGCCGGGGGCAATTATTGGGTGGATGTGAGTCTTGGCAAAAAGCGTCACACGGTGGAATACCGTCCGGGAAAGGGTTTTGGCCTCTTTCACGAGGATGCCGGGTATGGTGAAGGCCCGGCCGAAATTTACCGGACCCCTGAGCGCGTAACGCAGCGGCTTGCACAATTAATGAGCACTCGTAATAGAGACGCACGTCGCATGGGATTGAAAGATGTTCGAGAGTTGTACGGGTATTCTCAAGTGACCCTCGCACAAAAAGCCGGGGTGAAGCAGCCTGCCATTTCGCGATTTGAGAAACGCGGTGAGGTTAAACTCAGTACCTTGGAGGCGACGATCAAAGCGCTCGGAGGGAAGCTGGAAGTGCGGGCGCACTTTAAGGACGCCGACGTTCCAATTTCTTTGCTGGCATCGAAAAAATGAATTAAGAATGTTGAGCCTCGTAGTCATTCGCGCGCAGAACGTAGATCGGCTGGCAAGCTTTTATACAGCCTTGGGATTCGAGTTTACCAGGCACAGGCACGGCAAAGGGCCGGAACACCTGAGCAGCACGATTGGCGAAACAGTATTTGAAATCTATCCGTCCAATGGGACGGGCGAGAGCACTGCTTCTACGCGACTCGGCTTTTCAGTGCCTTCTTTGACAGATGCCATTGAGCGGCTGCGGGAGATTCACGCGACTGTATTGACTGAACCATCTGATACGCCCTTTGGTCGTCGTGCGGTGGTTCGGGATTTTGAAGGACACAAGGTTGAGATATATGAAAAGGCTCACAGGATGGTGTCACAATTATAATCGGTGACCCCTCCACTGATTTACCGAAGATTTAAAGAACTTCCAAATTCACGTTAGATGATCGCGCATTTCAAAATGAGGTATTGTTTCCTAATTCAGTTGCTGCAGAATGCGGGAAAAATGCTTGAGACTGTTTGGTAAATCAATCGCCAGCCGGTAGCGACTGCGCCGGTTCTTCCAAAATGTCGAGCAAGGCTTTCGCACAATAAACACGGTCACGTTTTGCCGTTCCCGCTTGCTGGACGATTCCGAGACGTTCCAGCCGTTCAATGGCGCGTTGCGCGGTCGTGAATGCCACGCCTAGTTTTTGAGCGCAGCCTTTGGCGGTGATAAATGGATTTGCCCCCAACAATTCAACAGTCCGCAGCGGCGTTTTGGTGGATTCGCCCGCGACGGCTTTTTGCCATTCAGCCAGTTTTGCATTGATGCGAGCCGCGCGGCTTAAAGCATCTTCTGACATTCGTGCTATGCCCAACAAAAAGTATTCAATCCAGTCCTGCCAAGCCCCGCGCTCACTGACACCGCGCAAGCCGTCGTAGTAGTCGTGCCGCGATGCCTCAAAAAAAGCGGACAGGTAAAGCAATGGCGTTGGCAAAATCTGCCGTTCGATCAAAAACAACGTGATGAGCAAGCGGCCTACGCGCCCGTTTCCATCAAGGAACGGGTGAATGGCCTCAAATTGATAATGCGCCAGGGCAACAGTCACCAGTGGCGGCAAATCGGAGTCATGCAAAAACTTTTCCCATGCCGCAAGGCATGGTTCTACTTCGTCGGGCGGCGGGGGAACAAAGGAAGCCGTTTCAGGTGATGAACCCGGCTTGCCAATCCAGTTTTGAGTCTTTCGGAACTGGCCGCGAGTGGCGTGGTGTCCCCTCACGTTGGTCATGAGCTTTTCATGCAACTCTCTGATAAGACGAACACAAATCGGCAATTCTTTGAGCCGGGAAATGCCGTGTTCCAGGGCCACGACATAATTGCCGACTTCCCGCAGATCGTCCGGGCTGCGTTCAACGGCAATTCCGGCTTCGGCGGCCAGCAATTCGCCAAGGGTCGCCTGTGTGCCCTCAATTTTGCTGGATAACACAGCCTCGCGCCGGGTGAATGAGCGCATGAGGATGTGCGGGTTGGGCAACCGCCCGCCCTCACCGGCCAGCTTGCCAATCAGCCTGTCCGCCTCGGACTGCAACTTGATAAGCCGGGGCGTCCAATCCAAGACGGGCGGCAGCGGGTCGGGCACAAAGGCAGAACACTTGCCTTGCGGGACTTTCTTGCCGGGGATGCGGGTCGCTTTTGGCATCGGTTTCAATTTTCGATGCCGAAAATAGCATGTTTCCTTATTAGCGTAAATGGCTAAAAACGAAAATAAGGCGATTCCTTATTAGCGGGGCCCTTTCCCGCTATTGCCGCCCGTCGCGCCCGTGTGCCGCGTGAGGCGGCCATGCGGCTGGTCAATCACTCGTCAGAATTGATTCACCGAGTTTACCAGCGTGAAAAAGTTGAGGATGTGGCGCAATGGCGCGACGCTGTGCAATTTCCTGAATAGGCGTGGAATGAACATTTTGAAACAACAGCAGTGGCAAATTGTATTTCTTTTCTGGCGCACCTTGTTTATAGTCGGAAGCGGGTCAATAATTTGTGCGCTTAATTTCATGCCCCCAACAGAATTTGAAAATCAGCTCAAGGGGATACTCTCCCAGTATCGTCAGTCCTTCACCGATAAAAACTACAACGCCGAAAACGAGGCTCATGACGTTTTAATGGACGTTTTTGGCATTACTCCGTTGTTGAAACGAGAAAACCGACAGTATTGGGGAAGAGAACTCGGTATGTGTTGGCAACGACTCGTTTGTGAAATTTTTAGCCTTACCTGCAACGACTACAAGCCGGCTATGCGCATTGAAGCCGACGAACCGTGCGATTGTGTCGTTGGCTCTGATGTTATTGATACGAAATATCGAATTGGTTCAGGTGATTCGGGAACTCTAAAGAAATTCAAGCAATATGGAAAAATGTTTCAAGAGCAAGGATTGCGTCCAATGCTTTTGATTCTTCGCGAAGATAATCTGCCCGCTGCAATCGGAGCTTGCAAGGTGGGTGGATGGGATGTCCTCACAGGAACCTCCACATTCAATTACCTTAAAACGAAGTCTGGCTTTGACTTGAACGCATGGCTCCGAAGCCTCGCTGAAACGAAGGAGTTTTTTGTTGCGCGATGAAAACATCTCTAAGTTCAATCATTAATGGTGACTGCCGCGAAGCTCTAAAAAAGCTTTCTCCTGAGTCAATATCATGCGTTGTGACCGACCCTCCCTACAACTATGAGTTTATCGGGAGGAATTGGGATCACGATGAAATCCAACGCCGGATGACGCGCATTCAGGACAGTTCTACGCTTATCAAAAATATCCCGTATGGTAGCGGACTTGCCGGAGGCGTGCGGAACCAGCGGTGGTATGAGCGAAACCGGGAGAATGTTGTTCAATACATCAAATGGGCGACGGAGTGGTCGGCGCAGTTGATGCGTGTGTGCAAACCGGGCGCGGTTGTTGCAGTGTTTAGCAGCACACGCACCTTGGCTCACGTTCAGGTCGCCCTCGAGGACGCGGGCTTTTATGCTAGAGATGTTTTAGTTTACCGTAGGCATTCAGGAATCCCCAAAGGACTGAACGTCGCAAAAAAACTACGGAAGATTGGTGATGAAAATGCAGATGAATGGAATGGTTGGCACACATGCTTGCGAAATGAATGGGAAGCAATCGTCGTAGTTCAAAAACCGCTCTTGAACAACTACATTGAAACCATTGAGCAATTTGGGTTGGGACCGTTCAAGGCAATACTCGCGGACGGGTCGTTCCAGTCCAATATTTTGGAAGGTTTTTCCAAGGGCAAGGACGAGGAGTTTGATGAGCATTGCACCATAAAACCATTGTCCTTGATTCGGAAATTGATCGAACTTTTTTTGCCTCAAAATGGGCAGCATACAGTTCTTGACCCGTTTGCAGGCACAGGAACAACTCTAATTGCCGCAATGGAACTCGGCCATCGGGCTGTCGGAATCGAGATTGAACAAAGGTATTGTGCAGTTATCCAAAAGCGGCTCCAAGAAAGCCTTTTCACCGCTCATCAAACCACGCAAGAAACGGTGGGCACTCATGTTGTCTAAGCGATACTCCGGTGGCTTTGTGGCATTATCATCGAAAACGGCCAAAAACGAAAATAACGCGATTGCCTATTAGCGGCGACTCCCCCCAAATGCCGCCCGTCGCGGCGGCCTGACTTTTCAACGCGCGTTTCGCGCCTCGTCTGGTCACGCCCTAAAAGCCCTCCGGTTGACATGGTCGCGATGGACCAAACGGGGCGCAGGTGCTCGGTATGACGCCCAGCCAAAAAATATTTGTACATCGTGTAATAATTCTCCCCTCCGCCGCGACTAATCAGATAAAGGTCCGAGACCGGACTGAAAGACAACACTTATGAGAACATCTGTATCAATTGAATCGCGATCAATACCCTGCTTATCACTCCAATTTTGGAAAACCGGCCCGATGCGCGCTTTTTTGCCTATTTTGGCGATTTTCGCGGCGGTTCTTTTCTCCACCGGGGCGGCGCAGGGACAAGAGACGAATCGTTACACGAAAGTGGCCAACCGGCTTGCGGAATTGCTCAACGCGGGCGATTGCGCCGGCATCCAGACCAATTTCAACAAGGAGATGGACGCGGCGTTGCCATTGCTAAATGAGAATCGAAACAAAATTCTCAGGGTCTGTCGCGTCTATGCCTGGAATTCCGCCGACCAGGACGATTTGTATCAGGAAATCCTGTCCCAGATCTGGCGCGGCCTGCCGGGCCTGAAAGAAAAACAATTCGCCAATACCTGGCTTTATCGCGTGGGCATCAACACCGCCATTTCGTTCGTCCGCAAGCGGGCGTCGCGCTCCGGCCGCGTCGTTCATTTCGAACATGCCGACCTCACGCGTGTGATTGAATCGCAGCAGACAACCGAGGAGAAGACCGACGACCGCATTGCAAATCTTTACTCCGCAATCTACAGACTGGATCCGCTCGAAAAAGCGCTCGTCACCCTTTTCCTGGAAGACTTCACCTACGAACAAATGGCGGAGGCCACGGGCATCAATGCTAATCACGTTGGCGTCATGTTGCATCGCGCCAAAAAGAAACTTTTCAGCCTGATGATGGAGGCTCCGAAATGAACGACAACGAGCTAAAGCAACTCTGGCAACAGCAACCGCTGCGGGTCCCGGATATATCGGGGGCGCAACTGGTTTCTGCCATGCAAAATAAAATGACCCAACTGCGTCGTGCCTTGCTGGCGCGTGACGTGCGTGAGCTTTTGGCCTGCGTTATCGTCGGTGTCATCTTTGGTGTATACTTTTTCATGAACCGCGCGCCGATTGCGCGCCTCGGCGACTTGATTGCCATCGGGAGTTCGATTTTTATCGCCTTGAAGCTTGTTCACACTCGCCGGACTACTCCACCCGCGCCACCCGGGGCGACCATCGTCGAATCTCTGCGGACGGAACTGAATTTGGTGCGCGCGCAGTCAGGTTTATTGGGGTCTGTGTTGTGGTGGTATTTGCTTCCGCTGACAATCGGCGAGTTGGTCTTCATTTGGGGCGATCTTGATGTCACAAATCCTGCCACACTGATGGTGATGGTCCCAACCAACATTTTTGTTACACTGGTGGTGATTGCCGTAAATGCGTTCGTCTATTGGCTCAACCAGCGGGCGCGGTCCAGGCGGCTTCTCCCCCTCAAAGCCCAACTGGAATCACTGCTCCATTCGGCCGAAACCGGCGAACCGCTGGATGAAACGCACGTCACTAATCTGCGTCCGATAGTTCTCTCGATGGCTGCCGCCGGCCAGGTTAAACCCGCTGAATTTAAGGCCGCCTTTTGGCAGCTCGCCTTTTATGGCGAAATCGCATTTATCGGAATTTGGTTCTTTTTAATGCTCGGCCTGACGCTGGGCAATCACGACCAGACAGCCGGCAAGCAGGCCGCGGAGACGTTCGCCCGGAGCGTTCGCGCCGAAGAAATCAACCGCTACTCCGTCGTCGCTCGAAAGGTTGTTGGTCTGCTCAATGCAGGCGATTACGCCGGTGTGCAAAAGCTCTACAACCCGGAGATGAGCAAGGCGTTTCCGCCGAAGGAGACAACCGAACTTTGCGCTCGGCTCGCTGCAGGTTACGGCAACATCGAAACATTCGACGGGCCAACCGGCAACGGCTGCCACGGGTGGACTGCCTTCCAACTGCATTGCCAGCGCGGCGAATTGACGATGAGTCTGGCATTGGACGGGGACGATAAAATCTCCGGAATTTATTTCCGACCCGCGTGGATGTCTTGGAATATCAAGTCGCTCATGGCACGAATTTTCAGTTGGCAGCATCTGGTTTGGCTCGTGGCTTTCTTTCTGGCCGGGTTGGTCTATGCCCGAATCCTGCAGAAAATGACCGAGAGAGCCGTGGGGATCAGCGCGCTGGGGGTTCATTTGCATAAAGGGCAAAACCTCATTCTCTGGGACGAAATAAAAGAAATTCGGCCACTCCGGGTTCTGAATATTCGCTCGCTCTGGTTGATCAGAGAATCAGGCGAAAAGGCGCTCATGCCCTGGACTGGCCTGGAACGACATGCGGACCTCAAGGCGGCGGTGGAAGCCTTCGCCCCGGCAAACCATCCAATACGCAAATACCTGTCTCTGCTGCTGACACGAATCTAACCAAAATGACGGACAATCCGCTAACCCACTCCCGGAAAAGTTGACGTGACAAAGGGAGAGTTCTGCTGCGAAGAATGGAGCGGCACCACTCCCGGAAGAACGCCTAACCCCAATTTTGCCAGGAGAGAAAATAGAACATTCTCTTGTGTGCGCATAAATTTTCTCCTTTTTGTTTTTCGTTGTTTTTTAGGTTGAATTTACGCTCTTCCTCCAAAGGTAAGTTAGTCATCGATTACTGCTCCTGCTTGAACAAATGCCTTCGCGACGAAGGCAGAGGACAGGAGTCCGTCCAGCTCTTCAGGGGGAACTCCAAACGCGTTCGTCGCGTCGATAACTGTCTTGCCTTCCCAGCTCGGCAGGGCCTTCGCGACCTTGCCATGATCTCCGAACGGGACCGCCAGGATGATTGTCTCGGCCCCGAGTGCATCCCGCAGCGACTTGGCGACGACCGTGGGCCCAATCGCCCGAGCCTGCGTTGCCAACGCCTCGGGCGGCCTGTGGCTCGCGGCGGTCACGTCGATGTTTTTTCGGGCGAAGGCGTGGGCCAGGGCTTGGCCTATCTTACCGAATCCTATGCTTGCATAGCTCATAATAATTCTCTAATCCGTGCTAAAAAAAGCCACGGCGCTTTAGGCTCCGCGTCTGGTGGTCCCGCGACTGGCTGGCCAGCCACGGGACCACGCCAGGGTTAGACCTGCGCCATGCCTCCAGCGACGGCGAGCTCCACGCCGGTAATGTAAGAACTTTCATCAGAGGCGAGGAACGCGACTGCGGCCGCGATTTCTTCGGGTTTGCCTCGGCGACCGAGCGGAACCTGCGTGGTGAATCCTGCTACCGCTTGTTCGATCATTTCAGGGGGGATGCCCGCTTTCTCAAGTGCCGGAGTTTCGATTGGTCCGGGGCTTACCGCATTCACGCGAATCTTGCGGTCTTTTAGTTCCACGGTCCAGGCACGGACGAAACTGCGCACAGCCGCCTTACTCGCGGCATAGACAGCGAACGTTGGCAATCCCATTACATTCGCGACCGAAGTGTTGAGGATGATCGAACCTCCATCTTTGAACAGGGGAATGGCCTTCTGCACTGTGAAGAACGTTCCTTTCGCATTCAAATCGAAGGTTTTGTCGAAATGAGCTTCGGTAGCCGCGCCAAGCGGTGCGACTTCACCCCAGCCGGCATTTGCGAAGAGCGCGTCGATGTGACCGTGTTTCTGTTTCACGACGGCATAGAGCCGGTCCAAATCCTCAAGGCGCGTTATGTCGCCAGCGACCGTCGTGACGTTTTTACCGATAAAGGCTGCGGCCTCTTTCAGTTCTTTCTCTCGTCGGCCAGTGATTACGACGTACGCACCTTCTTCCACGAAGCGCTTGGCTGTCGCCAAGCCAATCCCGCTGTTTCCGCCTGTGATTACCGCAATTTTTCCAACCAATTTTTGTCCGTTGTTGTTACTCATATGTTTTTTCCTTTTTGTTTTTCGTTGTTTTTTTACGTTAAATTTAAGCCTTTCCTCCAAAGCTGACATAGTCATCGAGTTCGCCGAATTCGAACCAAGTTTTGATGTCTTCCCGGGTTTTGGAAAGCCGGCCCAGGTATTTGGCAAAGAACGCAAGAGTTTCGGCGTCACTGTCCGGCGCGCGTTTTTCCATGAAAGCAGACCAGGCTTCGATTTCCCATGGAGCGCGCGGGGTCTTCGAGTGGGCCTGAACCCATTCGAGCATTTCCCCGTCACCTTTGCCGGTTGCCAATTGCTTCAACAGGGCATCGGGATCGAAGCCAAGAAATTGCACCAGACGCTGGTCGGTTGGGGAATTGTATAAATATTCGCCATTCTTCCCGGCGAGGGTCGCCCGGCCCTTGTCGAGCATGCGGGCCAAAACCACGTAGTTGCCCAAACGAACGCGAAAGCTCCGGGGCGGGCGCCGAGTCAGATCAATAAAGTAATGTTGCGTTTTCATTGTTTTCATAGTTCTACAGTTTCAACGACGATGGAGACACTGGACAAAGTGAAACTCAATGCCGGACAGCGGAGCGCCGAGCTCTTGCATTGCTCCGCCCGTTCGAAGCGGGCCGAGATCAATGGCGACTAGTCCGGTGCTGTTGATTAACTCGATTACACTTTGTTTGGCTTCGGCGTCGTCGCCGGACGTAAATAGGACGGTCCGGGGTTTGGTCGGCGAGAAGTCCTGTATCCATTCCATCGGCATGTTACTGATTGATTTCACAAGCCGCGCGCCAGCGGCCATCTCGGCGACTATCTCGCTGGAGGTGCGACCCTTTAGCGCGGCCCGCGACCGGGTGACGCCTGCCAGAGTGGGGTCGGCTTTAGAACCCATATGCGCGTCAGTCGCATCTACCAGTATTCGTCCACGCCAATCAACGCCTTTGAGCGCCTCGGGCACGTCCACCCACTTCGTGGCTAGAATCACGATATCGCACTTTGCAGCCTGCTGCTTGGTCCCCGCGATAGCGCCCGCACCGAGTTCCGCAACGAATTTACCGGGCGTTTCCGGACCTCTGGAGTTGGAAACGACTATCGTGCGACCGGCGTTCATCAAATGGCGGCCGATTGTGGCCGTTACGTTTCCCGCCCCTATAAACCCTACTTTCATATTTGGCACCATTTTCATTTTAATTTCGATATTGCAGTCTGCGCCTTCTCGAGCCTCATTACTAATGCTGGTTTAGGATTGCAGCGATGCGCAATTTGCATCACTATTTCAATCGTGCTGGAAACGCTTCGTTTATTCTTAGTGGTCCTTGAGGAAGGCAGCCTCCGTCGTGCGGCTGACCGTCTGCGCATTTCTCAGTCCTCCATCACGCGACAGATTCAATCACTCGAACTCGATCTCGGTGGGCGCGTTTTGGAACGAACATCGGCCGGAGTGCGTCCCACGAACGGAGGAAAAGCCCTGGCCGAAAGGGCAAAAAAACTTCTGGCAGATTATGATTCCACCGTGGCTGAGGTCCGCCGGCTGGTTCGCGGAGAAAGTGAACGATTGCGTATTGGCTATGTTGCGTCGGCCGCCCAGGAGTATCTTGTGCCTGCTCTGGCCGTGCTGCGGCGCGCTTATCCGAGGCTAAAGGTCAAAATGCTCGATCAAACGCCCGGCGAGATGATTAGCGCATTACGGCAAGGTGAAATTGATTTAGCATTGACCTTGCTTGGTATAGACCTGCTCTCGCGCGATTTCTATGCTCGTAAATTGGCGACTGTGAGGAGCCTTGTTGCGCTGCCCGTCAGCCACCGGTTAGCGGCCGAAAAACAGGTGTCTCTTTCACAATTAAAGGGCGAAACCTTCGTGCGGGGATCGGACGATGAGGTGCCGGGATACACCCAAAGGATCGTTCAGTTCTGCCGCAAGTATGGCGGCTTCCGTCCCCGCTTGGTCACCGTTGACAAATTCAATAGCCTTGTGGAATCCCTTGCCCTGGCGGCGAATGAAGAAGCGATTTCGATTCAACCAGCCTTCATTTCTCGCTTGGACATTCCGAACGTCGTAATGGTTCCCATCGCTGACGCCGGTGCCACTTGGGATTTGTTCATAGTCTGGCAGCAGGGCAAAATTGACGGCCCATTGCGGACCTTGCTGAGCGAACTAAACCTGAAGTCTCAATAATGCCTTTCCCTTACCAGAGCGGTGTCGGTAAAAACGCCAATCTGGAGTTGGGGATTACCGCTTAACGCCTTCAAAAAATTGCCTCTGATGGTTAGCCGCACCAAGCGATGCGCGTCACGGGCCTAAAAATATTCTTTTTGAGCAAAGACCCGTTGGTATATAAACCGTCTCGGTTTACTGCACTTTTACTGCACTGCTTTGCGAGCCGTTGATAATCAATGGAGCGGGTGAAGGGAATCGAACCCTCGTTACTGGTAAAGTGGTTTATAGTGGTTTTGAATAGGCTGTTTTCCTAGCAAAAACGCTTGATTTGGTGTATGATTACTTGCACTACTTGTACTTGCTATGGCTTATCTTTATCGCAAAAACCGTTCGCCTTTTTGGTATGTCGTTTATTTCGACGGCGACCGGAAAGAGGTTCATCGCTCCACCGGCCTTCGCGCCGACAATCCGAACGACACTGCCAATGCCAAGCCCTGCGTGCTGAACTGGAAGCCAAGGAACATCATCGCGTGCCGGTGGTCAATAGCGAAGGTTGGGATACCTGGGTGCCGAAATACCTTGAACGGCATTGCGAAAGCCCCCTGACGCTGGAACGCTACAATACCAACTGGAAATGGCTGTCGCTCTGGCTTCAAACGCAACGGTTCCACTCACCCCGCGCCATTACCTACCGAAACGCCCTTGAATACGTTGACTGGCGGACGACCTTCAAAAAGAAAAGC
>DATJTK010000161.1:0-91235 GCA_035503455.1 Candidatus Sulfotelmatobacter sp. | reverse complement strand
ACCGCTCTGGCGATAATCGGCAAGAATTTGCGCGCGTTGTTCCGGTGTCCGATGCGGACGCTTTTTCAATAAATCTTCCATGCCCCGACTTTGCCAGAAGTTGCTTCGCCTTGCCTAGTCGGGGTTAGTAATACGGATACGAACAAATGGCGAATTCTTTGCCCGTTCAAGGTTATGGTTCAACTCCCGCCGCGCGCACCACTTCAAAATTCAGATTCGCTTCGGAATATTGGAGTGATGTTTTGGACGTTTGATTATGGTCAAAGCGCCAAGCAACTTGCAGAAGTTTTTGCGAATTAATAGAAAAACTGCCAGCGCTGTTCCCCCCAATACAGAAATCGTCGGTTCCGGAACAGGCGTGGCGGTGATTTCCATTTCAAAAGGCGAATGGCTGGTATCCGGTGTCCAATTCAAGCCGTCACTCGACAGCGCAAAAGTGGGAGTTAGGCTCCAATTATCGGGCGATGAATAATTAGCATCGCTCGCATAATTCCAGTACTTCGTAAAAACTTGGACACCCCCCGATGATTGCGAGGGGTCTGAAGCCGTGAGAACAAGCCAATAAAGGGTTGAGGGAGATAATGTAATCCCACCGTCGCCCAGGCTGATTCCGGGAACGCCGCCGTTATTGCTATAAAATGATGATTCTGTTGTGGGTGCGGCCATAGCGTTAATTAGGATAGGCCCATTCAAAATGTAGCCCGCAGACGCAGGCCCTGTCTCAAATGATTGGGCTATCCATGAATCACTTCCATAAAGAGTACTACCCCCCAAAGGCTCACTCAAGTTGGACAAATATAATTCGAAACCAGGGGAAAGCGGTCCCTGTGGGCGCACCACAAGGGGAATCATAAAAAACGCAATTAATAAAAAAGTTGCCAGCCGCCTGATTACAAAATGCGTTGCATTCATTAGGGAAACCTCAACATCACGAGCGATCGATGTCAACTAGATTTCTCTTCACGCGAACGGGACGCGCGTTACCGCGCGTTGGCGCACCGAAGCGGTTGACGAGGCGTCAACCGCCGCACGCGAGGGCGCGTGCGCTCCCACCCACGCGGAATTTAGCCTTGCTTATATTGTGATTCAGGTTAATATGAAACCAAGCACCGACTTCAAAGACGCGTTGGCGTTTTTGTATTGGTGCCTGAAAGGCGAGATGAATTATGAATCCGTTGTCACTGTTCGCAGCGGTTTTGGCGTTTGCCGACCCGTGGGTTGCACAAAGCGGGGCTATTGTGGTTGTGGCGCTCTCGGTCGGAGCCATTATTCGCAGCAAGATGCCATAGCATAGAAACCGGCCCACTCCATTTGCCGGAAGCAACGAGCAACCGGCGCAACGCCAATTTGACGCTCGCGCCGTGAGTGAGGGTGTGTTGTTCCTGATCCGCCCGGCGCGGCGATATGGATAAATGGATTGATGGATTTCTGGATTGTTGGGGAAGTCCGCAATCTGTGGTGGCTGCGGTGCAAACCGCCACACTTTTTCCTTTTTAATTTTTCCTTCTCAGACTCCCTTAATCCATTTCCGGTCTTCCCAGACGGCCTTGATGGAGGTCAAATTGCGTGAATCGAAAATATGTTTTGCAGCGCCGGCCACATTGCCCTTCTTCAAATTACTCCAGGCGTCGCTCATGCTGACGGCCACGAACTGCAGGACGCTCGGGTCGCGGTAGCAGTCAATCATGCAGCGGGTGCAACCGTCGCGGATGAGCTTCGAATCGTCCCAATCCCAAACTTTGCACATGGGTTTTTCCCAGTAATGACAGCGATACAGGTCGAGGTTCCAGTCCAGGTAAAAGTATTTGTATCCGCCCAGGCAGCCGAACTTTTCCTTTTCACCGCGCAAATGCCGCTGCATTTCGTCCAGCGATTCCGAGGGATTGACCACGGGAAATCCGCTTCGCGCTTTCATCGTCTTGATTTTGCCGAATAGTTCGATGAGTTCGTCTTTGGAATAGTTCACCAAACCGCTGCTGCTGAAGCTGAGGTAACTGCTGGCGAGCGAGGTGAGGGGATAGCTGAACGTGCAGCTCTTGAACCCGAGCGTTTCTAAAAACGCCGGCAATTTTTCGTAATCGTCGATCAGGCGGCTGGCGGTGATGCTGGCGGTGGTTTGAATGCCTGCGGATTCGAAAAACTCGTTGGCCTTCTTGATTTTTTTGCAAACGTCCGGCAGGCCGCGGTTTTTTTCATGCTTCGCGATGTCGTGGGCGTCAATCGACATGATGACGCTGGTCAGGCCGTCGCCGGCGAGATTTCGCATGTTCTCGTCGTTCCACAAACCGCCGTTGGTGCAGATCATGGGGCGAATGCCGTTTTCCGCGGCGTAGCGCGTCATGGCGCGCAGGTCGCGATGGACCATCGGTTCGCCGCCTACGAAGAGGAGATAGCCGATGTGATTTTTGACCGCCATGTCTATGGCGAGCCTGGCTTCATCAAAAGTCACGCTGCGGCGGGCGCGGGGATCAAATTTGGAACGGGCGAACCCGCAGAAATCGCAGTCGGCGTTGCAGATATTCGTGATGGCGAATTGCAAATAGCCGGGACCGCCGTGGTCCAGGACCTCGCCCAGGAGCTGCAACGCGCCTTTTTTGGGCCGCGACACGGGACGGGAAAAGTCGCGAGCGGCCGAAGGCGAATAGGATTTCGCTTCGGTCGGCGTGGCGATGGCCGGAGTGTCATTCATGCAAAGACAGACATTGTGGCGGGGGTAAATGTTCGGGGCAAATCTTCTTTTGGTCCGTTTCTTTCGTTATTCAGGCATTTTGCCCCATAATTCTCCGTCCTCGGAGCAGGTAACATTACCGTGATTTCGGCTTTGCGCAAATGAATTAAACGATGCGTCCAATCCGTTAGAAGCAGAAAAAAAATGAGGAATTCAGGAACAAAGGAAACCGGGAACCGAGGCCGTTGCGAATCCTGAAAGGATTCAATCACTCAGCCCATGGTTGCCGACTCTGGGAGGCTACCATGGGTAAAACGCCAATCCGATTCCCATCAACCCCAAAGGGGTTGCATCAAAAGACGGCAATCATTCGTTCCTTCCCAAAAATTGTGGCGATCGGACCTTGATTATATAACAAATCAATGTTCGGTTCGATTTTATCAATTAACCCGTCAGGGTCCGAAGCTTTAGCTTGCGCTTGCCGGTGGCAAACTGAAATATCGAATGAATCATGAGCGAACTGAAAGGCTACTGCCCGAATTGCAAGAGCGCCGTCAAAGAAAGTGCTCTGTTTTGCCCGAATTGCGGGCACACATTCGAGCAAGCCTCGATCGGCGCTCAAACTGAGAACCAGGACAAAAGCCCCGGTTTAATGGACCACCTTTTGGCCGCTGTGCGCGTGCTTGGTATTATTCTGCTCGTTCTGGCCGGAATGTTCCTCGTTTTCCTGGCATTCCTGTACGCTGCGTGTTCACACATGAATATATGACGTGTCCACAATGCCAAAAGGAATTGCCGGAAAATATCGAGGGACATCGATGCCCTTTTTGCGGGAGCGAGTTTTCTGGAAATCCCGTGCCCGTTTTGCAACCACAGCCATCCGGACAATTTCAATTTAACTGGCAGTTATTTTTGTTAGCGATGCTGTTGCCGTCGGCTGTGACGCAAATTGCCGCGCTCATTTCTGGCCGCGCAACGGGTCCGCTGATCGATGGCCCCGCCGAGGGTGTTTGCGTTGCTGTCGGTGTGGTGAGCGGGGTGATCGGTGGCATCATTTGCGGCGTAATGATCGCCGTTAATTCAGGACTGACGTTGCCAGGCAAGATCGTGCTGTCGATTCTCTTATCAGGAATGATGATCGTTGTTTGTCTGGCGCTGTGTTGTTTCGGATGCGCGGTCGGGTACGGAGGCAGCAAATTATAGTATGAATGTGCTTGCAACAACTTTCCGGCTTACCGACGAACTGCTCAAGCGCACGACGTCGCGCTGCACGATTTGCCATGCGCCGTGCCCGGCGGAGGTATGGCGCACTGGCGGCATTCCATCGAAAGTTCTGCTCAAGCGCACGTGTTCCGCCCACGGCGAGATGAGCGTGTGCATCGCTTCGGACGCGAGGTTTTATTGGCTCGCGCGCGGCAAGGACGAAAACGCCTGCGGCTGCGGCCCGGGACAATGTTGCTCGGCGGACGGATCGAGCGTCGGAACGCTTGGCCGCAATGCCAATCTCGATGGCGCGCTTGGCGTGATGGAAAAGCTGTCAACGTGCCTGGCGCTCATCGAAATCGTTAATTCGTGCAATTTAAAATGCCCGACGTGCTTTTCCGATTCGCCCGTTGGCGCCGGCGCCCGGGTGGACGCGGTGCCGCTGGAACAATTGCAGGCGCGAATCCAGGGTGTGATTGATCGGAAAGGAAAGATTGAAATCCTCCAACTTTCGGGCGGCGAACCGACGTTGCATCCCAGGTTCTTTGAACTGCTCGGCTGGCTCCATGATAATCCGGGCATTGATTATGTTTTGCTGAACACGAACGGTGTGCGGATTGCGAATGACGACGAATTCTCAGGCAAACTGGCCAAAACATTTCGCTACGGGAAATTTCAATTGTATCTGCAATTTGACGGTCCGCAGGAAGCCGGCCAGGCATTTTTGCGCGGCGCGGATTTGCGGGCCATGCGCGAGCGTTGCCTCGAGCGTTGCCGCGAAATGAAACTGCCCGTGACGCTGGCGATGACGGTGACGCCCGAGAATTTGCCGTTTCTTTGGCAGTCGGTCGAATTCGGTTTGCGCTGGCCAAACGTCCGCGGCATCGCGTTTCAGCCGATGTTCAACAGCGGCCGCATCCCCGAAGCCAAGGCACACCGGCTGAATACGGCCGATATCATTTTGGCCTCCGTCGCGCAATCGGATGGGAAATTGCGATTTGACGATTTTACGCCGTTGCCGTGCGGCGATCCCAATTGCGCGACCATCGGTTATTTGTTGAAAGTGGGCGGAGAAATCCGGTCCGTCAGCGATTTCATTGATTTCAAAAATGTGCAGGGATTTTTGGGCACAAAAATCCGGTACAAACTCGAGGACCTGATGAAATGCGGTTGCGAATCCGAGCCATTGGGCGAATTGCTCCGGCAATTCGAGTTGGATGAATCGCACACGTTCCGCCTATTCATCAAACCGTTCATGGACGCCGCCACGTGGGACGAAGACCGGATTGACCGCTGCTGCACGCACGTCATTCGGCCCGATGGCAAGCTGGATTCGTTCTGCCGTTACTATTCGGGTTTTGCGCAACCAGATTCATCGTCCTCGTCCTCGAAAAAATGAACAACGACCCCAAATTAAGTGACAAAAATCCCGCAATGCTCACCATCGGTTGCCTTATGGTCGGTCTGTTGCCGATTGTGATATTTCTTATTGCTCTTTCCGGGAACTATTCGAATCAGCCGCCGGATATCGTATTCCTCCTGGTACTTTGCATCCTTTGCAATTCGCTTGGCGGATTCGGCTGTGCGCGCAATGTAACAAATTGGGTGGCGCGGTTTTTTCTCGGATTATTTTTAGCGTTTTGTTTCTTTGTTCTTAGTGTCGTTGCCGGGCTCTTTATAGCGTGTTCGCATATGCAATTTTGATTTCATGAAATGGCCGCTTATACATTCGACAGGTTACGGCTGGATGATGCTGGCCGGCATCTTTGTAAGTATCGTCTTTTGGTCGCGACTGGCGCGGCGGGACGAGCGGCTCGTGCTCATTTACATCTCGGCGCTGGTGTCCGCGTTTCTTGGCGCGAAAGTCGTATATTTGGCGTCGGAGGGCTGGCTCTATTGGAATGATCCGAATCGCTGGGTGATTTGGGCTACGGGCAAATCCATTACCGGTGCGCTGCTCGGCGGGTATTTGGGCGTGATTATCGCCAAGCGCCTCCTCGGTTATATCGCGGCAACCGGAGATTGGTTCGCGGTCATTGTGCCCATCGGCGTCATGCTCGGGCGAATCGGCTGTTATCTCAATGGCTGTTGCCTGGGCCGCGAATGCCAGCCGGCCTGGTACACGATTGCCGACGTCCACGGCATCCAGCGCTGGCCGGCGGTACCAGTGGAATTTCTGTTTAACGCGATCATGCTCGGTGTTGTTCTGCTATTTCGCTGGGGAAAGATTGCGCCCGGCCAGCTCTTTCATATTTACCTGATTGCGTACGGCATTTTCCGTTTCTTCCACGAATTTCTTCGCGATACCCCGTCGATTGCCGGGCCATTCTCGGGGTACCAGTTTGCGGCGCTCGCCGTGGCGGCGCTTGGGGTGATTGGATATATCCAGCGGAAAAATGAAACTGAATTAAGAATCAAAACTGAAAAATCGGCAGGGACGGTGCGCTTCGCCAGCCTAAAACAGCCCGATGATGCGCGGTAGAACGTCCGAGGTCCGTGAACCTTTCGCTCGCGCTTGCCGTCTTGGAGTGCGGTGGCAAGTCTGCGCGACACCGCTTTCGGGCGTCGTTGGATTTTCGAATTGCAATTGACGACCATCGGAGACTTTTTGGGTTCGTGGCTCACATGCTTGCGGTCTTGGCTACGGCAGTCGTTTCACATTTTTTGGGTGTAGGTGGTGAAACGACGAAACGGGATCGCAAACGGGCCTTTTATTGGGGAATTTAAAGACTTTGAGGAAACGGGGTGCAGGAGCGAAGAGAAGATGGAATTTTTGGCGGCGGGTGGTAGCGCCACTTGCGAAGAGCGCCGACCTCCATCTAAACATCGAACACCGTTTGAATGTCCAACGACGTCCGAAAGCGGTGTCGCTCAGACTTGCCACCGCACTCTAAGACGGCAAGCGCGTTCTCACGAATCTTTTGGGGCCGCCCGATCGCACTCTCGGGTTCCTTCCCATCTGCATGGTTGCGGTTAAATCCTGAATCGAACCGTTTTGTCATGGACAAAGCTTTTCCCGGGAATAAAGTTCGAAAAATGAAAGCGACATTGTTTATTTTTTCAGGATTGCCCGCGTCCGGAAAAACGACGTTGTCCAGACAGCTTGCCCAATCTAAAAAGGCCGTTTATTTGAGGGTCGATACCATCGAGCAAGCCTTGAGAGATCTTTCGTATGATATACAGGAGGAAGGTTACAGTCTTTGTTACCGGATAGCGCTTGAGAATCTCCAATTGGGAATTAGCGTCGTGGCCGATTCCTGCAACCCAATTGAACTGACGCGGCGCGCATGGGAACACGTTGCCAGGAAAGCCGAGGCGGATTTCGTAAATATAGAAATCATTTGCTCGGATAAATCAGAGCACAAAAAGCGAGCCGAGAACCGAACAACGGATGTTAAAGGTCTCAGGCCCCCAACTTGGGAGGAAATAGAAAACCGCGAATATCACCGGTGGCAACAAGGCAGAACGGTCATTGATACGGCGGCGCGGACTGAAAAAGAGTGTTTCCAGATGCTCCTCCGCGCAATTGACGAAGTATAGTTTGCCTTTCGCACCTGGACCGCGCATGCATTGGGTCTGTGAACCTACGCTCGCGCTTGCCGTCTTGGAGTGCGGTGGCAAGTCCGCGCGACACCGCTTTTAGACGTCGTTGGACTTTCAAACGATAATTAACGCATCAGAGGCAATACGACCTCCCCGGACTTGCACCGGAGTACAGAGCTTCGAGCCTGGACTAATTACGAAGCTGGCCTGCAACAGCGTTCCGAAAGCGGTGTCGCGCGGACTTGCCACCGCACTCCAGGACGCAAAGCGAGTTCTCACGAATCTTCTCGGTCCTGGACGGTCCAGGTTGTGGTATGTGGGCCGTGGGTAAAGGGGATCATTTCTTACCACTTTCCCAGGATGCACGATTCAATAGGCCCAATTCATGCTCACAATCCCGGATGAATTCTGATGGCGGAATAGCTATAGCAATTGGTTATGCGGTCGCAGGCGCCTTCTTCGGACTGGCTTATTGGATTTGGCGCAAAGAAACGGCGGCCCGAAAATGGCCGCGAACGGCCGGCGTGATATTGGCGTCTCAGTGTCTTAAGGGACCCAAGTCTTCGGTTCCGGTTATTGAGTACGAATTTGCCTATCAAGGGCAATCGTTCAAGTCATCGCATTGGCGGCTCGGGAATTACTCGACGGGTACGGCCGGCTTTTCGACCGATGCGGAAGCCGTAGCGCGGCGCTATCCCGTACACAGGCCGGTCACAGTTTTTGTTAATCCACAAGATCCGACAAAATCGGTGTTGGAAACGAAGGGATCATTGTTCTGGCTGCCCTTAAGCGCAGGCGTGTTCATCTTCATATTATCAACCGCCATCGTCATTACGGCGGCGCTGCAAGGGAGATAGGCGGGAAAGAGGCAATGAGGAAATCAGGAATCCAGGAAAGGGATTTTATCCGCAGATGACGCAGATTTTCGCAGATTTGTCTTCTTCAATTTTAATCTGCGCTCATCTGTGAAATCCGTGGATGTCTTCGTGCCGACAATTTTATGCCGACAATTTTACTGACATTTTCCGGCGCTATGTTAATTTTCATGGCCGCTATTTGTCCGGTGGTGTAATGGTAGCACAAGGCCCTTTGGAGGCTTTTGTCATGGTTCGAATCCATGCCGGACAGCCAGTCCAATTCAAAAGGAAAAAGGAAAAAGTTCCAGAGCGCGGTCCGGCGTATGGCTACTATTTGGTCAGAGACATTCGACCCGCGAAAACACCACGATGCGATGTGGCCGACAGCGGGCGTGCCGCGGAATCATAAATGGCGCGCGGCTTCGCTTCAGGCACATAACGTTTATTTCGTCCGAGTTTGTTCTTTCACGTTTGAGTTTCACAACATTCCGCAACTTGAAGAGTGCCTGCGCTTTTTCTCACAAAAAATTCGTCCGAGTGGCCGTCGTGACGTCAGCCACTTTGGCCCTGATCCGAGCTTGGTTCATTCTTTATCCCAGCAATGGCATGAGAGATTCGAGCTTGTAGGCCGTGTGCCCTCACACGGCGTTTCCCGGTTCCTGGTCCTTGAACCGTCCAGAACCGAGAAGATTCGTGAGGACTCGCTATGCGTCTTGGAGTGCGGTGGCAAGTCTGCGCGACACCGCTTTCGGAACGCTGTTGCAGGCCAGCTTCGTAATTGATCCGGGCTCGAAGCTCTGTCCTTCGGTTCAAGCGCGACGAGGTCGTATCGTCTCCGATGCGTCAATTATCGTTTGAAAGTCCAACGACGTCTAAAACTGGTGTCGCGCGGACTTGCCACCGCACTCCAAGACGGCAAGCGCGGAATGGAAGAGGTTCCGCACGCACCAGTCAGCGAACCCGGGCCGAATCGTTCGTTTCGGCCGAAACTGGCCAAAATCTTCAATTTCTCAATAAAATCGCGCTTTTCCGTCCAAGACCGCTTCGTTTCCCTTTTGCAATCCTTATGGGCAAAAAATGTGCAAGGGTTGCAGGGCAGTCCCGAGCGGTCGGGACTGCCGGTTCAGGCGGCGTCTCGCCGCCAGTTCGTAATTCGCCAACGAAAGGCAAGAGAAACGGACCGATGGAAATGGCTTGGGGCATGTTTTATGCTGGTAACGTCATATAGGCATGAGACCCGACAAAAACCGCAGCCGCACCCGAGATTTGATATGGATTGCTTTTCAATCAATTTTTGGGGGCATTGTGATTATTATGGTACTGGGCCTGTTATGTTTCATTTTTTTAGACAATGACACCAACTCGCAATCTGACTCTGTTTCGAGCGGAAGAGGATTGGGCCTTTTGTTGTTTTTCGGATTTTGCGCTTTGTGGGCGATTGTACGTGGAGTGATATATCTAATCCGTGCGCTATCCGGGGACGAGCGCTATGCAAAAGGCGTTGAGGATGTGATGGATAAATTCGAAAGCAGTCGCTACGAAGCGATGATGAAAAATACGGTGGGAAGCGCCTCGACGAGGCACAACGTGTTAGTATTGTTGTGCTGGGTTTTCCTGGTTCTCGCTGTAGTTGGAGCTGTTTTTATTGGATATTTATTTTTGACGAGACCGAGATAATGATGCCGTGGGCATAGACTCAATGCGTGTTTGGCTTGTGTAACGCATCATCGGGTCACGGCTCTGCTCACCGTCGCTTTAATCCTAATTTTTTAATTCGTGAGACAAGCGTCGTGGGTTTCGTGCCCAGGAGTTCAGCAGCTCCGCCTGGCCCTTTTATTTTCCAATTGGCCCTTTCGAGGACGGTTGTGAGATTGTCGCGTTCGTACCGGCGCATTTCTGTTTCCGTCAAGAAATCGGTCTTTCCGGTTGGTTCACCATCCTGGTCCCTGTGCTCGCTTGCCGTAGCGGCAGCGGAATTGGCCTGACTCGCCGGCAGATCAAATTCCAGAGCCTGGCCGCGCGCGAGAATCACGGCGCGCTCGATCACATTGCGCAGTTCACGGATATTTCCGGGCCAGTCGTAGTTCTGAAGCTGAATAATGCCCGCGCGCGTGAGGCGCGGTTTTGCGCAGCCCATTTCCTTGACCGAAAGCTTTATGAAATGTTGCGCCAGCGACGGAATGTCCTCCCGGCGCTCGCGCAAGGGCGCGACCTGGACGGGAAAAACGTTCAGGCGATAATACAAGTCTTCCCGAAATCGGCCCGTGTCCACTTCGCGCTTTAAGTCGCGATTCGTAGCCGCGATGATACGCACATCCACGCGGCGCGTACGGTCTTCTCCGACACGCTCGCAGGTTTTTTCCTGCAGAACACGCAACAATTTGCTTTGCAACTCCAGTGGCACTTCGCCGATTTCATCCAGGAAAATGGTCCCGCCTTCTGCTGCCTCAAAGCGTCCGGCACGCTCTTTGACAGCGCCAGTGAAGGCGCCTTTGGCATGGCCGAAAAATTCGCTTTCGTACAGGTCTTTCGGAATGGAAGCGCAATTGACGCGAATAAACGGTTTATCTTTTCGCCGGCTGCGTTGATGGATTTCGTGCGCGACCAGTTCCTTGCCTGTGCCGGTTTCGCCAAAAATCAGGACGGAAGCATCCGTTGGAGCAACGAGATCAATCTGGCTGACGATCTGCCGCAATGCGGCGCTTTGGCCGACGAGACCGCCGAAGGCCTTTGCTTCGATGACTTCTTCCTTGAGGTAGGCATTGTGCTGTTCCAACTCGGCTTTGAGTCGTTGAATTTCTTCAAAGGCGCGGGCATTGGCGATGACGCCGGCCACATGATTGGCAAAGATGCGCGCCCAAACCCTGGCTTCGTCAGGCACGTTATGAAGCGCAAACACGCAAATAACCCCGAGTACCTCACCTTTGTACACAATCGGCACTGCCTGGAAGCCGCGAATCTTTTCCTGCTGAAGCCATTTCACGTCGGCCAGTTCCCCGGGGTTCTTATCCAAATCATTGAAAACGATTGGCTCTCGTGTGGCAACGACTTTACCGAGAACGCCCATTCCAATCGGAATGCGTTTATATCGTTTCAGTTCAACGGGACTTTCCTCCCCGGCGTTGATCGCCTTGCGCAGCCCGAGCGAAGCGTGGAGGCAGCGCGTTTGGTCCGGACATTTCGCCCGCCAAACGCACGTCGCGCAAAGATCTCCCTTTTCGACCAGAAAGAAGTGAACGCGCGCGACTTGCGGACGTTCAAGTATCCGGTTCGCCAGTTTTCGCATCACCAGGTCCAGTGAATGTTCCTGGCCGACTTCTAATAGAAGTCCGGCTGCAAAATTCGGATCGAACCTCGAGTCATAGCGATTGTCACTGGCGCTTTCCATAAAAAATATAATGAGTTGCTTAGGCGCGTTCGGAGCGCGGCTGTGTCCAAGACCAGCCGCAGCGCGTCGCAACGTTCGGGCTGCTGCGGCTGGTGCTCCTCCCCGTGAACCGCAACATTCTCATTCGAACGATTCTCCCTCACCCCAGCCCTCTCCCGCTGGGAGAGGGAGAATCATCGTCCGATGGTTTGACACGGCGAACAATTATCCCGGTTCAGGGGTGTGCCGATCGGTTCATCGGTCCCAATGCACGGTTTAGTACCACAGGAGGGACGAAATATCAAACACAATAAGTACGAAATTACGGACGTACGATATTTCGTACCAACATTTGAACGCCGCAAATAATTCATAAAACATTCAACATTAGCTATTTACATAAATAATCAGCCTTTGGCACACGGCTTGATTAAGTAATGCCGTAACAACGAATTTGACGATGAAAACGAACCAAGTTCAAGAAATCAATGAGGTGGATTTTGAGACCGAAGTTTTGCGGTCCGAGCTGCCGGTATTGGTCGGCTTCCTCGCGGGCTGGAGCCAGCCTTGTCGGCTGGTTGAGCCCGTATTAAACGAGGTTGCAGAAGCGTGCCATGGAAGAGCACGGGTTCTCAAGCTCAACGTTGATGACAATCCGGACCTGGGAAACTGGTACGGAATTCAATCCGTTCCCACGCTGACCTATTTCGTGAATGGATCTGTCCGCGGACAAATCGTCGGCATGGCCAGCCTCAAGGCCATTCTCGCCAAGTTTCAAAGTCTCGCGCGAGAAAAATATTCCGGGGAAGGACGTGAAGGGTGAACGCGTTCGAGGACGAGGACGATTAAAAACTGAATCATAAATATGAGAATAAAACTTCGATTTAACCCGGAAAGTAAAGCGCGCCTGCTTGTTCCTGTCAGCGAGTTCGGATTTGCGACCTACCCGGTCCAGGTCAAACGCTTCCTCCGGCGCATTCGTGTCACGAACTCACATCACCCGCAACGAAGTGTGTGGAGGAGAATCTGGCCATAAAAAGAAACAGAATATGAACACCAATCAAGACAACCATGATTCGCATGAAGAAATCGCCACGGCTCCTAATGGGCCTCGCGTTTCCACCGACGTGATTTCGCTCTACAAGTCACTGGGTGGCGGATGGGAAGCTGAGCAACAACAGTTCGCCAGCGGTGACGACAATCAGCATCGGAGGACGCCATGAACCAGATTATCCATTTTTTGGCATGGAACAGCGGTCTGGTTCTGTTCGTGGCGGCATTTGTGGAACAAAGCGGCATTCCAATTCCTGCTGCGCCATTTCTTCTGGCTGCCGGTGCTTTGGCCGCCGCTGGACAATTAAACATGATCACAGCCATCGCGTGGACGGCGGTGGCATGTCTGGCTGCGGACACGTTTTGGTTTTACGCCGGACACCGTGGCAAGGAACGTCTCCTTCCGTTCTTTGCGCGCCTGCGGCGTGGCCGGTGCGCGTCCAAGTCTCCGCGCACCGGCATCAGGGCAACTCTTCGCGGCTTGCGGATTCTGACCATCGCCAAATTCCTGCCGTTTGGCACGCTGGCGCCTTTGCGAGCCGGGACCCTGGACATCAATCCTGTGCGGTTTCTATTGTTGGACCTGCCGGGCGCGTCGATTTATGCGAGCGTTTATGTCCTTTTAGGATTTTTCTTTCACCGCCAGTTGCACCAGCTCATGGCCATTGTCCGGGAGTTGGGAACGGCGGGCATTGTTTTAGTTTTGCTGCTTGTTGGGGTTTATGCCGGATTCGGGTTGGTTCGGCATTTTTGGTCTAAATTCCAAAAAGACACGAAGGACGCCGGGGGCGAAAGCCAGGCTGCTTTGTTGCAAATGGACCTGGAAAACGAACCTGGAAAATGAATTATGTCAGCCACAGTTATATATCTGGTTTTGGCGCTCTTTTTCTTCGGACTGGTCTGGCATGACCAGTCGGTTCGGTAAGATTGAAATGTTAGGTAGGGCCTTAAATTGGTTTGGTGTACACGCTTTAGCGTGCTCCCCAGCAGCATGGAGATTGGACGGCGAACCCGGAACACCCTAAAGGGTGGACACCAAACCGAATTAAGGTCCCTCCCAAATGTTGAAACGTTGAAACGGCTCGGTGTTGCCTTAAGCATGGCAATTTGCCCGGTCTGCTCTTGACGGAACACGCCGGGCCGTGCAAAGGATTAAGGGAGGAACGCACAAGGAGAAAAATATGAAGACATATGATTTAGTCGTGATTGGCGGAGGACCGGCCGGAATAAGCGCAGCCCGAACGGCGGTGATCCACGGCAAGACGGTCGCATTGGTCAACCGCGTGGTGGAATTGGGCGGCGCCACCGTCAACACGGGCACGTTGCCCAGCAAGACGCTGCGGGAAACGGCGCTCGCGTTGTCGGGTGTGCAGGCGCGGAACCTGACGGGCCTGGATGTGTCGTTGCGGCGGGAAGCAAATGTGGCCGATTTTCTTCATCACGAGCAGGACGTGAAGACCGGTTTCAATGCCACGCTTGCACAATGGACCCAGGCGCTAAAAATCGATCTGTTTCCCGGGACAGCCAGTTTTGAAACTCCGAATACGGTCCGGGTAAAGAGCAACGCAAACGGTGAGCAAACAATTCAAGGCGAAAAAATCCTGATTGCCACGGGGTCATCGCCGCTGCGCCCGCCGCCGTTTCCGTTTGACCGTCCGGAAATATACGACTCGGACACTATCCTGAACCTGGACTGCCTGCCAAAGAAGCTGGCGGTGGTCGGAGCGGGCGTGATTGGCAGCGAATACGCCTGCATCTTCGCCGCGCTTGGCGTGGAGGTGCATCTGATTGACGGACGCGATACGTTGCTGCCATTTCTCGACGCTGAAGTTTCGCAGGCCCTGGCTGTTGCCATGGAACGCAACGGCATTGTGCTGCACCGAAACGAACGCATTCAGGGATGTGTGGTGACCGGTCCGAATCAAATTGACCTTAAGCTCTCTTCCGGCGCTGAATTGCAAGTGGGCGCGGTTTTGGTGGCGGCGGGGCGCAAGAGCAATACGGCGGAACTCAATTTGCCGGCAGTGGGTGTGGCCCTGGGCGAGCATGGATTAATCAAGGTGGATGAATTTTATTGCACATCGGCGCCGCACATCTACGCGGCGGGGGATGTGATTGGATTTCCCGCGCTGGCATCCACGAGTTTGGAACAGGGCCACCGCGCGATGCGCCATGCGTTCAATTTGGAAGCGCGGGCCGGGCTTCCGTCGCTCCTGCCGACCGGCATTTTTACGATTCCGGAAGTGAGCATGGTCGGTGAAACGGAGGAGACGCTCAAAAAGAAGGGCATTGATTATGTTGTAGGACGCTGGCCGTTCTCCAACAGCATCCGCGGCCGAATCATCGGTGACACCAATGGTTTCCTGAAGCTGCTGTTCCGCAAGAACGACCTGAAGTTGTTGGGCGTGCATGTTTTGGGCGAGCACGCCACCGAGATGGTGCACGTAGGCTTGATAGCGATGCTCGCCGGCGCAACGGCGCGGATTTTTGATGAGGCATGCTTTAATTTGCCGACGCTTTCGGAGATTTACAAATTTGCGGCGCGGACCGTGTTGCTCGAGCGGGCGGGCGCCAACCATCTTGAAGTGTTCCAGCAATTCAAGGCGCAAATTTGAAATTGAGGTGCCACGTGGAAGTTATGTGATAATTGGATTCGTGGATTGTGTAATAGATCCCGTAGGGATGAGTGGAAATAGCCCGGCGTTTTAACGCCGGGTACGATTTGGGATTGGATAAGTCCCGAAGGGACGGCTGGTTCCGTGTGACTCCCGTATCGTCGAGCCCTACAGCCGTCCCTTCGGGACTTAAATGTTACTCTTTGGCACCCGGCGTTAAAACGCCGGGCTATTTCCAACTGTCCCTCCGGGACAGGCCGGCACGAGCTTTCTTCACGCGCTCTATTTGTTCTTCTCAAAAGGCTCGATTTGGGATGTCACGTTTGGTCCGAAAGAGGCGGATCCGCTTCCGCTGTAGGCCTCGGAACCGGCGCTCTTGTAGGAATAGCTCGTAGCGCTAATTTGGAACAGGGTGTCAGCCTGGTCATCCACGGGGGATTTTTCGGCAATGATGGGGTCGTTTTCTGAAATGTTGCTCAAGTTTCCGCTCTGCACAAGTTGATAGCGTTGAAGAACGGAAGGGTCCATGGACGCGTTCAGGTACGGGGCAAGTTGTGACATGTCAGTCGGCAATTTTCCGTTATTATTGGCGATATAGGTATCCAGGGCCTGGCCCATAAGGCGGGCGGCATCCTGTTTTGCGGTGCTCCGCAATCCGTTCGCCGCCTGCACAAAATCGTCATCTGTCGTCAGGTTGCCCGTGCGGCTGGCTTCCCTCAGCCATTCGGTGTCACTCAGTAAACCAATTTCGGGAATTTTTTCGTTGGGATGCTGATCAAGCCATTGCTTGAGTTGATTGACTTTTGCCACGAGCGCTTTTGCGGCCGACGTTGTCGCGTCGTCCTGTTGCTGGGATTGCGAATTCTCCATCCGGGTCACTTCGGCTCGCAATCGCAACAGTTCGTCTTGATTCGAATCGGATTTTAACCAGGCGTTCTCGGCGAGCAGGCTGGCGAGCTGATTTGTGGCGTCGTTGCGTTCCTGTTGCAGCTCCTGGATTTGCGCCGTCAATGGCGCCTGCTGCTGTTGGAGGGTATCGATTTTGGCTTGCAGTTGCGTGTTCAGGTGCGCGGCATAAATTCCAGTTCCCGCAACGCTGGCGAGCGAAGCGATGATGATGCTTTTCTGAATTGTAGTCATGGCGATGGTTTTGGTTGCTGTGAGGATGGTTGAAGTTTGAACGGCGGTTCCCGTTAGAACAACGGAGGAAATAGTCGCGGCCAGGCCGGCGGGCGCGGATTGGACGGCGTTGGCGGAAATTAGGGCTGCAAGACCGCCCGCAGCGACGGCCACGCGGCGTTTGGAGAACGATTCACGCAGGCGTTCCACGGCGCGGCTGACGCGCTTTTTTGCGGCGTCTTCGCTCGTGCCCAGAATGGCGGCCATTTCGCGGCTGGATTTGCGCTCGAAATAGCGGAGCGTGAGCGCGTCGCGGTCGGGTTCGTCCAGCTCGCCGAGGGCGGCGTCCAGGCGCGGCGAAATCATTTCCCAGGTTGTGTCAGGTTCGTTTCCGAGTAATTCATTCATGGCAGCGGCCTCCTGTTCGCGAGTGTGACGCCGGACTTCCGAGCGAACGGTATTTGCGGCGATATTTTGTGCGGTGCGATGAAGCCAGCCGGACAAAATGGGGCGATCGGTCAGTTGGGACGCGCTTTTGGCCAGGGCGATGAAGACGCCTTGCGTGACGTCTTGGGCGAGATGGACGTCGCATACCATGCGCAGGGCCGCTGAATAGACATGGTCCACGTGCCGGCGCACCAGTTCGGCGAAAGCCGCTTCTGATTTATAGGCGACAAAGTCGCGCAACAGCTCCTGGTCAGTTAGATCGTTCACTCATGGAATAGTAACCGGAGGCGCAAAAAGGTGACAGGCGCACATTGCGGATTGTGGAGTGCGGAATGTGAGACACGCAGCAGGCCCGCGGCCACCACTGTTGTGGAGCACGCTAAAGCGTGGACACCAAACGCGGAAAATCTTCGGCCAGGATGGCCCATCGTTCGTGGTCCCGCCAGCGACCGCAGACTTTCAGGAAGCGGCGTGAAAGGCCTTCATTGATAAAAGCTTCGCAATCTTCGTCGTTTGGCGGTCGAATGAGAACGCGGCTTTTCACATCTCGGTTCAAATTATATTTCTGTGACCGTCCGGTCATCTTTAAAAGTATATCCGTGTCAGGCGCGGGAATCGGACAGAAAATATGGTCCGGCAAATGCTGACATGCTGCTAACGTCCTTTTTCGGGCATTTACATTTTATGATGGCATGGCATCATGACCGGCATGAGCGCACAGGAGTTGTCCAGGGCCTTCTGTTCTCGAAAGGCCTGCTTTAGGTTCGGGATTTTTTCCGAAGTTTGATGATTTTCCACCGCAACACCTCAACTACAACACAAACACAATATGATAAAAAAAATATTAGCTCCCGGAGATGAATCGGCCCTTGTGAGTTTTTCACTGCTCGTGCTGCGGCTGTGGCTGGGCCTGACGATGTTTTTTGTTCATGGCATGGACAAGTTGAACAATTTCAACCATTACGCGGCGATGTTCCCGAACCCGATCGGCATTGGCGTCAAACCGGGGCTCGTGCTGGTGCTGATCGCCGAAACGGCGGGAGCGATATTATTGGCCGTGGGATTGCTGTCACGGCTGGGAGCGTTGATGTTGGCGGTTGATATGGGCGTCGCGTTCTTTTTGGTGCATAAAATGGCCTTTGGGGGCGACCACCCCGGCGAACTGGCGTTCATTTACCTGGCGGGATTCGTCACCCTGTTTTTAGCCGGGCCGGGAAAGATTTCGATGGATAAGGCGCTGTTTGGGAAAGGGAAGTAACGCCCGGCGTATTTACAATTTACGATTTACGATTTAAGCGTCGCAATACGTGCTGGAGCGGAGTTAGGATTCCGTTATTTAGCCTTACGCACGTGCGTAAAGAGTGGTGTTTCCATTAGCATCAGCCGCGTAAATCGCAAATCGTAAATTTCAGTGATTGTCTGAGTTCGAGGCCAACTGCTTTGCCAACCGGATTGCCGCGATCATGCTTGACGGGTTTGCGATCCATTTGCCGGCAATATCGTAGGCGGTGCCGTGGTCGGGGGATGTGCGGATGAAGGGCAGGCCCAGGGTCCAATTGACGCCGGTGTCAAAGGCGACGGCCTTGAGCGGGGCAAGTCCCTGGTCATGGTACATGGCGACAACGGCGTCGAAATCTCCGCGCAATGCATAGTAAAACACGGTGTCTCCGCTCAAGGGACCGGTGACGTCGAATCCCTTTTTCTTCATCGCTGAAACAACGGGCGAAATCATTTTAATTTCTTCATCGCCGAATTCGCCGCCTTCGCCGGCGTGAGGGTTCAATCCGGCGACCGCGACACGCGCGCGCGGCAAATGCAAGTCGCGGCACGCCTGGGCGGCAAGTTCAATCGCCAGCGCCACTTTCTCCGCGGTCAGTTTTTTCGGGACGGACTTGATGGAGACGTGGATTGTGGCCAGGGCAACGCGGAGCCAGCGGTCGCGGTCATCATGGCCCAGGAGCATCATGGCGGTGCGTTTTGCGCCGGCCAATTCGGAGAGGAATTCTGTTTGGCCGACAAAATCTTTGTGGCCGGCGCGGATAGTCGCCTCTTTATTGACCGGCGCGGTCACGAGGGCCGCGAGTTCGCCGCGCAGGCACTGCCCGGCGCCGTGGCGTAACGCGGCGATAGCCGCTTTGGCAACGGCGGTTGAACCGGGCGCGAGTTTGGAGGGCAATTTCGACTTTGATGGTGTAGTGACGAAAAACCGGCCAGAGAATTGCAGGTTGGAAGTTGAAAGCGTGACCAGGGGAAGAGGATCGGGAAGTTTTTCGTTTAACTTCCGGAGAATGTTTTCGTCCCCGATGAAGAGATATTGGGTGTCGTCATTTTTGGATTCGGCGGCGACGGCTTTGAGGGCCACTTCCGGGCCTACGCCGGTGACGTCTCCGAGGGTAATGCCGATGGGATTCATTCGAGGACGAGGACGAGGACGAGGACGAGGACGATTCCCCGTGGGCCCCCATCCACAGCATCAACCGAAATAGCGGATGAAAGCTTTTTTCCTGAGGGAATCAATCCAACGGCGTTCCAGGTTCTTTCTTTCCTGCTCGCGCAAGGTGGTTTCGATGCTCTTGCGAACATCGTTTAGCGGTTTGACATGCGCGGCACGCCGACCTTCGAGCTGGATAATGTAACACTCATCGGGCGTCTCGATGACGCCGCTGGTTTGCCCAGGCTCCAATGTGGCTGCGGCGTCGGCCAGCTCTTTGCGAAGGACCGATGTTTCCATCCAGTCGCTGCCTTTTTGTTCCGGGTCCTGGGAGTAAAGCGACGCGAGTTCCTGGAAATCCGAGCCCTTTTTCAGATTTTCGAGAATGCCATCGGCTTTCTGCCGGGCGGCGGTGTCGTCAGGGGCGATTTTGTTGATGACAATCATCCGCAGTTGCACCTGGTCGCCGACCCTGAATTCGTCCTGATGAAGTTTGTAATAGGTTTCGATTTTGTAGGGTGAAATGATGATTTTATTCTCCGAGAGCTTTTGCATGCTCAATTGCTCGATGATGGCGCCATCGCGGACTTCCTGCCGGAATTTTTCGAACGTAATGCCCTGGGCCTGGAGGGTGCGGATACAAGTGATGCGGTCTCCGAACTTGTCTTTAATGCGGGCTTCGACCCATTCATCCACGAGGCTGTCAGGCAAAGGGTTATATTTGGTCTCGAATTCGTGGAGGATGAGTTGATTTTCGATCAGGGTTTCGAGGCCGTCCCTGAGCGTGGCGTTGAGCTTTTGCTCATAGACATCGGGTTGGTCGGCATATTCGCGCTGCAACACGTCCACGGCCGGAGCGGTGAAATCCCGGACTTCTTCGAATGTAATGACCTTGTCATTGACGATGGCGCTAATGCCGTCCTCGAGGTCTGCGCGCACAGGGAGGCAGACCATCAACAGGATTGTTGTGATGGCGCAAAGGACTTTCATTTCTACTCAGGCAGTTTAACGTGAGGGAGAGAAAAGGAAAAATTAAAAATGAATCGAAGACGTTGAAACGGTTCGATGCTCATTTGACCGCGAAATGAAGCGGAATTAGGTTTTTTTGCCTCGGCCATTGAATTTTGGCGTGACACAGCCGGGGCATGGGCTGTCTAGTAAAGAATGACGGCGGTCAAACCGCGCGTTTATGTCGTCCATCAGAAATACAGTCGTAGTCGCGCTCATGCAGGTGGGTGTGATAGTGGCGGCCGTGCTGGCGGCGGGGGTATGTCATAAGGTTTGGACCACCCGGGAATGGGCGGTGCCCTCGCCGGTGGCGCTCCTGTACAATCACGGAGTCGCGGGACTTTTGATTCCTTTGGCGTGGGTGACCGGCGCGGCGGTGCTTCAGACGCGTTCGAGCGTTTCGGAAGACGCGCGGGTCCTGATGTTTTGGCTGGGCGTTTTGGTTTTGATTGCGTTGATTATTTTTGCGGCTTATGCGGATATTTCGCCGTGGCTGGTGTTTCTCAGGAACGCAGGCAACGGCGAGGGCGATGATGCCGGGGCGTGAAAAGGCAATTCACTGATCCGGAAATCGAATTGCATTTTTTGGCGGTGCGGCAATCATTTGGTCGAACCTTACAACTCGGACTGACTATGAATAATGTGCCTCCACCTACGCCTCCTCCGATACCTCGCATGGGCCCGTTGCCGAGGGACCAGCGAAACATAGACACCGACCATTTGAATTTGCTTTCGATCTTTCATTTCATAGGAGCGGGTCTGGCGTTTTTGGCGATGTTGCTTCTGCTGGCCGAGTTCGCCTTCATGCATTTCGCGCTTGCCAACCCCGAGTTTTGGCAGAACCAAAGACAACCAGCGCCGCCGCCGGGGTTTTTTGAAATGTTTCGCGCGATCATTTGGTTCTATCTTGTTGTTGCGCTATGGTGTTTAGCTTCAGTCATTTTGAATATTCTGTCGGGTTTGTATTTGCGGGCGCGGAAAAACCGGACATTTTCGTTTGTCGTGGCGTGCATTAATTGCCTGCATATTCCGTTCGGGACCATTCTGGGGGTATTTACCATTATCGTTTTGGCGCGGGAATCTGTGAGGGAATTGTATGAAGAGGCGAAGTGAACTGATTGCGGAATGCTCCAACCGAAAAGTGTCAGCGCCGTGAGTAAGAGCGGGTATGAGGTGGGAAAAGGGTTAACATCGGTTACGTGCTTCAAAATCAAGGACTTAAGGGTTAACAAACCATTAACAAAGGGTTAACAGACCGTTAACACGGCTTGATGCGCGGGGGTGAAGATGGCACCCAAATCCGAAACACCCGCCGCCGGACACGCAAATTGTAATGGTGAAGTTTTCGATGGTTTTCATTCGAACGATTCTCCCCACCCTCCCGACGCGTCGGGACTGGGAGAGGGAGAATTGACCTCCGTTATATTTGACAAAATATAATTGTTGTGCTTAAACTGGACACTGTGAGGAGCATGGGGTTCACCTTAGTTGAACTGCTTGTCGTTATTGCCGTCATCGCAATCCTGGCGGCAGTGACTCTCGCCGTCCTTGCGCAGGCGCAGGAAAAGGGGCGCTCGGCGCAATGCCTCGCCAATCTTCGGCAATGGGGAGTGGCCTTCCGCATGTATGCCGACGACAATGACGATTATCTTCCCCGGCGCGGACAGGGCGTGCAAACACTGCAGGAAATCGACCGGCCCACCGACTGGTTTAACGCGCTGCCGCCGTATTTCGGAGAGCTTTCATTTCAGATGATGATCAGCAATAACATGGCGCCCGCAGCGCACAGTCACTCCGTGTTCATTTGTCCCTCAGCAAATAATACGAATAATGCGGCCGGGACCTATTTTTTGTCATACGGAATGAACATGAATCTTTGTCCGTGGAACCTGACGGTGCCTACGAAGTACCAGCAAGTGTACGAGCCGATAAATGTTGTGACGATGGGAGATACTCCGGGGCAATATTCTTCCACGTATCCATCGGTACAACCGTACAGCATCGTCGCGCGCCATGCGGGACAGGTCAATTTGCTGTTCCTGGCCGGGGAAGTGAGATCGTATGCCGGCTGGTATGTCGGTTGTGGCGTGGGCGATCCGGGACTGCCCGACGTGCGCTGGCTCACGGGCACGGCCAGTGATTCAAACGCGCACAATTATTAATCGATGAAAATATCCAGGTTATCGGTTGTCGTGGTGCTGGCATTGTTCACTGCGTCCTGCAGTCGACAAAGCCAAAACGCGAGCGCCGGCGACAATCACGTGGTCCGATGCGCCGTCATCGGCGGCATGACGATGACCGGTTTGTGGCAGCAAATCGCAAAACTATTTGAAGCGCAGACGGGGTATCGGATTCAAGTGGTCGTGACGGGTCCGCGACCGATCCTGGATGCTGCGATGCGGGCTGGAAAGGTGGACCTGCTCACGATGCATTCCGGCGATATTACCACGGACCTGGTGGCCGACGGTTATGGAGTGGACATGCGGCCCTGGACGCGCAACGAATTGTGCATCGTGGGGCCGCCGAATGATCCGGCTCACGTGCGAGGCATGACCAACGGAGCAGCCGCGCTCCAAAAAATCGCCGCCGCCAAGGCGCATTTTGTTGATTTCGAGGACATCGGCAGCCGCGAACTCGTCCATACTTTATGGGGATTGGCGGGCCTTGACCCGCGTGGCGACTGGGTGCTCAAGGACGAAACGGTGTCACGATGGAATATTCTGCAATACGCCCGCACCAACGACGCTTACGTGGTGGTGGGCTACATCCCGGCCAAGACCGGCAAAATGCCCGCGACCGGAATGGAAATTCTGGTAAAAGGCGACCCGGTGATGCGCCGGCCATTCATCGTGATGGAGGCCAATCCGAAACGATTTCCACAGGCCAACTACGCGGGCGCGAAGGCGCTGTCGGATTTTTTGCTTTCGCCGGAAGTTCAAAATTTCCTGCTTCAGTTCGGCACTCAATCCAACGGCATCGGGCCGCTCTTTTATCCTGTAACTCAATAAAATCAACAGCCATTCAAAAAATGAAAATTGCATTATCCAAAATACAATCCGTTACCACTATCCGCGCAATTGCCATTGGCGGCGCGATTCTCGCGCTGCCTTTAGCCGGTCTCGGCCAATCAAGCTATGTCCTGACAGATGCCGTGGGCTCATTTCTGGCCACCGGGTCTGCCGCTAATCCCAACGGGTCGGACCTGGGAGATCTGGACTTTGGCGACGCGGGCACGTTTGCCATCGCCCCGGCCTCCTCAACCAAGGGCGAAATGGACAGCATTCTGATGTTCAATACGACAGCGGCCGTGACGCAGTTCAATAGCCTTTACGGCGCCGGCAATTGGACCATCACCGGGATCACTCTTTCGTTGGCCAGCAATTTTGGCGTGCAAGGCGAGCAACCCAACAACGGTATCTTCAATACAATCAACGCCGGCAACTTTGGCATTGATTGGCTCGCCGACAACAATTGGACCATTGGTGATGCCGGTGGGATGGGTATACCTGGTTATCCCAATAATAATTACGTGAGCTATGATGAGATGTCAAGTATCCTTGCCGAGGGTTTCGATTCGCTCGGAACGTTCACTTATACGCCTCCAGGCAGCAATATTTACCTGACCTACACACTGCCCCTGGACGGGGGCCTCATAAATGCCGCGGACGGAGGCGACGTATCGCTGTATTTTTACGCCGCGGACGATGAGGTCAGCTATTTGTTTAATTCCGACATCTATTCTGCAAATCACCCTGAATTTACGTTGACCGCGGCTGAAGTGCCGGAGCCAGGAGTACTGACATTGTTGGGTTCAGGGGTCGTTTGGCTCCTCGCCGCCCGCAGGCGTAGAGCAAAGCCATGAAGGATCCGTGGAACACTCCCGAAGGGAGGACTGGAAATAGCCCGGCGTTTCAACGCCGGGTACCCATGAAAGACAATATAAGTCCCGAAGGGACGGCTGAGTTGGTGGAAAAATGTCCCTCGATGGAATGGACACGTGGCATTTCGGCCGTCCCTTCGGGACTTGTGATTTCTGGTAATCGCAACCCGGCGTTGAAACGCCGGGCTATTTCCAATTATCCCTACGGGATAGAAGAGACAGAGCGGTATGATTATCGAGGACGCTGTCTTTCGCGGCGATATGTGATTTCACGGCTACTTTTTTCGCTATTTTTCATGCTCTGTCTTGCCGGTGTTATCACGCGGTTGCAGGCGCAAACGACCTATTCCACTACGACCGTTGCCGATGCGTTTTTGGCCACGGGTTCGGCGAGCAATCCCGACGGATACGTGTCGGGCGAGAATTTCGGCGCGGCGGGAACGATGGCCGTCGCGCCCGCCAACGCAATCAAAGGCGAATTTCAAAGTGTCGCGCGGTTTGATTTTTCCGGCGCTGTGCCGGTATTCAATACCGCCTACGGAACGAACGGTTGGACGGTTACCGGTGTGTCGCTTACGCTCACCAGCAATTACGGCGTGTCGAACGTCCAACCTAACAACGCGATTTTCAATATCATCAGCGGCGGCAACTTCGTGATCGCATGGCTGTCGGACAATGATTGGGCCGAAGGCACAGGCACGCCGAACCTGCCTACGACCGACGGTGTGACTTTCGATTCGTTGCCCGAATTATTGTCCGGTCCGACGAATATTCTGTGCACCAACACATACACTCCGCCGGGAAACAACATCCCGATTACGTACCAGTTGCCGCTCGATACGAATATCGTGGCCGAAATTGAGAGCGGCGGCCAGGCAACGTTCCTGTTTTATGCAGCCGATACGAATATCAGTTACCTCTTTAATTCAAAGGAATATGGACGAGGCAATGACCCGCTGATTAATGTGACGGCGTCGCCGTTCCTGGAAATTGTTTCCGGCAATTTTACAAACGGCGTGTTTCATCTTACTGCGCAGGGCGGCGCGGGATTTCAATATCAGGTGCAGGCGAGTACGAATCTGGCCACGGCCAATTGGGAGACGATCGGCACGGTTACAGCCGATTCGAATGGCGTGATGGAGTTTGATGATTTAACTGCGACGAATCATGAGCGGTTTTATAGGCTTGCGCCATAACGCGCCGAATATGAAATCTTACAATAAATAGGATGTCTTCAGAGGGTTTTTAGGCGCAAAATTTGCTCATATCTTCAAAAAATGCCGGAATTCTTTATTCGTTCAGGGAGGATTTCCCCGAATTTAACGACTTTTTAGAGGTTCTGGTGTTAGATTTTGACATTTATATGAATTTTGACTCATTGATTGAATCGGCGGCCGGATCCGGCGCGAGTGATTTGCACCTGGAAGCGGGCATGCCGGCGGCCGTGCGCGTTCGTGGCGCATTGCGTGTGACCGGCGAGCCTGTCGCGCCGGGTTTCCTTACGGAATTTGCGCGGCGGCTCATTGGCGAAGACCAATGGGCGTTTTTTGTCGAGCGGCGGTCGTTTGATTTATCGCGCACGATTGCCGGGGTGCGTTGCCGCGTCAATATTCTTCATACGTCGCGCGGGGTAGGGATGGCCATCCGTTTTTTGGGTTCGTTTCAGGCGACGGTTGAGAAGCTGAATTTGCATCCGGACCTCAAAAAGCTGGTCAAGCATCAGCACGGACTAATTTTGGTGAGCGGGCCGACCGGGTCGGGAAAGTCCTCGACGCTCGCCGCGTTGATTCAGGAAATTAATTTGACCGAGGCCCAGCATATCATCACGGTGGAAAGCCCGATTGAATACACGTTCCGCTCGCGGCGCGCGTTTATTCGGCAGCGCGAGGTGGGGCGCGACACGCCGAGTTTTGAGCAGGCCCTGCTGGATTCGTTGCGCGAGGACCCGGACGTGTTGATGGTGGGCGAAATGCGCGACCCGGACTGCATGCGCCTGACGTTGAGCGCGTCCGAGACGGGACACCTGGTGCTGGCCACGGTGCATTCGTCGACGTGCGCGGAGGCGGTCCAGCGCGTCGCGTCGGCATTTCCGGCGGAAATCCAAAGCGCCGTTTGCGCGCAATTGGCCGATTGCCTGGTGGCCGTAGTTTCCCAACGGCTGCGCTTTCGCGAAGACCTCAATATCCGCGTGCCGGAGTGCGAAATTCTCATGGCGACCAACCCTGTGAAAAATTTCATTCGCACCCGGGAATTCTTTAAAATCATTACCTCGATCGAAACCGGCGCCGACCACGGCATGTGGACGTATCAACGCTACGCCAGATGGCTGGATGGACGCACAAACTTTTATATTCCCGGCCAAAGTCCGGAATCAGCCGATGACAAGGTGCCGGATGATCAGCCTGTGGCCGCGTCGCTGCCGCTCTCAGCGCCGGTTTCCCGGCCATCGGCCGCGCCGAAGCAAGATAGGCCGCTCGGAGGAACTGCCCCGGCGGCTGCGCCGCGTCCCGCAAGCACCGGAGGAGGTGACGTGCGCCGGATTGAAATCGATCCGGATGAGAGCGGGTTTGGGAAGATTTTGCGGAAGTAATCCAGTGGCGCAGGCATCCAGTCTGCGAGGCTCAAAGCCGCTTTTCCTGACTCGGTGAGTGAATCCAAAACATCGAACATCCAACATCGAACGCTGAACATCGATTGCAACAACCTGGAACAGGCCCTCGCGAAACCTGTTCCAGGCTTTTTTCTCTTTGGCAACAACTCCAAAGAGAATGGCCCGCGCAGCTGCGAACTCAGGTCCGTGCCGCGCGGGCGTTACCCCCACCGGGCTGGCGTCGGTGAAGCTTGCATTTTATCGGCGGTCCTCATGTTCCCTTTGTTGGGCTGTTGGGGGTACCAGGGGCCGATGCCTGCAAACGCCAGGAAATCGCCATCTTTGACCCGGAAGTTGGAGGTGGCCAAAGGACGGCCTTCCGGGTTTCTGACAGAATATTTTCCCGCGCCATTATTCGGATGTTTTCAGTTTTGCGCGGGATGTTATATTCATGGGTGTTGATGCAGGCTTTTAAATTTCATCCCATCGTCGCGGCATGGTTCCAGCGGCGATTTGGTTCGCCCACGGCGCCGCAACTGGAGGGCTGGCCGGCGATAGCGGCCGGCGCGCATACGTTGATCGCGGCTCCTACGGGCTCAGGAAAAACGCTGGCTGCGTTTTTGGCGGCGCTGGATCAATTATTCCGGCTGGGCATGGAAGGCGGGCTGCGGGACGAGACATATGTGGTTTATGTCTCTCCTCTCAAAGCGCTGAGCAATGATATTCATAAAAACCTCGACGAACCGTTAAGCGGGATTCGTCATGCGATCAAAAAAGAAACCGGCCACGATATCGAGGTGCGGTCGGCGGTGAGAACGGGAGATACGACGGCCTCTGAACGATTGGCCATCACAAAACGGCCGCCGCATATTTTGGTGACGACGCCGGAATCTCTCTATCTGCTGCTGACATCGGTTTCGGGGCGCAAAACGCTTTCAACGGCGCGGGTATTGATCGTGGATGAAATTCATGCTGTCGTGGGCAGCCGTCGTGGGTCGCACCTGGCGCTGACAATGGAGCGCCTGGAGGCGCTGGCGAGGCAGTCTGGCAACGAGATCCAGCGCATTGGTCTGTCCGCCACACAAAAACCAATCGTCGAAGTGGCGAAATTTCTCGTCGGTAACCGGTATGTGTCCCGGAACGGCAAGCCGGACTGCAAAATCATTGATGCGGGCCATCGGCGCGACATGGACCTGGCGATTGAATTGCCGCAGTCGCCGCTCGAGGCGGTCATGTCCAATGAAGTGTGGGAAGAAGTTTATCGCCGGCTGGGAGACTTGATTGAAGCGCATCGGACGACGCTGGTGTTTGTAAATACACGGCGCCTGGCCGAACGCGTTACGGCGCATCTATGCGAATTGCTGGGCAAGGACAATGTGACCTCGCATCACGGAAGTCTTTCCACGAAGTTGCGTTTGGATGCGGAGAATCGGTTGAAGCGTGGCGAACTCAAGGCGCTGGTCGCGACGTCGTCGCTGGAACTGGGAATTGATATCGGCGCGGTGGATTTGGTTTGCCAGGTCGGTTCTATCCGTTCGATTTCGACGTGCCTTCAGCGAATCGGGCGCGCCGGGCATTATCGCGGCGGCGTGCCAAAAGGACGATTGTTCCCATTGACGCGGGATGAATTGGTTGAATCGGTGGCCGCGCTGCAATGCATCCGGCGCGGTGAATTGGACCTGTTAATTATTCCGGAAAAACCGGTGGACGTCCTGGCGCAACAGATTGTCGCCGCGGCGGGCGTCGAGGAATGGAAGGAAGACGATTTGTTGGAGTTGGTCGCTGCGGCATTTCCCTACCGGCATTTGACGCGCCAGGAATTTTTGGACGTGCTGCAGATGCTGAATGAAGGGTTCAGCACAAAGCGCGGCCGCCGCGCGGCGCTTATCCATTATGACGCGATTAATCATCGTATTCGTGGCCGTCGCGGGGCGCGCCTGACCGCACTGACTTCCGGCGGCGCCATTCCGGACAATGCGGATTATCGCGTGGTGCTGGAGCCGGCGCAGACGTTTATTGGTACTGTGAATGAGGATTTCGCCGTCGAGAGCATCGCGGGCGACGTGTTTCAACTGGGCAATGCGTCCTGGAAAATTATCCAAATAGCGGCGGGTACTGTGCGCGTGGAGGATGCGCACGGGCAGCCGCCGGGAATTCCGTTTTGGCTGGGCGAAGCGCCGGCGCGGACGGCGGAATTGTCGCGGGCGATTTCGGGGTTGGACGAAAAAATCGCAGCGCGCGTGGCTGGCTTGTCGAATAACGGACGCGATCGAGGCGCGGTGTTGGAAGAACTCGCGGACTGGTTCATGACCGAAGCGCCATTATCGCGGGCGGGCGCGCTGCAAATGGCGGCTTATTTTTATGATGCCTGCAAAGCTCTCGGCGCGTTGCCTTCGGAAAAGGCAATCATCATGGAACGTTTTTTTGATGAATCGGGCGGGATGCAATTGGTGATTCATTCGCGCTTTGGGGCGCGGTTGAACCGGGCATGGGGCCTGGCACTGCGAAAGCGTTTTTGCCGTTCGTTTAATTTTGAATTGCAGAGCGCGGCGACCGATGACGCGATTGTGCTTTCGCTGGGGACACAACATTCATTTCCATTGGATGAGGTGTTTCGCTATCTCAACAGCAAAACCGTGCGGGAAATCCTGGTGCAGGCGCTGTTGGACTCGCCGATGTTTCCGATTCGCTGGCGCTGGAATGCGACACGCGCGCTGGCGTTGCCGCGGCAGCGCGGCGGCCGAAAGATCGCCGCTCCCTTGCAGCGCATGGAAGCGGAAAATCTTCTAGCTGCGGTCTTTCCCGATCAACTCGCCTGCCTGGAAAATATCGTTGGCGATCGCGAGGTGCCGGACCATCCGCTGGTGAAACAGACGATTGACGATTGCCTGGTTGAGGCGATGGATATCGAAGGGCTGGAACAGTTACTGCGCCGGATTGAATGCGGAGAAATAAATTGTATCGCGCGCGACCTGCCTGAGCCTTCACCGCTGGCTTCGGAAATTTTGAACGCGCGGCCCTACGCATTTTTGGACAATGCGCCGATCGAGGAACGCCGGGCGCATGCGGTGCAAACGCGGCGCGCGGGTGACTCCGGCACGCATGAACTCGGCATTTTGGACGCAGCAGCCATCGAGCGCGTGTGCGAGGAAGCATGGCCGCAGGCGCAGAACGCCGATGAATTGCACGACGCCATCCTGCAATTAGGAGTGGCGACGACGGAGGAGTTGAAGCGGCGCCATCCCGACTCGGCAAAATGGCTCACGGAATTGAGCGGCGAAAATCGCATCACTGAAATGGATGCGCCGCCATTTTGGTTTGCATCGGAGCGGATCGCGTTTGTTCGCGAGGTTTACCCGGAACAGAAAATCAGTTCGCCAAAAATTTTGAGTTTGGCCGGGCGAAAGCCGGAAAGCCCGGAAGCAGCACTGAAGGAACTCGTGCGTGGCCGGATGGAAAGCGTCGGGCCGATTACGGGCAAGGCCCTGGCGGAATTCTTTAGGTTATCCGCTTCGTCCATAGAGCAGGCGTTGCTGGCGCTGGAAGCCGAGGGATTCGTTCTGCGCGGCAAATTTCATCCGGGCGCGGCGGAAACCGAGTGGTGCGACCGGCGGTTGCTGGCTCGCATTCATCGGCTCACCATCAACCGTTTGCGCGCCGAGATACAACCCGTTTCGGTGGCGGATTTTCAGCGGTTTTTGCTGTCGTGGCAGCGCGTGCAGCCGGAGCGAATGATGGAGGAAACCACCGGAGTGGAGGCTATTTTGCATCTGCTGGACGGCTACGAACTGCCGGCCGCCGCGTGGGAGCCGGCCATCCTCGCGGCGCGGGTCAGGGATTACGATCCGCGATGGCTCGACCAGCTTTGTTTTACCGGACGGTTCGGCTGGGGAAGATTGTCTCCGCCTGCCGGCCAAAAATCCAGGAGCTTTCCACCGTTGCGGTCGAGTCCAATTGCCATCTTCAGCCGGGAAAACGCGGCGCATTGGCTGGAATTGGCGAGGAAACCGCAAGCGGATTGTTCGTCGGAAACGGACGCCGTTTTGAAAACGCTGGCGGCAAAAGGCGCGCTGTTTTTCGGCGAAATTGTGCGGCAGACGGGATTGCTGAAATCGCGCGTCGAGCAGGCACTGGGAGAACTGGTTTCGCAAGGCTGGGTGACGGCGGACAGTTTTGAAGGATTGCGGGCGTTGTTGGCACCGCCGGAAAAGCGCGAACGATTTGGCGATTTGGGACGGCCACGACGGCATCGCGTTGTGACGACCATCGAATACGCCGGGCGCTGGTCTTTGTTGCGGCGATATGTGCCCAACGAGAATGGCGCGCCAATCCCGGCCGGGGGTAGTGACACGGCCACTGAGGCGATTGAAGCATTCGCGCGAGCATTATTGCGGCGTTACGGTGTTGTCTTTCGAAAATTGTTGGACCGGGAGGCGTTAAAAGTTTCGTGGTTTGACTTGGGCCGCGCGTATCGGCAAATGGAGGCGCGCGGGGAAATTCGCGGAGGGCATTTTGTGAGCGGCGTCAGCGGCGAACAATTTGCGTTGCCGGAGGCGATTGGCCATTTGCGGTCATTGCGCAAGACGGAGCAATCGCAGGACCTGGTTTCATTGAGCGGCTCGGACCCGCTCAACCTGGTGGGCATTTTGACGCCGGGCGTGCGGATTCCGGCATTGTGGCGCAATCGTGTTTTGTTACGGGACGGTGTGCCGGTGGCCGCGCTGGAGGCGGGGAAAGTCCTGGCTTTGGATGGACACTCGGATTTAAGAAAGCTGGAATCAGCGCTGAAAATCGGGAAATTGCCCTCGGCCCTGAGGAAATACTATCACTGAGCGATCTCTTCCTTTCTGTGTCGGTCCGTGTTCGTTCCTGGCCTGTCGTGAAACGATATTTGCAAGACATTGATTGCAATACGCATCGTGTCCGGCTATTCGATGTAACAGTTTCCAACGGTACACGATACGGCGCTGTTGGCATACCATTTGCGCATCTGCTGGGTGCAAAAATAGAGACGTATGTCCGCGATTTCTTACGAGCACATTCCGCAGGAAGCAAAGCAGGAATTCCAACAGCAATTGCAAGTGACGCCTGAACAGCACGCCGAGGTCGTCCGGGACGCCTATGCGATATTGCGATTGTTGCATGACCAGGGAATTCTTGGACTCCTCAAAGATGCTCTCGGCTCCACTGAAAAAGTCATGGACGTCGTTATTGGCGTGATGGAAAGCGAGCAAGTCGTCCGCATAATCCGCAACCTGAAAACCCTTGCAAAACTAATTGGTACCGTAGAACCAGAAACCCTGGAAAAAATAATCGCCGCGATGGGACCACGAAATTCACAAAACCCGGAAAAATAAAACGTAGCGGGTTTCCAAAACCTGCTGACTTGAGCGGCCTGGGAAGCCGCGAAGTGAATCGCCGGAGCGGATCGAAATCCGCGTAGAAAAGTAAGCGACAATGGGCTGTGCGGCACATCAGGCATAGTGTTTTGCGCCGGCGCCACGGTGAAGTCGGCTGTGATTTATTGGAACCCTATATTTGGGACGTACGCATGGCCGCCATATTCACGCTGTATGCCAGCACGCGCAAAGGCAACCGTCCTTCCTACTGTCGCTCAACGAGTGGTTTATTCGGGTGTAATCAGCCCGACATCCACCCCCTGCCCTCCCACGGTTTGATGACAATGCACCGCGATGCTGTTTTGACCCGCGTGAAGTGTGGCAAGGGCATCCTGTGATATTGGGAATTCGTCGTAATCGGTTATGTAGCCTGGAAGTTTGAGAGCCAAAACGCCGTTCAGGTAAACTTCGACGTCTTCGTCATGGAATACCTGCAGCTCGATGCCGGGGATATTTTCCGATTTCAAATCAAAATCCCGCCGTAACCAAATGTCTGATGTGCTCCAGGTGGTGTTCAAAGATACTCCCGGTGTTCCTTCGGTGCCAAACCCGCCAACGCCTTCCTTCCATTTCGACGCGTCAAATCCCGGCTTAAACCAGTCATCGGCTGGCACGTCGGTAGTATATTTCCAGGATGAACGGCCGAAGAGTCCGTCGGCCAAAGTCACATTGATCGTCTTTCCCCAAAGCCCTCCGTGGTTTGCGGCCAGCAAAACTGCGGGGTCGATTTTCGCCACGGCGCGGTCGTAGGTTTGCAGGCCGTTACACTCGGTTTCGACGTCAGCGGTTTGCGTATAAACGGCGGCATTTAACCCACGCGACGCATGAAGGCGCCAAACCTCTTTGAGCATGTGCGTGTATCGGCTGGCGAGGTCGTCCCGGTTCGTCAACATGACGTATCCCCAATAGTTGGTGGACCAGGTGTGGCCAGGTATCATCAGCCCAAGCCCGCCATATTCGCCCAGGACGGCGGCGCGGCGCGGGTCCGGGTCGGGGCAGTCCGGCCCTGGATAGTTGTGCATGTCCACGAGGTCACCTACGCGCATATCGGTCCAGCCGCTGGCGTCATCCACCAATCGCGTCGGGTCCATTCCTTTGATCCATTTCGCCAGCGACTCGGTGTCGTATTGCCCCCAACCTTCGTTGAAGAGCACCCAGGTGACGATGCACGGATGGTCCTTCAGATTGTCAATCATGTGCAGCAACTCGCTTTCGAAGTCACGCCGTCCGGCAGCGGTGGCGTTATTGCCGCTGGGCATGTCCTGCCACACCAGCATGCCCAATTTGTCGCACCAATAATACCAGCGTTGTGGTTCCACTTTGACGTGCTTCCGAATGAGATTGAATCCGCTCCGTTTTAAAAATTCGATGTCTGAACGCATGGCGTCGTCAGAAGGCGCGGTATAAATACCGTCCGGCCAGAAGCCCTGGTCGAGAGTGCCGAGTTGAAAAATGAACCGGTCATTGAGTGCGATTCGCATGAAACCTGCGTCATCTCTGCGCAACGCAATTTTCCTCATGCCGAAGTAACTGCTAACGGAATCCAGGACTCTGCTGCCGTCTTTCAATGTTACCTTCAGATCATAAAGCACCGGATCATCCGGCGACCAAAGACGGGCGCCGGGCAAATTCAATGCCAGTTCGGTATTGGGCGCGCCGGTCACGCTTCCGGCTCTATTACCGTTAAGCCAGGCGGTTGCTTCAACCTGGAGGTTATCGGAGAAGCTGTTCGCTGCCACCCAAAGGTGAAGCGATTTGGAATCAACATCCGGCACGGTTTTCAGGCTGTCAATGCACACCGCGGGCACCGGTTCCAGCCATACGGTTTGCCAGATGCCTGAGGTGGACGTGTAAAAAATTCCTTCGGGATTGCGCGATTGTTTGCCCCGCGGCTGGTCTCCATTATCCGTGGGGTCGCTTGCGGCAACAACAATGTCCTCCGGTCCATTCCACCGAAGTGCATCCGTAATGTCGAACGTGAAGGGATCGTACCCGCCCTGGTGCGTCCCGATGTCATGCCCGTTAACCCAAACCTCGCAACTCCAGTCCACCGCGCCAAAATGCAACCGTATCCGCTGCCCGTGCCACGATGCCGGAATCGAAAAGGAGCGGTGATACCACAGTTTGCTGTGTTCATCGAAATGCGTCATCACGCCGGAGAGCGCGGATTCCACCGGAAACGGGACCAGGATATTTCCTGCATACGTCGCCGGCGCATCGGCAGAATCGGATGTCACGGAATAATCCCAAAGGCCATTTAGATTCATCCAATCCGGCCGAACCAACTGGGGCCGCGGATATTCGGGCAGGTCGTTTGTAGGGCTCACGTCCGCCGCCCAACGCGTCATCAGAGGCGCGTGCGCCGGATGCCAGGCGGCAGCTACGGAGCCCGTTTCCTGCGCACAAACCGGCAGGATAATTACGATTACGAGGATCAAAGCTATGAAAAGTAACATCGAACATCGAACATCGAACGCTGAACATCGAATGCCGGACAAACCTGGTCCGTGGGGAGCCCTCTTGCGATTTTTATTCGCATGCATTGGGACCATGAGGTACCGCGATCGCTCGCCGCGCCGACAATCGGTGGACAAATCTCCCTCTCCCAGCGGGAGAGGGCCGGGGTGAGGGAGAGTCGGTCGAACGAGAATTTCATGCAGTTTATGGGAAGGTTCAATGATTCGTAAATCATGCATATTGGCCACGGACCCGCTTGTTGCGCCGCTGCACGCGGCGCTTACACGGCGCAGCGCGCCGTGTTCCACCAGATTCGGTTCATCGAGAGGGAATCTATTCATGCATTTATTGTGCGCGCCTTAAAAATTTTGCAACCGCCTCGGTTCGCGTATGAACATGCAGCTTCTCGTAAATGCGGCGGATGTAATTGCGCACCGTATGAATGCTCACTCCCATTTGATCCGCGATTTGTTTATAAACCAGCCCTTCGGACAGGCCCGCCAACACGGCGTTTTCCTGCGGCGAAAGTTCGGCCGATTTATCTCCGCTGGCCGGCGCCCCTTTGAATGACTGCACTACTTTCCGGGCGATGGGCGCGGACATGGGAGAACCGCCCTCGCAAACCTCTTCAATAGCTTCGAGCAATTTTTTTGGCGGCTGCCGCTTGAGTAAATACCCGCTGGCGCCCGCAGCCAGGGCGCGAAATATCTGGTCGGTGTCTTCAAAAACCGTCAGCATCAGCACTTGCGCCCTCGGCATCATCGCCGTCAGGCGGCGGACGCATTCGATGCCATCCAGGTCGCCCAAATTGATATCCATCAAAATGACATTCGGGTTGTCTTCAGGCAGGTGTTTCAACGCTTCTTCACCGCTAGCATAGGCGCTCTTGCAACGAATATTGCCGGTGGCCGTCAAATAGCCGGCGATATGCTCGCGCAAATCCGCGTCGTCGTCCACGATGGAAACCGTGATATTTTTTTTCATGAGTTGGCCGCCGTCTTGGGATTTAACGGAATCCGCATCATAACGGCGGTTCCTTCACCCGGCCGGCTTAATACCAGGCATTCGCCGCCGGCGGCTGTCATTCGCTGGCGCATGTTTTTTAAACCGTTGCCGCCGCGACCGCCGCGCGGTTGTTCTTTGGCGGCCGGAGGCGCAACGGTTTCAAAACCCTTGCCGTTGTCAATGACTTTCAGCTCAAATTCCCGGTCGGAGGCGTTCATTTCCACTTTGACCTTGGTGGCGGCGGAATGTTTCAGAACATTATTCAAGGCTTCTTCAAACGCCAAAAACAGGTTGTGCCGCATTTCCGAGGACAGCGCATAGTGCGGGACTTCCTGCGGCAATCGCATCTCGCACGCGACCGCGGTATTCTGAAAATACTCGACGGCATGATGGGCCAGGTAGCTTGTCAGGTTATCCAATGTGTCGTTGCGTGGATTGACGACCCAGACAATTTCATCCATCGTTTTTAGCAATTCCCGCGAGGTCTCCGCGATGGAATCAATTCTTTCGGCAAGCGGCTGGCCTGATTTCGCGTCCACCGCGGCGCGCTCGCTTAGAAACGAGATTTTTGTGAGCTTGGATCCCATTTCGTCGTGCATGTCGCGCGCGATGCGCATGCGTTCGCGTTCGAGCGACTGTTGCTGTTCGAGCCGCGCCAGCCTCCCGCGAAGACGCCTGTGAGAGACCATACGCACCGTTCCGGACACAAACGCGACGGCGCCCAAACCATATAGAAAGAGGGCCCACTTTTGGAAATAGAGCGGCGTCGGAACAATAAATGCAAACGCGTTTTGCGCCGGCTGCCACGTCCCGTCAGGACCGCGGGCCTCCACGCGAAAGATATATTGTCCGTACGGAAGGTGGCCGTAAGGCACCGAGCGCGCGCCGGCGTCATCCACCCAGTCCAGGTCGTTGCCTTCGAGTTTGTGCCTAAACTGAATTTCCTTCGGGGTTGAAAAATTGAGCGCTGTAAATTGAAATTCGAGCGAGTGCAGATCCACCGGCGCTTTGAATGGACTGTCGGGCGAAGATCCCGGGGCGCCTGCCCCCAATAATGACACGGCGGGATTTTTATTAAACGCCACGCTTTCAATGTAAACCGGGAACGCGTAATGAATCACTTCCGGATTGCGCGTGTCTATGTTCAATACGCCTTCAGACGTGGCAAACCATAGCAGCCCGTCGGGCGAAAAAAGCGCGCGCGCGCCCCCCGAAATCGTCGAGGAATCCGGAATGGTTTTCGCATTCGAGACTAATTGGCATGCCAATGGAACACTGCCGCTGCCGATGGATTTTTCGGCGTCGCTCCCATTCACGCGATAAATGCCCGCGCTTGTAGCCAGCCATATATTCTTTTGCCCGTCCGCCACGATTCCTGAAATAACGTCGCTGGGCAAGCCCGTCATCGTGGTCCAGGTCGTGATTTTTCCGTCTGCCATGCAGCTTAATCCATCGCCGGCGGTGCCGATCCAGAGTTGTCCGGACGGATCTTCGTATAACGCAAGAATCGAACTGTGCTCCGAACTTTCAGCGCCCTGGATCGCCGTCAATTCATCTCCAGACTCACGGAAGATTCGACCATCCTGCGTGCCGATCCAAAGTCCGCCGGAGGCCGCGGGCGTCATGGCTGTCACCGGCGCCAGCGGGAAACCCGCCACCGAATCAAAATGAACCAGGCCGTCGCCCGTGAAATGATAAAGACCACCGTTTCCTGCGCCGAACCAGACGTCATTGTTTGTGCCGCCGCAAACGACCGTGATGTTATTGTCCGCCAGACCGTCGGCGGTGGTCAGATGGATTTCGCGCCCGTTTCGCAATCCGTATAAACCCGCGCCCAGCGTTCCTGCCCAAACAGTTCCGTCACGAGCCGCGCAAATGGATGAGATGTAATTTTGGATGGCCAGGTTGTCGCTGTTTTCCACCGGGTCAAACCGTCCGGATTGGCCGACGAACACGCCGCCGCGCTCGAAACCGATATAGACCTGTCCCTGTCCCGCCGCATCCGAGGCAAGGGTGGTAGCGGGACTGTCGGGAAGTCCCTGTTCTTCGTGCAAAATGTAGGCCGCCTCCGGGCGCAGTTGCAGCAGGCCGCCGCCCGACGTCCCCAGCCACAGGTTGCCCTCGTAGTCTTCACAAATGGCGCGCACGTCATAGGGCCAGCGGTCTTTATCAAGCAGAACCGACTCGAAGCGATTGTTTTCGAAACAGAACAGGCCGTGTCCGCCCGTGCCGATCCACAGCCGTCCATCCTGCCCTTCGCACAGGCTCCAGATACGGTCCAATTCGGATTCCGAACTGCGAAAATAATTGAATCGTTTGCCTTCGGCCAGGTTGATGAGATACGTGTCGCCAAACGCCCATAAATTTCCGCGCCGATCTTCATAGGCGCCCAGGTATTCCGGCCTGCGTCCCTGGCTTTGCGTCTGAAATGCATACGGTGCGATGTGATTGTTAATGAACCGGCACATGCCCATGCGCGTACTAATCCACACGGTCCCCGAACGCGCCACGTTCACTCCTGTGACCTCCTCATCGGGCAGCCCATCGCGAGTCGTAAATCCTTTAAAACTTTCCCCAATCCACAGGTTCAAGCCCCCTTTGGTGCCAATCCAGACCCCGCCGTGGTTGTCTGCCGCGAGGCTGGTCACATCGCGGTCCAGCAGGACGTCTGTGAAATGCCGGGTTCTGCCCTGCTGCGCTTCAAACAGGCCGCTTTCCTGTGTTCCAATCCATAAGTTCCCATTCGAATCCTCGCATAAAGCCGTGATGTGAAAGACCGCGTTGGTCCTCGAAACCGACAGCGGGATTTGAGTGAATTTGAGTCCGTCGAACCGCACCACCCCGGCGTCGGTTCCGATCCAAATAAAGCCGTCGTGAGTCTGGATGATGGCCGTCACGGAATCAGACGGCAGACCGTCGGCAATATGCCAAACCCGCATGGCCCTTGCCGATTCGGTTAAGTCAGAATCCGCAGCCCATGCGCCAAAGCCAAAAGGCGCCGCCCAGGCGCAACAAAAACACAACGCAATGTAAAACGATCGAATCAAATTTAAACCCCATGCTACGCGAAATGTCATTGGCGTAAAGCCGGGAGAAGGCGTGCGAAAAAAGCGGGATCAGCCAGTTCACTCTCTATGCCAGCACGCGCAAAGGCAACCGTCCTTCCTACAGTCGCGCGGCGAGTCCGCAGGCAGCCGTACCATTGTACGAGGCATTGGTTCGGCAATTAAGCGCTGATTTGGGAAAGCCGATTCAAACCGGTGAGTTCGGAGCGGACATGAAGGTGGAACTCATCAACGACGGGTTGGTGACGATCATCGTTGATTCGAAGTTGAAGGAGTAAGTTTTGAGTCGGCCCGGGCAGCGATGGTTATTGCAAAAGACAAGGTTCTTTGCAAAAGGCAATGCGATGTTCCACTCTTTTGGTCATGGTCGTGCAGTGCCCATCATCCTCTACGTTTTAACGCTTCAACACTTCAACGTCTTTCCTGCCACTGGCATGAAAATGGCAATAAGAGTCCGCGTATGAAGACCAAATGTTTGATAACGGTCGTGGCAATAGTTTCGTTTGTGCTGTGCGTCCATGCGCAGAACGAGCAAAACACGTATGCACAAACGCAAACGAACCCGCCTGTAAGACCGGCTGCGGAATACACGGGTGATTACGTGAATCACTTCGGCCTGGGATTCCAATTCGGCGCGCCGATCGGTGTCAGTGCCAAATATTGGCTCAACGACAGGCATGCAGTGGATGGCGCATTCGGCTATTCACCGTATTCCCATTCGGCGGTCGAATTGCATGCCGACTTCCTGTTCAATAATTTTAACTGGCTGGAACCAGAGTCCGGCAGAATGCCGGTCTATTATGGTCCCGGTCTATTCGTGAGAATTCGCAACGACGGCCGGTCCGACCTCGCCGGCTTTCGATTTCCAGTCGGCGTTTCGTATATGTTTGACGACATGCCATTCGACATTTACGCCGAACTGGCTCCGGAAATAATCTTCGCGCCTTTTGCCAGAGGCGGTATCGACGGCGCAGTCGGTTTCCGTTATTGGTTCTGAGGGGCAATCGTCCTCCTTTTGATCGAAACGAATTTCGAGGACGAGAGGTCGCCGCCAAAAAACATTGCCGCGACAGCCCGGTGACCTGAAACTGGCCGGGTGAAGAATGACCCCCATTACATGCGGCTGGCCCTGACCCTGGCGCGCCGCGGTTACGGCGGAACTTCACCCAATCCAATGGTCGGCGCCGTCCTGGTCAAAAATGGAAATATCATCGGACGCGGATGGCATCGCCGCGCCGGGTTGCCGCACGCCGAAATCGAGGCGCTCCGCGCGGCGCAAAGCCGCAAAAACAATGTCCGGGGCGCGACGCTGTACGTCACCCTCGAGCCGTGCTCCACGCACGGGCGCACTCCGCCCTGCACGGAGGCCATTATCGCCGCGGGCCTGCGCAAAGTCATCGTTGGCGCGACGGACCCAAACCCAAAGCATGCGGGCCGCGCGTTTAAGATTTTGCAAAGCGCGGGAATCGAAGTCGCGCATGGAATTCTCGCCGATGATTGTGCGCGATTGAACGAGGCCTTTAACCATTGGATCGTTCATCGCACGCCGTTTGTGACGGTGAAAGCGGCCATGACGCTGGATGGAAAAATAGCCACGGCCAGCGGCCAATCCAAATGGATCACGGGTGATCAGGCCCGCGTGTTTGGAATGAAATTGCGCCGGGGCGCGGACGCCGTGCTCGTTGGGGTGAACACTGTTCTGGCGGATGATCCTTCGCTTACCTTTCGTCCTCAGGCGGCGGGAAATTCCAAAGCAGAACCGAAATCGTTGCGGCGGATAATCCTGGATTCAATGGCGCGAACCCCGTTGACCGCGAAAGTGGTTTGCGATGAATTTGCCGGGCTAACGACGCTTGTCGTTTCTCAAAACGCGCCAAAAAAAGGCGTGGCCGCCCTGGCTAAGAGAGTAAATGTTTTAGTGGCGCCTTTGTGCGAATCGCCCTCACTTCACCCTGACCCGCTCCGCTCCCATCCGATGGGAGCGGAGAGGGAACAGGAATCCGGCAAAGTCCGTGCTTCGAGGGCCAAGCCGCAGCCACCGGCTGGCAGGCATTTTTTGGATTTAGGCTGGCTCCTAAAGCACCTCGGTTCAGAGAATCTGACGAGCATACTGGTCGAAGGCGGCGGGGAGACAAACGCTTCATTTTTGTTCAACGGCCTGGCGCAACGCGTGGCGTTTTTTTACGCGCCATCCATTCTCGGTGGAAGCGGCGCGCGCAAGGCCGTGGCCGGCGACGGCATAAAGGAATTGTCCGACGCGATTCAATTACGGGAAATAGAATGGAAAACCATCGGCGAAGATTTAATGATGACGGCCAGAGTAGTCGATGCCGAGGGCCCCGTAGCGCAGACTTCTAAGTCTGCCGTATCGCGGGTTTCTAAACCCGCTGATCGCACGATATAGTGCGCAGCCAGATTTCGAAATGATGCACGTTTGGCGCATGTATTTTTCAATCTTTTGCTCGCGTGACGTCGTACGACCAGCGGGTTTGGAAACCCGCGATACGGCAGGTTTGGAAACCTGCGCTACGCCTTCGGCCCACCGCGCCGATCGGGTTTTCGGTTTAACGTTTAATCCATTTAGCGTAAGATCGTTCAAATGTTCACAGGCATCATCGAAGAAACAGGGGCAGTCGAGAAAATCGCGCGTGGTAAAGAAGCAATCGCGCTCGTTGTCCGCGCCGGCAAAGCCGCTCGCGGCCTGAAAATCGGGGGCAGCCTGGCGGTAAACGGCTGTTGCCTCACGGCAACGAAAATATCAACGCGCGGCAAATCCAGGCTCCTGCATTTCGATTTGCTGGCGGAAACCTGGATGCGGACGAACTTTCAATTTCTCAAAACCGGTTCTCTGTTGAATCTTGAGCGTCCCTTGAGCGCGGGCGATGAGTTCGGCGGCCACTTCGTCACCGGACACATAGACGGAAGGGGAGAGATTTTGCGCTGGGAACAATCCGGAGCAGACCACGTGCTGGACATTGCCGCGCCGGAAAGCGTGATGCGTTACGTGATTGAAAAAGGCTCGATCGCCATTGACGGCATCAGCCTGACTGTGGCCGGGGTAAACGCAAATTCTTTCCGCGTCTGGATCATTCCACACACATTTACGGTGACAAACCTGCGCAAGCGGAACGTCGGTGAAGTCGTTAATCTGGAGGCCGATATGTTCGGGAAATACGTGGAAAAGTTTGTACGGAAATAACGTCGCGCGGCCTGAGAGCCCCTCATTCTGTCATAGGCGCGAATTTAATATCCACAGGGATGCCCGCGTCCAGGACTTGTCCGGTGGGGGTGAGTTTTCCGCTTCGGGCGTCGATGCCAAAAACGGTTACCGTCTTTGACTTCTGGTTCCCAACCAACAGCCAGCGGCCTGATGGATCGATCCCCATGCCTCGTGGAAAATCTCCGCCGCAGGGCAGGTTCTGAATCAGCGAAAGTTTCCCCCGTTTCACCGCCATGACTGAAACGCTGTTGTGTGTCCGCACCGTGGCATAGACAAATCGCCCATCCGGCCGCCACGCGATTTCCGCCGCCGTAAACGTGTCCTTGTATTGTCCGGGCGGCAGCAGTGAGAGCGATTGGCGCGGGGTCAGCGTGCCGCGTTCTCCGTCCCAGTCAAATACGGTCACGGTGCACGCCATTTCGGAAACGACGCAGGCGGTTTTTCCATCCGGACTGAAAGCGATGTGGCGCGGGCCGGACCCGGGCGGGATTGTGGCGAACGGCGGATCGTTCGGCGTCAGCGCGGCGTTGGCCGGATTAACTTTATAAACCATCACCTTGTCCAGGCCCAGGTCACACGCCAGCGCAAATCGTCCTCCCGGCGCGGGCACAAAACAGTGTGGATGCGGCCCGGCCTGGCGCGACGCATTCACGCTGCTGCCGTGATGTTGAATCACCGTGGCATCTGTGAACGTGCCATCGGGGTTCAGATGGAAAGACCTAACGGTGCCGCCTCCGTAATTGGCGGTCAACAGGCACCGATCGTCCGCATCATCGCCCACGTAACAAGGACCGCCGCCGGACGACTTGATGTCCAAACGTCGGAGCGCTCCCGTTTTCCCATCGATGGAATACGAAGCCACCGAGCCCGGGTCGTTTCCGTCCACACGCGTGACCGCGAAAAGAAAATGGCCGTCGGGCGAGATGGCCAGATAATTTGGGCTGTCGGCCTCGGCAGCCAGTTCCGGAGCGGAAACGTTTCCATTATCCATGTCCAGCCGCGAAACATAGATACCGCGGCTTGACGAATCGGTAAACGTCCCGAAATAAACAAAGCAATCGCGCGCTCCGGCTGCCGGGACCATGATTGAGAGCGTGAAAATGAGCCACGTCCATACGGCGGATCGAATGCCAATTCGACGAGTCAAGAAATTTAATCGCATTGCGGGAATTATTCTTATCCGCAAGGCGGCCCAAAACAAGTAACTTAAAAATGTCTTCCGGGAATGTCACTTATAGTCTGTTGTGCAATATTTACAGAAGAGCACAATGGCTTCTCAACAACGGGCGGGATTGTATTAGTGGAATTACTTGTGGCAACGATTATTGACTCAAAAAAGGCTTTTGGGGCCTCGGTAAAATTCTGGCGAAACCGATTGGGCTTATCTCAGGAAGCCCTCGCGGAACGCTCGGACATGCACCGCACCTACATCTGCGATGTTGAACGCGGCGCGCGCAATGTCTCCCTCGAAACCATCGAGCGGCTCGCGCTGGCGCTCGAAATATCCGCCTCCACTCTCTTCTTCAATTATCGCAAAACATCTCCGGACGGCCGTCCCAATACGGATGACATGGCCGAAATCCTGATTGTCGAGGACAATGCGGCCGAAGCTTCGGCCGCGTTGCGGGCGCTCAAACAAGCCAGCCTTGCCAACCGCATACAATGGATCCGCGACGGACAGGCTGCCCTGGATTTTCTCTTCGGCAACGGCCGTTCCGAAGGCCGTTCGGGAGGGTTGCCGCATTTGATCTTGCTGGATTTGTATTTGCCCGGGGTGGATGGACTCGAAATTCTCCGGCAAATCCGGAAAGATCCTTTGACCCGTTCCATTCCGGTCGTTGCCCTCACCAGTTCCAGCCGCAGCCGGGACGCGGTTCGCTGCCAAAGACTTGGCGCCCAGGCCTGCATCGTAAAGCCGATTAATTTTCACAGTTTCAGCGAGGTGGTGCCCAGGTTAAACCTGCAGTGGGTGTTAAAGCCATTGGCGGCACAGTGACTTTAGGCGGCGCGCCGAAGTAACATCACTGTAACAGTCACGGCATGTATCATGCTGCTTTTTCTGTCGTTGTTTGGCGAAATGGACGGATTTCATGAGCACGCGGGACCAGGTCACATCCGGCAATAACCGGCATCCGGACTTCCGGGCGTCCATGGGCAAGTTATTGAACGTTTTGCTTGTCGAAGACTCGGAGGCGGACGCCGAGTTGATCGAGTGCGCGCTAATGGACGCCGGGTTCGATTTAAAGTCCACGCGCGTCCAAACCGAACCGGATTTCCTCGAAGCACTGGCAAAAAAACCCGACATCGTCCTTTCGGATTTTTCGATGCCTCAATTCAGCGGTTTGCGCGCTGCGGAGCTGACGCGCGACAGCAGCCTGGGTGTTCCATTTATTCTCATTTCCGGAACGGTCGGCGAAGAGGTCGCGGTCCAGGCCATGAAATGCGGCGCGACCGATTACCTCCTGAAAGACCGGCTGGCGCGTCTGGGACAGGCCGTCGAGCGCGCCCTGCTGGAAGCCAGGGAACGCGCAAGATTGAAGCAGGCCGAGGAACAATTGCTGACCGCCCACGCCCAATTGCGCCAATTGCTCGAGCACAGCCCCGCCGTTATCTATTCCCTGAAGGTGGAAGGCAAAAACCTCATCCCGAAAATCGTCAGCGAAAATGTAACCGCGCTCCTGGGCTTTACCGTGGCCGAAGCATTGAATTATGAATGGTGGCTGGCCCGGCTTCATCCGGACGACCGTGAGCGCGCCATAGCCGGCATTTCCGAAACATTGGTCAATGGCGCCAGTCTCACCAATTATCGGCTTCGCCATAAGGACGGTGGTTTCCGGTGGGTCGAGGACAAACGGAGCCTTATTCGCAATTCTTTTGACCAGCCGGACTTTATTGTCGGCATTTGGGCGGACATTACCGAGCGCCGCAGACTCGAGGCCCAGCTTCTTCAATCCCAAAAAATGGAAGGCATCGGCCAGCTCGCCGGCGGCGTGGCGCACGATTTTAACAACATTCTCAGCGTCATTCAGATGCAATCCGGCCTGCTCAAAACCAGCGGTGAACTTTCCGCCGAGCAAATCGCTTTTGCCGACGAAATCATGGCCACAGTGCAGCGCGCCGCCGCCTTGACGCGGCAATTGCTCCTGTTCAGCCGTCGCGAGGTTTTCCAGCCACGCGACCTGGACCTGAACGAATCTGTAAGCCACACAACGAAAATGTTGCAGCGCATATTGGGTGAAACCATCCAAATGGAACTCAAGCTCGCGCCGCCGCCTGTATTTGTCCATGCCGATCCAGGCATGATTGACCAGGTGCTGATGAATCTGACGGTCAATGCCCGCGATGCCATGCCCAATGGCGGGCGGCTCATCATTGAAACCGCCGCCGTGGAACTGGACGATATGGCGGCATCCCAATCCATGAACGGCCGGCCCGGCTCTTTCGTCTGCCTGAGCGTCAGCGACAGCGGCTGCGGCATAGCGCCCGAGATTCTTCCGAAAATCTTTGAACCCTTCTTCACGACCAAAGAACCGGGCAAAGGCACCGGTCTCGGTCTTGCCACCGTTTTTGGCATTCTCCAGCAGCACCAGGGCTGGATCAGCGTCTATAGTGAGCCCGGTCATGGAACGACGTTCCGGATTTATCTGCCGCAACTGACAAAGGATGCCGCCCAAAAGCCGGCGCAACGCGGTTTGAACGAAATGCGCGGCGGCAAAGAAACCATCCTTCTCGCCGAAGACGACCCGATTCTGTGCGCATCGGTCCATAAGGCGCTTGCCAAACTGGGGTATGCCGTCATCGAAGCGCGAAGCGGCGTCAGGGCGTTGGAAATGTGGAAAAAATGTTCCAGCCGCATTGACCTGCTTCTCACTGATTTAGTGATGCCCGGCGGTCTGACCGGAAAAGAACTGTCGCAAAAAATCCTCAGTGAAAATCCAAAACTCAAGGTTGTCTACATGAGCGGCTATAGCGCCGAAATCGCTGGACGCGATTTTCCGCTGCAGGAAGGATTCAATTTTCTCGTGAAACCATTTCAAGTGGAAAAACTGGCCGCGACGATTCGGGCGCGGCTTGACCGCTGAACGAGTCTCACCCTGTTTTCCGCTTCAACGTTTCAACGTTCCACGGTTTCGTTTAACCTTGCCACCCCCGCCCCATCCAGTTCACCCTTCTGACCACTATGGCAACAAAACAAATTATTAAGCCGGCGAAATCTCCCACGGCAGTAGGGCCTTACAATCACGCAGTGCGCGTGGGCGATATGCTCTTTTGCGCCGGACAAATACCGATCGATCCCAAAGACGGAAACCTGATATCCGGCGATATCAAAGCGCAAACGGACCGCGTTTTGCAAAACGTCAAAGCCATTCTGGACGATCAAAACCTGACGTTTGCCAACGTCGTGAAAAGCACGGTATTTCTCACGAATCTCGCTGACTTTGCCGGCATGAACGAGGTCTACGCGAAATATTTTACGGATAATTTCCCGGCGCGCTCCACCATCCAGGTCGCCGCCCTGCCCAAAGGGGCGCACGTGGAGATCGAAGTGGTCGCGCATTTTTGAAATGAAAGCGACAAAGTCCTGGCGTGAAAAATTGGCCGACGACAAGGGATTGCCGAAAGTCGCAAAAGTCACAGGCAGGATGAGCAAACGATGGGGCAAAGGTATTATGAAATGAATACGCTGCCGCTCGGAATTGATCTTCTTATTGCGCTGGTAATTGGCGGCGCGGCGGGGGCCTTCGCGGGCTGGTTGAAATGGGCGGGCAAACATTCGGACCCGCGATTGGAAAACGAATTGCGCCAGCAAATCGCGCAACGCGAATCCGAACTGGACAAATCGCGCGAGCAATTGATGGAAGCCGGCAACGCGCGCGCCGCGGCGGAGGCGAAACAGGCCGCCGCCGAAAAACTGCTGGGCGAGCAAAGAACATTGCAGGAAAAGGCGCTGGCAGACCTGCGTGATACATTCAAGGCCCTGAGCGCCGACGCCCTGAAACAAAGCGCGCCGGAATTTTTGCGCCTCGCCGAACAGACCTTTGGCAAATTCCAGGAATCGGCAAAAGGCGACCTGGCGCAGCGGCAGGAAGCGATTAAAACCCTTGTCGAACCGCTGAAGCAACAGCTTGAAAGCTATCAGAAACGGTTGCAGCAAAGCGAGACGGCGCAATCTTCGGCGCTGGGCGAAGTCAAAAAGCAGTTGGAAATGCTTTCGCAACAGAGCCAGACGCTAGCGCTGGAAACACAACAATTCCGCATGGTGCTGCGCTCCAACCAGGCCCGCGGACGCTGGGGCGAGGAAACCTTGCGGCGCGTCGTCGAGGCCGCGGGCATGAGCGCGCATTGCGATTTCACCGAGCAGGCGCAGTCCGGAGACAATCGTCCCGACCTCGTCGTGCGTTTGCCCGGCGAACGCCTCATCATCGTGGACGCCAAAGTCCCCGACTTTGATTTTCTCAACGCCCTCGAATCCGCCGACCCGCTGAAACGCGCTGAATCGCTGGCCCTGCACGCGGCGAAATTGAAAACCGCCATCAAAACGCTGGCTGACCGCGATTATGCAAGCCAATTTCCGAACTCGTTGGATTACGTCGTTCTATTTTTGCCGGCGGAATCCCTGTTCAGCGCCGCGCTCGAAGGCGACCGGGACCTGATTATCTGGGCGGCGGAACGAAAAATTCTGCTGGCCACACCTGCGTCATTGATAGCGCTGCTGCGTTCGGTGAGTGTGAGCTGGCAGCAGCACGCACAAACGGAAAATGCGGAGCAAATCGCCCAAGCCGCGCGGGAGCTCTATTGGCGTGTCGTCAAATTCATGGAACATTTCGAGAAAATCCGGTCCGGGCTGGACCGGGCCAGTTCCGCGTTCAACGATGCCGCCGCGAGTTTTGATTCAAGAGTTCGCCCCGCAGGTGAGCGTCTTGCTGAGCTGGGCGGCGCAAGTGCGGACAAGCCATTGCCGGAGCTTCAACCGCTGCAGACCACCTTGCGTTTGCCGGGGTAAATTCTACAATTTCCTCATCAAACTTTTCGCCCGGCTGATCCACACCCTGTCGCGCCGGCGCTGGAAGGCCGGCGCATGAATGTCATCACTCAAGACATCCTTCAGTTCAGCGCGGGCGCGGTCGGGCTGGTTTTTGGCCATGTACAGTTCGGCCAATTGCACTTTGGCGCGCGGATAGGAATGATTTTGTGTGATGTGCTGCCAATAGAGAATCGCGTTGTCCGTTTCGCCCAGGGCGGCCAGCGCCTCGGCGAGGGCCATCATGGTATAGCCGTAGTCATGGTCCGGTTTTTCCTGCATGACACCTTCCAAAATCGGACGGGCTTCGGCAGGCCGCTTCAGGCGAACAAGGCATTGGCCCAGGTGCGCGCGGGCGTCAATGTCTTTGGGCTCGCGGGCAAGGGCCTCGCGATAACATTTTTCCGCTTCGGCAAATTGACCCTTTTGAAAATAAACGTCGCCGAGTTCGAAATGATGGGCGGCGTTATCAATATGATGGATTTGTGATTGAAGTTCGCGAATGCGTTTGCGGCTTTGTGCGCCGGGCAATTCAAATCCGCTCACGCTGGACGGCGTAGCCCTGTAAACCATGAAGTAATACAATATGGCAGTGACCAGCCAGCCAATGAAGATGAACACCGCCCAGACCCATTCCCGGTTGCGAATGGCGTGAACAAACATCCAAATCTGAAAAATAAAGATGCCCAGAGACACCGGATTTTCCAGAAGCCACTGCCAATTCAGGAGCATCGTCGGTAACAAGGCGAACATAGCCCAACTCTATGAAGGCAGGTTTAGAGTTTCAAGTTTTCGTTGATTCGTTGGATGCGATGTTTCCAGCCGTCCCTCCGGGACTTATGTGATTTGGTCGTGCGAACCCAGCGTTAAAACGCTGGGCTATTTCCATTGATCCCTTCGGGATACGCTGTCACAAGATCACAAACCGAAACCGCTTCACCGCTTCAACTTTCTTGCCGTGCCGAAGCCAGGCGAAGGCGGGTCAACGATTCAACGCCTTCGCCGCGCCCTATTCCCCCAGCATCTCATAAGGCGCCACTGTGTCCTCACCCACGTGATAGCGCGGATCGGCTTTGAGCGAGATGCTGAAGGCAAAGCCCCAATCCAGCGGCTGGCCGCCGCCGTTGTTGATCAGGCGAAACGTCACTGCAGCCGTCCAACTCCGCATATCGCGATAGAGGCTGTAATATTGCTCCTGCAATTTCCCCGTATTGGCATTGAAATAATGCGTGGTATGGAAGCCCCAATTGTCGTTTAGGCGGTAAAACAAGGAGCTGGAAATCACATCGTCGCCGGTGTCCACGAAGCCAGGCCGAAGATACCAATCGCCGATGGCCCAACTCCAGCGGTCGTTGGGGGTAAAGGTTATCTGGTGAAAGGCCAGGTTAAACTGAGGGTCGTTGATATCGTAGCGCACCACAGATTGCAACGAGAGCCAGGAACGCGGCTTGAATACCAGGTCGGAATAAAGGTCATCAAACGTCTTTTGAGGCTCTAAGAAAATATCGTTGGTCTCGCCGTTGGGGGTCAGGTTCCAGTCCAGCATGAGGTTCCAATCCAGCAGGTTATCGATCTGGCCGTTGCGCATGGTCTGAAGCGTGTTGCGAAGACCGAAGCGAAGGACATTTTGGCTGTCAATGGCGTCGATGTCGTTGTAATCGGGAAATTCGACCGGAAGAATCAGCAGATTGGGCAGCACAGTGTCGAATTGGGGCAGTTGATTAGGCGTGTAATTGGGCTGCGGAACGAAGGCGTAAGTCAATGTGGGTTGGATGACATGGCGCAGGCCGTCCACGTCCAGGAGCGAATTGGTTGCACCCTGCCACAGCCGCGAGACCTTGAATGAAACATCCGCGCCGGTGTTCAGGACGTAGCGCGTCGCTTCGGAGTTTGTCCCTCCGGGACCTTGTTCCGGGCCGTACCACGTGACACGACCGCCGACGCGCGGCGTGACGTTCAGCCAGCCGAAGAAGGTTTCAGGGAGCAGCAATTGATGAAATGTATCGGCCCGTGGCGCGGAAAAATCCGGCGCTGTGGAATTCGTGTTGCCAAAGAGCGTGTCGGTGCCCGCGAAATAGCGTTGGTAATATCCGATCGAGCTTTGGCTTTCGTAATAGACCGGCGTGTCAAGAACCTGTTGCCGGTAGCCGGTCAGTTGCAGGTCCGGCAGGCGCTCGACCTGGTCAAAGAAACTGTTGATGCGCGGCGTGGTCAGGGCGTCGAGGCTCCAGTTGTTCCAATATTTATTGGCTTCGAAAAACGTGTTGGGCTGGGGATTTTGCCCGTAATCGCTTTGGAAGAAATCGTGAAGGACCAATTGGTCGCTTTGGTAATTGACCAGCGCCTTGGTGTTGAAGTTCGTATAAGGCGTCGCCTGCCAGCCCAGGTAAAGGCGCTGGCGGTCTTTCGGAATGGGCGGGAGATTATTAAAGACATTGCTGCTGACGCTTTCTTCCGGGTTCAAATCGTGCAAATAATAATACTTGATCTGTGCATTTCCCCATTGGCCCAGATGCAAATTCATGTCCGGCCCGAGCCCTACTCCGCGTAGCTGGCGATAGTCCAGGTGAAGTTTTCCATCCGCGTCGTCACCCCATTTCCATGCGTATGTGCTGAGCAAAAACGGGCCGTAGTAGCTGTCATCGCCGGGCATGAACGTCAGGTGGTTCGTGCGGAAGGACAGCGAATGCCGGAAGTACGGATAATAAAACAAAGGAACGCCCTTGACATAAACCACGGCGTTCCACGCTTCGATGTATTTGCCGGGAACAATTCTCATTCGCTTCGCGCGAATGTAAAAGTCCGGCCTGGCGGTGTCGTCCGTGGTCATGGACATATACTGCGCACTGTAGGTTTTGTTTGTGACATTGCCGTGAATCATGGCTCCTTCGGCATAGATCGGCGGTTTGCCGGTGCGAAACCCGCCGCTCTCCATCTGGTGCGTCTTCAAATTATAGATGATGTGATTGCCAATCCATGTTTGGGCGCCTTCCTGAATGCGCACGTGGCCCTCGGCAATGATCTCGCCCGTCGCAGGGTTCCACTTGGCGCTGTCGGCCATGAGCGTGGCATTTCCGTACTGGAATAACTCGTTGGTTGCGTAGTACAGCCCTGTGGACGGGTCGAATGAGATGCTGCCGGGATCCCATTGGGGAAGGTAATCGCGGATCTCTTTGACATCATACTGCGATTCCTGCGCCTGTAAGAAAAAAGGATAGGCCGCGACCAAAAGAAACAGGAGCGCAATGGCAGGAACTCTTCTCATCAAGCGCGGGCAATTAAACAGAACGCGCTCCCACTGCCAAGCCGATTTCCACGGTGTCTTAACGCCGAACGCCGAATGCATTCGATGTTCGACGTTGGACGTTGGATGTTCGATGTTCTCCCCGCCGTGCTGCTACAACTGCATTAACAGTAGAATCACCATCCCCGCAATTGTGGTAAGCACGGTGACGGGAATCCCAAACTTCGCATAGTCCCAGAAACCCATCTCGACGCGCCTGCGCGCCGCTTCCATGACAATGATATTTGCCACGGAACCCAGTATCGTCAGATTGCCCGCAAATGTTGTTACCAGCGCCATCACCTTCCACATCAACTCCGGCTGCGCGAAATTGTGGACCCATTTCCCGGCGACCAGCACGAACGGGACGTTTGAAAAAACATTGGAGCCGATGATGGAAAACCAGGCGAAATTCCAGGCCTGGCCTGCGGCGCTCGTGCCAAAGATTGGCTCGAGTCTGCGATAAATGCTGTCCGGCAAACCGGTTCCGTTCAGCCCCTCCACCACGATGAATAGCGCCGCGAAAAAGACCAATAAGTGAAAATCCACCAGCCTGAGCACGTCATGTGTATCACGCCGCGCCAATACCATGAGCAGCGCCCCGCCCGCCAGCGCCGTCCAGGAAAGGTTGTATCCGAGAATGAAACCCGCAAAAACCAGCGCCACCGTGACAAATGTGAGGACCAAAAGCCGCGTATCCGGCTGATGCGGCCGGGCCTCGGGACGATGCAGGACCGCCGCGGCCAGCGATTTGCGGAAGCCCAGCCGCAGGATGGCGTATTCTATCGCCAATCCCACCACAGCCGCGGGCGCCAGCGAAGCAGAAAATCGCAGGAACGGAATGTGTGAGAGATGACCGATAATCATGTTTTGCGGGTTTCCCACGAGCGTGGCCGCGCTGCCCAGGTTCGCGCTCATGGCCAGTGCCAGCAAATACGGCGGCAGCGGCAGCTTGCCCCGCTCAATAACTGCAATTACCAGCGGCGTCATCATCAGGCAGATGGTGTCGTTCACAAACAGCGCCGATAGGATTCCCGAGACACAAACCAGCGACAGCAGCAGCGACGCGGCATTTTTGGCGCGAAAAAGAATCCAATCCGCCGCCCATTCAAAAAAGCCGGCAATGGAGAGATAGGCCGTAATGACCATCATGCCCAAGAGCAGGACGAGCGTATCGTAATCCACCGCGTGATAGGCATCGGCCGGCTTCATCACTCCACAGGCCACCATCAGCACCGCGCCCAGCAACGCGGCCGCGGGCCGGTTCAACGGCAAAATTTTAAATTGCCGCCCGCTGATGAGCAGATACGTCACGCAAAAGATTCCAATGGCGATGGCTTCCTTGTCGTTTGGGTTCGTGATGGTCATTTCAATTACTGGCACGTAGCGATGCCCAGCGTGTCCTTTGCTCAGGAAGGCTACGGCGTTGACTATTTTAAAAGAAGCAAATAAAGTTCGCTCGCCATGCCATTGGCTAAGAATTCCAAATCAAAGAGGAAATTGATGGTATGACTTGGCAACAGACAGTCACGGACCCGGATGAAATCAAGATGTTTGAGGCCTTGGACGGACCGGAATACACCTGGCGAACGGTTGGCGGGATCGCTCGTCAAACAGGTTTGAGTGAAGAGCGTATTGCTCAAATTCTTTCAAAATACGATTTAAAGCTGACCCGATTATCTGACACACCGTCGCTGTCTGGCTCCGCTTTGGTGGGTTTAATCGAAAAAGTTGGCGCTTAAAGGCGACTCGGCGCTAGACTTGGACGGCTTTCAGTTCAGATACATTCCACGGCGTTTCCCCGCATTCTTTCGCCAGGTGATTAAATTCCTCAATTTCCGCATGGGTAAACAGCAGTCCGCCGTGTTTCTTTGATAGCGCGCCGGAATTAGCTTCTGGCTGCCCGGGCAGAATGGATTTTTCGTTGCCATGGCCGAGAATGTCCGCGATCACAGCTTTGACGTTTTGCGTCTGAGTCCGGTTGTTGGAGAAACTGTTACCGTTGATGGCATCCGGATGAATGACCTGGAAGTAGAACGTGGACGCTCGTTTTTCCTTCGGATCGCCCAGGGCCGTGCCACGAATCCGGGGCAGGCCGCCGCCGATGTACGCCGCGTACAGTTCATCAATCAAACCCATGCCATAACCTTTGTGCAAGCCAAACGGCAGCAACGCCACGGCTTTATGAGGGTCTGTGGTCGGGTTGCCTTCCGCGTCCACCGCCCAGCCCGGGCCCAGCGGTTTGCCTTCGCGTTTCATCACCTGGATGCGGCCCATGGCGACGGTAGACGTCGCCCAATCAATCACGATTGGAAATCCAATCGCGTCCTGTGTGGGAAATCCCCAGGAATGCGGGTTCGTGCCCATGGTCGGCGTTTTGCCGCCAAAGGGAACGACCTCGGACGTTGCCGAAGTGCAATTGGTGTAGGCGAGATAGCCCTTGAGCGCGACGTCCATGACGTAACCGCCGCCCCAGAGATAATGCGTCGCGTTGTCTACGCTTACCATTCCGACTCCATATTTTTCGGCCAATTTGATGCAGGTATCCATCGCCTCATAGGCCACAGCCTGGCCGAGCTTGAAATTGGCGTCCCAAATTTCGGCGGCGGCAAAACGCGACGGCTTCTTGTCGATTTTCGCGCCCGGCTTCCAGCGGCCGACTTTGCTGCCGAACAATTCGTCCAGATGCAGCGCCTTGATTCCGTTATGGGTGCGGATGCCGTAATACGACGCGCTGGAGCAAAAACGCGCGCCGGCAGCCGCTTCATCCGCAGTGTAACCGCGGAACAGGTATGCTTTTTTGATGAGGGCGTCGTGTTGGATTTGGGGAACGATGTAATAGGTCTCTGGCATAAAATTATCCGGTGGTTTGTTCTTTTTTGCTCTTCGGCAACGGACTCAAGTCCGGCTCAACGAATCGCTGTTTTGCATCCGCGGACATGATGTGGTTTCTTGAATAAAAAAACAATAAAGCGCGCTTCGAGAGAAGTTGCGTATGTTTGTCGACGAACGCGTCCGATGTTTCAGCGGGTCCGAATTCCAAAAGCGTGCAATGAATCAAGCGCATCCATGCCTGCGTCATCGTTTCGTGATAACCGCGGTCCAAACCGTCCGGCACATTATGAGTCGCGTTGAATGCCTTGATGCTTGAGCGGATCCGTGCCGTTGCCTCATCAAACGGATACCGGCACAGGTAGAGATAAGCCAGTTTCACGTGCTCACGATGATGCATGTCCTCCAGCGGCCAGGTTCCGGATTCGAATTGCTGAAGAAATGTCGAGTCATCGGGCATAATCACGCCAGTAGGCTATAAGGCGTTTGGAGCTCAAGTAATACGCTGAATGACTTTGAAGTCACCGCTTTTCATTCGCCATGTTTCAACCCAGGGTTCGGATTCTCGAAACGTAAGGACCATAAGCTGTTCGTCAATCAAGTCCTCCCAATCGGGATCCTGGCCGGGAAAATGCCAGCCGCCAAGCATGGCATAGATATCTGACTCAAAATAAAGCGGATATTCCTTGAAAAAGATATTTCCGTAGGCCTTCACTGTTGCTTTGTCCTTGAAATTCCGATTATAACGCCATCCACGCTCCCAGTCGTTCGCGCGCAGCCATTCATCAACGGCTTCCGAACCACGAGCAAAGACAGCGTCCAGTGGAGGCAGGATAGAAGCCGGATGAGCGTAAAGTTTTGTTCCCTTCCTTTCAGGCCACGAATTTGAAATTTCTACATGGCCCCGCTCGCACCCCTGTGTGAATACGCTGATGAAACCGGTCAATGGTGGAGTAAATCCTGGCACAAAACGAGCATCGACGGTCAGCCAGCACTCACGCCCGGTCTCAAAGAGTTCCTCGTTGCTACGTTCGTACCAAACAGCTGCCACTTCCCCGGAAACTTCGGGTCGAAGCAGGAAACACGGTCGCTGTAGCTTTCGACCTTCCTCAATGAGCTGTTCCGCGGTCATAATTCCTCAAACGACCTTTTTTGGCGTTACCTCTGGATTCACCTGCGCAATTGGCTTTTCCCCATTCATTGCCAAAATGAGATTGTTCACGCTGGTCGTCGCCTGTCGCACCACGCTTTCAAACGTTCGCGAAGCAACGTGCGATGTGCAAACGACATTCGGTAGTTTCAGCAGCGGGTGGTCCTCCGGCGGCGGTTCATGGTCCAGTACGTCCGTGCCGTAACCCCCGACCTGGCCGGAATTGAGGGCGGCAACCATGTCGGTGGTGTTCACAATTTCGCCGCGCGCGCAATTCAGAATGAGCGCGCCGCGTTTCATTTTGGCAATGCTCCCGGCGTTGATCATGTTGCGCGTCTCGGGCGTTAGATTGGTGTGCAAAGAGATGTAATCGGCTTCCTTGAAAATCTCATCGAGCGAATTGGCGCGCCGCACGCCATGTTCGGCGGCAAATTTTTCGTCGAAATGAGGATCGAGGGCGATGGATTTCATTCCGAAGGCCGCGGCGCGAATGGCGACTTCCTTCCCGATGCGGCCAAATCCAATAATGCCAATGGTTTTTTCGAGCAGCTCATGGCCGGTCTTGCGTTTCCATCCACCGCTGCGCGTGGAATCAGTGTGAAACAGAAGATTTTTCTCGAGCGCCAGCAGCAGCAGAAACGTGTGCTCCGCCACCGTCGTGTGATTGACGCCGGGGGTGAAGAGAACCGGGATTCCAAATTCGGTCGCGGACTTGACGTCAATTTTGTCCACGCCAATGCCGTACTTGCTGAGCACCTTCAGCTTTGGCCGGGCTTTTTCCAGCACCTTGCGCGTAATGGCGTCATCACCGCAAATGTAACCGTCCACGTCACCGACCAGAGCCAGCGTATCGGCTTCATTCAGAGGACCGCGGGCGCTGACAATTTCCCACCCCGTTTTGGCGAGCAAATCATGATGAGCGCCGGGTGTGTCCTGAAATGACGTCGTCGTAAGCAAAATTTTCATGGCCAGCGATTATGATTTTATTCCGTGAATTGTCACCACCGAATTTTTGCCCGTCTATTTGAAATAAGGGCCCTGTGAGGCTTCTGCGTTTGTTCTCGAAATGGGCATTTAAGCTATGTGGTCCTCCAACGCCAGGCTCATACTTGACGCACTACGCAACACGCAACTGCTCAGCACTTCCCGCTCGTCCGCTGCACCAAATCCCGCAACGTAACCGGCCTGGCCGCAATCCCCTCCGCATTCTCAATCTTCTCAAATTCCTCCAGGATTTCTGCAGCACACGGATTCCGCGGCGGCGGCAATTTCTCAACCCCGCCCGACCGCATGGCCTGCAGAATGTCGTGGACACTGATGGAATCGAGCGGGCGCGATGGCGTGTACGAGGAATTTCCGGAAATTTCGGTGACGATGGACGCCAACAGCAGCCGTTGCAAAACCTGTTGCGTCAGTTTGGTCGGGATCTCCAGATCATCCGATAGGTCCTGGACATTCGCCGGCGGTTCTGCCTTTTGAAATCGGTGGCCAAGAATCGTCATCAGGCGTAGCGCGAGGATTTCCCGGTCGCGATGTCCGACGCTGTCGACGACCTTTTCCTGCAGATACACCTTTCGATTTTGAAACGCGTAGGCGATTTGCGCGCCAAAGAGCAGAATCGCCCATGACAAATAAAGCCCGGCCATCAAAACCGGGATCAGGCCAAGCCCGCCGTAAATTCTGCTGTTGGTCACGACGCGGGAAACGTAAAGAAACCCGAACAGATTGTTCAAATGCCAGAGCGTTCCGGCTCCAACGCCTCCGGCCAGCGCGGCGCTGAATTGGACCTTCGTATTCGGCAAATATTGATAAATCAGCGCAAACACGAGCCATATAAAAATGAACGTGCTCGCCTGAATGAGAAATCCGCCAATAATCGGGCTGGCGCGGACAAGCGTTTTTGTCGCCTCAAAATGAGCGCTCCCGGCCAGGCTGAGCAATACCGCGATGACAATCGGTCCAAATGAAATTGCAATGCAAAATCGCGCCATGCGCATCAACCAATGGCGTCCACGTTCAACTCCCCAGATATCGTTGAAAGTGCCTTCGATGCTATTGAGCATGGAGATGGCTACAAACACAAGCAGGGCTGTGCCAGTAACGCCGAGCGCGCCGCTGCGGGTGTTGTGGATAAATTCATGGATCTGCCTGGCGACGAGCTTTTGCGCTGTCTCGCGGGCATTCGCCTCGGCGGATGGGGACTCGGCGCCATTGTGATTTGGCGGTCCGGACATGGACGGCGGGGCCGAGACGGTCGCCGGCGGAACAACTTGCGAAACAAATTTATCTATGGCCTTGTAGATTTCCTCTTCGCCTTCCTTTCGGAGAAGGCTGCTGGTCACGCTAATGGCGATGGCCAGCAACGGAATCAGCGCCAGCAACGTCGTGTACGACAGGGCGGCGGAGCGCACGAGGCAACGGTTCTGGACAAAGCTTTTGCCCACGAAAAACCAGAAATGGATGAAGTGCTCGAGGCGGCCCGCCAGGCTGATTTCATTTTCCTCGCCGGTGGCGATTCTGACCAGGCGGGAAAAGGAACGTTTAGCCACGGCGAAATTAAAAATTAAAAAGGAAAAATTAAAAAGGAAAAAGGCACATATTGGCATGTGACGTCTGAAAATCCGCAACATCCGCTACAACGTTGATTATCAGTGACTTAATCCGCAACAAATCCGCAACAGGGTCGCAACAATTTTTGGGGGAGCCCCTTTTCGATCTTTTCGCATGCATTGGGACCATGAACCATCCATATTTAAGGGTTAGTATGGCTATCGAGAAACGCCATGAAACCCCGCATCCACATCATCGGCGGTCCCGGCAGCGGCAAATCATACGCTGCGGCAAAGCTGGCGGAGCGTCTCGGCGTTCCCGCATGCGACCTCGATAATCTTTTTTGGGACGGCATTCGCGCCGACCCTGCGGAGCGCGACCGGAAACTGGCCGCCACCGTTTCCGCGGACGGCTGGATCATCGAGGGCGTTTACTATCAGTGGCTTGGGCCGAGCTTTGACGCGGACGATTTCATCTTCGCCCTGACGCCGCCAATTTGGATTCGCCACTGGCGGATTATCAGGAGATTTTGGATGCGAAAATTGAGGCGAATTCAATCGAAACGCGAATCGGTTTTGGATCTCTTGCGCTTGTTACGCTGGAGCCATGCCTACGACCGGAACCATCTGGTGCGCGCGTGCCAGTTCATATCGGAGCGGGGGCGTGAGATGACCATTTGCCGGACGTTCGATGAATTGCTCGCCACCGAGAAGTTCAATTCTCAACGCTGTAGAAATTGACCCGGTTCATGCGCTCGCGTAGCCTGTCAGCTTCACGTAGTGAAAGCAAAGGTCAAAGCAAAGCCCTCCGCGGCAGTTATCATCAGGCAGATCACCGCGCAGGCGCGCGACGCAAAAACACGCGCCTATATCGAAAAATTGCTGGTCGAACTATGCCGCATCGACACGACGCCGAAACCGGATGTCTCCGTCATGAGGGACGCAGAAGACCGCTGTTTCCAAATCCTGGAACGGGAATTAAAAACGTTGTCATTCTCTGATAGCCGCACGGAACGGCGTCCGATAAATCCGGCCATTCAATCGCACCCTCATTATTCCCTGCCCCATTTTACGAAGACGCCCGAACGGCCCGAGGGCCTTTCGGCTGAAACGACTTACGCTGGCCGCTCGAATCTCGTTTACGTAGCGCCGGGCTCAAACGACAAAGCACGCGGCGAAGCCGTCGCGCTTAATGCCCACATTGACGTCGTCGCGCCGTATTTCCCGCCGCGCGTAAAGAACGGCGTTGTTTTCGGTCGCGGCGCGTGCGATGACAAAGGACCTGTAGTGGCCATGGTGACGGCGTTGCGCATTTTATCGGGTGTTATGGCGCCCGCCGGCTCACGCTGGAACCGCAATGTCGTGGCGATGTTCGTGATCGAAGAAGAAACGGGCGGGAATGGCTCGCTCTCGCTGGCGACGGATCGTGAGCTCAAGAAACTGTACGATTCAGTTGTGGTCGGCGAATGCGCGGGCCTGAAGATTTATCCGGCCAATCGCGGCGCGGTTTGGTACAAGGCGGAACTGAAACCGCCGCCAGACGTTTCGGCGTTCGAAATGTCCGCGTGGGTCATCGAAGAAATGGAAAAGGAGGGGGCGGCCATTCGCGCCGAAAGCCGGCACAAACTGTTTCCGCAACGTCCCGTCCAAACCTGTCATGGCATCATTGGCCCATTCGGAGAGCATCCCAGCCGAATTTGCGGTGAGACGCGATTCACGATTCAATTCGAGCGCAAGCCGGACGCCCAGGCAGAATCCCTCATTCGTGATTGCCTTGAAAGCGGCCTGGCCCAATACATAGGCCTTTACGGTGACAAGACGAAGGTCGCAGATGCCACAACCGGCAAGCCAATGGTGGCGCGGCATTACGATTTGAAGCGCCGCGGCAACGGTTTCGAAGTCGCCGTGCATGGCGCAACTGGTCACATGGGCGCCATCCGCGAACGCGACGGCGCCATTACCAAAATGGCGCACCTCGTCCGCGGCCAGGTTTTTTCAAAGGCAAAATTGTCCGCCCTCGCCGGGCCGATGCGGCTGGAACTGGACGGAGCGTCTGGTCAAAACCTGATATTAGAAGGCGGCCAGGGATTTGTCCCCACGCACAGCATGGAAGAGGTGATGGCGCGCGTGCGCCAGGCCGCCGAACGTGGCGCGGAAAGCTATCTGCGCCGGTGCGGACGCCCTGAATCCGGCGCGCAATCGGTCACAGTCACTTATGAAAAATTGCATAATGCGGCGTTCGACGGCGACCCGGATTCTCCGGCCATGCGCAACGCGATTGCCGCCGCGAAACAATGCGGCCTCTGGCGCGACGAACCGGTTGCGGGTTGGACCGTTTCTTGCGATGCGCGATTGTTTGCGACGGAATATCCGGGAATGCCCGTGCTGACCTTCGGACCCGGCGAATTGGCGTTTGCCCATTCTGACCAGGAACAAATTGCCTTGCGCGACGTCGCCAAAGCGGCTGAATTTCTGGCGCTGTTTCTGTTGCGCCAAACCGGGACCATTTAAAATGAAAGAAAAACTTCGAATCGGAATCATCGGAGCAGGCGCCGTCGTGCGCGAGATTTATCAATACCTCTATTTTCAAAGCGACTACTCGCCCGTGCTGGAAATTTGCGCCGTCGCCAATCCGGGCGCGAAAAATCGAAACTGGTTCGGCGACTTGGCAGAGCTGCCGAAGAACCGGCGGTTCGCCGACTATCGTGAAATGCTGGCAAAGGTTGAATTGGACGCCGTCCAAATCAACACGCCCGACCGTTTGCACCGCGAGCCCACGCTCGACGCCTTTGCCGCCGGCCTGGATGTCATTTTGCCCAAACCAACTGCGGCCACAGTCAAAGACGCGCACGCCATGATTCAGGCGGCAAAAAGAGCGGAGCGCTTTTTGGGCGTCGATTTTCATAAACGCGGCGACCCGCGCATCAAGGAAGCCGAGGCGCGCTTCAAGAGCGGACGTTACGGCACTTTTCAAACGGGCGTTTTCTACATGGTTGATAAATTGCTCGTTTCGAACCCGAACCATTCGCCGCGATTTTTTTCTTCGCCGGATTACGCCGGGCAGAACACGCCGGTTTCATTCCTGACCGTTCACATGGCGGATGCGCTGATGAAAATCACCGGCCATGTCCCTGCGCAAGTGCGCGCCACCGGTTATTCGCACAAATTGCCGTCGCTCAAACCCCGCGCGGTAAAGGGCTATGATCTCGTGGACACGGAGATTCTCTTCACGAGCGGCGCTGTCGCGCACATCATTGCCGGCTGGGCCCTCCCCAATGCGGCTTGGTCCATCGCCGTCCAGTCTGGCCGCATGATTTGTTCCGACGGCCTGCTGGATATAGGGTTCGATACGCCCGGCCTTCGTGAAATTCATGCCGACGGAGTCAACGAAGTAAATCCACTGTTTCGCACTTTTGAAGCAAGCGGCAAGGTCACTGGATACGGCATCAGCAATCCCGGACGATTGTACCAGGAGATTTTGGGCCGAAGAAACGGCACGCTTCAGGGGGCCGAAAATCCCGAAACGCCGATGGATTTTTATACGGCTGTCATCGTGGATGCCGCGGAACGCAGCCTCAAAGAAGGGAAAAAAGCCGGCCCCGGCGTTACCCGGGGAGAAGCGATTGAACTGGGCAAATTTGTCCGCAGCCAAATCGGCAACGCAGCGAAAGAATACGGATGGATGTAATGCGACGGGCGTCAATCGTAGCGCAGACTTCCAAGTCTGCCGTACCGCAGGTTTCCAAACCTGCGAGTCGCGCGCCGTCGCGCGACTGGCCGATTGGGAAATCGGCGATACGGCAGGTTTGGAAACCTGCGCTACGGCGCCCCGGTTCATCGCTGGCCATCGCAATCATTTTAATTTTCTCAGCCTGTATTTCCCGGGCAGAAACCATTGACCTCTCCGGCAAATGGGAGTTTCAAATGGGTTCCACGCCGGCGGGACCATTCACCGGCACCATTCACCTTCCCGGCACAACTTCTCAGGCTTGCAAAGGAACGCCGTTCACCCAACAACCTATTCTGCCGCCCTTGCCGCCTGAGAATTTGGTTCCCCAAAGAGGAATCCTCTTTGGCCGTTCGACCAACTACGCGACAGAAGACCTCGTGCTGATGCATCTGCAGCAACGATATTCCTACATAGGGCCTGCGTGGTATCGACGCGAGGTTGACATTCCAAAAAAATGGATGGGCAAGGACGTTGACCTCGTGCTCGAGCGCGTCATGTGGAAATCCCAGGTCTGGATCAATGGCCAATACATCGGCGCGCAAAACAGCCTCACCACGCCGCACCGCTACGACATCAGTGCGGCGCTGAAACCGGGTCGCAACGAAATCACCATCGGCGTGGACAACAGCCGGCAGTTGGCCATCGGCGATCCTCATGCTTATACGGAACAATCGCAAACCATTTGGAACGGCATCATCGGCCGCATAGCCCTAATAGCGCGCGATAAAGTTCGCATCGATGGATTGGAGCTGCGTCCTGATTTGGCCGGCAACGCTGTTGGGGTCACGGTGCAAGCTCACAACGGCACGGAAAAAGAAGCCGAGGTAGACCTGTCCCTGCAAGCCGAGGCGGACAATTTTTCGGCCCCGAATTTGCCGTCCATGAAATCGCGCGTCACTTTGCCTCCTGGCGACAGCGAGGAGAAAATTGTTTATCCCATGGGCACTAACTACGCCCTGTGGTCCGAGTTCACGCCAAGGCTGTATCGAATGAAGGCCATTTTGAACGGCGCTGGTTTTCATTCCACAGTGATCGATACGTTTGGCATGCGTGAATTCAAGGCTTACCAGCATTGGTTTACCATCAATGGCCGCTGGACATTTCTTCGCGGAACCGTCAATTGCTGTGAGTTTCCAAAAACCGGTTATCCGGACATGACGGGCAAACAATGGGAAAAAATCTTTTCCACCGTTAAAGCCTTCGGGCTGAACCACGTCCGTTTTCACACCTGGTGCCCGCCGGAAGCTGCTTTTGAAGCGGCAGACCGCATGGGCGTTTACCTCGAAGTGGAACTGCCGGATTGGAGCTTCAAAATCGGCCAAGACGCCGCAGTGACGGATTTCTTTCGCGCCGAAGGCGAGCGGATGATTCGTGAATATGGCAACCATCCGTCATGGGTCATGCTGACGATGGGCAATGAACTGAAGGGCGATTACACGGTATTGGACGATTTGAAAAATCATTTCCGCAAACTGGATCCGCAATTGCTCTACGACAGCACCACGTACCCATCCTCACATCAACGCGGCAAAGAGCCCGAACCGGGCGACGATTATTATATTTCCCAGGACACAAAAAATGGCCGCGCGCGCGGGCAGGACATTTTTGAAAACACGGTCCCCAATACAGAAACGAATTTCGCCAAAGCCATTTCATGTATTTCGGTTCCATATATCAGCCATGAAGTTGGCCAATATTGCGTTTACCCCAACCTCGCCGAAATCCCGAAGTACGACGGCGTATTGCGCCCGACCGCGATGGAAGCCATTCGCGCCGATTTGGCAAAGAAGGGACGCCTGGCAGAGGCCCCTATCTACACCCGCGATTCCGGCAAACTCGCCGCGCTGCTGTACAAGGAAGAAATCGAGCGCGCCTTGCGGACGACGAATCAGGCCGGATTCCAATTACTCCAATTGAATGATTTTCCAGGACAAGGCACATCGACGGTCGGGTTGCTGGACGCATTTTGGGACAGCAAAGGATTGATAACGCCCGGCCAATTCCGAAAGTTTTGCGGGCCGGTCGTGCCGTTGCTGCTTATGGCCAAACGGGTTTACCAAAACGACGAAACCTTTGACGCGGGAATTGAAGTCGCCAACTTCGGTCCCGCTCCTATAACAAATGCCACGGTCGTGTGGAAAATATTTGATGGAGAAACAAAAATCGCGAACGGCCAATATCAGGCGCCGTTGATTCCCTTCGGCCACAACGGAGAAATCGGACGCATCCAACAGCCGCTGTCCGCGGTCACAAAAGCGTCAAAACTGAAAGTGACAATTGAATTGGCCGGAACATCCATCGCCAATAATTGGAATGTTTGGGTCTATCCCAAAAGTGAACCGCTCGCACAAACAAACGTCCAGGTATTTGAGTCGCCCGGTCCGGACTTTTTCAAGGCGTTGCAGGATGGCGACCGTGTTCTTTTGCTTCCTGCCTGGGATGACGTGAAATCACCGCTCGCCGCCGAGTTCGTTCCGGTCTTTTGGAATCCAGTCATGTTCCCCAATCAACCCGGGACCATGGGCGCGATGATTGACGCCCGCCATCCAGTCTTCGCCGATTTTCCGACAAAGGATTGGACGGACTGGCAATGGTGGGAACTGTTGCATCGCTCTTTTTCAATCAATTTGGACAACCTGCCCGCCAAAGTGGATATGCCGTTCCGTTTCGTGGACAAGTTCAATCGCAACGCCTTGCCCTGCGCCATTTTTGAAGCAAAAGTCGGCAAAGGAAAACTCCTGGTCTGCACCCTGGACATCAGCAGTGATCTCGACACGCGCATCGCCGCCCGCCAACTGCGCCGCAGCATTTTGGAGTATATGAGCAGCGATAAGTTTAAACCGCGCCACGAGATGGGCCTCCAGGACTTAAAAGCATTATTTCAGTAATGAATCCGCATGACCCGATCCGGGCCGTGGACCCGCACGAGGTTGTTCCACTCGGTGGCCGCCCAGGAGAAGAACCGGTTCAGGCTCAGGCCGATATTCCAACGCTGGAATCGCTTCTGGACGCGCTTAGGAAATTGAAAGCGCAGACCGACTCAGCCAGCCAAATCCGGCCGGCGGTGTTGACGAATTGCCAGAATAGTAATACGCTTAGCGCATGGAAACTGTCACATTGAAAATGGAAAGAAGGCAAATTGCCCTTTTGAAAGAGCGGGCAAAGACGCTCGGCCGTTCACAGGCCGCCATTGTCCGCGACCTGATTGACGAGCACCTCGCTTCAAAGAAGCGCCTCTCGCTTTACGAGCGCGCAAAAGACCTTTGCGGGAGTGTGCGCGGTTCGAAAGATTTATCCACGCGGCCTTTGACGGGCTATGGCCGTGACTAAGGTTCTCCTCGATTCCGGTCCGCTTGTCGGTTTTGTCAACGAAACTGACCAGCATCATAGCTGGGCGCTGGAAATCTGGAATACTCTCTACCAACCACTCTGGACATGTGAAGCCGTTCTGTCTGAAACAATTTTTCTTTTGCAATCTGATGGCGTTGCAATCGATTCTCTCCTGGAACTTTTTGAGCGTGAATTAGTCAAAATTGACTTCAACGTTTCCTCTCACCAGCCCGAGGTTTGGGAACTATTGCGCAAATATGCCGACCAGCCGATGAGCCTGGCCGATGCATGTCTGGTGCGTATGGCGGAACTTCATGAACGCAGCCAGGTTTTTACAACGGACAAGGACTTCAAAGTTTATCGGCGGAACGGGCGCGGCATCATTCCGTTGCTCGCGCCCTATTAATTCAAACCACTTCCACCGGACATTTCGGCGCCGCATCCAAAAACGCCTGGCCATATTGCTTCGTCAAAATCCGGTTATCCAGGACCACGATAATGCCCGTATCCGTTTTGGTACGGATAAGCCGGCCGACGCCCTGGCGAAACTTTAAAATCGCTTCGGGAAGAGAAAATTCGCTGAAGGAGTTTCCGCCGCGCGCTTCAATCGCTTCGACGCGCGCTTCGATGAGCGGATGGTCCGGCACGGCAAATGGCAGGCGGGTAATGATGACGTTCGATAGCGCTTCGCCTGGAACGTCCACACCCGTCCAAAAACTGTCCGTGCCAAACAGTACCGAATCCACGTCATCCTTGAATTTCTCCAGCATGGTGGCCCGCGGCACGCCCTTGCCCTGTACCAGGCAGGCAATGCCAAGTTCGTCAAAGAAAGGCTGCATGATCTCACTCAATTCCAGCATGAGCTTGAAATTCGTGAACAGCACAAATGCTTTGCCATGCGTCATCTTCACGAAGTGCTTGATCCAATGAGTCAGCGCGTCACGGTAACCAGCTTCGCGCGGATCGGGCATTTTCTTTGCCACGAACAATTTCATCTGCCGTTCATAATCGAACGGCGTCCCCACCTGAAGTTGGGTTGCTGATTCCGCGCCGACTCGTTTGGTGAAATAGCTGAGCGGGGTTTCAGCCCTGGATTTCAAGTTTTGAGTGGGAACCCGCCTGGTAGTTTCGTTTGATGCCCTGGCTTTAACATTCGAAATCCCGAGCGTCGCGCTGGTCATAATCACGCTCGTATCGCTTTCAAACAGCCGCCGTCGCAAGTAATCGGCCACGTCCACCGGCGCGGCGTTGAGCGAAAGATTTTTCCCGGTTTTGCCGGAACGTTCCACCCAGTACACATGGTCCTGCGCCGCCTGCTCCAAAAACAGTTTCACTTCGTCCCGCAAATCAGCCAGGCGCCGGTTGCATTCCAATAATTCCTGGCCCATGTCTTTGTCGTCGCTGGTTTTTATCAAATCGCTCACGGCGTCGCGCAAGCGTTGGATCGGCAATGTGACATTGTCCTCTACCAACTGAGCGCGGCGGATGCGCAATTCGGTCCAATGCCGCGCCGCGGGCGGCTCGCCTGTGCCGAAGCTATTGCGTTTGACGCTCCGCTGGATTTCATCGCACGCCGCTTCGACTTTTTCAAAAAATTTGTCAGTCTCTGTCAGAATGTCCGCGGCGAATCTCACGGCGTTTCCGCTCCGCAAAGCGCCCAAAAGACCCTTTTGGGTGCGCGGATTCCAGAGGCGGTTCAGGGCGAACCGCATTTGTCCGCTCGATACGCTCACACCAATGTGGCGCGAGGCCACGTGCTCCATCGTGTGCGCTTCATCGAAGATCACGAAATCGTTTTTAAACAGGATGCCGCCTTCCATCTCCGGGTCCACTCCGCCCAGCATCGTGAAAAACAGCGTGTGGTTCACTACCAGCACGTCCGCCGAAAGGATTTTGTTTCGCGCGCGTTGAAAAAAGCAGATGCCGTTGTCCTTGGCAAAATCCGAGGCGTGGCCGCATATTTTTGGCGAGCACAGGCCGCGCTCCGAGCAAACCTGAGCCCACACTTTCGGGTCGGGCTCGCTGTCAAAATCCGATAGGCTCCCGTCTTTGGTCTTTTTTGACCATTCATAGATGCGTTGAAGTTCGGCCGCTTCGGAACTGGTAAAGAAGCTGTCACTCTGCTGCATCGCTTTGTGCAACCGCCTTGTGCACAGGTAATTGGCGCGGCCTTTGAGCATGGCAAAACTGAATTTGACCGGTACGGGCAACGTTCCCAGCACGCCTGCCAGCATCGGCAAGTCCTTCTCCGTAAGCTGTTCCTGCAAATTGATGGTATGCGTCGAAACAACCGCCTTTTTGCGGCGCAATACCGCAAATAAAATAGATGGAATCAAATAGGCGAGAGATTTTCCGACCCCCGTCCCGGCCTCGACCGCCAGGTGCTCCCCGTTTTGCAGCGCCCGCGCCACGGCCACGGCCATATCCTGTTGTTGTGGCCGAAATTCAAAATTCCGCGCCCGCGAAAGTACGCCATCGGGCGAAAAAATTTCGGCGACCAGGATCACCAAATCCGCGCCGGCAACAGGCTGTTGTTCAACGATTGAAATCATTTCACCGAATCAGTCCAGCCAAAATAACAACGCCGCAGGAAATTAAAAGCACTGTTCTTGGCAGGGACAGCGCCATGGCCAGTGTGGTGGAACACGACGCGCTGCGCTGTGTAGCGCCGGTTTCGGCGGGGAAAAAGTCAAAATGAGGACAATCGCTTTCAACAGTTCTCTGAGGATTTTCTGGCGTTCTGATTTTGTGCCAGACAGCCACGCAGCAAAGATGCGTTTACTGAGTTCCGTTTTTGCCATACAAATTTCCCCAACAAGGCGCGGACCCAATGTTGTCCAACTGGGCACGGCAAAGCGCCCACCAGGCAAACACCGGGCCGCGCCCATTGGGCGCGCCTGCAGCGGAGCCTGGATTTCAAATTTGTCGTTTTTGTTGGACCGGGCTTGCGCTAAATCAAAACGAGTATAGCTTTTTGTGTTCCAGAAAGAAGAAAGGAAACTATGAAGACGATCGTTAATGCCTGCTTTGTGTTCGGAATGGTCTTGGTTTCGGCGATGGCGGCGCGGGCGCGGCTCGGGGAAACGGTTGCGGAAATTTATCAGCGTTATGGCGCGGTTAAGTCGCGCATTTCTTTGGAGACTGATCGATGGGCCGGCCATTATTCCGCCGGTTATTGGTCCGTCATCGTCACGTTTCAGAACGGGCGATCCGTCACCGAATCATTTCAGCCTTTATGGACGCGTCCTCTCGACGCCCAAAATGTGCGGGCGCTCATGGATGCCGCGGCTGGAAATACGAATTGGATCGGTCCCGATTTCAGCGGCTTTACCACCAACGAATATGATGGATGCCTTGAATCAAAAAAAATCTTCGGCCTCGATAGCCTTTGGACAAACAATGTCACGGGCGCTGTCGCCTGTTATTGTGAGGCTCTCGGAAATGGAGATGTTCCCGACCGGCCAATCCTCACGATCTTTGCGCGCGGCCAGCGATAAAACTTCTAAATTTTAGCGGTATTTTTGTCAATAATTTACAATGGGTCTCAAATATAACATCGTGTTATATTTGAGACCCATTGTAATTTTGGGTTTGGAAAGTTAAAGAAAGTCAATTGTTGGACTTTTGGGACCCATTGTAAATTTGGAGGGTTTGGGTGCGGAGCTATAATCAGGGCGGAAGGGCACTTCCGCCCTACCGTGATATTTTTACTCTTGTTGCGCCGCTGCACGCGGCGCTACACGGCGCAGCGCGCCGTGTTCTACCATTATTCCATGCCTGAGTCGGATTTGATGTAGCCGATTTTCAGAGCAATCATCAAACCATAACCATATCCACCATCCAACTGTCGGACCATCAAACGCGACAGCAGGAATCGGACGGCCGACCCTGTAGGCCGGGTGTCCTCACCCGGCGGATCCACCGTGCGTATTCGTTTGTGATCTTTGCACTCTCTGCGGTAAAGAATTCTCTCTTCAGCCGAAAACCCTTCGTTTCAACTTCCTGTGGCTGTTTTTTCAAATTTCCCAATAAATGACACTTTTTATACGAAAATGGGCTTCATTTCCCGTTTACACGCCTAGTCAGCCAGGTCAAGATGCCCGCGCGCCCATTCTTCGCGGTGACGGGAAGTCCCGGCAACTTGATTGCCAACGGTTTAGTCGGCAACATTTCGGCAACACGAAAAGCTACAAAAAGTTACATTATCGTTATCGAAGGGCGCATAAAGCGGCGGAAGGTTCCGCGATGCAATGTCCTGCTACGCTCGTTGCGCCGCTGCACGCGGCGCTCCGTTCTTTTGCCATTTGCAGTTTCCCGGAAATCAGCAATAATACCGGTTCATTTTGATGGAAAATTTATGAAACCCCAGGTTGAAATATACGACACGACCCTGCGCGACGGTTCGCAGGGTGAAGGCATCAATTTTTCGGTCGCGGACAAGCTTCGCATTGCCGAAAAGCTCGACGCTTTTGGGGTCCATTACATTGAAGGCGGCTGGCCGGGCTCAAATCCCAAAGACATCGAATTTTTCGCCCAGGCCAAAAAGAAAAAATTCAAAAATGCGCGCCTGGCGGCCTTCGGCTCAACGCGCCGGAAGGACACACCGGTCGAACAGGACGATCAGGTCCGCCTCCTGATCGAAGCTGGCACGCCGGTCGTGACGATCTACGGCAAAACTTCCATGCTGCACGTCAAGGAGGTCTTGCGCTGCACCCCGGAGGAGAACCTCGGAATGATCGCCGACACCGTCCGCTATCTCAAGGACCACGGCAAATTTGTCATATATGACGCCGAACACTGTTTTGACGGCTATAAGCTCGACCCCGAATACGCGATAGCCACGTGGCAGGCGGCTGAAAAAGCCGGGGCGGATTTTGTGGTGCTGTGCGACACAAACGGCGGTTGTCTGCCGGAAGAGGTCGCGGCCATCACGTGCGTGGCGGCGGGCAAATTGAATTGCCGCATCGGCATCCATACCCATGACGACATCGGCCTGGGCGTTGCGAACGCGCTGGCCTCACTCGGCGCAGGAGCGACGCATGTGCAGGGAACGATAAACGGTTACGGCGAACGCACGGGAAATTGCAATTTAGTCAGTGTCATTCCGTGCGTCGCTTTGAAACTCAAAAAGACATGCGTGCCTGAGAAGTCATTGCCGAAGCTGAAGGAACTGTCGCAGTTCGTGGATGAGATGGCGAACCTTCGCCACAATCCGCGCCTGCCCTGGGTCGGCTCGGCTGCGTTTTCCCACAAGGGCGGGACGCACGTCAATGCGGTGCAAAAGCTCGCGTCGAGTTACGAACATATCGACCCGTCGCTCGTGGGCAATTCGCGAACGGTCCTGGTGAGCGATTTGGCCGGCCGCAGCAACATCGTGATGAAGGCCCAGGAACTGGGCTTTAAACTCGGGAACGACGGCGCGCCCGAGCTGAAGACCATTCTCAACCAGGTCAAAGAATTGGAGAACGCCGGTTATGAATACGAAGCCGCGGAAGGCTCACTGGCCCTGCTCATCGGAAAAACCTTGAAGCACCGGGAAACTCCGTTTGAAGTGGATATGTACCACGTCTCGATGCGTCGTGATTCAAAGGAATCCGTCTGCGAAGCCACAGTGCGCGTGCGCGTGGGCAAAAAAAACTACCACGAAGTCGCCGAAGGCGACGGCCCGGTCAACGCGCTGGACGGCGCATTGCGGGCGGCGCTGACGAGGTCGTTTCCGAAGCTGAAAAAAGTGAAGCTTACCGATTACAAAGTCCGGATATTGGATTCAACGAAAGGCACAGCCGCCAAAACGCGGGTGCTCATTGAGTCATCCGACGGCAAGCGCGAATGGGGAACCGTCGGCGTCAGTGAAAACCTTATCGACGCAAGCCTGCAGGCCCTTGTGGAGAGCATGGAATATGCGTTGACAAAGACGTCTTGACACATATACATCGTGATGTATATTGAGTGAAGTGAAACGGCAAAAGAAAACCAAGTATCCGGCGCATAAGGGTTCGGCCATTAAGCTTAAAGAGACTGCTGTGGCTGATGAAACCGAGCAGGCGCCAATGATTCGGACGCAGATTTATCTCAGCAAAGACGAGCATGAATTTGTGCAGCGGGAAGCGTCACGTCGTGACGAGCCGATGGCCGCGGTGATTCGACGGTTCATTGATGAGAAAATGGAAATTCCAGAGGATGCGTGGACGAATAATCCGATGTTGCTGCCAACGCCTCACGATCCAAAATGGAAAGGACATGAAGATGGCGGAATTAACCATGACCATTACATCTATGGTTGTCCGAAGAAATGGATCAAGGTGAATGGCGAGTACATTGAAGCGCCGCCTTTGCCGGATGACTACTATTCGAATCGTGCCAGTCGCGAGGCTTACGACCGCAAAATACGGAAACTGGACGAGACCAAATGACAAACCCTGTCTTTCTTGATGCGTCGTTTTGGATTGATTTTCGGGATGAAGAGGCCCTTCCGCACCCACTGGCATGCCAGGTCGTCGCGGATATTTTTCGTCAGAGAGTGCCTTTGGTCACGACGCTTCCGGTTATTTGCGAAATTTATGCGTACTTCACTCGAAGCATCGTCACACGTGAAATGGTGCTGAAGGAACTTTGCGAGAATCCGATTGTTACTGTCGAAGACATTTCGCCCCAGGACCAGGGGGAAGCGCTCAACATTTTGCGCAAGCATCGAGACAAGGAATACTCATTATGCGACGCGCTGTCGTTCATGGTAATGCGACGCCTAAATATCCGCCGTGCCGTTAGTTTTGACAAACACTTCCGCCAATTCGGTGAATTTGAAGTGATTCCCAATAAATTTCCATGAGCGAGATTTCCAAGGCATACGAACCGCAGTCCGTTGAGGACAAATGGTATCAGTTCTGGTTGGACGAAGAATTTTTCGTGGCCGACCCGAAATCACCCAAGGCGGCGTATTCCATCGTGATTCCGCCGCCGAATGTGACCGGCGTGCTGACGATGGGCCACGTCCTGAATAATACCATTCAGGACATCCTGTCGCGCAAGGCGCGCATGGACGGCAAGGAAGTCCTCTGGTTGCCGGGCACAGACCATGCCGGCATCGCCACGCAAACGATTGTTGAGCGCACGCTCAAAAAATCCGGTGAAATCAAGCATCGGGACGATTTGGGCCGTGAAAAGTTCCTCGAACGCGTCTGGCAATGGAAGGAAAAGCACGGTGGCATTATCATCCAGCAACTGAAAAAGCTCGGCGCATCGTGCGATTGGTCGCGGGAACGGTTCACGATGGATTCGGACTATTCGCGTTGTGTGCAAAAGGTATTCGTGGACCTTTACAAAAAAGGCCTTATCTATCGCCGTAAACGCATGGTGAATTGGGACCCGGTCTCTCTCACGGCGATTTCGGATGAAGAAGTAAACATGAAGGAGCAGAAGGGCTCGCTTTATTATTTTAAAGTGGAAGTCGCGGAAGCGCCCGGAACATTTCTCACGATAGCCACGACGCGGCCCGAGACGATTCCCGGCGATACCGCCGTGGCAGTGAATCCAAAAGATCCGCGGTATGCGAAGTTTATCGGCAAGCGCATCGTGCGTCCACTTCCTGCGGAATTGCCGCGTGATCAAAAGCTCATTCCCATCATCGGTGATGAGCACGTGGATTTTGAATTCGGAACCGGCGTCCTCAAAGTGACGCCTGCGCACGACAAGGCGGACAATGAAATCGGCCTGCGCCATAAGCTGCCGGAGATCGATATCATGCATCCCAACGGCCACATGAACGAATTGGCAGGACAGGATCTAAACGGGCTCGATCGCTTCAAGGCGCGTAAAGTCGCAGCGGAAAAACTCACGGAACTTGGCCTGCTTGAAAAAGAGGAGCCTTATACGAATAACGTCGGTTTCAGCGAACGAACAGACGTGCCGATTGAACCGCGCTTGAGCGAGCAATGGTTTTTAAAATATCCCAGCGCCGAAAAATCCCGCGCCGTTGTCGCCGATGGTAAAATGAAATTTTTTCCCGACCGCTGGGCGAAGGTGTACGACCATTGGATGGGCAGCTTGCAGGATTGGTGCATCAGCCGCCAGCTCTGGTGGGGGCATCGGATTCCCGTTTGGAGGAACGGACCAGAGTGGATAGGCTCGAAACGTAAACAGACCTTCGACTTGTTATGGGAATCAAGAAATAAAGGCATAGCCGTAAAGTGGCCGGCAACAAAGACTATCGTTACAAGACCTCCATTCAACGTGCCCGACAGTGCGTCGGAGTTGGCTAGCCAAAATATTGAATGGACAACAGTTTCGGTTGAAGTCGCCATCGAACCGGGAAATGAGGATTTAGCCAGTAAACTGGAACAGCTCGGCTTTGTCCAGGACCCTGACGTTCTCGACACATGGTTCAGTTCCTGGCTCTGGCCGTTTGCGACCATGGGTTGGCCCGAGCAAACCGAGACCCTGAAGAAATTTTATCCGACCACCGATCTTGTGACCGGGCCGGACATTATTTTCTTTTGGGTCGCGCGCATGATCATGGCCGGCTATGAGTTCATGGGAGAGATGCCCTTCAAGAACGTCTATTTCACCGGCATTATCCGCGACAAGCAGGGACGCAAAATGTCCAAGATGCTCGGCAATTCGCCCAACCCTCTCGATCTCATCGCCCAATACGGCGCCGATGCCTTGCGTTTTGGGGTGATGCGCGCCGCGCCGCTCGGCCAGGACATTTTATTTGACGAACAAAACGTCGAGCTGGGCCGGAACTTTTGCAACAAGCTTTGGAACGCCTGCCGATTCCGCCAGATGCAGGGCGGCGAGGTGCAGGCCGAAATCAATCCGGAATGGCTCACGCCGGATGACAAATGGATTCTGCTCAAACTCGATACTGCCCTTCGAGAAATTGCCGCGGCATTTTCGGATTACAAATTCAGCGATGCCACCGCGACTTTGTATCGCTTTTTTTGGAGCGAATATTGCGATTGGTACATCGAGGCGAGCAAAGCCGTGTTGCAAGGCGATGATGCCGCACGCAAGTCCAACACCATCGCCGTCATTGACTTTGTTCTATCGCACACCCTGCGAATGTTTCATCCGTTCCTTCCGTTCATTACGGAGGAACTTTGGCACGGCATGGGTTACAGCGAGGAGATGCCGGACAATCAAGGCGGCAGGACCATCATGTTTGCGCCCTGGCCCAAACCACTGGACGACGATTTCAAATCGTTTTACAAATTGGCCGAACGCGATGAAAAACTCATCGAAGCGCGAAATGAGCTTGTCACGCAAGGCCGCGACCTGCGCCGCCAGGCAAACATTCCGGCGAACAAAAAAGTTAAATTTGTTTTCAAACCCAATGGACACACTATTGACGCTGAAGTGTTGAAACTGCTTCTCAACGCCGAGACCGTTGAAGTGGACCCTCATTTTCAGCCCCCGAAAAACGCTCTTGCCGTTCGGCACGAGCAGGGCGATTTGTTTTTGCCGCTGGAGGGCCTGGTGGACGTCGAGGCCGAAAGAGCCCGGCTCAAAAAAGAGCTGGAAAAAATCGAAGGCGAAATTGCCAAGGTGGAGCAAAAACTCGCGAATCCGAATTTCACGCAAAAAGTCCCGGCAACGGTGCTGGAGGAACATAAGAAACGCCTTGCCGACTGGCAGGCCAGGGGCGAACATGTGCGCGCGGCCCTTGAGGCGCTGGGGCCATAAACTTATGGTCATCCGAAGAAGACACCGTTGTTTTCACGCGCTTTGGCTTGCTTTCCTTTTAATCTGTTCCATGCCATCCATCCTTTCAGCCGATACCACAGACGGCGCGCTCGCGAAGGCCGCGCAACTTGAAATCGACGGGCAATTTGTTGACGCGTCCAATGTTCTCGACACCGCCCTCGCCGCCTCGCCGCCGGGCGCGCGACGCAAGCAAGTCGAATTTGAATTGGACCGTCTCAACCGCATCTGCCGGGACTTTCCATTGTCGCAGGACGATCTGTTCAGCGCGCTCCAACAATCGGTCAACGGCCTGACAACCAATGAATTTGAGCAATGGGTGCGCGAAGGCCGGTTCGATTCGCGCGTCATAGACGGACGCCGCTGGTTCATGCGGGCGAGCGTCTCGAATCTTTATTTCCGGTATCCTTCGCTAACTCCCCGCCGTATGGATGCTTCTGAGCGCACCAACGTGGCATTGGTATATAGTATTCTTGCGTCCTGCCGCGCCATCAAACAGGCTGCGCTCAAGGAAGGTTCGCCGTATGTACTGCCAAAACGGTTCGACGTGACCATGACGGTCTCGGCAAATTCGGACGTCGTGCCGCCCGGCCAAATCATCCGAGCCTGGCTGCCGATTCCTCGAAATGAACCTGACCAGAGAGATTTTGAAGTTATCTCGAGCTCGCCGCCGGTAAAGGACATTGCGCCGGGCGACAGTTCGATTCGTTCCGCCTATTTTGAGCAGGCGGCTCAAGCCGGCCAGTCGGCCGACTTTACCTTGAACTATCGCTATACGCGCTACGGCGTCTGGTTTGATATCGACCCCAAACGCGTCACGCCCTTCGATGGCAAAGACCCGGCGGTAGCCGTCTATACGCACGAAGCTCCGCACGTCGTGTTCACTCCGGAAATGCGCGCGCTATCGCACTCGATCGGCGGCGATGAGAAAAACCCGGCGCTGCTGGCCAAAAAATTCTACGATTGGATCGGCGAAAACACCTGTTACAGCTATGCCATCGAGTATTCCACGATCCGAAACATCAGCGACTATTGTCGTTCACGCGGCTACGGCGATTGTGGGCAGGAAGCGATGTTCTTCATCACGCTTTGCCGGCTAAACGGCATCCCGGCGCGCTGGCAATCCGGGTGGCACACATTTCCCAGGATTCACAGCATTCATGACTGGGCTGAGATTTATCTCGCGCCCTATGGATGGGTGCCCGTTGACCCTTATATGAGCGTAAAGGCCGCGCATTATGCGACAGCGCTTACTCCCGAAGAACGAAACGAAATCCGCGATTTTTATTTCGGCGGCCTGGACCAATGGCGCATCACGGTGAATTGCGACCATTCCCAAACCCTTTCGCCACCTAAAAATACCTATCGTTCCGACAACGTGGACTTCCAGCGCGGAGAGCTCGAATCCGGCAAGCAAAATATTTATTACAACCAATTCGGCTACTCGCTCGACGTAAAAGAACTGCCGGAAGCCCAAACCGCTTCCGAATAGAAACGTTTGATTAGCTGCGGAGCAGCGCACGATAGTAGCCCACAGTGCCAACTGTGGGTACAGGTACCAATTTGATAAGCCCCGGACGGGGCGTCAGAGTCGCTCGATCAGATACTTGCCCCGTTTCCTCCCGGCCTTGATTGATCGTTCAAATTCCCCAATAAAACCGCACTTTTTGCCTCAGGTTCCAGCCCATTTCCCCGTTTCTTTTCCTACACGCAAAAAATGTGAAACGGGGTCTGTCCCCGGATATTCAGTTTTTGTGAGGCGCGAATTCAATGGGAAGCGCACGCGCCCTCGCGCGCGGCGGTTGACGCCTCGTCAACCGCTCGGGCACGCCGCCGCGCTCGATCAACGCGCGGTGGCGCGCGGCCCGTTCGACCGCGAGGCGCGGTCGAACCGCACGCGAGGGCGCGTGCGCTCCCCAGTTACCCGACCCATTTCCGTGCATAAAAAGTGAGATGCGACCCGCCCGTGCGCCCCGCCTAATTTTTGGTTTTCATTTTTCTAAATCACGGCAAACTGCGGGCATGCATTCGGAAGTTGAGCCGCAAACAGCGGCTGCGGCGCTTAAGAAGGCGTCTCCATTGCGTCCAAATCTGGCGATTGTTCTGGGAAGCGGCTTTCAACCGGCTGTCGAGGGGCTGCGCGTGGACAGGGAAATCTCCTACTCAAAAATTCCCGGTTTTCCGGAGCCGACGGTCAAAGGCCATGCCGGGAAGCTTTTTTTTGGCGAACTCGGCGGGACCTCGGTCCTGGTATTGAGCGGGCGTGCGCATTTTTACGAAGGCCAATCGATGGAGCGGGTCACCTTTCCCGTCCGGGCCCTGGCTGCGTTTGGCATTCACGATTTGCTTCTGACCAATGCGGCGGGCGGCATCAATAAGTCGTTCCGGGTCGGGGATTTCATGTTGGTCACCGATCACATCAACTTCATGGGAACAAACCCTTTGCGCGGCACGTCCCATTTTGTGGATTTAAGCCAGGTTTACGATACCCAATTAAGCGCGTTGCTGCTGGACGCCGCACGCGCCTGCAAAATGAAGCTGCGCCACGGAATTTACCTGGCTGTTTGCGGTCCGAATTACGAAACGCCGGCTGAAATCCGGGCATTTGCGACCCTTGGCGCCGATGCCGTGGGTATGAGCACCGTGCCTGAAGCCATTGTCGCCCGCCAATGGGGACTTAACGTGGCCGCCCTTTCCTGCATTACCAACGCCGCGGCAGGCCTCGGCAGAAAAATGCTGTCTCATGCGGACGTTTTGGAAACAGCCGAACGCGTGGGAAAAGCCGGCGCCGAACTGCTGGAAACGTTTGCGCGTCTCTATGGCAAGCTCGATAGCATGCAATGAAGTTTGATCCGCAAAAATTAATCGCCGCCGCCGCAAAAGCCCGGGAAGCGGCCGTCGCGCCCTATTCCAAATTCAAAGTGGGCGCCGCGCTGCTGGCCCGCTCGGGAGAAATCACCGGGGGCGCAAACGTTGAAAGCGCCAGCTACGGTTTGACGTGTTGCGCCGAGCGCGTGGCCCTCTTCAAGGCCCTCACATCCGGGACAAAGGAGTTTGTGGCCATCGCAGTCGTCGCCCGTATCCAGGACGGCCCCATGCCCTGCGGCGCCTGCCGTCAACTCCTCGCCGAATACGCGCCTGACGCGACCGTTATTGCGGCCGATACCGATAACATGGTCCAATTCCGCAGGTTTACGGTAAAAAAACTCCTGCCGCATGCCTTTTTAGGCGGCAGTTGGTGATTTTTCGAGCAAAATCAGGCCGGACGGGTCCGTCTGTGGAACTTCGCCTTGTTTTTGGCATGAACTCTCTTTAACAATTTGCCCTTCGCGTGAATGACATTTTGATCATTGTGCCGACTGTCAACGAGCGGGAGAATCTTCCGCGCGTCGCGCAACGGCTTTTGTCCCTGCCGGTCAAGGTCGACATGCTGGTCATGGACGGCAATTCCTCTGACGGCACAGGGCAAATCGCAGACGACCTGGCCGCGAAGCATCCGGAAATTCATGTCATCCACGAGGAAAAGAAAAGCGGTTTGGGCCGCGCCTATCTTGCCGGCTTCAGATGGGCTCTCGAGCGCGGCTACGAATACATTTGTGAGATGGACAGCGACCTCTCGCACAATCCGGACGATGTCCCGCAATTGATCGAGGCGGCGAAGAACCAGGACGCCGACCTCGTCCTTGGCTCGCGTTACTCCGGCGGCGTGCGCGTCATCAACTGGCCCCTCAAGCGACTCATGTTGAGTCGCAGCGCAGGCGTGTACGTCAGCGTGATTACTGGAATGCCCTTTAGCGACCCAACCGGGGGCTATAAATGCTTCCGCCGGCGCGCCCTTCAGGCCATCAATCTCGATGAAATCAAATCCAACCACTATAGTTTCCAAATCGAAATGACGCACCGGCTGTGGCGGGACGGATTCAAAATCGTTGAAGTGCCAATTGTGTTCACGGAACGCGTGCACGGCAAATCCAAGCTGGATCGGCGCGTCGTGCGCGAAGCCCTTTTCATGGTCTGGCGCCTTTGGTTCCAAAACGGTCTCCGCAGGAGCCCCCGAAAACGGTAAATGGCTCACCCGGAAACACCGAACATCGAACATCGAACGCCCAACATCGAATGGATAGCTCGCAGCATTTACTTCGGCGTTGGATGTTGGATGTTCGGCGTTCGATGTTTCTGCTTCTTAACGCACCGCGCGACGCGCCGGGCTAAAGGGACTGGTGCAGAACCTGCTTTGGATATTGGGCGTTGTTTCTTGAGTTTTACAAAGTGGTTTGACTAATCCGCCCGGGAACCGTAGATTCCAGCGAATGCTAGCTGCTGAACCAAAGGTGGCGAACTCGGGCGCGGCAGATTCGGCCTCGGCCCATTCCAACCTGAATCGTTCCTGGAAACTTCTCGTGGAACCGCTCGAGCCTTTTCTCCAAACAGTCGAGCGGCAACTCGTCCTGCAAGCCCACGATTTCGACCCCAAAATCGTTCCTTACGCCCAATATGCCCTCAACGGAAGCGGAAAACACCTGCGCCCCGCTCTCGTCGCCCTTGCCGCCAGTTCCGTAGGTGATGTCTTAAACGTCCACGTCACCGCCGCGGTCATCATAGAAATGGTGCACCTGGCGACTCTTGTCCACGACGACATCATGGACGAAGCGGAAATGCGCCGAGGCAAACTGACGCTCGCGGCCAACTGGGGCAATGAAATCGCCGTTCTCTTTGGTGATTGCCTGTTCGCCCAGGCCCTCAAACTGGCTGCCAGCTTTCCCACGCCCGAAGTTTGCCGCTCAGTCGCCATGGCAACCAATACCGTCTGCACCGGCGAAATTCTGCAAACCCAGCACCGTCGAAACTTTGAGGTTTCCCGTCGGGAATACTTCCGCGTTATCGAGATGAAAACCGCGGAACTCTTCACACTTTCATGCGACCTTGCCGCATTTCTGGGCAGCGCTGAACCCGAACGGCGGACAGCCTTGCGTCAATTTGGCGCAGCATTTGGGATTGCGTATCAGGTTTACGATGATTGCGTGGATCTTTTTGGCACTGAAGCCGAGGCCGGCAAGTCTCTGGGCACCGATTTGGCCAAAGGCAAATTGACCTGGCCGGTCTTATTGGCATGGGAACGCGCGGATGGCGGCGATAAAAAGCGGCTCGAAAGCTGGATCGAGAACTGGCAGCCCGAAAATCTTCCCCTCGTCAATGAATTGCTGGTGCGTTACGAAACGTTTGAACCTTCTGTCGAAGTGATTGTCAATCATTTGGAACAGGCCAGATCAGCGTTGAAAATCCTGCCTGAAAATGCAGGGCGCGAGGGTCTTTTGGATTTAACGGAATTTTTATCGCAACAAATTGCGAATTTGACTGTTTGTATTGTATGACCATGATTATGGCCGAACCTGCCGAACGTAACGATTCGGAAGCCCCTTCCGCACCAGCGGAAGAAATGGTGCTTGTGGATCGGGCGCGTCACGGCGATTTAAAGGCATACGACGAGCTGGTCCGGCGTTATCAGGAGCGGATTTACGCCACCATCTATCACATGACGTCCAACCATGAGGACGCCAATGACCTGGCCCAGGAATCCTTCGTTAAGGCATTCCAGGCCCTCAAATCTTTCAAAGGCGGCTCGAGCTTTTATACCTGGCTTTATCGCATCGCCGTCAATAAGACCATCAATTTCCTCAAACAGCGGAAAAACCGGCAGCACATGAGTCTCAATGACCTCGACTTTAACGCCGAGCATAACCCGGACCTCGTGGCGTTGATTTCGGACAAAACTCCTCGCCGGGACGCTGGACTGACAGAGTTGCAGGAAAAATTGAACGCAGCCTTGCTCAAGCTGTCAGAATCTCACAGATTGGCTGTCGTGTTGCACGACGTGCAGGGTCTGTCGCATGAAGAAATTGCGAAGATCATGCACTGCAACATCGGGACCGTGCGGTCGCGCCTCTTTTATGCGCGCCAACAATTGCAGGCCCTGCTGGCTGATTATGTGAAAACATGAGCGAGAACGAAAACGATTTTGAGGCGTTGCGGCGCCTGCTGGCGCTCAAGCGGCACGAGATTCCGCCCCCGGGCTATTTCGAGGACTTTTCCAGCCGCGTCATCGGGCGTATCCGGGCCGGCGAAGCCGCACGGGAGTTGCCGTGGCTTTTGCGCCTTCTCCAGGCATTTGAAGCAAAACCGGCTTATCCCGTAGCACTCGCCTCGGCGCTTTGTACGCTGCTTCTCTTCGGCATCGTCTCCGTCGAGCAAAGCCCTGTACTGGCTTCCAGTTCCATTTATCCCTCAAACAGCCCCGATTTTTCCTTTGTTCCACATGCACAGGACGGGCCGCTGGTGGCACTCACCAGCAGTAATTCTCCTGCTGCTGACGTCGACCTCTTCGGCACCGGCACACCTGTTACGCCCAGCTACTACCAGCCGGTTAGCTTCGACGCGAACTGATCCGTAGCCCATAAGCTATAACTTTTGGATGCCGTCGCACTTCCTGCGAACGTCAATGACTTGCCTATGACGATGACGCGTTTCGGCAATGTTTAATTTGTTTTCGTTGCAAATTGCCTTACAATTGTCGTTCTATGGAATTGTTCAACAAGATCCTTAAGACCGCCGTCGACGGGGGCGCATCAGATGTCCATCTCAAAATCGGAACGCCTGTCATTTTCCGCATCAACCGCGAACTCATAGCCGTGGATGCTCCATTTCCCACCACCGAATGGATGAATAAAATTGTGGAGAACATCACGCCCGCGCATTTAAAAAAGCGGCTGGACGAAGAACGCGAAATCGATTTCTCCCATTTTGCCCCCGACGTCGGGCGGTTCCGCACCAATCTATTCCAGCAGCGCAGCCAGTGGGCGCTGGCCATGCGCCATGTTAAAACGCACGTGCCCGGCTTCGAGGAACTGGGACTCCTGCCCCAAATCAAAAAGCTCGGCGAAGCTCCCCGCGGCATCGTCCTGATCGCCGGTTCCACAGGCTCCGGCAAATCCACGACCCTCGCCGCGATGATCGAACACATCAACAGCAATTTTAAAAAGCACATCGTCACTCTCGAAGACCCTGTCGAATTTGCTTTCGAAGACAATCAATCTGTCGTCGAACAACGGGAAATCGGTTTGGACACGCTCTCCTTTCATCATGCCCTCAAACACGTGTTGCGGCAGGACCCGGACATCATCATGGTTGGCGAAATGCGCGACGATATCAGCTTCACTGCCGCCATGAGCGCCGCCGATACCGGCCATCTCGTGTTGTCCACGCTCCACACCACGACCGCCGCGCTGTCTGTCACCCGCATTCTTGACTTTTTCAAAGCGGACGAACGCGAACAGGTTCGCCGCCAGCTCGCCGGCACGTTGCGAGGAGTCGTCTGCCAGCGCATGGTCATGGCAGTGGATGGCAAAATGACGCCGGCCCTGGAAATTCTAATCAACTCGCCGCTCGTTAAAAAATTGATCGAAGAAAACCGGCTGGACAAATTGTCCGCCGCCATTGAAACCAGCGGCGATGACGGAATGATCTCGTTCAACCAATCACTGTTTAACCTGGTTAAAGCTGGAAAGGTCACGGAAAAAGAAGCCCTCGCCAGGGCCTCAAACCCGCAGGCTCTCGAAATGAACTTCAAGGGTATCTTCCTGGACGAAGGCCGCCGGATCGTCAGTTAAAATCTTCTCATTCGAGAAGTGACGTGGCGCGTATTGCGTGGTGGGTCAAGTACGACTGTCACCGCCCACCGTTCCTGAGGCGCCACGCAATACGGGGTTGTATTGCCTTGACAAAAACCGCAGCTTCTGTGCTGACTATTGGCACGAAGCAGGAACTCAAAAAGACAAACCGGGATATTTTCACCGACCATGAAGACGGCTTTGAGTGTTGTGTTGGGACTGGGAGTTGGCGCCTTGTGCCTTGCCGCATCCGCGAAGGCCACGGAGGGTTATAGCGATGGCACGCCCACTATTCAATTCGACACTAATTTTTGCGACCTCGGCAAACTGACCGCCCCCGGCAAAGTATCGGGCGTTTTCACATTCAAAAATACCGGATCGGCCGTTTTGGAACTGGCTCCGCCCGACACCAGTTGCGGTTGCACAGTCGCCAAAGTCGTTCCGGACAAATTGGCCCCCGGACAAACCGGCGCAATTACCTACACCATCAGTCTCGACCATGTCATGGGCCAGGTGCAGAAGCAAATCATGGTTCATTCAAATGACCCCAAAACGCCGGAAGTGGATTTGACGGTCCAACTGGATTACACGCCGCTCTACGAGCTCAGTCCCATGGTCCTGCGCATGTCGTTGCCGGCGGACAAGGATGAGGCGCAGGCCAGTTTCCTGATCACCCGCAACGATAACCAGCCGCTCGGACTTGAAAAAATCGTCACCTCGCAAAAATGGGTTACGGCGGTGCTCGACCCTTCCGACTCGCCCCAGGCCAGTTCCGGCCACGTCAATGTGACGGTCCATCGTCCGCCCCATCCGCCGACCATGATTGTCGCAAACGTGCAACTTTGGGCCGGCAACCAGGTGGATCGCCCCGTGCAAACCATGTTTCTCTCATGCGATATCCAGGGAGAATTAAAGGCAACCCCAGCCCAAATCTATTGGGTGATCCCTAATTTTGGTGATTCCATTACAAACTATCCGGACCAGGTCCTTACCCGGAAAGTGGAATTAGACTCCATCCTTGATAAGCCGGTTACGATTGATCATGTCCGGTCCAGCATCAAAGGCATGAACGCCGAGGTCACTCCCACTGACGCCGGAAAGCTCTTCACGCTCATTCTTAAATTTGCCGAGTTGCCCCATGAGTTCACCAGCGGCGATGTCATCATCGACACATCGTCCGCATCCCTCCCGGAATTGAAAGTCCCCGTAGTGGTCAGTGTTGCGCCCAGGTGACTATTCGCGATAGGGCTGCCCGGACTGATACAATTTGAGGCGCAATTCGATTTCGTTCGCCAAATTGGTTTCATCCGCGGCGTTGGCGTACTGGACGGCCGTCGTTGCCGTTTGCACCGCGTCTGTAAATTGACCGGTTTCCGCATAAGCCGCCGCCAGGGTATCCAGCATGGATGGGTTGTTTTTTCCGGTCAAGCCGGCTGCCCTAATCGCAAGCTGCGCTGCCTCCGCCCCGTCTCGCAATGTTGAATCGGATTCGGTGGCCCGCATCCATGCCAGGTTATTCAGGGCCGGCGGCCAATCCGGCGCCAGGCGCACCGCTTCCTCAAGCTGTGAAATAGCGGACGCCGGGTTGCCTTTGGCGCTGTACAAGCCCGCCAACTGATAATGCGCCTCTGGAATGTCCGGATCCGATTGCAGTGCCAGTGAGTATTCGCTCATCGCAGCGTCAAAGTTATGTTCCTTCATCAGCGCCTCGGCCAGCCCGAAATGTGCCTTTGCCAAATCAGGATCTACGCGAAGTGCCGCCTGATACTCTGCCGCCGCTTCGTCGAGTTTTCCCTGGTTACAAAGAATATAGCCCAGCCCGCAGAGCGCTTTGACGTTTCCTGGATCATCCGCAATCGAATCGGTAAATTCAGTTGCCGCCAGGTCGGTCTTTCCCTGTGAATCGTACAATGCCCCCAGAATGTAGTGAGCCACCGTATTATGCCCTGTGACGCGCGCCGAATGGTCGAATAACGTTTCGGAATCCTTCCAGTATCGAACCTGGACGGCGCTCGCAAACCCCAGACATGCAATCACCACGACCACTCCACAAATGGCCAACGGTCGCGGCATCGGCACATCTACTGCGATATCCGTCAAGCCCCACGCCAGCACAATAAAAATTCCGATCAATGGCAAATACGTGTAATGGTCCGCCATGGCTTGCAGGCCCACCTGCACAAGTCCAATAACAGGAACCAACATCCCCAGAAACCAAAACCAGCCGACAAAAATATATGGTTTACGGCGGGCGGCCCAAATCGCCGCCAGCGAAACTCCGACAACTAACACGGTGGAACCTGCAATCTGTCCCGTTGTCCAGTGTTGATACGGATAGAGCATCGCCAGGGAATCGGGCCAAAACGTCTTTTCCAGGTAGTGCGCGTAGGAAACCATGACATTACCCAGACGCGCCTGCATCGGGAAATCTCTCAGCGCCACCACTGCGCTGGCGCTCTTCTGGACCAGATACGTGATCACGCTGAAAATTGCCGCAAGCGCCAGGAATGGAGCCTTTTCGAGGCATAAGCGTTGAAACGTTAAAACGTTAAAACGTTGAAGCGGCCAAAAGTCGAGCAACAGCATGACGAACGGGAGCGTGACCAGCATGGACTTGGACATGAGTCCCAATGAGAACATGACCAGAGACAGGACATAAAAAACCCAGGATGCTTTGCGGCCAGACTCGGAATCCACAACGTATTGTCGGTAGCACCACAACGTCAACAGCCCGAAAAAGCCGCTCAACACATCCTTGCGTTCGGCGATCCAGGCCACGGACTCCACGTGGAGCGGGTGCAAGGCAAATAGCGCGGCCACGAGCGCACATGGCCAGACGGGCGAAACGGGAGGTTGAATTTTGGCTTGTTTGGAAGGGTGCTCCGGCTTCCGGAGCGTTGCCGGTTTTGCGGCCGCGTCAAATTTCCGGCGTTCGGTCAATGCCAGCAGCACCCAAAACAGAAGCACCGTATTGGCCATGTGCAACAGAACATTCGTAAAATGCTGGCCGCCTGGCGACAAACCATAAATCTGGCAATCGGCCATGTGTGAAAGCATGGTTACCGGGTGCCAATTCCCGGCGACGATATTTTCGAAGGACCATTTGACGCCGGACCAGGAGAAACCGTGATTGATATTTTCGTTGTCCTTGACGTATCGCGCATCGTCCAATGCGATGAAGTCGTAATGGGCGACCGGCGCATAAACAGCGAGCACAGCGGCGGCGAGCAGCGCGGATAAGGTCAAACGCTGAAGCCTGGCGGAAATCATTTTTATTGCAAGCTATGCCATTAGGCGTGTGTATTCATTTTTCCGCAGTCTGAGTTTCGGATGCGGCCTGCTCCGAAATCGCCGTACTGGAGCGCATCACCCGGTCCATCCACGTGCCCGCATCGAAAATCCACGGCGCGAGCGCCTGTTCTTTCGCCAGTTTTGCGCGCAAGTCCGATGCATTGGGGTCCGTATCCGGAATGTTGCCATCTACATTCACGGTGATGGGATAATTCCCGCTGGTCTCCATTTGACCCACCTTGATCGTGTATGCGAAATGATCGGTCATAGCCGTTATGACAATGGGTTTATCCAAACCGTGGCTGGCCATGAGCGCTGGTGTTTTGAGAGCCACGTCGTCGAAGGCAGGAAATTCCAAAATTTCGGCGATGATTGACGCGGCCTGGACATTCAGGACCTGGCCCGGTTTGGGATTCGAGAGGGTCCACGGGGACGAATCATCCGTGCGTGAAATTTCCCACGAATCAGCAGCTTTTGGCGAAGTAAACGATATGTATTTGATATTTTCCGCCTTGAAAAAATCCTGGCTTAACCAGGCTCCCGCGTTCGGCGAGGCTGCCGCCAAATCGTCCGAAACCAATAGCGCATTTTGAGGATCGCCGGGCAAAAGTGCGTAGCAGCCGTCAAACAAGCCATGCAGGCCCAGCGGCTCCGAACCATTTTGCGGGCGGCGATGTTTTTTCCCGATGAGAAGGCTGGCAAGGGGTTTGCCGTTTTGGTCCTTGAAATCCAGGAGCGTCGCGCAATTTGTCCCTTCCCCGGGCGGGTCGAGATCCAGGCGGGCAAGTTCGTTGGGGCCGATAACGTCGGATTGAACCACTTTTAGGTCCCGGACTTTAAACAGGAAGTCACGAATAAGGGCAAAATCGGCCGGATAATTATCGCGTTCGCGGACGGTCCAGAGATCGTTGGAATGAACGACGTTGAAATCAGCGCCGGCGCCCTGGACGTGGATCACGGCGACGTTGTTCATTTGAAATCCGGGCAACACTTTATCACCGACTTCGGCTTCATGGACCATCCAGGATTGCTGGTTGCGATGGAGCAGAACCAGGCCGGCGCCGCCAACAATAGCCAGCGCCAGCAGGACCATGACAAATTGGTTTCGATTCATTTTGAAGCGCCTATTTCCTGCGAAACAGCGGCAGGGCGTTCTGAAATTCTCATCGGGCGCGCCGGCAATTTTCGCGGCATCCTCCGCCGGGTCCTGACGACGGCCAGGGCCAGTCCCGAGAGAGCCACCAAAAGGGGCATGGCTCCGATATTAATAAGCTTGGTTTTGAATTCCAATGCTTCGGTGTCCTTGCGCAACTTCCCCCGAACCTGCTCGAGTTCTTTATTTATCCGCGCCATGGATTGCTGGTACTGCGCAAGTTCCTGCTGCTGGTCCGGTGAAAGAATTGTGCTCTGGTTGCCTTCGCCGGCGGCCTGCAATTCCTTGATCTTCTGGTCCATGTTCCGTTGCTGAGTTTCCAATTCCCGGACTTTGGCCTGTAATTGCTTGCCCGCGTTGGCCTCCATGGTTTTGACGCGCGTAAAGGGATGGCCCATGTTGGCCCGGCTGCGCGAACTGATCAAATTGTCGTCGCCCGCCAGTTCTTCGACGAGGCTTTGGACGAAGTTGAGGTTGCCGTTCATGGGAGAAACGAGGCGATGGCCCATTATATTTTGCACTTTCACGCTGACGTGATCATTCAACAGGTCGCTGTCTGAAACCAAAACCACTTCGCTGTCGCGTGACGCCGTTTTTAATTGAGCGGGGTCGGGAACATTCCCGCCATTTTCGGATGGTCTTCCATCCGGAAAAGCGGTCCTGAATTTTCCCGCCAGACGCACGGCCAGTGGATATTCAGTGTGCGACGGCTTAAAGTTTTCGAGAATTTGCTGGCTGTTGCCCGCTGCAATCAGCGTATCCACCAAATCCGAATCGGGAGTGCTATTCACCAGCACCGTTTCAGCCAGTCCATCCGCGGCTTTTCCGGTGAAAGCCCCGGCAAAGGGAAATACCAGGTTGTCAATCTCGGCGGTAATCACATCGGTCTGATTAATCCCATCCTGCGTGACCATGAGCAACGTAGGCATGCTGTCGCCCGTTTGCATGTTGCGGCTGGCAAAGGACGTGTCCGCCACGACCTTGTCGATGTTCATGTCCAGGCCCCATGCCTTGAGCAAATCCGGCAGCGATGATCGCGCCGCGTTGTCTCCTTCCACAAAGAAATTCTGGCTCCCATGTGTCTGGTCGAAATAGGCGTGTGGGTCCAAAAACGCCAGCAACTTGCCGCCGCGCAATACAAATTGATCAATGGCGTACTGCGCCATATCGGAAATATCCACCGGGTCCGCCACCAAAAGCACGTTGATGTCACTGTCAATGTTTGTCGCCGTCATGGGCACCGCCCGAACGGTAAAATCTTTTTTCAACTCGGTAATGAACGCCCATTCCTGAGCGCCGCCCTGGCCCGGACGCATCAACGGATCCTGCGCGCCGCCCCAAACGGGCAACACCGTCATCACCCCAAGGACAGGGCGCGACGGGCTGGTCACCCGGTCAATCGCGCGGGACAAATCATATTCCAACAGGCGCTCCCGGTCCGGCGACAGCCACGGCAATACAAACTTCTGGTCAAGCAGGCTCACCGCGATGCCCATATAAATTTTATCGCTGCCAAAGGGCCCGGTGGGCCGCCCATCAACACCGTCAACGCGGGCGGAATCTTCGGCTTCTGAATCCGGCTGCGGATCCAATTGTTCAACTTTGATATGGCCTTTGGACTCGCGCTCGTATTCATGGAGCATATCTTCCACGCGTTGTGCGTACGCTTTGAGTTGTGGCGGCATCGAATTTCCGGATTCGGTGCAGTAGAAGCGGATGGTAACGCGCGAGTCGAGTGAGTCCAAAATCCGTTTGGTTCCCGTCGACAACGTGTGCTCGCGGTCCGCCGTGATGTCGATGCGCGCTTTGAACGCCCCCGCCACGATATACGCCGACAACATCACGACAAACATCGCCGCCACGCCGCCAGCCGAGTAAATGATCCGTTCAAAAGTTTTTCGTCTCATTAAACGGTCCGAGGAAGCCTGATGGTTCAGAATGATGACGCCGTTGGCAAACAAGGCAAAAGCGATAATCAGCAGAAAAAAGAGGACGTCCTGGGTATCCACCAGACCGGTGGAGAACGGCTGAAAATGAGTCATAACACTCAGTGAGGACACGAGGTCCACGACCCATGGTTTGTCCATCCGGGTCAGCAGGCTCGTCACCGGTGGATACCCGCAAAGGACCAAAAACAGGCAGATGACAACCGAAAGAATGAAACTGATGACCTGGTTTCGGGTCATGGCTGAAGTCATGCAACTAATCGCCAGGTACGCCCCCGCCATCAAAAGGCTGCCGAGGTACGCCCCGATGACGACGCCGTTGTCGGGAGCGCCTAGATAATTGATTGTAATCACCACTGGGAAAGTCAGCGCCAGCGAAAGCCCCAGAAATATCCACGACGCAAGAAATTTGCCCACGACCGCCTGCCACACCGTGACTGGCTTTGTCAGCAATAGTTCGATGGTACCAACGCGCCGTTCCTCCGCCCAGAGCCTCATTCCGACGCAGGGCACCAAAAAGAGATACAGCCACGGATGCCACATGAAAAAGGAGTCCAGGTTGGCCTGACCGCGCTCGAAAAAGTCCCCGATCATGAACGTAAAAAATCCCGTCAGCAGCAGGAAAATGACAATGAACACGTAGGCAACCGGTGATGAAAAGTAGCCGGCCAACTCGCGCCTGGCGATGGCCTTGATATTTCCAAATGACGTGTTCATTCCGGCTTAACCGTGTCCGGCAGGGTGATATTGCGAAATACTTCGTCCAAACGGCCTTCTTCAGTCCGCAACTCCTCGATCTTCCAGCCGTTGACCGCTGTCATGACGTTGCGCACGAGTTCACCGTTGCGACAGTTTGCGGCGGGATAAACTCGCGCCCAAACTTCCTGATTCTGCTCCTTCACAATGGCCGTCCGGCGGGCATTGGGAATGTTGGAAAAACGTTCCATCACTTGCGCCGCAGTCGCGCCGCCGACTGCCACCAGCACTGAGCCGCCGGACTCCGATTTCCGTTTTAGTTCCTCAGGTGTTCCGTTTGCCACAATGATGCCTCGATCAATGATAATCGCCCGCGAGCATACCGCTTCCACTTCCTCTAAAATATGCGTCGAAAAAATGATCGCTTTGCGTTCGCCCATCCGCCGGATTAAATTTCGAATCTCGTGTTTTTGGTTTGGGTCCAGCCCGTCCGTCGGCTCGTCCAAAATCAGAATGTCCGGGTCGTGGATAATGGCCTGGGCAAAACAAGTCCGATGGCGAAAGCCCTTGGAAAGCGTGTCCACGCTCTGGTGAAGCACCGATTCAATAAAACACAACTCCACGACGCGGTGGATCGCCTTCCGTTTTTCGCTCCCCCGCAAGCCGTTGAGCTCCGCGCAGAACCCCAAAAAACCTTCCACACTCATGTCCGCATAAACCGGAGCGTTTTCCGGAAGATACCCAATCAGGCGCCGCGGGGGAATCGGGTTGGCGAGAACGTCATAACCGCCAACGCGGATTTTGCCGTCCGACGGCGGGATGAAACCGGTAATCATCTTCATGGTCGTGGATTTACCGGCCCCGTTTGGACCCAAAAACCCCAGTACTTCGCCACGTTCCACAGAGAACGAAATGTGGTCAACCGCAAGCTTCGTCCCGAAAGCCTTCGTTAAATTTTCGACCTGAATCATTGAGTGATGTTCGGTGCACGCGCTCCGCTCGTATCATTGAGCGGAGTTGGATTGAGGGTCCGCCCCAATGTCAAGCCCCCGGCCCACGCCTGAACTGATTTCATAGTTGCCACCGGGCGGTGCGATGGAAAGAAGTTTGATATCGTATATCACCGCCGAGTCCGGACCCACGCCATGGTAAGATTCGCCCCGATGCCCAAACGCAAGATCAGACGGGGAATAAACCCGCCACTCGGAACCGATTCGCATTTTGGGCAACACATCGCTCCAGCATTTCAGTCCGTTTTGGATGCGGGTCAAAAAATGAGGATGATGGTCGAACTCGACGCCATTGATGAACGTGCCGCGATACTGGATGTAAATCAAATCATCAGGCCTGGCGAAAGGCCCCGTTCCGTCCTGGATGACCTGATATTGCAGGCCGTCAGGCAGGACCTCGACGCCGGGATTTTTTGCGTTCTTTGCCAGAAACGCCGAGCCTTCGGCCTGGTTTGTCACCAGCTTTTCGGCCGCCTGGTATTTGGCCTCCGCAATGAAGAGCGGCGCTACCTCCGATTGCTTCATTTTTGGCTTTCCTTTTTCAACGTCCTGCATCGCCTGCACAACAACCGCGGGATCAACCTCAACGCCGGTATGCACAAACAGATTTGCCGCTCGCATTCCACCTGCGTAACTGAATTTTACGATATCTTCTGGAGCGCCCTTGTGCGCGCGGGCATCATTGAGCACGTCAAGAACCTGAGAGTCGGGCATCATTGTAGGCTTGTGTTCCAGCACGTCGGATACCGCCTGAATCGCTACGTCTTCGTTTACGTTTGTGCCCGCTTCTATAAGCTGCATCCCGATCCGCATTCCCACAGCGTAACTGAGTTTGGCCTTGTCCGGAGCAGCGGCTGTGGTCGATGTCAAAGAATCCGTGGCCATGACGGAGGTCGATACCAGTCCCGCCATGCTGATTGCAGATAATAATTTCAGTTTCATAAGGTCGATGC
>DATJTK010000160.1:0-10272 GCA_035503455.1 Candidatus Sulfotelmatobacter sp. | reverse complement strand
TTGAAAGAGCAAGGGCTGTTCTCTACAGTCTGTTGTCGAAGAAGCGGCGTGTGGCGTTTTCATTTGGCTTAGTGAAATCAAGCCTATGGACGCTCCAGCCGCTTCTTTGGTTAATCCCTTTATGAAATATCCGGGTTAGGCCGTCAACTCGGTCATCGTGCCGCCCAAACGGAAACGCTTCCAATTCGCGCAAAAAAGTTTCATTCCACGGAGCGCGGATGATTCGACAATTCCCGGCTTCGCATTGGCTTGAAATTGGACGCGCTCTTGTTTCTTTGCTTCCGGCTCCGCTGCTTGGAATAATTTTGACGGTGAAGCCATCCAATGCGCGAGTCGCGGCGGTGGATTCGTATTTTCCGGCGCTGCCGGGGTCGCTCATGAAACCAATTACGCATTCGAAGCCGTCCGCCTTGGCGCATTCAATCATTTTCGATTCAACACCGTGCGGTGTTTCAAAAATCCGAACAACATCTTCAACGATGTAAAGTCCCTGCCGCGTTTTGGCCAATTTCAAACCTACAGTTGCGTCGGGGTCGCGTCCCGGCGCTTGCTCTGTGCCAGCCCGGTCCCAAAACCTAACGCGAGCAACTATGTCGCTCGGTAGCGTATCCAGCGGCGTCCCGAACCATTCACGCTTGAAGTAGCTTCCGGCCTGCGGTCGCGCGTTCCAGTTTCCCAACAGTAACCGGTCGCGCTCGAAGCTCGGCAATGCCTTTAAATTTCCGATATATTCCGGGTTGACCTCCAAAAGCTTCGCGTTGTTTTGAACAAAAGATGGAATGAAGGTGACGGATTTAGGCGAGGCATCTTTGCCGAATTTTTCAATAAGTTCCTGCGGTGAATCCGCCCAAAACAATTCGTCATTGCGACGGACAAACCATCTTAGCTTTCCGCAACGCTCTGGAATTGGATAGCCTGTCGCTTCATCAATCCAATAACTTAAAAAGCGTCTTAGCCAACTATCCGGGTCTGGATTCGTGGTTACCCTCACATAGGGCTTAATTCCGCATGTGGAACGATTGCGGGAAATCATGTGAAAAAACTGAAATTCAGAAAACTGTGTCCCCTCGTCTAATTGAAGCCCGCAAATTTCCGAACCATCCCATGAATAAACATCGGCATCAAACTCGATTGCGCCGAATTTTACGATTGCGCCGGATGGAAAGAGCCACTCGTGCGTCTGCTCCCTTGGCTCAGCGCGAAGCAATGGATAAATTTCCTTGCTCTTATCCCAGAGACCGCCCGGAGCGCGAAGCTGCGGCACCGTTTTGCGTAAAGTTACGCCACGGTAACCCCGGTTTTCGATATGGTAACAATGGTCCAACAACAGACCGTGAGATTTCCCGCCGCCAGCCGCACCGCCGAAAATGCAAATGTCCGCCGAGCAACGCAAAAAATCCGTTTGCGGGCCGGGTTGCGGTTTAAAAATGGTTTCAGCGGCTTCCATTGCTAATTTCCTTTGGTGCTGGCGCATGGACTTCGGGGATGACATCCTTTTGCGGCAGGTAAATGGCCACCGCAGCCGCCAGCGGTGAGCCGTCCGCGCCGGTAATCTCCAAGCGGTTACGCGCGAAAAATTCCGGCTTGGTATGTTCCAATAACCAAGCGGCGGCTCGCCAGTCCCCTGAGTTACTGGCGGCGACAATTTTTGCGAGTCTTTTTTCTGCGCCCTTGGCTGCCGCCTTTTTGATTCTCACCGCGAAGCCGGGATGCTTTTTACGATAGACCTGCAACGTGCAAAATTCGATGCCCGCCGCCTCACACGCCAGCGACAACGGCATTCCGCGTTCGACGCATTTCAAAATCCGCTTTACCAGTTCTGGCGTAAATTTCGTTGGCCTGCCGCCTTTGTTCTCGGGCAGCCGGGGGATTTCAAATTGCGGTTCGCTCATATCATGTCAGATTCTCGCGGTCTCTTTCATATTTTTCACAAAAGGCGGTCAGGAATTTCCTCCAGTCGCGGACGCCTTCTACGCGTCCGTCGCTTTTTCGGATTTGCCAAGCGTCGGTTGACCGCGCGAACATGAAGACCGCAACGGCATCGTCACTCAACTCTTGATCTTCAACAAATGCCAACAATTCGGCATCGGTAGGAATGTAAAATGGCGCGTAAGTTTGGTCAGCGGAACGAATCGACTCATTGGCGTCGGCGATGACGACTTTTCGCATCGCGGCTTCTAATTCATCGAACTCGCCCGCCATGGCGGGCACATCGTCGTTAGACACTACTGTTCTTTCTTTCTTAACTTCTTTATCCTTCTTCTTAGTCGCCCTATTTTCACAGTTTGTTCGCCCTTTGTCCGCCCTTTGTCCGGCGTTTTGTTCGCCCTTCAAATGGTCAGGTTGATTGAAAATCCCTGTCGCTATTGGCGTTTTTACATCCGAACTGTCCGCCCTTTTGCCCGCCCCATTTTGTGGGGTTCGAGGTTCCGTATCGGTACGGCTGTCCGCCCCGCGTCCGCCCTTTTCGGCGTTCTCTGAAATTCCAAATGTCTCGAAAAGCCTTGAATCCGTGAGCCTTGCGATGGTTCCTTTGGGTGTGGATTTGAACGCCCCGAAGCCATATTTTTGGAGGTGCTGTTTCGCTACCCTATATTGCTTTTCGGTCATCCCATATGACCGGTGGTCGCCCAGCAAGGCTTCGCCCGGCCCCAAGCCATCCGCGCTAAATCCCGGCCTGAATCGAGCACGGCTTGCGATGATGAAGGCGAGCATAAAAGCGTTCGGGTTTAGTTTCCAAAGCTCAATGAAATCGTCGCTCCGCATGGTTTTAAACCATCCATGCGACCTCGAATCGAATTTCGGTTCACGCGGCAATGTACCCACCTTTCAGACGCCGCCGCGCAAACGGGGATAACCACCGCAATCCGGCCCGCCGTCCGCCGCGCAAAATCAATTCAATTTTGCGCCGGTCGCTGCCGGATGCCCGGCTTTTCCTCATGTGAGATTTCGGCATTGTTTCAAAAGTCTGCCGCCACCCAAAACCCCCGGCAAAAGATACAAAAGCCGGGTCAACGGGGCGGCGGCGTGGAAGGTCAATTGGCCTCCATCCCTCGTTGCATCCTAACCAGGGCTGCGGCAACGGTGGGCCAGTGGAAGTGATAGCGGCGCGGTCCCAATTTGAGATATGGGATTTTCCCGTCAACCATATGACGGCGCAGGGCACCGCGCCCCATTTTGAGTCTCGCGGTAAGTTCGCTAGCCGTCAAAAACTCGTCGGTCTCAGCCAGCGACTTTGTAGCTTGGCCCGCGCTGGCTTCGGGCGGCGTTAAAGAACGTTTTAGCGTGTTCACGCGCCTAACTTCGCCCGGTTCAATGCGAGAAGAAAGAAGTTGAAAGAAAAGAGTTAGCCCTTATTTCTTTCCTTTGCGCGGAGTGGAACTCAATGCTTGTCGGGCCTCTTTGACGCTGGCTTCCGTAACCTTTGTGCGGTATCCGCTGTTTATCCATTGGGCGATTTCGCCGTCCGTCAAGTCTCTGACCGGGACAAACTTCAATCGCGGTCGTTTGCCTCGGCCGCAAGCCTTCGAATATTCTCTGACCTCGTTTGGCGTTAGCATCCTGTATCCGCCATTCTGCTTGACTGCATTTTGATATGTTAATAGAACAGCCTTAACCAGCGCCGCCTGCGTGTCGCATTTGTGCGGCATGTATTTCGCGCAACACAATCGGGCGAACGTCAGGATTTCTAGCATCAAATCCGGGTCGCGCTCCCAGCAATTGAGGAAATTGTCAAGTCCGGCACTTCCGCGCAAATGCGGTGCGGCCGCAAGACCGGGATAGACCGCCGCGCAAACGATGTCTTTCCATTCGGGCGGCAGAGTATTCCCAAAGTGCCGCCGCACGTCCTCGCAGACGGCGGCGGCCACATGGTCAATCGTTAATGCTTTTTTGATTCGCATTGCTATTGGGCGGCGGTTGCGCTCGCCAGTTGAATGATGTTGCCTTGGCTCTTTGAAGGCTTCACGGCAAACCACGCTTTCGCCTCTTTTTTCGTGGCCAGCCCTTTGTAGTGCTGATGAATCATCCCCGGCGAATTGCCCGCCTGTTGCGCGGTGTAGTTTTCGTTCGCGTGCAAGGCGAAATGATAGGTGCAAAAACTGTGCCGGAGAGCGTTTGTTTTGCGCTTCACCTTGGCCGCGTCGCAAAGCTCAATGACGGCCTCGTGGAAACGGTTTTCCTCGTCCGTCCAGAGCTTGCCGGTTTTGGACTCGCGGAACGGGGCGAGCCAAGCCGCGAGCGCCGGGCAAACGTCAACCAGCCGCCGCTGGCGTGTTTTGGATTTGCCCGCCGTGACTTCAACGTGCTTGGCAACGTGCCAAACATCCGCCCAATCCAGCCGCAACAATTCCGCAGTGCGTAGGCCGGCAAAACCGCCAATTGCGGTTATGGCCAGCATCGGGCCTTCCGCCGTCTCAAGCAGCGCTCGAAATTCGCGGGGCGTGTAGAACTCGGTTTCGCCGCCGTTTGTCTTTTCCGGCGTCATGGATTCAGCCTCAAGCAGCCGGTGATTCAGCGGCAGGTAGTCGCTCCGCGCTGCCCAACGGATGAACTGTCCAAGGGCCGTGCGGTGGTGATTGCGAGACTTGGGCGTGCTCGGCTTGGGTGCCTTTACCTTTTTCGAAGGGAGCTTATCGAGCGAGTTGATAAACGTATCAACGTGCGATTTGTTCAGGTCGCAGACCGCGTAGCCGGGGAGCATGGCAGCGAATTTTTCCAACATTCGCCTTTTCTGACGGGCATAGCCTTTGCCGATCTCGGGGCGCTGACCATCCGGGGCTTTGGTTTTGGTCTCGTCCAGCGCGGCGAACTCCCCAACCGCTGCGGCCAGGTCTTTGCGCTTCACACTGACGACCGTTGTCATAAACCCATCCACCATGTCGTTCAAAAGCCGTCCGCCGCCCTTGGCATCGGCTTCGCAGAATTGACTGACGCTGCCCACGAGCGAGAAGCGCCGCCCGGTCGCTTGGAAATGCGATTGAAGGCGTTCGATGGCCGCGAGCGCGTCTGTAACCTGCTTCGGGGACAGCGTGGCGGCGAGCTTGCCCGTGGCGATTTCGGAAACACGCTCGTTACCGAATTTGAGGGCCGCGCTGTAGGTCGAAAAGCTCTTGAAGCGGCTGCGCGGCTTGCCGTCCACCCGGACGCGCCAATACACGTTAAACGGCTGCGTTGGGTTGTCGCTGCTTTTGTAAATCCGCGCCAAAACTTTCCCCTTGCCCTTGTGTCGGAGCTTTTTCGGGAATTTCACGTTCACTTCACTTTCGTTATCCAATCCGCCCGAAAAGTTTTGCTTTTCTTTTGGGTGATTGGCCAATTCACCAGAATCCTTGGGGATTAATGGTGCGCGGTGCAGGGTTTGAACCTGCGACCCCTTCCGTGTGAAGGAAGTGCTCTACCGCTGAGCTAACCGCGCGCGCACTCCTTCAATTTAAACCGATTCCCGGCCCAAAATTCAATCTTATTTTGGCGAAGGCTGCCCAAGCTCCTCTTTGCCCGCGTCGAAATCCTCTTTGCGATGCCATCGGATATTGCTCACCTGTGGCAATGCCGAAATCGCGAAATGGATGGCGTTCAGGGCGGCAGGCTGGATGCCTCGATTGCGCGCGCCAAAAATCGTCCCAAGTAATCCTGCCTTCCGCTCAAGCCAGCCTATCCAAACGGCAGGATCGTTCCCATCGGCCGGGCGATGGCCGATAACAAATTGGTAATCTGCGTCACCCGCGCGAAATCCAAAATACCAGCCGAAATCTTCCTGGCCCGGTTCGGTATCGGTCTGGTAGCCGCGGGACCGAAGCTGTTCCATCAGGGCGCGAGCCACATCGTCGCCGAAACAACCTTCATTAATAAAATAATCCCGGCGCTCTGTTGTATTGAACACCGGATTTTCAAACGTCACCGTTGTGCGCATCTCAGAGTTCATCATAACCCTCGCCTCCGGCGACTCCCTCCACAATCGAAAAACGGCGCGCCAAAACGGCCAAAATGATTCCCACTGGAATACTCGACCAAATTAAAACGCGCGAAAGCAAGTGCAGCCAACTGTCCGGCGGCGCATCAAACCAAATGCTGCCGACGCCCGCCAGCAGCGCCGCGCCAAAGAATCCATTGCACAGCCGATGCAGCCAAAGCGGCAAGTAACGATTGTGAATCATAACGTCATTGTCGTCGTCTTCACATCACCATTCTCTACACCAAAGCACGGCATTGTCAACCCGCCACAGGCAAGTCGACCGTGACCCAGGATGAAATGAAAAATGAAGATATTTTTTGCGGCCCACCGAAAAAGAACGAGCGGAAACAATAAATTTGTAGTGCCTCGCTTCGCGTCTTGGAGTGCGGTGGCAAGTCTGCGCGACACCGCTTTCGGAACGCTGTTGCAGGCTGGCTTCGTAATTGATCGAGGCTCGAAGGTTTAAGGCATTCGGTTTTTTCCTGCTTTCCTCATTCATCTTTGCGTTTTATTGGTCCTGATGAAATGGTCAATTAACTTGAAACATTTCGTCTCGCGTGATGTCATTACCATAATGAGATCGAATTTACTTCTTCACCTGTGTTGCGTTACCCTTTTGGCCCTTCAAATAACAGCAAACGCCCAACCCGCGCCTCCGCCAGATATGGATACAACCAACGATTTTTCCGTCGTGGGCAACGCCGTGGCCGACCTGCTCAAAACTCACGATGTACAGCGTTTCGCCACGGAATTGGCGCCGACAGCCGACGATTTCCGCGCCGTGCTGCCCGCCAACTCGTTAAATGATCCGGACGCCATCACCAGCGGCGCAAATCGAACGGTGAAATCAACCGCCCAGGCGCTGCTGGAAAAAGCGGATTCAATGCATTTAAATTTTGCGAACAGCAATCTTTTCGTGCGCGTCATTCCGCCCGAATTCACGGGCAGAATTATTTTTAGCGGCAATCCCAACGACGCAAATGAAGGAGCCCCCTATGTCCGAAAACTCGAAGTCCTCCTGGCGCCGGACGCCGGCGCGGCGGCTTCGACCAACAACGCTTTCAAAATTACGGTGACTGGATTGATAAAATTTCCGTCTGGCTGGAAGTTGAACGGCGGCCTGCAATGGGCCGATTTTCCTGCGGGCGTCGGGAGCGAAAAAGAACGGCACGAGCTCGCCATCCTGCAAAAGGCCGGCGATAATGAGGGTATCACTGAGCAGGACGACCCGGCCCTGCTTCAACTTGCCAACGCCGTGGTCCATTTCATTCGCGACCGGGACGCCAGCGTTTACCAGCAGGACGCCCTGGCGAATGGCAATGACGTCTATGCGCTCGCCCAAAAAGTCATGGGGCAACAAGCGCCGCCGAAGGAGGCTTTTTTCCAAAATTGGAACCCGCAGCAGCAGGATTGGGTGAACGCCGCGGGAACGGTTCTCAACCTGATGACCAATTCGGGCATCGATTTTAAAGACGCGCAGATTCAAGTCACCGGCGCGTCCGTGAAACAACTGCGCGCGCCCCCCACCATAACCGGCCTCAACGGATTGAGCGGCGAACAATTTCAAATTCAATTTTCCGTGCAATCCGACGCCAAATCCAAAACCGGAACATCGCTCGCCGGCGATTACACTCTCAGCGCGGATCAAATCATGCGGCTCGGCAATAACTGGAGAATTACCGCGAATCTTCAATGGGACAAAATGCCGGACGGCGTCCTGGACGACAAAGACGAAGCCCAATTGGAACTTCAAAGCTATCTCGCCACACACAACACGCTGCCGCCCGGAACGACGGCCCCGGAAATTGAATTCACGCGGCTCGATAACGGCCAAAAAATGAAACTGTCCGACTTGCGCGGCAAAGTCGTGGTACTGGACTTTTGGGCAACGTGGTGCGGCCCGTGCCAGGAACCCATGGCCCGCCTGCAAACGCTTCGCGAACAAAATCCCTATTGGGGGGACAAGGTGGCCATAGTCCCATTAAGCATTGACGATACGATTGACGTCCTTCGGCATCATGTGGATGCGCGCGGCTGGACAAATACCTTCAACGTCTGGGCCGGCGAGGGCGGATTTATGTCCAGCCCGGCACAGACCTTTCACATAAAAGGCGTGCCCACCACCTATATCATTGATGCGCAAGGCAAGATTGTCACGGCTGGCCACCCAGCCGCATTGGACATTGATGGCGAAGTGAACACGTTACTGACCCAGTCAAAGCAATAAGCATATGGATTAATCCAAGCTAATTCTCCCTGATCCGGAAAAACTGCTGCGAATTAGTAATCGGGATCACGTAAGGCGGCGTAATATTCGTCAAATCCATGTACGGCCCGGCCACATTCGTCGCCGTTTGCAGAACGCCGTAAGTCCAGCTCAAACTCCTCCCGCTGCTGCTGATATTCGTGAACCTCAGCCCCGTCGGCGACAAAGAAACGCCCGCCTGATAAAGTGTTTCGATTTGGCTGGCGGTCAAAGCGTAATTGTAAATAGCGACATCAGCAATGTAGCCCGGAAATTGCTGTGTAAAACCGGAAGTGGCCGTGGTCGCCCGGGCGCCGATGGTCATGGGCGTGCCGGAAGAATTGGTGATGCCGCTGGCGTCCAATATTGGCACGGCAGCGGCCTGCACGCCGTTGGTGTAAAGCCGGACGACCCCAAAAGATTGATTGCATACACCCACTAAATGAAACCATTGGCCGCTGTTGGTCAGCGAAAGTACAGAATTGGCATTCGCGGCCGTGCCCGCCGCATTTCGCACTTCAAACCGGTAGCAATCGCCGGCGCCGGCATCCAGCGCGTACTCTTCCTGATTGTAGTAGCCCTTGGCCGCAATCGTTGGCGTGTTCAGGCCATTATTGCCGGTGGAATTGACCCAGGCTGAGACCGTGAAATTGGCGTTCGAGCCGTTTGGCAATGATAAGTCGGGGCCTGGAATATTAAATACGCAACTGTTGCTGGGCTCAACCTGGCCAAACAGGGCCGACGTGGCTGAGGGGTCCGTCAACGCATTGTAACTCATCTGGCCCAGCACAACGTTGGTATAAATGCCGTTATTGCCGCCCACGTAATCCCGGGCAATGACGCCGTCGTCGCCCCCGCCCTGCTCCGCTTCATTCAACGGCCAGAAACCGATGGGATTGAGCGCCAGCGCCGCCTGAGCATACGACGTCACAGGCGCCGGAACCGTCGTCACAAACCATGTGTTTGTCGCTGAACCGCCCACGTTACGAACAATACATCGATACGATGCCGATCCGCCGGATGCGATGGCAGGCGGTGCGTAAGCGGCATTGGTGGCGCCCGCAACGGCAACACCATTGCTCGACCATTGATAATAAAGCGGAGGGGTGCTTGTAACAGAAATTGAGAAGCCCGGCATTTCTCCGGCATACAACGTCACGTTCGTTTCCACGGGAGATTCGCTGGTAATCTGAGGCGCGTACACATTCGTGGTGAGGACAAAAGTCGTCACGGAACTGGCCGGAATCGCCGCAGTGAACTGTTGATTGGTAATGATTAACGGAGATAGTGCGGCCATATTTTCGCCGGACGCCGTCTGCGAGGCCGAGCCCTGCCACAGCAGCGAGCCGAATTGGCTTAGATTGTATGTCACATTGAAGCTCGTACTGTTGTTAACGATGACCAATACCAAACTTGAGTTTGTGGGATTCCACGCCGCCAGCGTATTGGTGTCGTTGGCGGAGATAATCTCGCATCCGGGCCGGATAAATTCGCTGAACTGGCCCATGACATAAAACTTTTCGTTAATGGTATAGTTGGGCGTGTAGCTGGAATTGGTCGTGGCCAGCAATGAATTATCGAGAAGGCCCCACGAAGGGTCAACGACCTGCCAGTTAATCCATACCGGAACAGCCATTTGGGTAATGTCAGTGTAAATATGGCGGGCCAGCGTCATGCCGGTGGTGTCGCTGTCGCCATACTCAGCCATCCACAACGGGGTGCTATGCGATGCCGCTATGTTCTTTAAACCACTGGGATTACTGCCGCCATACGTATGAGTCGAATAAAGAGATAGCTGCGAAAGGGTCGTTGCCGAATAGGTGTCGAGGTCGTTTAAACTTTGAACTTCGTCAATATCCTCGGGAGCATCAACACCGGCCGACGGCAGGCTCGTATTGAGCGCCGTGCGCAGGTCCGCGATGAGGCGGCCCTGTTGATTAAGAGTCAACTGCTCTACCAATTGAGCTACCGAGGCAAAGTGCTTAAAATAAATGACTTATAGATGATTTTTGGAGAGCCATTTTTCGCTTGCATCCCGCTTTTGTATCCCGTATATTTGCGGTGATGAAAGCGC
>DATJTK010000159.1:0-23497 GCA_035503455.1 Candidatus Sulfotelmatobacter sp. | reverse complement strand
TTCGAGCCATTCTCCAATGCCCAAAAGCCTCCTAAACCCGCCGGGAGCGCCATTTTGCCCACAAGAAAAATCCCCTATCAAAAAATCCTCGCCTCGAAACGGCCTTTTCAGCAGCCCGCAACGGCTGGCTAAGGATTCGGGATCTCCCCATGAGCGATCGAAAATTTCTTTCCGCCGCCGCGTCTTTCCGCTAAATATCATCCACATCCAATCATGACCGAGATTGTTTCGAGCGCATCATTATTAAACGAAAGCCGCACGTTCCCGCCATCGCCGGATGTCATCCGCCGGGCCCACATTAAAGCCGCGCAATATGCGGACTGGTACAAACGTTCCATCCATGAGCCGGACAAATTCTGGTTGGAGCAGTCACAAACGCTCGAATGGTTTAAAGCGCCATCCATCGCCTGCAAATACGTCTGGGACACAGACGGCCGTAAAATCCAGCATACCTGGTTCGAGGACGGCCTCTTGAATCTCACGGTCAACTGCCTGGATCGCCATCTGAAAACCCCGACCCGCGACAAAGTCGCCATTATCTGGCAGGGCGAACCCGAGGAGGACGTCAAGCGCATCACCTACGCCGAATTGCATGCCGAGGTCTGTAAATTCGCCGACGCGCTCAAATCTTTGGGCGTCAAACGCGGCGATCGCGTGGCCATTTACATGCCTATGGTCATCGAAGCCGCCGTCGCGATGCTCGGTTGCGCGCGCATCGGCGCGATTCATTCGGTGGTGTTCGGCGGTTTTAGCGCGGATTCCCTCGCGGACCGCATCAAGGATTCTTCCTGCAAAGTGCTGATTACGGCGAATGTATCCTTGCGCGGCGGCAAATCAATTGCGCTCAAGGAACTCGCCGATGCGGCGCTGAAAAAAACGCCCGGCATCGAAAATGTTGTTGTCGTCAAACGCAATGATACGCCCTGCAATTTCGTCAGCGGGCGCGACATTTGGTATCACGATCTGATGTCGAAAGCATCGCCGGATTGCCCGCCGGAAAAGATGAATGCGGAGGATTTCCTATTCATTCTTTACACCTCCGGCTCGACCGGCAAGCCCAAGGGCGTCGTCCATAGCACGGCGGGTTATTTGCTTTGGAGCGCGCTCACCCACAAATACGTTTTCGACATCCACGAAGATGACATTTATTTCTGCACGGCGGACATCGGCTGGGTCACTGGCCACAGTTATGTCGTTTACGGGCCGCTCTGCAATGGCGCGACGACCCTAATGTTCGAAGGGATTCCGACTTTTCCGGATGCAGGCCGTTTTTGGAAAATTGTTGAGAAATTCAAGGTTACAAGCTTTTACACCGCGCCCACGGCCATTCGCGCGCTCATCCGCCTGGGCAATGAATGGCCGGAAAAATACAATCTCAGTTCCCTGCGCGTTTTGGGAACGGTTGGAGAACCGATCAATCCTGAGGCATGGATTTGGTATTACAATGTCATCGGCAAAGGCCGGTGCCCGATTTCGGATACGTGGTGGCAGACGGAAACCGGCGGCCATTTAATCACTCCCCTGCCCGGCGTCCACACATTGAAGCCCGGGAGCGCATCACGCCCGTTCTTTGGTGTGGAACCGGTTGTTTTGCGCGACGATGGAAGCCAGTGCGCGCCCAACGAAGGTGGTAAACTCTGCATCAAAAAGCCCTGGCCCGGCATCATGCGCACGACCTGGGGCGATCACGAGCGGTTTATCAACACCTACTTTTGCACCTTCAAAAACATGTATTTTACGGGCGACGGCTGCCGCGTGGACGACGACGGCGATTATTGGCTGTTGGGCCGCGTGGATGATGTCGTCAATGTCTCAGGCCATCGCATCGGCACGGCAGAAGTGGAAAGCGCTCTGGTCAGCCATCCCAAAGTGGCCGAAGCCGCCGTCGCGCCCATGCCGCACGACATCAAAGGCCAGGCACTTTACGCCTTCGTGACATTGAAAGACGGAATCGCCGATAGCGAAGAGTTGAAAAAGGAATTGGCCACTCACGTTCGAAAAGAAATCGGCGCCATCGCCGTGCCGGACAAAATCCAATTCGCTCCTGCCCTCCCAAAGACCCGCTCCGGCAAAATCATGCGGCGTATCCTCCGCAAAATCGCCGAGAACCAAACCGACCAAATCGGTGATACCACGACGCTGGCCGACCCAGCCGTCGTGGAAGCGCTGGTAAAGGGGAAACAATAACGATTGCCGAATGCGGATTGTGGATTGCGGACTTGTTACGCCCCATGGCAGCCGCCTCGGGTAAAGCCATCCGGACATAAGCCGCTTGCTGCGAAGCCGCGCGATAGCGCGAGTCTGATCTGCGGCCTTCCCCTTGTCCTGTCCGATCTTAGAGAGCATTCTCTTAAGAACTCCGTCAAACAGGATATGACAGAGGACCAACCGTCATGCAGACCTGAAATATGAAATATTTGGCGTGGGTACTTATTTTGGCCGGTCTCGTTAGCATTTTGTGCGAGATTGAGTCTTGTCGCCGCTCTTACTCCGCAAGGGCATCCGCAGGCGCCATTCAGCCGTACGTGGACGCCGACGCAGATGCAATCACCGAAGAAGAGCAGTTCATTTGGATCATAGGAGGCGGGATTGTTACGACGTGCCTTGGACTCTATCTACGAAGTCGATTGCATCCCGACTTTCCGGCCGCGAAATTGGCAGAACGTTTGTCGATTACACGCCTGATATTTTGTCCAAAATGCGGGCGACCCTTGCGAATCAACGAGAGTTGCAGGATTAGGCTGCTTGGTTTCGTTCCACGACCGATATGTTGCGATTGCAAGGCCGCCACAGAATTTTCCGGCGCGGCAATCTTTGGCATGGGCGTCGTCCTTGCCTTCGGAGGCGGCTTCCTCTTTCTTGATGGCATGTTTCCGATTCCCTTCATCTCAATTCTTATCGGACTGTCTTCCTGCCTTATTGGCATTGTGCGATGGCAGCGCCAATTTTCTAAAGCCAAACGATATACCTCACAACAAATGACGAAACCAAAATGAAATAACCTTCAATTTTTAATTATTGCCCAAACCCAAATTCCTCCAAAAACTCTTCCGCCGGGGCGAAAATTGCCACCCGTTTCCCGGTAAACGGGTCCATGTATGCCAATTTTATCGCGCGCAGGCCCAGTGGCAGCTTTCCCTCGCGCTTTCCATACAGTTCGTCTCCGACAATCGGCAGCCCTGATTCCAAAAGATGCATGCGAATCTGGTGCGTCCGCCCCGTAACGGGCTTTGCTTCAACAAGCGTAAATTTGCCCGCTGTTTCCAAAATCTTGAAATGCGTTTCAGATTCCTTGCCGTTGCGCGCGTCCACTTTCATTTTGCCGGGATTTCGCGGGTCCGGCGCCAGTTTAACGCGGCAGGACCATTCCGTTTGGTGTCCACCCTTTAGGGTGTCCTTGCCAGGATCCACAACGACTGCCAAATACGTCTTCTCCATCTTGCGCCCCTCAAATAAGTCCGAAAACGTTTCAACGGCGCCGGGACTTTTGGCAAAAAGCAGGATGCCTGTGGTGTCAGCATCGAGCCGATGGACGTGGCGAAGAAATTTCAAGTTGCGCGAGCGCGCCCAAAAATCCCGCGCCGCGATCGAGGACGTAACGGCCGCCTGCAGGTTGCGATTGGTCTTTTGCCACGAATGCGGCACCAGCATCCAGCCGCGCGGCTTATCCACGGCGATGACCGAGCGGTCTTCATATAAAATAGGAATTGGCTCGCAGCCGGGCAGTTCGATGGAGTTGGTCTTGGGCACGCGTTTCGACCGGAAAATCATAGCCAAAAGCCCCAAACCAGGGAAAGCCTTCCGTTCTGGTCATTCGATGCCTGCCCTCCGTAGCTTCCGAGCTAAGGAGGGTTCGATGTTTCCTCCGTCACGGAAGCAGCACCTGCTTCGTGCGCGCGCCCCGCTCGACCGTTTGGTATGCCTCGACAGCGCGATCCAACGGCCAAGTAGCCACTGGGGGCGCCTGCAATTGACCTTCTTCGAAACCGGTTCGCAAATAATTCATGATTGCCACAATTTCCGGCCCGTCCAATTTCACGCTGTCCACGCCGATGAGATGCAACTGGTTATGATAAAAATCAACGAGGTCAAAACTCACCCGCCTTTCCTTGCCGCTGGTGATGGCCATGGCGCGCCCGCCACGGCGAAGCGATTTCAAGCCCGGATCAAACATTGGGCCGCTGACCGCGTCCAACACGAGGTCGGCTCCCTTGCCACCGGTCAACTCGCGAACCGCCTGGTCGAGTTGTTGGGTCGTCGTATTGATGATGGCGTCGGCTTTGGAGGGATTGTCCGAACTCATCGATGCCCCGATCACTCGCGCCTTTTTCCAATGGGCTATTTGCGTAGCAGCCCGGCCCACTGCGCCGGAAACGCCGATAATCAAGACCGTCTCGCCAGGCTGGATGTTCCCCGCCGTCACGAGCGCGGACCACGCCGTCAAATACGGCACGCCGACAGCTCCGGCGCCTTCCATGGAAACATTCGCCGGCTTGGGCGCAATGCAATCCGCCGTCACGACAATATACTGGGCGTGCGCCCCATCCCGGGCCGTTCCAAATCCCGGACCGCTGCCCCATACTTCCAACCCCTTTTCCGCACTCCCCGCCACTACCACACCGGCAAAGTCCCGTCCCGGCACACGTGGCAATGGGCTCTTGAAATGACCGGCGACATTCTTTACGTCGCTGGGATTGACAGTCGATGCTTTGACCTGGATGACCACTTCTCCCGCGCGCGGCTCAGGTTTGGGCATTTCTACAATGCTGAGGACCGAGGGCGGACCATAATGTTCAAACCGCAATGCTTTCATGAACGGAAGTTATTCCAGGATACGTTCCGCCGCAAATGAGTCGCCGAAAGATTCTGTGCAATGCGATGAGCGAGTGGTCTTTCTTAAGAATTATCCGACATCCTCAGCCGCATGCGATGGTGTGGTGGAACACGGCGCGCTGCGCCGTGTAGCGCCGCGTGCAACGGCGCAACGAGTGTGGTCAACGGTTGTGCCACGTATGTTCCGACCGCTCTGCGCGGGCGGGGACGGCGCAGCGCGCCGTCCTCCACCACCTGAAAGTTCTGCCTTATCGCTGCTCATTCCGCCGCGTCGGATTCTTCCTCCATTCCTTCTTTGGCGGCTCCGGCAAGCCTTGCGCGCGCAGCGCGGTTCGAAAATGCATTTTGGCTATCGCGCCCAAATTCTCCGCGCCGCGCTCGGCTACGAATTTCTTCGCCGCTTCATCCACGGCCGTTGACGCGCCCTTCGGAAGTTCCATTTCAAATTGCTTTTCCAACCGGGACAACCCTTTTACAAATGCATCGCGCGCGAGTATGGACGCGGCCGCCACGGCCAAGTCCTCTTCCGCGCGATGCTGTTGAACGAGATTGATCTCGCGGCCTGCCTTCATCAGCGCTTTTTCAATCACACTCTTGCTGGCGGCAAACTGATCGCTCATGGCCTTGACCGGCGGCGGATTCATTTCATGTTTGCGTCCGAGCAAATTCTCAATGACCCGGGCATGACCCCACGCGAGAATCGTATTCACGCTCTTCATTTTCTCGTACAGGCGATTGTACGCCTCGTTGCCAATGGTCACCACGTCCACGACGCAGCCAGGCGTCTTTCGAATTTTTTCGGCAAGTTCGGCGATTTTTTTATCGCTGGAAATGTTTTTGGAATCGCGAATCCCCGAATCGCGCCAGGCGTTAACAATCCCCTCATTGATATAGGCGCCCGCAATGCACAGCGGTCCGAAAAAATCGCCTTTTCCGCTTTCGTCCACGCCGATGCGCGGCAAAAGAAGATCGGGATTCAGGACGGTCTCGTAGCCGAGTTTGGCCTGTTTGAGGACCTCCGGCTCCAGGACAAATTCGATGAATTCCTGCGTCCCCTTCCCTTGCACGACCAGCTTGCCGCTTTCGTAAAAGACGACGTTGGTCTTGGGCGATTCGTAGGCAAAGCGGGCATACGGAACTTCGCGTGGTTTCCAATCGCGCGCGCGCAAGGCGGCGTTCAGGGCGGCGGCCTGTTCATCAGTCAACTTGCCCGTGTAGGAGGTAAGCGGTTTCACTCAGAAAATTTTAACAACAAAGACACGAAGGCACAAAGAGAGTTATTGCCGGCTCCCGAAACAACCCTGGCCACCAATCCACCAATCCACCAATCCACCACTCCACCAATCCATTAATCCAATATCCGCGTTCCGCTCACTCGCTCCGCAGCCGGAAAAATAAATAGTCACCGCCATTGCTCATGGTCGTCGGACTGTTCGTCGCATTCGCCACGTCTGCCCAACCGCCTGTGTTCATCAAGTCTCCATTGGTCTGCAATATAAATCCCGGCAAATTCCAGCTCAACGAAACCGCGCCTTTGCCTGGCAGGGCCGAAAGCGGTGGCGGTGTCTGAAAGACCCGCACATAGTGGACCACCATTGTTGCCGGCACCGACCCTGAACCGGAAGCGTAGAGCAGGATCAAATACATCGGACTTGAAGAAATCGTCGCGCCACCCGACAAACTGCCGTTTGTGGCCGAAGCAACGAGCGTCCCGTCATAGTAGTAGTCTAAATGGCCGGGATACCAGTTAACACCGTAGATGTGCGTGCCGGGACTCGTATTGATGTTGCCACCGATCGCAGCTGCGACGCCATCATCGTCATAGTGGTAGTGCCATGCGGCATGGCCGCTTAAGCCTTCCATGATGTCAATCTCGCCATCCTCCGGCCATTCCTGGCCGTCGAGCCACCACGCGGGCCATTGCGCAATCACAGTGCCGTTTGTCGGAAGCGTGAGCTGCGCCTCCGCGTAACCATAGGTAAACTGAAAGCCCGGCTTGGCGCCTCCGTCCGGATTTGACGAGATGCATGCGCCGTTCGTCGAGATCCTCGTGAGATTAAGCTGCCCATTCACCACCACATTCGACGCATAACCGGGCGTGGTGCTGCCGGGAAGCACAGTGCCGTCAGAAAACCAGTAAGGCACCCAGTTTGTTTTATTGAGGCTTGTGCCGCTGAAATTGTCACTGAATACCAAAGTCCAGTTCGAGCCGAGTCCGTTACTCGCACAGTTGAACGGAAGCACCGAGCCGTAAGATGACAGGGCAATCATCAGGCAGGCTCCAAAGAGCAGGCTGAACAGCCGGTTAAAGCCTGTTGCGGAGCCGGTTAACAGAACGCGCATTCGCATAGCACTCATCGTTTAATACCTTATTGAAGAGATTTTGCACTTTCAAAATTAATGCATCTGGCACAATTTGCGCATCTCCCTTTTATGCCCGCGAACCTCCTTCGATACATTTCGCATGCATTGGGACCATGAACCTTCCGCACCGCGCTTGCCGTCTTGGAGTGCGGTGGCAAGTCCGCGCGACACCGCTTTCGAACGTCGTCGGACTTTCAAATGGTTATTCCCACGTTGCCACCGGCGTGAAAAATGTCACACTTCTCTTGTGAAAACCCTGTCCATCAGGCTCGTCGGGAATCCCGATGCGGAATCGAGGCGCCCGCGCTGGAACGCCAAAGCTCATGCGCGCTGGCAAAGGAAAATATCCAGCGGGCAAATCTCACGCAGTGACAAACAACTCACGGCGGCGCGGACAGACCGGAAATTAAGGTAGCAATGGTTTATCTGGACACCAGTTGCCCGATCAAATTGCAGCGCGAGCAGGTTTTCGGCCTTCAAACTCTGTTAGCGTAAACTAATATTATTGGTACTCGCTACAATTTGCGCCAAATCATTTGACGCCATCATATTTCCTTGTGCCGCTGATTTAGACAACCAAAAAACCGCCGCCTGTTTATTCGTTTCACATCCCCCGATTCCATACAAATAATGAACGCCCAAACTATATTGCATCCCACTGTCACCGTTAGTGGCGCCTTCTTTCAGCGGCTCCAGCTTCTTTAATTCGGTCTGATGTCGGATTTCCGCTTCCTCTTGCATTTCTTTTTCGAGAGCGGCGATTTGGTCAGGATTGGGGCCGCAGGGAGCGCCATAGTCCAGCTTGTGAATCGTGCGTGACGCACCGTTCACAGTTTCATAAGCGTACGTGCCAGAATACCATGCCATTAAGTGTTCGCTCAATGGTATCGTCTGGTCGTTGACAACTTCATAGGGAAAATTTGCAACCAAAAAATCCTCTCGGTGCTCAGGAACCCCTAACTTACCCCATTCACCGTCAATGCGCACACCGTCTGACGTAATATCCACAACTTGCCCACTAAATTCAACGCCTGTCAACTTCACATAGTTTGTTTGACCATTAACCGCTCGCCACGGGTCTTTTGGGACAAACGAAACACGCCAATCCGGCGGCGGAGTATAAGCAGGAGACGGGACATAATAACTTCCGGCGTTATTGTAATCCCCGATATACGGTCGGCTTGGACTCACCCACCTCTGTGCGTCGGAAACCGATGGCACCAATAAGGCGAACACGATTGCCATTATCGATAATGTTTCTTTTATAGTTCTCATAGGGGTTGCACTTTTTCCGAAACCGTAAATTGCTCCCACGCTGATTCCGATACAAGGAAAAAATACACGACTCCTTTCATTCGGCTTGACGTTGACAGGTCACATTTTCATGGCACGATTTTCGCCGTGGAAAGCATAAAATTATCAGAAAAAGAGGAAACCAATGCGTCAATTATTGTTGGTCAATTATTCCTAAATTTTGGAAACCTTGAATATATAGCGTTCCTGTTATTGCATGAGTTCGGGAACAAAACACAGAGAGAACGTGTTTTTAAAATGAAAATTTCAGAGCGAATAAGGGACATTCAAACCATCGCCCACCATCTGAAGATTTCACAAGAAAAACAACAATGCATCATTGACGTGTTTAAGGAATTGAAAAAGCTATCCCAGACACGGAACACAGTGGCTCACGGGCCTTTTTTGATCAAAGGAGACAAACAGGGATTTATGGATTTGCAGCGTTCAAAAGGCCAGGTTCCCGGCTCTGTGACCCTTATTACATTGGCCGGAATCCATAAGGTTAATCTGCAACTCGTCGCCCTCTATGAGAAAATTTTGCCAGTGATTCAAGAGTTGATGCCAAGTCCTTCATCGACCCTAATTGTAAACCAAACCAAACAATCCTAAAGATTATGAGAGAAATCCTTGCAATTGCCACTCACGACTCACGACAAGGATAACGATGGAGTAAAAATTTTGGCGGATTCAGCCCAAGCAAAAGATTATCACGAATTTTTGAAAAGACACGGAGTGATTTGTACCCCGCCAAAAGAAGCGACATGGGTTGGACGTGGCTTTTATGTTGACCAATTCGGCAGAGAGAGAATCAAATACGAGGTTGATTATTACGAAATCTCTGCTGATTTAACGATGGAAAAATGGAATGAAATGAACAACGAGTGGATGGACGCCCAACCACTCTCTTAGGCTTTTCATGGGACGACGTGCCACTGGCCGGTGGCTGGCCGCCGGACGACCGGCAGAACCCGACAGTTTGCGTTTAGGCGGTCTTTGTAATAGTCTCAATTGATGAATCATTCCCGAAAGGTTTCAGCCCTCGTCCCCCGTCTGTTGAAATGGTATCGGGAAAACGCCCGTGGTTTACCATGGAGACGGAAACCCTATTCCGAAGACCCCTATTGTGTATTTGTATCTGAGATTATGCTGCAACAAACCCAGGTGAAAACAGTCCTGCCGTTTTGGGAACGGTGGATGCAGGAATTGCCGACGGTTGAGGCTGCGGCGCGTGCGAGTTCGGAAAAAATTCATAAGCTTTGGGAAGGGCTCGGCTATTACGCACGCGTTCGTAATCTGCAAAAGGCGGCGCAATTGATTCTGGACCGGCACAATGGCAAATTCCCGAAACGGTTTGAAGATATACTGGCTTTGCCCGGCATTGGACGCTACACCGCCGGCGCGATTTCGAGCATCGCGTTTAACCAACCCGCTCCCATCCTGGACGGCAATGTCATGCGCGTTTTGACCCGCATTTTTGGCATCGCAGAAAATCCGCGTGAGAAAAAGACGAATCAGCGCCTTTGGCAAATTGCGGAGGAATTAGTCTCCCACGCGGCGCGACAAAACTCAAAATTACCAAACTGTTCGCACCTAAACCAATCACTCATGGAACTGGGCGCGCTGGTCTGCATACCGCGAAATCCACAATGCGCAACCTGCCCAGTCAAGAAACTCTGCGCGGCCTTCATCGAAAACCGGGTCGCAGAGCTGCCGAACCTGGGCAAGCGCGAGAAGGCCACGGCGCGGAGGTTTGTCGCCTTTGTTGTGGAACGGGATGGACAGTTTCTTGTGCGGCAGCGTCCAACGGGGGTTGTGAATGCGCATCTGTGGGAATTTCCAAACGTTGAAATCTACCAAAATGGGGATGGAAAAAAAGGAAATGGGCACATCCCATTTGCCCGCGCGGCAAAGGAACTGGGTATCGAATTCAAGAACGCAAAACCGATTTGCACCGTGAAACATTCCATCACGCGCTATCGCATGACGCTCGAAGCATTCGGGGTTCAAACAAAACGCGCCCCCCAAATCCTGGACGCCGTTTGGCTGCCCTATGCGGAATTGGAATCGTTGGCGTTTACCAGCGCCCACCGGAAAATCCTCGGGCATGTCAGGTCTGCCGCCCGTTGAAGGAACCATGGTGTGGTGGAACACAGCGCACTGCGCCGTGTAGCGCCGCGTGCAGCGGCGCAACAAGGGAGGGTCGTAGTCCCTACGCATGATTCGTGATGCTCACCAGGGATTTGACTCTCTCGCGATAACGTTAATGTAGCTTTTGTTGCTTTTCGTGTTGCCAAAATTTTGGCGACTAAACAATTGGCAATCAACAATGTAGCCGTTGCCGATTTTCAGAGCATCATCAAACCATAACTATAATCACCACGCGGACCCGCCCACACCGTTCCAGCCACCGCAAAAAGATTGACTTGTCCGTTCATCGAAAGGCATTTTAGATGTTTTCTATACGATGATCTATTTCGACTATAATTCGACCTCGCCGGTGATGCGCGAGGCGCGCGAAGCGTGGCTGGAAGCGACGGAACGAATTTCCGGCAATCCGTCTTCCATGCACGATTTTGGCGCGCGCGCGGCGGCCGCGCTGCTTGAGGCCCGCGAAAAGCTGGCCGGTTTTCTCGGCTGCAAGGCCGAGGACATTATCTGGACCAGCGGCGCCACCGAAGCGAATAACACGGTAATGCACCATTTTTCCCACACGCTCGACCCAAAAGCGGAGGTCTGGATTTCGGGCATGGAACATCCGTGCGTCATGGAATCGGCGCAATATTATTTCGGCAAACGGCTCCGGATCATTCCCGTGACGCACGACGGCGTGATTGATCTGGAATGGCTGACGATGGAGCTTTCCGACCGGCGTCCCGGGCTCGTGGGCGTGATGGCGGCGAACAATGAAACGGGCGTCATCCAGCCCTGGCGCGAAATCCTGGCGATTTGCCAAAGCTACGAGGTCCCGTTCTTTACGGACGCCGTCCAATGGCTTGGCAAAATGCCGGCAAAGGGACTGGGCGACTGCGACTTCGTGAGCGGCGCAGCCCACAAATTTGGCGGTCCGCGCGGCATCGGCTTTTTGAAAGTCCCGCGTAAAAAACAGGTCACGCCGTTGTTGCTTGGCGGCAAGCAGGAGCGCGGCGTCCGCGCCGGCACGGAAAACGTCGCCACGATTCTCTCCATGATGGCCGCCCTGGAGATTCGGGAGAAACAAATTTCTCATACCCAGCACCTTCTGCGCGGCGTGTGGCGCGACAATTTCGAGCGCGAGTTTCTCCGCGCGGTGCCCGAAGCCGTCATCGTGGGCGCCAAATCGCCGCGCTTATGGAACACGGTTTCAGCGTTGATGCCCGAAGGCGACAAACGCCATTTATGGGTAGTGCGCCTGGACAAAGCGGGGTTTGCCGTGAGCACCGGTTCGGCCTGCACGACCGGAAAGGAAGAGCCTTCACACGTGCTGGCGGCAATGGGATTTAAGCCGGCCCAGGCCATTCGCGCGGTGCGTTTCAGCGCCGGCTGGGAAACAACAGAAGCAGATTGGGAGGCGCTCACCAAGGGACTGATAAAGGTCCACGGAGAACTATCGAAACCCTGATGGTAGGGACGGCGCGCTGCGCCGTCAGCGCCGCGTGCAGCGGCGCAACCGCGCGTACATCGTCCCTAAGCATCAATCAGGCGGAACAACCTGTCGGAGCGCGGCTGTGTCGAAGACCAGCCGCAGCACGCCCCAGTTTTCGTAAGCGCTGCGGCTGGTGCCCCTCCTCCCGCACACAGCCGCGCTCCGTATGCCGTTCGGTTCACAGTTCACTATTTGTTCAATACCCGCACTTCGCGTTGCGGGAATGGAATGGAAATATTGGCCGCCCGGAATTGTTCGGCCACTTCCTGATTCACCTCCGTTTGCGCGAAGCCAAAATCGCTAACTGCCGCCCACGGACGAATCGCGATGCTAATGGAACTATCACCAAGCAAGGTTACGCCTACGAACGGTACCGGATCTTTGAGCACACGCGGATTTTGGGCCAGAACGCCCCGCACTATCCCCACCGCCTGGCTCAAGTCCGTCCCGTAAGCCACTCCCACGGACAAATTAAGCTGCCGGACTGAGCCGTAGTTGTGCAGAATTTCGCCGACGATTTTGCGGTTGGGAATGACCACGCGCGACTTGTCCAGGTGCAGTAGCGTCGTCGAAAACAACCCAATCGTTTGGACCCGGCCCTGTACACCGGCGATTTCGATATATTCCCCCACGCGAAAAGGCTTCGTGAAAATGATGGTCAGGCCTGCCGACAAATTCCCAAGAACCCCCTGCAATGCCAGGCTCACGCCAACGCCCGCTACACTGAAGCTCGCAATCAGGATGGTCATGTCTATGCCCACTGTTTCGAGAGCAACAACCAGGGCAAACGCCAGGACGATCAGGCGAATGACGCGCACAAGCAGTATCCGCATGGGCGGCTCCATCGCCCTGCGCGCCATCCAGCGGTCCACCGCGCGACCGACCCAGCGCGCGGCGAGCAAGCCGGCCACAATGATCACCGCCGCAGCGATCAGCCCGCCGCTGTGACCAATGACATAATCAACAAGTTTGTCTTTCCACGCGAGTGCTCTGGTAACTGCCTCCTGGGGTGTTTCGGGAGTATTCATGATTCATCAGATTAATGAATTGATTCATAACCATTTTTCAACTGGATCGTTGACGACGCCAGCCTTTTTTCCAACTATAAGATGGTCGTGACACTCAAAACCCGCAACCGCCTGATTGTAATCCTTGTCCTGGCCATCTCAGTGAGCATTTACCTGATTTCCGCGATATACTATGCATTTTGGCACAAGCCAAACTGAAGCAAATTGGATTAATGGATTGTTGGGTTCACTTCTGTTCGACTCCCACCAATCCATTAATCCATCAATTCAGATCCGGTCATTGAATCGTCAAAAGTTCGATCCGCGTCCCATCCCGACCGCCACAATACACTCGTTCGGTAGCTTTCTGAAAATCTGAGGCTTTCGCAGTGGGAATATTTTCAAACCGTTGCGGGTTCATGTCCACCATGGGAAACCATGAGCTTTGAATTTGCACCATCATGCGATGGCCCTTGCAAAAATCATGGAGAACATCGGGCATAGCGAATTCGATTTTGGCCGGTTTATTGGGGACGAATGGTTCCGGGTCGGACATGCTGTTGCGAAATTTGCCGCGGAATGGCTCGCCACGCACCATTTGCTGATACCCGCCAAAATGAACATTCCCGGAATCCGGCGTATCATCGGGATAAACATCAATGAGTTTAACGACAAAATCTGAATCGGTCCCCGACGTCGAGACCCGCAAAACAGGCGTAATCGGACCGGCCACAACGACATCTCCTGTCAGCGGCTCGCTTTCCCAGCTCAGCACATCTGTGCGGCGCGAAGCGAAGCGCTGATCGCGTGTCATGTAATCGCCCGGCATTCCGTCGCCAATTTCGCTGGTGACCGGGACTGGTTTGGCCGGATCACTGACATATTCATCGAATTTCTGCCGGCCTGAGGGTGGTTGGAACGAAAGTTTCCCGTCAGCGTGAAGATACAGCGAGCGCTGGACCGCATCGGCCGGCGGCCAGGAATTAAATTTTCGCCATTCGTTATTACCAGTCTCAAACATCCACGCCACGGGCAATTGCGTTTCATTCGTCGGACTGGGCTCAAGCGCATCGAGGAAGAAGGGATATTGGATATTGCTTTCAAAAAAATCACTGGTGCGCGAGCCGAATTGAAGATCGCCCAACGACTCGCCCCCTGGATGGCCCCACTCGCCGTGCGACCATGGCCCCATCACCAGCGCCGCCGGCGCGCCGCCGTGCCCGCGAATCGCCTGGAAGAGCTTCAGCGTGCCGCCCAAATCTTCCGTATCAAACCAACCGCCAACGATCAGAACCGGCGCGATGAGATTGGTCATGACCGGACCCAGCGCGCGCGACGACCAAAACCAATCATAATTGGGATGTTTCAGAACATCGTCCCAATACGGATTCTGATGTTTGAAGCAAATGTCCTGTGCATTTGCCAGGGGCCCCATGCGCAGGTAAAACTCATATTGATCAGGCGTCCCGTAATCAAAACGAACATTCACCCCGCGCGGCCAGAATCCCGAGTAAAAGCCGAGATTCGCCGCCAGAAAAAATGCGCCGTTGTGGTAAATATCATCGCCGTTTCCCTCGTCGCCCATCGGCGCTTGCGGCGAATCGGCCTTGAGCGCGGGCGAGGCATCGATCATGGCCTGCGCGGCGTAAAATCCGGGATAGGAAATGCCCCAAAGGCCGACGCGGCCGTTGTTGTTCGGGATGTGTTGAACGAGCCAATTGATGCTGTCGGCGGCGTCTGTGGTTTCGTCCGTATCGGTGGGACCCGAAAAATGTCTCTTGTGTGGCGGCATATCAATGTAGTCGCCTTCTGAATGGTTCCGGCCGCGCACGTCCTGATACACGAAAATGAATCCATGCCGTGCGAACGCCTCGGACGGACCAAGCCCACCGGGATAATTCGTCTCGCCATAGGGTCTGATCGAATAAGGCGTGCGAACCATCATGATACCGTACTCGCGGTTTGTATCGCGCGGCGCATAGACCGAAGTAAAGAGATGCACGCCATCACGCATGGGGATGTTATAATCGTGTTTGACGTAGTGAGAGCGGATGAATGCGGCGAGGCTTGAGGACTGTCCGCTTATGATCCGGACGGGGTGTCCATATGAGTTTGGGGCGGTCTTTAATTTTACGAGGCTCCTCTGCCCCATTGCGTGCGGGATGAAGAGAAAAACCGAAAGAGCGAGGACCAGCCAATGCGGAATGCGAAATGCGAAATGCGGAATCCCAAAGGCGCGAACAAAAAATCGTAATTTCATTTTTGGCCGTAATATGCCTTTGCCCCATGTTTTCGGAGGAAATGTTTATTGAGCAAAACAGAATGCATGGGTTTTGTCTTTGGATTGATTCGCAAGGTTTCGCTGGCCAGGCGGGCGACGAATTCAAGGACGCTAGCGTTGTGGACCGCATCGTCTGGAGTTGCGCCCCACGTAAACGGCCCGTGGCTGGCCACCAGGACAGCCGGATGCTCCAGGGGATTTAGTTTCTTGAATGTCTCGATGATGACTCTGCCGGTATTTTTTTCGTAGTCCGTTTTGATTTCCTTTGGCGTCATGGCGCGCGTGCAGGGAACGTCGCCAAACCAATAATCCGCCTGCGTTGTGCCGAACGAAGGAATTTTCCTTTTCGCCTGGGCCCAGGCCGTCGCATACAGGCTGTGCGTGTGGACGACACCGCCGATTTCCGTAAAAGCCCGGTACAACTCAAGATGCGTGGGCGTGTCGGAGCTGGGTTTGAGGTTGCCTTCGACAACTTTGCCATCCGCCAGCGAAACGATGACCATGTGTTCCGGTTTCATGCCCCCATAGGGCACCCCACTGGGCTTGATGGCGACAAGGCCGCGCTCGCGGTCAATGCCGCTGGCGTTGCCCCATGTTTGAATCACGAGCCCCTCGGCAACGAGATCGAGGTTGGCCTTGCAAACCGCAGATTTAAGTTCTTCTAGCATATTTTTTAACCACGAAATACACGAAATACACGAAAATCAGAATCAGAGGGCGATGCGTTCGTACTCGATCATCGGATAGTGGCCAAAGTTTACGAGAAGACCCAATTTCATTCCTGTGGCGCGCAATTGATTTTGCACCTGGGCCCGATGTTCATCGGTTAGAGCCTTGGCCGCCTTTATCTCCAGGACAACCTTTTCGTAGCAAATAAAATCGGGCTTGAATTTGCTTTTTAACGGCCTGCCCTTATAGCTGAGATTTAATTCAGGCTGGGCTCGAAACGGAATTTTCCGGTCCTCAAGCTCAATTTCCAGACATTCCTGATAGACCGATTCGGCAAAACCGCTGCCCTTCTCTTTGTACACCTCAAAACAGGCCCCCATAATTTCATAACTCTCCTCCTTATAAACAATGTTGGACATACGGCTTTCCTTTCGTGTGTTTCGTGTATTTCGTGGTTAACTTCAAATCCGGTTCATTTCCTCACCCGATTCCGTATCTCAATCAACCTTTTCATCACGTCGAATAAATTGCCGGTCCAATCGTGTGTGCCGAAGGCGTCATGGAGGGTTTTGTAGAGAACGTAGAGTTCACGATAGATTTCGTGCGCCTTGGGGTCTGGTTTGTAAATTTTCGGGCGGAGGCCGGTCATTGCCTTTTGCGCGGTCGCATAATCTTTGTGCGCGCCGGCCACGACGGCGCCCGCGATGGCTGAGCCAAGGGCGCAGGTTTGGGGCGAGCGCGAGACTTTCATCGGGCGGCCGGTTACATCCGCGTAGATTTGCATGGTGACGGGACTTTTTTCGGCAATGCCGCCGCAATTGATGACCTGCTCAATTTTCACGCCGTATTCCTCGAACCGATTGATAATCGTCAGCGCGCCGAAGGCCGTAGCCTCGACCAATGCCCGATAGATTTCCGGCGGCGTGGTGTAGAGCGTCTGGCCAACCATCAGGCCGGTGAGCCGCTGGTCCACGAGAATCGTCCGATTTCCATTGTTCCAGTCCAGGGCAAGCAAACCGCTTTCGCCTGCCCTCAACTTTGCCGCGGCTTTGTCCAAATCCGCGTGGGAATATGGTTTTTTACCGCCAGCTCGCCGCGCCGAAGCTTCAGCGTAGGCGGGGCTGATGTAATTGACAAACCAATTGAAAATATCGCCCACGGCCGATTGTCCCGCCTCGAGTCCGAAGAAACCGGGCAATACGCTGCCGTTCACGATGCCGCACAGGCCCGGAACATCCGCGAGATCTTGGGCGTTGGGACAAATTGCGATATCGCATGTGCTGGTCCCGATGATCTTTACCAGCGCCCCCGGCTGGATACCGCAGCCCACGGCGCCCAGGTGCGCGTCAAATGCCCCGACCGCAACAGGAATGCCGCCGGGCAACCCGGTTTTCTTTGCCCATTCAGCCGTCAAATTGCCCACGGCCGTGTCAATGGCGTGAACGCGCGGACACAACCGTCCCTGCAATTCGGCCAGTTTCGGGTGAAGCTCTGAAAGAAATACCGCATCCGGATAGCCGCCCCAGCTTTCGTTGAACATGGCCTTGTGCCCGGCCGCGCAGATGCCAACGGTCAATTTGTCCGGCGCTTCCGTGCCGGTAAGAGCGGCGGGAACGTAATCGGCCAGTTCCACCCATGAATGCGCCGCATCAAAAACGTCCGGCGCGACGTTCAGGCAATGCCAAATCTTGCTCCAAAACCATTCGCTGGAGTAAGTGCCGCCACATTTAGCCAGGTACACCGGCCGCATGGTTTTGGCGGACGCCGTGATGTCCGCAGCCTCGGCCACGCCCGTGTGGTCTTTCCACAACCACGCCATCGCCGCGGGATTTTTGGAAAATTTCTTGTTGAATGCCAGCGGCTGGCCGGTGGCATCCACGGGCAACGGCGTGCTGCCGGTGGTATCCACGCCAATGCCGACGACCTGGTCCGGTTTAAAGCCGCGCACTTTCTTTTTCGCGTCGGCCAGGGCTTTGACGATAGTGATTTCCGCGCCTTTGATGTAATCGGCGGGATGTTGCCGGGCGAGATTCGGGTCGCGGGACAAAATCACGCCCGCTGTGCCGTGCTCATAGTTCCAGACCGCCGTACCCGCTTCACTTCCATTAGCAGTGTTGACGATCAGGGCGCGGACAGAATTGGTTCCGTAATCGAGGCCGATGGCATATTTTGCGCTCATAGTTGAAAAGAAAAAGCGATGCTACTTTTTACCATGGCGGTTTGTCGAGAATTTAGAAATGAGCACCAAATGCTTGGGTTTTCAGCGCAAGCAAGATAGCGTCTTACCATGACGACTATTTTAAGCAGCAAAGGGCAAATCGTTATTCCCGCAGCCATCCGGGAAAAACATCGATTTCGCGTTGGCGACGAATTATTGATTGAAGATCGCGACAACGAAATAATCTTAAAAAAGGCGCATCCACATCGGAAAAAGAAGCTCGTTCAATGGATGCTGGATTGTCCGGCGGACGATTTGAAAATTGAAAGCCTTCGCGACCGGCCTAAAAATATCAAATTCTAATGTTCCTTGTAGATACCGATTTAATTTCGGAGCCGCGGCAAAAATCGCCGAACTTAGCAGCGGCCTAATTCGGTTTGGTGTCCACCCTTCAGGGTGTTCGGGGTTCGCGGTCCAGTTTCCAAGTTGCTCCGGAGCTCGCTAAAGCGTGTACACCAAACCAATTTAAGACACTACCGTTTATTTTCGATCGATTGCAAGCGCGGGCTGCGCAATGGGACCGTAGCGGTCCTATCGGTTTGAGGTTCCGGCCAAATCACACAACCAAAGTGGCGGGTTTGCCCCATGACAGTGCCCGGGAACATCGACCATCGCGGGCGTATCGGGCATCCCGCGACTCGCAATGCGCGCGCCGTCCAGTTGTTGCAGGTATTGACCGCTGAGTAATGGCCGCGCGCCAGGAAAAAATTTTCCTCGGGAAAAACCGCAGGCATCGGAATCGGCCTGCCCGATGAGTCCAAAGCGTAGCTGTTCTGGATGTAAGCGCACAGGCAGGCAAGTCCGCGGCTGGACAATTGCACTGAAATAATCTCTTTGGCGATGCCGGCGTATTCGTTCGTGAAAGAGCCGCTGAAACCGTCAATCAGAAGGACGCTGGCCTTCGATGCGAACATCGCCCGCAACACGATGCCCGAGGTCAAAGGATAGCGGTAGCCCTGGCTATCGCCCCAACCGACCTCCAAATATTCCGCATCCGGAAATTCCAAGCGCTCGGGCCAAAGGCCGTTCGGAATGTCAGCCGTCCGGATGATAATACCTGTGTGCTGGCCACGGTGCAGGACATAGATTGTCCGCGGGGTCTGGCCCGGCGGTGCCGGAAACAGTCCTTTCACAGGACTGGCGCATCCGGTGGCCAGGCACGCCAGAGCCGTGAGCAATGCAAAAACGGAAGATTTCAAGACGTGGATCAATAACTGATGATTGACGGAGTGAATTTAAAAATCCAGCCGCGATTCGCTATATAAACCGTGGTGGTGGAACACGGCGCGCTGCGCCGTGTAGCGCCGCGTGCAGCGGCGCAAAAAGCGGGTCCATGGTCCCCGATTCATTGAACCGTCCAGATCCGAGAAGATTCGTGAGAACTCGCTTGCCGTCTTGGAGTGCGGTGGCAAGTCTGCGCGACACCGCTTTCAGAACGCTGTTGCAGGCTACCTTCGTAATTGATCCAGCCTCGAAGTAACCGTTCGATGTTCAGCATGTTCGATGTTCGATGTTTCCACTTAGGTTCACGCTGTCGCCTTATCAGGCGACAAGACGGTTTTTGTAGAAAATATTACGGTATTCGCAATTACCTGATGAATTGGACGCGTTTTAGAACCACTCGGCGGAAGGCATTTACGCTCATCGAGCTTTTGGTGGTCATTGCCATCATCGCGATTTTGGCGTCCATTTTATTGCCCGTACTTACGAAAGCCCGGCGCGAGTCGTGGCGCGTGGCCTGCGCCTCAAACATCCGGCAGGCCGGCATCGCCATAACCATGTTCTCAGATGACAACGGCAAACCGGCACATGGACGCTCAATAATAACAACATTTACAGCGGCGCAACCTTCATTAACAGCGGCACTCTCGCTTTGACTGGAAGCGGCGCCAACGCAGTCCACAAACGTATTGCTCACCAATCTCAAGATATTCGACAACACAGTCTCGAGTTCTTTATCCTGCGAATGCAATAGGAAAACGAAAACGTCCGGGATAAAATGCTATATTAAATTTATGAACCGCAGACAAATGCTGATGGCCATGGGGCTGATGGCCGCCGGGAGCCCGCTTCTGGCTTCGCCCACGCCGGAAACCCGACCGGGACAGAAATTCCCGATCTTCAACATCCTCGATTTTGGCGCCATCGGCGACGGCAAGACGTTGAATACGACTCCGATTTTTGTCCGGCGCGGAAACCGCAAGCCGCGGCCCGACGGCACGCCGGGGACGTTGCGAGGCGTCATGATTGAAAACGTCCACGCGAGCGGCGCGATTCTCACCAGTTCGATCAGCGGTCTTGAAGGCTTCGACGTCGAAGATGTCACCCTCTCGAACATCCGGATTGACAGCGAAGAGAACGGCAGCGCGAAATGGGTCGACCGCAAGATTCCTGAGACGCCGGGCGTGTATCCGGAAGCGCGCCAATTCGGGAGGCTGCCTTCGTATGGTTTCTATTGCCGGCACGTGACCGGATTGCGCATTCGAAACGTTGAATTCAAGTCGGGTCAGGACGAGGCGCGTCCAGCGATCGTCTGCGACGACGTGAAGAACCTGGACATCACTGGCTTAAGCAGCATGCCGATTGTCGGAACGCAGCCGGTGATTAAATTGATTCAAAGCAAGCAGGTATTCATACAGGGATGCAGCGCGCCGGCAGGAACAAGAGCCTATGTGGAAGTCCGTGGCGAAAATACAAATTCCATCGTATTAAACGGAAATAATCTCCTGGGCGCGGAACAGGCAATCCAGGCCGGGACGGAAGTTTCCCAAACCGCCCTCACATCCTCCGGAAACGCGATGAAAACGTAAGTCGATGATTCGCCAATGGAAAAAACTGCCGATGGCAAAAAGTGGTGGAACACGGCGCGCTGCGCCGTGTAGCGCCGCGTGCAGCGGCGCAACAAGTGGGCTCATCGTCCCCGAATCATCAAACCGTCCAGAACCAGAAAATCATGAGAACTCGCTTCGCATCTTGGAGTGCGGTGGCAAGTCCGCGCGACACCGCTCCTGAACACATTTATTATGCTCTGTACGGAAATTGTAAGGGAAACCGGGGTCACGGCAACGGAAAAAACACAGACCTAGGTCCGCTATCCCTTTGATCATGTCCAGCAGACTTTGTGTTCTTTACGGTTAAAAAAGCCCTCTTTTCGTGCCCTCCTAATAGAATCAGGGCGGATTTCTGAAATTGCAAACTTCAAAGAACGAAAAATTCAGCGAACTTTAATTCACCCCTAAATTTCGCAACACTCAAATTGAGCTTTTTTCCCAAAAAAACGCTCCTCCCAAATTTAGCAGAATCTCCGGATTCCCCAACAAAAGCCCATCATTTTACCCCCTAAACATTGAAATTTAGCATTTCATTTAGCGAAGTTTAGCCCGCAAAACCATAGCATAACGGTTTTTACTAAATTTCAGCCCGGGGGACCGGGGAATCATTCTCATCGTCATCCTCAAAGTCGCGCAATCGTCGCCCGCCCCGCCCGGCGTAGCTCCCAAGCGAAGACGGGTCACGGCCCTGCCCCCACCAGCCATCTTCTATCTTCCATCTTCCATCTTCGCTCCGCACTTCCCTCCCGTTTCCTCAAATTCTTCAATTTCCCCAATAAAACGCGATTTCCTGCCTCGTTTCCCCGTTGCATTCCCTATGGCCAAAAAATGTGTCGTCTCGCGCTCTCCCTGCACCCGCAATCCGTTGTTGATCCAATTTCGATCTTCCATTTTCCATCTTCGCCCCAGTATTCCCTCGACCCGCATCAAATAATGGACGATTACGATACTCGGTCCATTTTCCGGGCGCTCGCGGCGGGAGCCACGGGTTATCTGCTAAAACGCACCTCCAAAGACGAATTGTTTGCCGCCTTGCGTTTGGTGCAAACCGGCGGCTCACCCATCAGCAGCGGCATTGCCCGGCTGGTCGCCAGGCATTTCAGGGCCAGCAATCCTGGGAAGCCAACAATGATGAGACGCTTTCCGAACGGGAACGTCAGGTGCTGGACCTGCTTTCGCGGGGCCATCCCGAAAAGCAAATTGCTGACCATCTCAAAATCAGTCCCCATACGGTGCACACCTACATCCGGCGGATTTACGAAAAACTCCACGTGCATTCCCACGCGCAGGCCGTGGCGAAGTACGCTGAGCAAAGCCAAACGTAGGTCCCTACCTCCCATCTCCGCCGGGAGCGGAACCGGCACGCTATTGCAACTTGCAAACCTGCAATGTAACGCTCAAAGAACTTCCACGATTGGCCGCGTGTTTATTCAAAACCGGTCTGCAGTCTTACGGCATAGGCCATGCTTGGAACAACTTAGAGGAGAGCTGTGATCGGGCGAATTGCCATGGTGGCGGGATTGCTTCTGTCCCTGTTGCTGCTGACGACAGGGTGTCAAAGTTTGTTTATCAGCAACCGCAGCACCACCCAATCACCCTGGACGAACTGGGACCAGATGACCATCGCCTTCAACAGGATTGCTCCCAACCATACCACTGTGAGCGACCTGAAGCACATGGGTTTTGACCCGAGCGTCACGCCCAATATCTGCATTATGCCTTTTGTGGACATCGTGCCGATCTTCATGCCCAACCCAAACATCCACATGGAAGACCTTCCGATCGGCGTGCAGGTTTACGTGGAGGCCAAGACAAACAATTGCGCCTACCGGGTGCTACTGCACGACGTACGGGAGAAGCGGCATGGAAATATTTTGTTGGACGTGTTCGGCTTCAAACGGTTGACCCACCATTCCGGCTGGGAGTTCAGGGGGCTCATCCTGATAAAGAACAACGTCGTCGTGTACACATTATCGTCCGGGACACCGAATATTTCGACCGACGACAGCGCGATCAAGCCGCTCGGGCCATTCCAGGATCTGCAGGACAGCGCCGGCCGCATCATCTCTCTCGCGCATTAGCGGGCAAAGGACGTGTTGTCGGCAGATTTCGCCAATTTCACAGATAAGACAATGCGGAAGACAGGAACTCGGGAACGGTCCCATCTTCCACCATCAATCCTCCATCCTCGACTCAAAAAATGGTGCCCCGGTGGGGACTCGAACCCCAAACCAATTGATTAAGAGTCAACTGCTCTACCAATTGAGCTACCGAGGCAAAGTGCTTAAAATAAATGACTTATAGATGATTTTTGGAGAGCCATTTTTCGCTTGCATCCCGCTTTTGTATCCCGTATATTTGCGGTGATGAAAGCGC
>DATJTK010000158.1:0-27792 GCA_035503455.1 Candidatus Sulfotelmatobacter sp. | reverse complement strand
CCGCTTTCCGAACGCTGTTACGGGCCAGTTTCGTAATTGATCCAGATTCGAAGTTGTGCGTTCCAGTTCAAGCGCGAGGAGGTCGTATCGCCTTCGATGCGTCAATTATCGTTTGAAAGTCCGACGACGTCCAAATGCGGTGTCGCGCAGACTTGCCACCGCACTCCACGACGCAAAGCGAGTTCTTACGAATCTTCTCGGTTCTGGATGTCCATGGGACCTCGTTTCTATTTTTACCTGCCTATAGAGAGGAAACCGGGAAACGGGCAAAAAATCGGCGGCTAAATGCGCCCTTTTATTGAGAAATTTGCAAATAACGTTCCTGGTAAACGAAACGATTGTTTGGATCGTGCAAGAAACGCGACTGTGCCGAAGCGTTGCCGCACAGTGTCTGACAAACTACATGATAGCTCTGGAAACCCGCAACATCCGCAACATCATTGAATACCAACGACTTAAAGTGCAACAAATCTGCAACAGACCCGCAACAAATTCATAACATATTAATTATCAATTACTTAAACCGCAACGCTAACGTTAAAGTCACGCCGTGCCCTTTTTGATTCGTAGCGGCAGTTGTTGCCGAGTGCCTCCCTAATTACAAAATGGAATTTTTGCTTTGGAGGGTTTTTCAGTATCATCTTTTCAAAAGAAGACATGCCCGCCAAAAACAGGAAGGTCCGCAGCCGTCGCGGAGCGCGTTGGACGATTGCCGAACTGAAACTACTCGGCAAAAAGCCTGACTGCGTTTTGGCGCGGCGTTATAGGCGCACCATTCGCGAAATAGTAGCGCAGCGCGAAGCGCGCCGGATTGCGCTGCCGACAGGCCCACGCCGCTGGACGGCGCGCGAAATTAGGCTGCTTGGGACTTTGAGTGACGCTGAGTTGGGGCGACGCCTTCGGCGTCCACAACATCAGGTGTGGACCCAACGGCGGGCGCTTCACATTCCGCCATTCAAGCCATCGCCGCTACAGCGTTCATGGACCAGACCAGAGATTAGACTGCTTGGCACGATGCGCGATGATATTCTGGCGAGCCGCCTCAAACGCAGCACGGCCTCAGTTGAATCAAAACGCCGCAAACTTGGTATCCCGATATTTGAGAACAAATCGCGGCCCTATACTCCAATGGATGATGCCATAGTTCGGAAATACCCTATTGCGGAAGCCGCGCGACGTTTGAACCGGACGCGCGGGGCCATAGAAATGCGCCGCATCATGATTGGCATTGCCGGAAAAAGGCATCAACGCCCATGGAAGAAAAGGGAGATCGCCTTGTTAGGCACTATGCCCACTGGCGAACTGGCAAAGAGGTTGAATCGAACCAGAGCTTCGATCGAGGGCCGACAGCGTGCCCTGAAAATACCTTCGTTTTATCCTCCCAGGAAAGTGCGGCATTGGACTGCCACTGAAGACAAGCTCCTTGGAACGATGACCGATCCTGAATTGGCGCGGAGACTGAACCGGCCCAAACATCAGGTATTATTCCGGCGGCTTGACCTGAAAATTCGCCCGTTCCAGAAGCGCAATCGGGCCCGCTCATGGAAGCCAGAGGAAATCAAACTGCTGGGCCGTTTTATAGATTCTGAGGTGGCGCGGCGTTTGGGTTGCCCGCAATATACTGTCCGAGTCTACCGCGTTAAATTGGGCATCCCGGCCTTCCGTCCGATTCCAAAGCAACGGCCGTGGACTGAAAGAGAAATCAAATTGCTTGGCACCGCGCCGGATGAAGCATTGGCCCGGCGGCTAAAGCGCACGTTGGAGGCCGTGCGCATCTATCGCAATCGCCACGGCGTTCCCAATCCCGCTCCCAAAATCATGCAAGGCCGCGTTTGGACACCCGATCAAATTAAATTGCTTGGCAAGTTCACAGACGCTGACGTTGCTCAAAAGCTCGGATGCGCGATACATATTGCTCGGAACAAACGCATCAGCCTAAACATCGCGGCCTCGAGGCCCATGCCCGAATATAAACTTTGGACCTCCGCCGAGGACAAGCTGTTAGGCACGATGCCGGATGAAGAACTGGCCAGGCAACTTGGCCGCACCTTAAATTCTATCCAACTTCGTCGCAGCAAATTTAAAATCGCCGCTGTCGCTTCATGAGTGTGACTGTATTGTAACGCAATTTGTCGCTAAATTGTTTCTTGGTTTTCGGGTAAAAAAGGATTAGAACCGTGTCAGTCAATGAATCGGAAGGCCAACGCGGTGGTGCGAGGCCAAAGGCTTCGACGGAAATTGTCTTTCAGGAAAGACCGTAAACACGACAGTTGTATTCATCAAAGGGAGCTGGCTTGCTATGCCAACTCAACGGAGAGACTCTCAAAACAATCCTCAAGCATCCTTGGACAAACAGGATTTGCTTTTATTTTTGAGGATTTTCTTTTGAGCTTTCTTAATCAACAACGGAAGGTCCGCGCCGATGCCATCGGCAATGCGGAGCGTAAGTTCCAGCGTTGGATTGCGAAGTCCACGCTCAACAAGACTCAACATGGATTGGGAAACACCCGAACGTTGAGAAACGATATAATTGGACAGTTTCCGGCGTTCCCGCTCTTGTCGCAGGAGCCGGACGATCTCGTCGCAAATGGCTTCGTAGTGGCGGATTCCAGGCACGCCGAAGCATGGCAGGAAAAAGGGGTTGACATTTACTTTGCCATAGTCAAGCTTCGGCTTGTCGGAAAGCGAAATTCAGGAAAACGGGAAGAAAATTTCAGGCGCCAGCAGATTTTTCGAAAGAAAAAACGATTTCAAACGTAATTTAATAGAAGGAACCACATGAAAAAAAACATCAATCCCTCAGTTGCCGTCATTTTGGCCGTTGCCACAGTCATTGTCGCGTTCGGAACCCTTGCCCAAATTCCGCCGCCGGTATTAACCATCAAGCCTCTGGGAACGAATGTTTATGCCATAGCCGTGGCGAATGGTGTCCCAGCGACAACCTACGGAATCTACTGGACGCCCGTGCTTAATGATGCCGATTACCCGTGGACGGTGTTCGTTGGCACGAATGGACAGACAAATTTCACTCTGAACATGTATGAGTATTCCAGCGGCTTCTTCATGGGAGCCGTAAGCACCAATGGCATCCCGCCGTGGGAGCTTGCAGATCCAAGTGACCCGAGCCTCGGCATTTTGTCAGTCACCATAGACAGCCCGACCAATGGGGCGGCATTGCAATAAAACCGAAATTCAGAACGCTTACCCTTATGAATTCGAATATTTTCAAAAGGAAAACCCTGTTTTTGCTTTGCGTTTTGATTTTATGCGCCAGTTTGCCAGCCATCGGGCAGGACACGGCATTTTACCTCAACGCAAGCAGTTACAGCGCGCCAGACAATGGCAGCGGGAGTGTGACCCTTACTGTCGGGCGTGAAGATGTGCCGGGCACACTCAACAACTGGAATATTGAAGAGTCGGCACAGGTTTATATTTATTTGAGCCAAACGGGGACCAATCCCATCTCGGCATCCGACGTTTCGGGAACCTGGCAGGACGGTTATTATCTGGTCACTATTCCAGCACTTTATTATACGACGCAGGTAACAGTTCCCATTTCAGACGACCCTTATCCCGATTATGACCGAACGGGCGAATTTACGGTGGACAATGATCCGGGAGTGAGTCCAGAGGAAGGATACACGAGCGCCAGCCTGACTGTACTGGATGATAACAACCCGGTCGGAGTTGCATCCTATGCAAATGGCGGCTTATACAGCGTTAATTACATGTATGAAGGCGCAACAGGCGGGCTAAATACGAATGATATTCGTTTTTTCCGTGACTATGCGCTCTCGCCGCGCACGGTCAATTACAGTCTCAGTGGCAGCACTGCCATTGCTGGAACTGATTATTCCCCGACGCTTGGCACGGTGACGTTTGCCAATGGCAGCTACTATGCGGACGTGGCGATTTCGGCCAATAACGCCGCACAGAACACCAACAAATGGCTGAATGTGCAGGTGCAGGGCGCGAACGACTATTTGCTTTGGCCTGGGGGAACGAATTTATCAGTGGAAATTCTCCAGGATTTTCCGGCGATTGGGCTGGCTTCGAGCGCATCCCAAGCGCAGCAGGGCCAGGGATGGGAACTGGAATTTTACAATACCAATGCCTATACCTTCACGCCTAATGAGACAGTGAATTACACCATTAGCGGGACGGCATCCAACGGAGTGGATTACACTCCTTACTTGAGCGGTTCAATTGTCATTCCAGCAGGAACTGGTTATGTCATCACGAACATTACCACGACATATTACACAAATTTCGTTGGAAACAAAACTCTGACCGTGACGGTTTCGCCCAGCAGCGACTATTCAATCATTCCCAGCGCCTCGTCAAGCTCGTTGGACATTCTCCAGGAATTCCCCGCGATTGGACTGGCTTCGAGCGCGTCTGAATTGGCGCAGGGGCAGGAATGGGAATTGGAATTTTACAACACCAATGCGTGGTCAGACACGCCTGCTGAAACGGTGAATTATACAGTTAGCGGGACTGCGTCCAACGGGGTGGACTACACCCCTTACCTGAGCGGTTCAATTGTGATTCCGGCGGGGACCTACGGTGTCATCACGAATATTAGCACGACCCTGCATACGAATTTGGTGGGAACAAAAACCGTGACGATTACGGTTTCAACTAACATCACATATTCGGTCATCACAAACTATTCATCGGCCAGCCTTGGAATCGTTCCAGACGTTTCCATTGTGAGTGTCGCCGCGCCTAACGTAAATGCCTTTCAAGGAGGCGATCCGGGCGAATTTGCAATCACGCGCACTGGTGGGTTGGATCACACACAGACAGTGAATTTTGTCTTTAATGGCACGGCCACCAATGGAATTAATTATCAAACCTTGCCGACTAATGTGGTCTTTGCAGTTGGCCAGACCAGCACAAATTTGAACGTTGTGGCAAACAGCAGTCCCGCATTAAGTAGCGCGGAGACGGTGGTCCTGACCATGGCCACAAATACGACATTCTTCCCAGGCGACACTACGCAAGCAGTGGTCACCCTTTTGCCCAACAGTGATACGACTAATTCAGTAATCTCGCCTGTTGGCCGTTATTGGCGCGGCACCGGCAGCGACCCGACGTACTGGTCAATGGTGATCCCGCAGGATGGTGAGACCGGAACGGTGTACAGCAATATGTATGGGAATGCTGCAAGTCTGTATGGAATCGAAGCTTGGAATTCAGAGACCTATTATCATTATGACGCCACCAACCAGCTTGAACAGACCAATGCCGCCAATCGTATTCCCTTCAACAATCCGATTGTAGCATTTGGCGAGCGCGTTGGGGGAACTCCATTGTACATCAATCAAAACTACAGTTTCGGAATTTACGCCGGAAATTCCCTGCCAGTGGAGGAAACGCCTATTGAAATTGTGGTGTATAATCGAACCAATTTTTCAACGGCTGGTTTTATCGCCCTGTATCCCGCCAGCAGCGGCAATACCGCTTCATGGAACAGTTTCACGACCAATGGCTTTGCAGTTGTCAGCAGCACAAATTATCTGGCGGACGGTGTTACCGGAACGACCAATACCTTTGGCCTCCAAACTATTCTTTCATATTCCCCACAGTTGTATTGGGGGGTGAACAACACCACCACAAACGGCGGCGAATGTGTGTTGACGCACATGGCCACCGCCCAGGCGACGAACTATTATTATGTGGTTGAGGATTATGGATGGCTTGACACGGTCGGCTTGCCGATGGTCGAAGATGCGAGCCAGGATATTGTGCCATCCATGCTTTACACGCTGGAATTTGAACAGCGTCCGCCGTGGCGTTCAACCTTCCTCGACCAACCGCAATTCAATGGCAGTCCGTTGCCGCCATATTATAACGGCATGACGCTGGCGCAAATGATGACCAACACGCCGCCCGTTACGAATGGGGTCACCATTCTCCCGCAGAATGCGACCAATTTGAATGACAGTCCTGAACTGCTCCGCAGCCCGGTATTGGATAGTTTTGTGGCGAGCATGGGTAACGACCCGGTTGCACTGGCGAATTTCGTCATCAACCAGATTGACCTGACAGATCCAATGGACTACAGCGACGATGGCAACGTCTCAGAGCAAGCCATTTATCCAACAGGCGTTAGTCGCGGCGCATTGGGGACATTTATGGAAAGGGAAGGCTCTCCGATAGACCAATGCGCCTTGTTGGTTTATTTGCTGCGTCAGGCCGGTGTGCCTGCGGTGTATCAGTTTCCGCCATCAGGCGGCATGAAAATCCTGACCGAGCGATTGAGCGAAATGTTCCGGTTCCAGATTCAGGGCGCATACACCGAAGCTGGCCAGCTTTACACCACCAACACGATGATCACGGTAAATTATCCGTGGGTAGCGGCCTATATTGGCACCAATTGGGTGAATATTTTCCCCTGGCTCAAGGATTATGAAGTCACCGAGGGATTAAATCTTTGGGATGAAATGCCCTCCAATTATTACAATGCCTATCCGTTTGTGCATGACTACATTTATGGAAACACCAATTTGTTGTCATTGGCATCCGGGGGAGACGATACATTGCGCGTTATTTTCCCGGCATATCTAAAGCAAACGCTTCTGCAAAATCATCCCGGCATCTCGGTGGACGATATTGGGACTCAAATCGTCAACCGGCAGCATTATTACGCGCGTTGGCAGGATTTCCCGACACCGACCTATGTAACAAATACCTGTATCTCCCTTGAAAGCCTTGGATCATCAGCGATAACAAACATCAACCCGGCCTTGACGAATATTTTTGATACGTTGAGCGTCGAGATTTACAGCCTAAATGACCCGACGAAGGACATCCAGACGGGCCAAATGCCGCTTACTGCCCTGCATAACCGCGAATTTTATATTTACCAAACCGCGACGAACGGCAACGAGGTTCAATTGAGCCTGATTCTAATGCCATTCAACACCAACACCACGACGCAAACTTCATTCACCAATGACGTTTATCTGACAAACAAAGAAGTCCTTTCCATGACCTTGGATCAGTATGACAACCAGTTGAACGTGAGGTTTAAGTATTATCGCAACCGCGCAATTTCAGCAGCCTATGCCGTTGACCCGTATCAAACCTTTTTAGGATTGCAATCCGGTGAGCAAGCGATTGAAGAACGCCCTATTTACAAAGGAGACGAAGCCGCCATCTGCCTGGATTATGGCCGGGTCACGCCTGAAATGCTTAACGTCCATGCTGCCAATTTGTGGAACATGCAGAACGAATTGAGCACTAATCCTTCGCTCACCAACAGCATTTCGCCAGACTTATACTTAGGGGAGCCGATGTATTTGGCTGGCATGAACTACTACGAAAATGTCAGCAGTTTTGACCAGGTTAATCAAAATCTAAACAAGGTGAGCGTCCTTTCGACGTTTGCGATGGGTTTGTCCAAAATCAGCCCGGCACTGGACAGTTCAGGAAACCTCACCAACAACACGGTTTATCCGGTGCTGCCCAACGTGGATATGTTCTTTGACGACCTTGCCTATGCAGGCAATGGAACGGTGCAGCCTAATTCCGGCCAGGATTACCTGATAGCGGGGCAAAATTACGAACTGCTTCGCATCGTTGATGGTTCAGCCGAAGAACATCAGATAATAAATACTTTCTACGGACAGACAAACGCTGTTTCTACCGTCCGTCTGCTGCAAATAGCGCAAAGCACGGGAGCCGGTATCGTCAATCTCAATATCAACAATTTTAATTCGGAGGCCACCACTGTATATCAGGGAGAAGAACTGAGCCAGTGGGATACACAGATGTGGTCTGACCTTGTCAGTGACTTTTCGTCCTCGTCAACTTACGGCTTTATCAGTGCTTATGTCACGCCGGGACCAATGGGCAATTCCTCCTATCAGGGCATGGGCGCATTGGTCCTGGGGTGGGACAAATGGGAGGCAATAATTTCTCCGGAGAGTTTAAACGGCGCGTTTGGCACGCCCTTCCAACTGACTTCGGTCAATGCGGCCAACACGATCAATTACAATTTAAACAATAACAACAATAATAATTTCACTATCAGCTTCAATCAGCCTGAAGCCGGCACGACGCTCGCCCCCACAACTGAACCCAATTTCGCCTATGCCAGTACGCAAAATGCGATTTTGAATGACGAATATGCCATCAGCACTTTTGACACGTCATTCGCCAGCAGTGTTAATTCAGTATATGGCAATTCCACGTCTGGAGACACCCCGGTTCAGGCTTTTGCATCGGCAGACCAATCCAGCCAAGAAAGCGGCTTCCTCGGCGATGTTGACGACGTGATCTCACAGGCTCTTACAGACGTGGGCGATCCGGTCCAGCCCATTACTGGCGAATTTTACATTGATACGACGGATTTGCGAATCCCCGGCCCGTTGCCTTTGTCGTTGCGCCGCAATTATTCAAGCCAGAACCTGGCTGACAACCAGTTTGGCACCGGCTGGAAGCTTTCCATCATGCCCTATTTGAGCGTAGCGATGGGAGGAACGAACATTTACGCCGCCGACATGGATGGCGCGGTCTTGGCCTATGTCCAAACCTCGACCAATGCCAATGTCTGGATACCCACTTTGGCTGCCAACCCACAACTCAACAACAATACGTCAGCAGGCGCGGGCGGAATGGTTAATCGCCTGCGCGACCGGCTGGTTCAGACGGTCAGCGGAACGACGACGAACTACACCCTTTACGGGTGCGATGGAAGCGTTCGCTCATTCCAGGTGATGACCTTCAATAATGGTGATTTGAACCAGACCCGCCCGTACCTGCTCAACTGGACTGACAGCCGGGGCAACTATTACAATTTCAGTTACGGAACAAATTCCTCACAGACCGGTTTCGGGCAGATGACCCGCATTCTGTGCAGCAACGGCAATTATCTGGATTTCGATTATGATGTTTATGGGCACATCGTGGACGCTTACACGGGCGATGGCCGTTGGGTATATTACACTTACGATCAATACAACGACCTTGTCAACGTTACCCTCCCTGACAACAGCACCCGTTCTTATGATTATCTGCACAGCACCCAGGCAGTGACCAACAACGGCGTCGTGTCACAGGTTCCCTATTCGACACACCTGATTGTCGAGGAAGACAAACCTGATGGCCGCGAACTGGTCAATGAATACGACAGCCAGCAGCGCGTAACGAACCAATTGTCCACAGCCGGAGCGGATTTGAATCCGATTCCAACTGCGTCGTTCACTTACTTCAATAATTTCAACCTCACCAATTCCTTTACGAATGGTGTCACTGGTTACACGCTTATCGTGGACGGGAACGGGAACACAACCCGCTATGATTACACCAACAGTCTCATCACCAAAGTTACATACCCGCTCGGCGTGAGCATCCAGCAAACGTGGTATCCCGATAATGCCACCTCGCCAGGCTATCCGCGCAGCGTGGCTACAAGAACGGACAAACGCGGCATGGTGACGCAGTATGAATACGATTCCAACGGAAACGTCACGAACATGGTCACAATCGGCGACATCACCGGCGATGGAATCACCACGCAAACGGCAACCAATACTGCCATCTACAATCCAGCCAATAATTTGCCGATGGAAATCCTGGACTCTGCCGGCAACGGGATGGAGTACGTTTATGATCCAACGTTCACCTACATGCCGCAGCAGACGATTCGTCTGGCAAGAGGCGTGCCCGTCAGCACCAACTTCATGTATTACGGCAACGCCACCAACGTGGTGCAGGATGGAAACATCAGCCAAACCAATATGGCGTTTGGCTTATTGACCCGCGAAGTGCGGGCTTACAATTCGCCCGACGCGGCCACCAACGACACCATATACGATGGACAGGGTTTCCCCGATGAGACGATTGCATATACCGGCACCGGCGACCCGAGCATCACCAACACCTATTTCTACAATGAACGCGGCATGATGGTGGACAGCGTGGATGCGCTGGGCGCAGTGACTTATTGCGACTATGACCCGATGAACCGGCCCACCGAGATGGAAAACTTCGATGAATTTGGAAATCCGCTCTCTCTGGTCTTAAAATATTATAATGAGAACGGCGAACTGAACTGGACGGAAGGCCCGCAATACAATCCCGACGATTACGTTTATTACGATTACGACGGGGCTGGCCGTTTGACGACAAAGATCCAATGGCTTTCCCAGGCCAACAGTGACGGCAGTGGAGTGTCTGCCCCGTCCGGCTACAATCTTTATGCCCAATCCTTTTATCAGTACGACCCATTGGGCGATCTTACCCTGGCAGTGGATCCGCGCGGGGCCGAGACGACCAACACTTACGATGCGCTGTGCCGGCTGGTGTCATCGACTCATTTGGACACGGATGGCCAGACCGTTTTAAGTGTTGATGGATACAGCTATGAACCGGGCGGCGAGGTGCAGAGCCACACCAACGCTTTGGGCGGCGTGACCACGATGTATTATACCATCACGGGAAAGCCCGAATATCAGATCAATGCCGATGGTTCGACCAATGGCTGGCGTTATTATTTGGACGGACGCACCTTCAAAGAAATCCAGGGAAACGGCGCTTATTGGCAGACCGCGTATGACGACCTTAATCGCCGAACGACTCGCGTATTCTATTCGGCGGCGGGGGTTCCTGAAGCCACCAACACGGTCTATTTTGACCGGCGCGGCAACCAAATTCAGAAGGTGGACGCAGATTTTAACGCGTTTACGACCGCCTTTGACGGCCTTAACAGGGTAAAGAGCACGGTTGGGCCGCCGATTATCACTGTGAACTCTGAAAGTTCAGGGCTGCTACCGCTCACGAACACGTACGTCACCAATGTGCTTGAGGAAAGCCTCACGAATTTTTACGACATTGCCGGCAGGAACGTGACCAATATCAACGACCTTGGTGAAAAGACGGTCACCACCTCGGACGCCATCGGGCGGGTCACGGGCACGAGGATTTACAATTCTGCGGGCGCATTGATCCACGAAAATTACAATTCCTATTCACCCGACCACAACAGCGTCACGACGACAAACGGCTCCGGGCCGAATGCCATTGTCAACACGACGTACGTTGACACCGAAGGGCATAATGTCTTGTCCATTTCCTATCCGGCTGCTGGTTCGATGGACTACACCTGGAAAACGCATGATCTGGCAGGCAACCTAACCTATCAGGAACAGGATAGTTCAGCGAGCGGCACGACAACCGGATGGGAAGGCGCGATTTTTGATTATGACGGCCTCAATCGCTGCATCGAAAAAATTGACCGAAATAACGCAGTCACCACCTATGCATATGACCAACTTAGTGACCTGACTAATCGCACCATGCCGGGCGGCCTGCAATGGCAAGCGGCCTATAACGATGCCGGGCAAATGTTGGAGGACCAGCTCAGCGGCGGCGGAGACACGACGCGTAGCGACTCTTATAGCTATTATCCGGCAGGAAGCCCATTTGCCGGAATGTTGGAAACCAAAACCGATGGACGCGATCTGGCCAGCACATACAGCTACGATGACTGGTTGCGGCCAACTTCAATTACACGGACGCTCGACTTCAATCTTGGGATACCACCTATCGAACTCTATGGGTCACCGTGGCCCATTACCATTCCAGGCTCCGGCAGTGGTTACAACCATCTTGACACGTTCTATGCTTATGATGTCCGCGGGTACACGACCAACATCACTGAACAGTACACTGGCAGCGGGACTGGGCCGGACCCGAAGGTGATATCGCGGACATACGATCCTTACGGCCAGTTGAGTTCCGAGTCCGTCTCCATTAACGGCGCCGGATTTTCGAGCGCAAGCCAGACATGGGACTCGGTCGGACGGCGCACCGGACTGAACATCAATGGAGCCAATTACATGTATGGCTGGAACGCCGATGGCACATTGACTTATGCCAGCAGCCCGAATGGAAGCGGGTTTTACAGTTATGACACAGCCGGGCTATTGACAAATCGGCTCGTCGGGGCACGTTCCACCTCCATCACTTCACGCGACGGGGAGGGCAGGCCTACTACTGAAGTCACCTCCGTATATGGCACCACTCAATTGACGGAAAACATGACTTGGAATGGAGACGGGACGCTGGCTTCTCATGTGTTGCAGCGTCCTGACTTCACTGATTCACGGTTTTATCAGTATAACGATTTAAGCCGCAGGCTTTCGTATGAACAACAAAACATCAATGTTAGCACCACCTGGACAAATGACTTCCTGTACGATAACGGCGCTGACACAATGGGGGTGCTCACGGAAATGGGCCAGCCAGGCTCCGCTGTGTGGAACGGTGGAGTCAGCCCGCTTGAGAGTGTCGATTCCGAAACCAATACTTGTACCACCTATCCCGCGCGCGGACGGCTGAATGGCCAGGCCACTTTGACCGTCATGCTGGACGGCCAGCCGTTATCCGTCACGACCAACAGTTCCGGCGATCCTTCCTATCCGTTTGAATGGCGCACCCTGATGGAACTGACGCCGGGCCCGCACCAACTCAAGGTCGCCGCCCTGCATCCGAGCGGTTTCTACACGGCGTGGGCGACTAATTCGTTCACAAACAATCTCGCCAACGCGACCGACGCGATCACGCGCGATGGAAACGGGAACGTTGAACAGCGCGTGCGGTACAACGCCCACGGTACGGCCGAGGACGTACAGTATTTCTTTTGGGATTCAAAAAACCGGCTCACCGACTTGTTTGATTACGACCGGAATTTGAACGGGTACTACATGCATACGGAATACGACGGCCTCGACCGGCGTTTGCTGACGGAATACTACTCGATTACCGATGCCGTGGCTCAAGTTGGCCCGACCGTCATCAACCAGTATTACGACCCAATGGTGGAATTTCAGGAGCTTGGCGTTTCCTACGGAAACACCACAGAATGGAAACTTCTCGGCCCCGACCTCAATGGACAATATGGCGGGGAAAATGGCACAGGCGGTTTTGACGGTGTTTCGCCGGGATTAAGCTTGTTCAATCCCACCATCAGCGATTTTCGCGGAAACATCCTGGGCGAAGTCACAAATGGGGTTGTTGCATGGAATTCAGCGCGCCCGACTGGTTATGGCGCGGTTCCGGGCTATCGGCCAGTGGCGCTGGCCCACGGAGCGGACCTCGTCCAATCGTCAGCCTGGCGCGGGCGCTGGGTGGACATCACGGGATATTACCACGTCGGCGAACGACTTTACGATCCTGTCGCTGGCGTGTGGCTCTCTTATGACCCTGTATGGAATGAAGGCGATCCCAATTATCTATCGTTCTGCGGCGGCGACCCGATTATGGGTTTCGACCCAGATGGCCGGTTCTCAAAAGGAGAGTTTCAAGGAGGCGTGGGCCTGGTGGAAGGGGGAGCAACGCTGGTTTGGGACGTAGGCGGAGCGCTCGGATATGCAGTCGTCAGCCCATTCGATGAGGAGTTTGCCGCGGACGCGTATGGAAATCAAATGCAGGGTTTGATTAATATGGGGAACGGCATCTCAATGTTGGCAAGCCAGGCATCCCAGGGAGATTTTGGCGACATTGGAACTGAACTGAGCGGCGGTCCAGATCAAAGCGCGGCATACCGCGCGGGATATGTAGTTCCCGGGGTAGCGTCGTTCGTTTTTGGCGGCGAGGCCGCGGAAACCGGTGAGGTGGGCACCATTGGTGAAGTGGGAGATGCTGGACAAGTGGAAGAGGCCTCGGATGTAAGCGCAAACACGACTGCTGCGGCATCCACTAGCAGCGAGTCTGCGGAGGAAGCGACCGTTGCGGCTGACCAATCCGGGCAAATGATTCAGGAACCGGCAGAAGTGCCAGCGCCGGAAGAAGAGGTTCCGGCTGGCAACGTCCCGGCGGAAGAGTCGGCACAGGCGCCGGTGGCCGAGAGCGCCTCTGCGTCGAGCGCTTCGACTGATGTTGCAGGTGAAAGCAGCGCGATTGCTGATCCGGCACAAATGCTTCAAGCGCCTGAAGGTGTAGATAGTCTTGCGGCAGAGGGGGGAACGACGCTGTATCGTGGCCTTGCAGAAGGGGAAAGTATCGCTGGTGGCTTAGTTGCGAGAGCTCCAGGAGCTGGGAATGATGTCATAAGCCATGTCGCTGGACAGCGAGCGAGTCAATGGATTTCTACAACAAAGAGCTTGGAAATTGCTCAACAGCGCTTTGGCCAATACGGTGTCGTAGCGATTGATGCTAGCAAAGTCACAACGCCCATCGTTGACGTATCGAAAGGGCTGCCGGGATTGCCCAACAACTTCATGCTGCCGCGTTGGGCGAGGGCGACTCAAGAAGTTCTAATTCAAGACCAAGTACCGGCGGACGCCGTGAAACTCATCTCTGGCCCACGTTAACAACAAACCTATGAACAACGAAGAACTGATCACGCTGATTGAAGCAGAATGGGACTTGGATAACGGCTTTTTTGGTAAATTGCGCCAAGGGCAATTTGATTGGGAGTGTTATCTACGGTGCAGAGATATATTGGACCGCATCCGATGTGAGGCAGGACAGGGAGAAAACATTTCGCGTCGGCTGGTTTCGCTGGTTTGGTACATCCCGCTCTTCATGGGTTGGCAGACGGAACGGGTCAAGGGAAGTGTCGACGACCAAGAATACCAAAAAGCCGCCAATGAATTTCAAACAAAAATCCAAGAGATTTTAGGTGTTCCATGAGAAGATCGTTCAGCATGCCGACTGAAAATGAACCCGCGCGCCAACCATAGCACCAGCAGTGCCGATGAAAAACGAAATACCGGTAATGGCTTCTCGGCTGCGAACGCTTCTGAAATGAAAGCAAAGCTCGCCTACATGAACATGAACCCTACGAGTCAGCCATAGCACGAATGAACTCGACGCGCCAACCATAGCTATTCTGCCGGTCATCGGCTTCCTACTTTTGTTTGCTCATCCCGCAGTTTAAAGCCAATAATAATAAAAATCATGAAAACAATTCTCTCAATACTTTCAATTTTCGCTGCGTGCGTAGCAATGGCGCAGCCGCTTACTGTGAAAGTCTTGCCACTCAAAATCGTCGGCCAAAAGACTCTCGTGGAATTGACGATAACCAATCGAGGCACAAATCGAATTGAAGCAGCGCGGGCGGTCTGTTTCGTCCTGGACCAAAACGGTCATATAGTCGGGCAATCGGCAAAATGGGTCATTGGGCAAAACAAAACCAGCCTCGAACCCAAAGGCCAAGCTAAATTTAATTTTGTCATCACGGCGCCGCGTCCGCTCATCGCGACAAACCTGACAGCCAAAGTGAGTTTCACGCGGTTGATTTTGCAAGGCGGAAAACCGGCCGATGCAAGGGATGTCGTCGCGATCCCGCCAGGCGGTCAAGGAAGCACGAATCAGGCGCATCGACTGTTCAGCAAACCGCCAGCAAAATCGCAGTAACCGCAGCCGGATAACCAACTCTTTAAAATCAACTGTTACGACTTAAATCTCTGGAATTAAACCACTTGACCCATCCTGTTACTAGTTTGTTACCGGTTAAGTTGTTGACTATCAACGATGTTACGCATGTTACGAGTTTTCAGAGCATACCATCATTCTCATCAGTCGTCAGCCGCATTTACACCGCCGCCAACTGTCCGTCGCCGTTTTGCTTCGGCGCGGTGCCGTTGTATTCATGAAGTTTGTTGCGCAACGTCCGGATGCTGACGTTCAGCAAATTGGCCGCATGCGTGCGGTTTCCCTTGCAGTGATCGAGAGCGGAAAGAATGTGGCTCTTTTCCATTTCCGCCAATGTCGGAAGTTTGGCTTGACCGTGACCTTCACTGGCAACTGTGGGCAAACTTTCGATTTTCGGCGCCGGCGCGGGCGCCGGAGTCTGCCGCATGGTCAGCCCCAGATGTTCCGGTTCCAGGGTCCCATTGTCACCGCACAAGATGATGGCGCGCTCGATTACGTTTTGCAGTTCCCGGACATTTCCCGGCCAGAAATGGACTGTCAACGCCCGGATGGCTTCCGCGGAAAATCCTTTGGTGCTGATGCCGTGCCGGCGGCAAAAACAACGCATAAATTCCCTTTTCAACACCAAAATGTCGTCGGGACGGTCACGCAACGGCGGGACATAAATTGGCACGACGTTCAGTCGGAAATACAAGTCCTGCCTGAATTCCTTTTTGTCCACGCTTTCCTGCAGATTTCGGTTCGTCGTCGCAATCACCCGTACATCCACTTTGATCGTGCGGTTTCCGCCGACGCGTTCAAATTCCCGCTCCTGCAATACCCGCAACAACTTGGCCTGAGTGCCCGGCGAAATTTCGCTGATTTCATCCAGCAAAATTGTGCCCCCGTGCGCCAGCTCAAACCGTCCCTCCCGTTTGTTCAATGCGCCGGTAAAGGCGCCTTTTTCGTGCCCAAAAAATTCGCTCTCAATCAAGCTTTCCGGGATGGCGGCGCAGTTGACTCTTATAAAAGGCGCGTTGGAGCGCGAACTTTGCCGGTATATTTCCCGGGCAATCACCTCCTTGCCCGTGCCGCTTTCGCCATGAATTAAAACCGTTGCCTGCGTCCGCGCGACCTTGCGCACCAACTGGCGGATATTTTCCATTTCCGCGCTGCATCCCAACAGTTCCTGCGTGCCCCAGTCCTGGCTCAGATAACGGTTTACGCGGACCAATTGTGAAAATTCCTCGATTCGGCGCAGCGCAATTTCAATTTGTTCGTTCGAAAATGGTTTGATCAAATAATCAAAAGCGCCATTTCTGATGCATTCCACCGCGGATTCAATGGACCCGACGCTCGTGGTAACCACCACAATCGGTTTTTGCGCGCGCATTTGAATTTCCTGCAGCAGGTCCGTTCCGCGGCCGTTGCGCAGGCTTAAATCCATGAAAAACACGTCGAAATTGTCCCTGCTCAAATAATCCAGCGCAACCGGAACGGACGCCGTGGACGCGACGTCAATACGGCAGCGCCGCAAATAATTTTCAAGGCTGTTACGTACGACAGTGTCCCCTTCCAACAAAATTATCTTTTCAATAGCCATAGTTGCCTCTGACGGACGGATAAAAACAAACGACTGACAACCCGGCAAGATTTACCGCCCAAATCTTGCCCACACTACTCACACTATTCACATTGCCATCTTGACGCTTTCGGTTATTCACTGATTTAAACGTTATTCCCCGGATATTCACACGTTGCTCGAACACGCGCGTGAACAACCCGGGACAATTTCGATTACGCCCGGCTCAAACTATTTTTACGATACAGACCCTCAACGTAGTGAGGCTGCCGCGTTTCCGCCGCCGGAAGATGATTCACCGGGACCATGCCTCGCTTGAGCATGGCCTGTTGGTTATCGCGATCCAGCCGCATGATCTTCATCAACAAATTTTGAATTCTTTGAAACAAGCGCTTTAATTCCGGAAACTGTTCCCGTTGGGACGGCAGAACCCGCTCCCACGCCGTCCGATGGCTTCGAAATCGGCCGAGCAGCAATTCAATATCCGGCAACAGCTTTGTGCGCCCTCGGTCAAATTCCTGATGTTCGAAGGCGGCCTGGCTCGCCAGCGCCTGATGTTCACGTTGCGCCAGCGCCAACGCCTCTTCGCAAAGACCGCCAAATGCGCTCAAGTCAGAAATCAACGCGGCGGCGATTGTTGCGGCAGATGAATCGTTCATTGTGCAATATTGTTGGTCGAGTTTGTCGGCCCGGTCATCTCAACGGCAGTTGCGGCCACAGAGCGATCGGCCGCCTGCGCGTTTTGTTCCCACTTGAGAAAATCAATTCTCCATTTTGCCATGTCAAAGACCGCCTGCATGCCGGGCGTTGCGTTTGTGCCCACTTCAGCTTCGCGGCCAACGATTTTCGTATAGATGTCCTGGGCTTTCTGCAACTGCGACAGCTTTTCGTAGGTCAATCCCATCTGATAATCTACCGGAACCTGCCACGTCGCCGACGGGTCCAATTGCGCCAAATCAATGTAGATCTCCAGCGCATGCACGTAATCTCCTTCATGATATAATTGATTGCCAATTTCATTTCCGACTCGCTGCTGCCAATACGTCCAAACTGCGGAATCGTTTCCCATCCTGGCCTTCTGCTGTTTCAGGCACAGTAACACCTCTTGCAGGGCATCGTCGTCCCGCCCCAGCGCTTTTAGGGCCTGCGCCAGATAGTATCGAACCTCCGGCGTTTGATCGGCGTCCGGATAACGCGACAGGAAGTCCTGCGCCTGGCTCGCAGCCTCGTCATTGCGGCCGATGATCGTCAGTGAGCGTACCAGTCGGAACTGCATTTCCGGGCGATCCAGCGCCGGATCGGGATTCTGAAGCAAGCGGTTGTAGAAATCCGCCGCGTCAACAAACTGCCCCATTAAATAATGCGTGTCGGCAATTTCTACCTGTGTTCTCAATACCAGTTTCTGGTAGTAGCCAAATTGGTCGTTTTTTAACGACAACGCGGCAGCCATGACGCTGTAAAATTTGCTCAGGGCGAGGTCCGTCAATCCCATTCGGCGGAAAATCTCCCCCTGCTGCAAATAAACCTCGGGGACACGCGCATCATCGGGCCATCGGTCGAGAAATTGAGCATAAATGGTTTGGGCACGGGGCAAATCATTCTCATCGCATACCACTTCCGCCAACTGCAACAGGGCAACTCTTTGGACTGATTCCGGCACATCCGGCGCCAGCAGGCCTAGAAGAGTGGACTCCGCCTTGCTCGATTGCAGCGATTTTCTGTAATACCTCGCCATGGCTAAATCGGATCTGAATTTGTTCGTCCCCGGCGAATTGACCGCTGCGAATGATTCCGCAACGGGGATATTGGTGACATCAAAGTCGTTCTGTGGAGAATTTGTGTCTGAAACGCCGGGCGGTGGCGCCAGATTGGCCCAATCACTTCCGCCCCCTTGCGTTTGCCCATGCGCTGAAACGAGCGCACTGGCCAGGAGCAACAAAACACAACGAATACCCGCCCCAATTCCCCCGCCCCTTTCGCTGCGTCGCACGAACGATTCGCAAAACGGGATCATCGACTCCGGTATATAGCACGGCTTTGGCCGGGCATTGGCGGCACAAAATTCAATTCGGCGGGCACGTAAATAACGTCGCCGGGTTGATACGAACTTGTATCATCCGCGGGCCTCTGCGATTTAAGGTCTTGATTTATCATCTGCGACATCGTGCTAAGCAAATTGTTTGCCGGGTTCAGCCGGCCGTTAGCATTTTTTGCCGCACCACCCAAAATTCCGGACGGAATTTTTCCCGCAATTGAATTTGTAGAAGCTGCCGGAACCAGTCGAGTCTTCCTGGCCGCCGGCAAATTTGTCGAAAGGATGGTCACCGTTGCTTTGGTATCTTTTGGCATGGGCAACGCCAATTCCTTGCTAAATGAAGCATCATTTGTTGCGGTCATCTCAAACCGCAGGGAGGGCGGACCCAAAAGGACCAAATATAAATCTTTGCCCTGTACTTTTTGCAGGGCAAAAAATGCCAGGACGGCGCAAATTAAAATTTTGCCGACTCTTCGCGTTGTAAAAATCCTGGCCATCGAAAAAGGGTATGCAATTTTGCCGCGGCAAGAAATTTAGCCGCAATACCTGCCTATTGATCGGCAAAAATTGCCGGGGACTTGAGGAAATTCCTCCGTGAACGGGACATCCGTGACATCAAAAAACTGGACTGAGCCGGAAAACCGTGGGATTGTTGTTTTTTATTCGGTAAAACAGGAAGATTCAAGGAAATACCAGAAACTATGAGCACGAATGCGGCGAAGTCTGAATCGGCAGTCCAAGGGCGTGGCTTTTCGCTTTTGGAGCTGCTTGTTGTAATCGCCATTATCGCGGTCCTCGCGGCGATTTTGCTGCCTGTAATAAACCAGGCCAAAGAGCGTTCCAAAACGGCTTCATGCGCAAATAATTGCCGGCAACTGGCCTTTGCATGCCATCTCTACGTAACGGAAAACAGCGATAAATTCTGCGATACCGGAACGGTCCAGGGAGACAACGTGGTGCGACGGGCATGGTTCGATTTGCTTTTTGACTACAGCGTGAAAACCAATGTGCTGCTCTGCCCGGCCTTTCAATGGCTGCCGGGCGCCGTCTCGGCCGGTGTCTATCCGAGTGCGACGAATGATTATGCGTTTCTCAATTATGCATTCAACTTTCAGGTCGGCGGGTTCGATTGGCCGGGAGTTTGGCCGGAATCTCTGTTCCCGCCCGCGCATCTGGCGGCAATTCGAAATCCATCGCAAACAGTCCTTTTGACCGATAGCGGGACACTCCCACAAAACACCAGCGATGCTACGGTTTGCGTGACGCTACAGTCGCCGCAAAAGGCTGGCGGCTTCATCATCGATGACCCCGCTGCCACCGGGCCCGGCGCGTTAGTCGTCGAGCCCGACAACGGAGACTGGTGTGGGCCGGAATTGCGTCATGATAACGGCCGAAGTGTTGTCGCCATGACTGATGGCCACGTGGAGGCAATGAAGGCCTCGCAGTGGTATTGGACGGGGACGCCATGGCTGGATCCTTCCATCGGCGGCCAATGAGATTCCAAATCAACCCTCTGGTAATGGACATCCTTTGGCCCAATTTTTATTGGGTGTCGGCCCCAACTCGAGGACCAATCTTCCCCCCTTTATCAAATCCCGTTGACGGATCCACCATTGATTTAGCGGCTTGCCGTTAAACGTTGCCGACTGAATGTAGCGGTTTGCGACAGAAGCATTGTGCGCTTCAATCACAAACGTTTTACCCCCGTAATATTTTTCCGACAGGTGTATGGTAATTTTTGGATAAAGGGGGCTGCCGATTTCATAAATCGGGTCCGCCCGGCAGCCGCCGTCGGTTTGAAACAAACCCATCGACGACATAACAAACCACGAACTCATTTGTCCCTGGTCTTCATCTCCCAGATAAGCATCGGCGGGATTGTAACCGTAGTAGGCATCAAGAATGGCGCGCGTCCATTTCTGCGTAAGCCATGGCGCGCCTGCCCAGTTGAAAAGCCAGGACACTTCCATAGTGGGCTGGTTACCCTGGTCCACCGCGGCGTGTGCGCCGCCGTTGAAACGCACAGGCTCGCAGGACTCAAAGCCTTCGTTGAGCCGGCTGATGAAGCGGTCGCGGCCCATCGCCTGCACCAAACCCGGCACGTCCTGCGGCACAAACCAGGTGTATTGCCACGCGTTGCCCTCGGTAAAACCCGGCGAGAAATACGGATCAAAGGGCGTAATCCAGTCGCCATTGACCTTGCGCGGACGCGCATAACCGCTGGTCACATCAAACGTATTTCGCCAGTATTGCGAACGTTTTAAAAATGTATCCGCCACGTCCTTGTTCCCGAGCGCCAGCGCCAGTTGCCCCACCGTCCAATCGTCATAGGCATATTCCTCGGTATCGGAGGTTCTTCCCTTCAACGGCCCGTCGGTAGGCACATAACCATACTTAAGGTAAGACTCGATATCGTCATTGCCGACTCGTCCGCCACCGGGTGTGTTTTGGGGCAACGACGTTTGCATCTTGACGGCCGCGGCAAGAATTTCCTTGCCGTCCAAGCCCGTAATGCCGGCCTGGTACGCCGCGACCATCAGCGGTATTTCGTGTTCAGCCACCATGATGCTCAGATATTGTAGTCCCGCCGGACCTTTGGCCAGCCAACCGCATTTTTCATAAAGCTGAAGTTCCGATTTCACCCAGCGCGCGGACCATTCCGGCGCCACCAAATTCATCACCTGGTTCAGGTTCCAAAACGTCGTCCAGAGCGCATCGCAGCCGAGCATGACATTTTCGGGATCGGCCAATTTCTGCACCCGTCCCTCGGGATCAACCCAATTTCCATTCACATCGCTCCACGTGTTCCGGTCGGAAAGCGATCGGTAAAGATTCGTGTAAAAGCGGGTTTTCTCTCGCGCATTGGGTGTTTCGATTTCGACACGGTCGAAAATATCATTCCACACCCGCCGCTGGTTTTGCACCACGGCATCGAAATCCCAGCCAAATGGCCCGGCCAGTTCCTGTTCCAGGTTCTGCCGCGCGTCGTTTACGCTGACCAATGAAATTCCCGTGCGGACCTCCACGGCATCACCGGCGCTCGTTTTAAAGGTAACGAACGCCCCGCAGTCGCCCGACATGGCCAGTTCCTGCACGTTAGTCATCACTTCTCCACCGTGCCAGCCGTTCAGTTCTCCGGCCGGGCGGGTCGACCCGATCTTAATGATGACGTTGGAACCGGCCAGATTTTGCCAGCCGCCCAACGTTTCAAATGGACGGCTGAACTGGGACACAAAATGCAAAACATAGTGCTGGTCGCCCCTGTAAGCCGCGCCCAGGTGTATGCCCGGAGTATCAACCTGGATGTCGCCGTCAATCTCATTGTCTCCGTTCCGGCGCACTTTGGCGCTCAACACGTGCATTTCGTATTCATTCGGCAACAGGAACGGAAAAAGTACGCGCGCGTCGTCGCTCGCCGGAAACGTATATCGCTGCAAGCTCGCGCGCGTCGTCGCGCTCAGCTCGACTTTGATCCCGCTGTCTGCAAGCGTCACTTCATAGTATCCAATGCCGCCATGCTCAGTGGACTTGTCAATGCGGGAACTGTAGCCGGACGCATCCAACCCCGGATGTGTCCGCAACGGCCCAATCGTCGGCATCATGCCCACCCCTGCCATCGTCCATTCATGAATATGGCTGAAACAGTCAATGTATTCGTGAGTGTATTCATAACCGGCACACCAGCTTTGCGGCTGGTTGTCGGGCGAGATTTTGACCATGCTGAACGGCATCCACGGACCGGGCGCAATCATCCAGCGGGAATGTCCCGTTCCCATAAACACGTTGACATAATCCGCCGGCGTGACTGGAGGGGAAGCGGCCAAAGCCAGGCTGGTTTTATACAATAATTGTCCGTCCGCGCTGAGACGGATCGGCGTCATCTCTCCAGTCCGGGAAGCCGGCGCGGGAATTTCCAAAGTTTGCAATCCTGCTTCAAGAGCGAATTGCCGGGACCATTGGCCGCCGATTTTCACCTTGAGTTGTCCCGGAGAATCTTTCCGGAAAACTTCCACGCGAATCGTCGCCGGAGTCTTCTTATTTGCAGAAACGGCATAGGGCGCGGCGGTGACAGACCGGATGATAGTATGTGTTACCGGCGCAAGTTTACAACCGTCCGGCGCCTCCAGGCGCAGCGCGTCAAACAGACACCAACTCCCATGCGTGGTGCGCAGCGCGATTTCATTATAACCCGGCTTCAGCAGCGACGCGGGAAACTCCACCCGGATGACTTGCGGCCTGGCCCTCGTAAAATCGCCGCGCAAGGATTTTGCGCTTCCCCCGGGCAAAAGGCCTCGCTCAAAGATGACGCCATTGACCGTGATGCGCACCCGCGGTGGATTCCGCGGAGAGACGTCGCAGAAATTGATGATGAACGCACATTGGCCATTGGTGGAAAGCCGGTCGAGAACGAATCCGATGGGAAGAGTGTTCATCTGGTTCCATTCATCGCCATTGCGCGGGTTCATGGAACTCCCAGCCCAGCCATCCACGACGCCCGGCAACACGCAAGGCCAGTCGGTTTGCGGATTGGAGAGGCCGATATAGAATGCGTGGTCCGGGCTGCCGAAATTTTCCTGAAAGCTCTCATAATCCCCATGCGCCAGCGCAAATTCCGAATCGTTCGCATCCAGCGTCCCGATCTGCCAAAGCGTTTGATTTTCAGCGGCTCTGGCAAGACTGAACGCGTTTGTTGAAACACAAACTGCAATGGCCAGAAAAACAGGAATAAGCGATTTGATTGACGGAATTGAATATGTTTTCATTAAGCAACCCACAAAGGTCGCGCCCGGAATATTCACCTTACTTTGTATAAATAAAAAGACAAAATGAACTCTTTTTTATTACCGCCGCCGGACGAGTAATACCCTGCTTTAGCGGGGTGTCTAGCCATCGCCTGTTTTTTCAACCGCTGAAGCGGTTCCAAGGCGTTCGACCGCCCTAATCGCCCCGCTAAAGCAGGGTGTTAATGAGAAAACTGGAAATCCGCAGATTTGGTGCCGCGAAGACCATTCATTTTTTGAGATGCGCCCTTCCGTCGAGAAATTCGAAAATTCGTATTGAAATGGCCCCAATTTTTTGCCATCATTCTGTAGCTGTTGCCGTTACAGCTTGAAAACAGATTGAGAGTTGAGCCTGACATCAGGGCAACAAAAACGTCAGAAGGGCGCATTTCGGCCTGCGGGTCATACCCGCTCCATAGGCTGTTGACGTTTCTTTTTTGTCTAACCACGGCATGCGCGCTTTTGAAATGGAATGTCGCTGTGGCCGGACCAGTGGAAATGGCGCCTGGCGGAGAAGCGACGTTTTGCGAGTACAAGGGTTTATCCCCAGTAGTTGAGATACACGCGGCGAACATTTTTACAAGCTATGAACGCTGGGGATTCTTCCGAATCGGGATTTTACCCATCCTGGTCGCCGACCATCTTCAAATTCAAATCCAATCGGCGCCGTATCTGGCCAATGCCCTGGCTGATATAAAAACCTGGCATCAGGTGAGACCGGCTTCACGGCAGTTGGAGGCCAAGAGCCTTGAAATCACATTACGCGGGGAAAAAGAACCGCGGTTGCGCGCCAGCCTGGCGCGTGTTGGACCGGACGCCACAATAAAATTATCGGATGTCACATTCCGCGATATCGAGGGAAAGCAAGTTTCCGTTTCAAAAGCCACTTTGCTAATAGCCGGTCCCTCCGCCGGCCGTCTCTGCTGGAATAGCGACGGGCGCCAGGAGGAATGCTTCCTTTTTCAAACCCCAAACGACAAAAAACCATGAAAACAAACATTCTTATCTCCGGCCTGACCCTTCTTTTGTGTTGGAGCGCCGCTGCGCAAACGGCAAGCTATTGGATTAGCCAGGGAGAATCAGATCTTGCCGCCCACGACCTGACTGATGCCAACACCTCTTTCGCGCAGGCGGTTGCCCTGAGCCCAACCAACGAAACCGCCAATGCATTCTACGCCGTAACGCGGCTGCTGGTGCTGCCGGCCGAACCTGCGGGAAGTAATTTTCTGACGCGCATCGGTGTCCCCGTGAGCGGAAGAAACATTTACAATTGGACAGCCACCCCTCCCCTGGACACAAACGATGTGCCACTGGCTCCGGCAGGGGTCGATGCGGATGAATTCACGGCCCAGTTACGGACAAATGTTTTGCAAGCCATCACCGGCGCGATCAGTAATCTGGCCGTCATCACCGACACCAACTTCACGCTCGATTTGACGAGCAACGAAACCAGCGTCACCGACGTGACGGTCGATTATGGGGACCTGAAATTGATTCAAGCCGGATTATATGGGGCGCAATATTTGATTTACGTATTGAATTCCCAGAACCTCGACGCCCAATTGACCGGGCTACGCGCACTTTACACCAGTGGAACTATTTCCGCCGCAACGGTGCTCGCCGATTATCCCCAACTCTTCACATTTGCCACGACCAACGATATGCCGGCGGCACTGGCAGCATTCAACAACGCCGTAAATACCTACATGATTGCATCCGACTTTATCCGCGCCCGGCCGCCGGGCGAATTAAGGCTGTTTAACTACGACGACGTGTCCGCGCAGGAAGAGGGGGATTTTCGTTTGACCCTGCAAAACCTCCAGGATTCGCTTGTTCTTGGACCGCAATGGCTGTCGCTGGACCCGAACGTAGCGGTTGACTTTGGCCAGTCGTTCACCGGGACCACGGCGCTACGCAGCCTGGCGCCCCAATTTGACGGTAACGCTATCTCATTGGGCAGCTTCCCGGATGTGACCTTCGGCGGCCTGGTTTACGGATTGAGCGACAACGATGTGGAAGGTTTCCTGGGCAAATTCCTGACCATGCTCCCGGTAGGCAGGGCGCCAGTCTTGTCATCCAGCAACACCGTGAACGTAGCGTTCACTACGCTGGCCGGGCATTATTATTCACTCGAAGTCTCCTCCGATCTGCTGAATTGGCAGGTCGAGGACAATTTTACGGCCAGCAACGACGTGACCGTGGAAGTGGATCCGGTGGTCGCCTCGCCGCGCTTCTATCGGTTGCGGGATGACAGCGCATTTCTGGCGTTATCGGGACAAGTTCTTGACCAGAACACCGGCCTGCCAATCGCCGGCGCCCAGGTCCAGAGCCTTTACGATGGAACGTCCACGTTCACCGATTCCAACGGCTATTTTTATTTGGTGACCACACTCCCGGCAAACGAGGAATACGATGAATTGGAAGTCAGCGCGCCGGGCTATTCGACGTCTGACAATTATTATTACGGCTCCAGCCCGATATCAGGGTTGCAGATTTATTTGTCAACTCCGCCTCCCAATGACGATTTTGCCAACCGGACGGTTTTGACCGGCTCCAGCGTGTCCGTCGACGGCAACAATTCGGGCGCGACACAGGAAAATGGGGAGCCGCCGGACAATACGTATGGCGGCTACGGCGGAAAGTCGGTTTGGTTTTCCTGGACGGCTCCCGGCACAACTTCATACGAAGTTTCGGTTTCCACGACGTCCGTCTATTATCCAATTCTCGGCATTTATACCGGCAACCAACTCTCCAGCCTTTCTACTGTGGCGGACCTATATGGCTACGGTTACTACACAAGCTACACTCTTAATGCAACAGCCGGACAAACCTACCAGATTGAAGTAGATGACTTTTATGGAGCCGGCGGACCATACACCTTAAGCATCGCACCATGATTAATCAATTACCGTAAATCCATCGAAACCTCTCAACGCTGTCACGATGTTTGGGCGATTTTCAAAGGCGCGCGCACCCGGATATCATCGGAAGCCGCGCCGATGAGCAGTTCGTATCGGCCCGGCTCGACAACGTATTCGTGCTTTATTGTATCCCAATAGCGAAACTGCTCTGCCGGAATGTCGATACTGACTTCGGTTTTGTCGCCTTTTGCGAGATGAATTCGTTTAAAGCCGCAAAGCGCCAATTTGGGTTGGGCTACCGCGGAATCCAAATGCCGAAAATACACCTGTGCAACTTCATCGCCATCATACTCTCCCGTGTTCTTGACAAAAAACGAAACGTGTACCGTGCCATCCGGAAAGAGAGTTTGGTCCTCGAGTACTGGTTCTGAATATTGGAATGTTGTATAGCTCAAGCCATGCCCAAAAGCAAAAACGGGATTGCCACTGAAATAACGGTAGGTGCGATCGCTCATGGAGTAATCCTCAAATGGCGGTAAATCTGCCGTGGATCGGTAAATGGTAATTGGCAGCCGACCGGCGGGATTCACTTCGCCGAACAGAACTTCTCCCAGGGCGATTCCGCCTTGTTCGCCCGGATACCATGCTTGAATAATAGCCGGCAGTTGTTTCGCCTCCCACGGCATGGCGATGGCGCTGCCGCTGCAATTGACAAAGATAACCGGCTTGCCCGTCGCCCAAAGCGCCTTTAGCAAATCCTCCTGGGGCGATGGCAATTCAATCCGTGTCCGATCGCCGCAATAAAACCCTTGGAAATCAACTTTTTCCGGCTTGGTCTCCTCTTGTTCCAGCGTCAGGTCCAGGCCGCCGACAAAAACGACGATATCCGCCGCTTTTGCAGCGGCAATCGCCTGCGCCGTCATTTCAGGCGTTGGCTTGTTCGAATCGTCATTCTTTAGTGCGAGCGGGCAGCCCACGGTATAAGTGACATCGATGCCTGGCCCTGCAACCTGCCCGATGCCCGCTAACCCAAGTTCGTCAGTTCAAGAGGGAAAAACGCAGATTTGCTGGGTTTTTTGAAGATCAACCCCTGTTTTTCTCCACTACATTTTGCACCAGCTTCGGAAGGCTCGGCAGATCCAATCCCAGGCGAACCAATAGCTC
>DATJTK010000157.1:0-26034 GCA_035503455.1 Candidatus Sulfotelmatobacter sp. | reverse complement strand
TATGGTAAAGGGGAACAAAGGCACGCTGCCTGAGTGGCTGTTGGGCGGAGGGGTGCTGTTCCTGGTAACGGTCATAGCTCACCGCTCCAGGCGGTTCATCCTCGGCTTTTGGAAAAAGTGGTATTCTTTAACGGGCTGTTAAAGCTGAACCAGTTCAAGTGAAGGAGATCACCTTCGCAGCCATGAAATAAAAGATACAGATCGAGAGTTCCCGGTTTGTTTTTTAATTGGCATGTAACCGTCTTGAATTTTTCCCAACTGCCGGTGCGGCAAATTTTGCATTGACCCAGCAGCGGCCCGTCCGCAGAACCGGAATGAATTTCAATTGTCCCACTGTCGGCATTTCCATTGGCGAACCGCAATGACATTTTTGCGTTGGCGGGCATATTCATTACGTTGGGATAAACCAATTCTGTGCCGTTATGGATACTTCGGACTTCAAATCCGCCGTCAGGGCTCTCTTTTTGGATAATCCCTTCTCCGCGAAAATAATTTTCCGCCTGAATGGTGTTCCGGGCGTCATATTCGCCAACGCCGATGCGATTGATGTAAATCGGATCTATTTCGCCATTATCACGGAAGTGCACGTAGCTGATGATCGAGTCACGGTAACAGGCGCTCGTGCCGGGCCAGCTTTGGTCATTGCAGATGAAATACCATTGATTGTAGAGCTGAAAAAACGACCCATGCCGGTCCGGAAAAAAATACCCGCGCTGAGTCAGCCCTTTCTGAAAGACCGATTCAACGCGGTCCTCATGAATGATGTCGCCGATATAAGTGTAAGGGCCGTAAACGTTATCGGACATCGCATAAAAGCAACCCCACGAAAGATAATACTTGCCATTGTAGTCGAAGAGAAATGACTTATCATCCAGCTTGCCCGGTCCGTAAGGCCCCATCATGGGGGAAACCTTGAGTTTGCGCGGCTTCTCGGCCAGCGAAACCATGTCATCGTTTAGTCTGGCGATATAGTAATTCCAACATCCGAAGACTATATAGGTCGCACCATCGGGCTCTTGAAGAATCGCCGGGTCACGCGCGATGGTGGGAGTTGAGCCTTCAGCGATGAGCGGCTTGCCGATAGGGTCCCGCCATGGGCCGGCGGCCGTATCGCCGACCACGACGCCGATTTCTTTAGGGCCGCGGGAAAAGTAAAAATAGTATTTGCCCTCGTGCCGGATGGCATCGGTTGCCCAGCACTCGTTGGAAGGCTTTTTATAGTAAGTCTGTTCCGGCTTAAGCGTGGACACTTGTTTCCAGTGAACCAGATCGTCGGACTCCCACACCCACCAGTCGTGCATGATGAAACGTTTGCTGCCGGGAACGGCATCGTGCGTGGCATAAAGATAGGCGTGATTGTCATAGATGCGCACCTTTGGGTCGCACAGCCCCACGCCTTCAACAATAGGGTTAGCCGCGTCGAGCTGTGAAACAAATTCAAAGATACTGAACAAACACGCTAAGACAAGGCATCGATGCCCGAGGCAGCGTCTCACAGCAGACGTCAAAAATAAAATTGAGTTTGCCAACATTTTCATGGGTTCAGATTAGAAGGGCGCATTGGAGATTAAGAGCCAGCGGACACATCCGATTGCGGTGCCAGAAGGCCGGCCGTTTCGCGAAAAGGACATCCCCATTTGCGAACGAACGTTTCAATCAACGAATCGTGCCGGCTCGGACGCGAGGCAAATCATCCGAAGTGCCAGGGGGATCAGCCGGCAAAGTGACGCCACTTTGAAGTGTGGCGGGTGAAAGGGCGTTGTCAGCGACGATGGCGCTTCCGTGCCATGCCCAAAGCTCAACATGGCCGTCGGCAAAGGAAAAAGTGCAGGTGTTGCCGTGCCGGTCGCAGGGTAGATTCCACCAAGTGGGGGGATTTGGCGTATCAGAGTCATTTACCGGCCAAATTCCAAAGGCTCCCCCTCCACATTCAGGTCCGTTCATATCCACAAAGACGATCATTCCCGCGACTCCGCCGCTGCAACTAAGCTGGATTTGGCTGAATTTGGCCAGCGTTACAACGCCGTTCAACCCCGGGGAGCTGCCTTCGGTGTTTAACGGACCGGTTCCCCCCAAGGCGTAATCAATCGCGCACGTTCGCGTTTCCGGCACGTAACCATTGATCGTTATCCACGTATAGCCTTCCGCTTTCGCTGCTATCGCTTCGGTTGGCGTCACGGGGCCGACCAAATAGGTGTTCGCCGGGCAGGCGTAGATTTTTAGCTGCTGGTTATACTGATACAGCACCCCCGCCTTGATATTGTCCGGCGTCACATCCGAATAGGCGTTGCCTTGAATCCACGAGTTGGTAGTGAACGTGGGGGTAGTGTCGTTCAGTGGGAGAAAATCGTTGTTGTCACTCACATACATTGTGTAGCAAAGCTGCAGTTGCTTCATGTTATTCAAGCAATAGGCGGCCTGCGACCGCTGCTTGGCCTTGTCCAACACCGGAAGCAGAATCGCCGCCAGAATGGCGATAATTGCGATGACAACCAGGAGTTCAATGAGCGTGAAGGCGCCGCGGCGCGCCTTCACGTCCAAAGTTAATCCACTAATATTCAGGCTTTCCCTCCTTGATAAATCATCCGTAGCGCCTTGTGCTTTGGTGGATAAATATGTTGTTCTTTTAAGAATCCTTTTTCTCATTATTTTACGGATTATATATCAAGCGATAGAAGACGCAGCCGTTCGTCAGGTTGATCGGGATGATGACCTGATTCGTCGCAGTCGAGCCGCTCACGCTGATCCAATTGTTGTTTATCCCCACCGAGACGCTGTTGGTCTGCGCCTGTAACGTCCAGCCGGTGTGGTCCGTCGGCCAGCTTAATGTCAATTGATTGTTCGAGGCCGAGAACACAATATTCGTCGGGTTGGCATTAATGGCGGGCGTCACCACCAGATACAAGTCGCTATTGCTGATGGAAAGCGATGCCGCCGAATGGGCAGCGATGCCGCCGCCGCCGACCGTCACCGATGGCACCGTCCCCGCCACAGAGCCGGCCGTCCCGTTGCCAATCAGCTCGTAACTGCCGGCCACCAGGGCCGGGCCAGTGTTGTTGACATTGAATCCCGTCGTTGAAAGCAAGGTCAGTTGGCCGCCAGTGACAGTGAACGATGGTGTGCCCGATGCATACGTCAGCGAAACAGTTCCCGCCGCGTAGAAATTGCCCGTAAGCGTCGCCGTTGACGAGCTGTTGCTTAAGGTCTGGCTCGCACCGAGCAACAATATGTTTGTAAATAAGTTCACCGAGTTCGTATTTCGAAGAGAAGCCACGTTGAGAGTCGTGCCCCCGGCAAGGGTGATGCTTGGAGTGTTCGGGATGGTAGAGACGCCGCCGAGCGTCAAAGTGCTGCCGCCGCTGATGGTCGTCGGGCCAGTGTAGGTCAGGAGGCTGCTATTTGCCGTGGTGGTCCCCAATTGGAGCACCCCGCCCCCCGCCGTCCCCGCCACGTTCAACGCGAGGTAACCTCCAATACCGCCGTTGAATTGGTCAAAACTGCCGTTCGCAAAACTCGTGCCGTTACCCGACACGCTATACACAAAAAGCCCAGGGCTGTCGTAAGTCAGTGTGGACAAAGTATTAGGGTTGCTGTTGGTGATGAGGCCATCAGTCCCCCCGGCGGCGTTTGTCAGCCAGAATACTTCCTGGTTATAGCCGTTCAGGTCCATGGCGCAATTGCCAAACCTAAACGGGGCGTTCTCGGGCAAAGCGTTATTCACACCCAGTTGCACCACTCCAGAGGACACAAACTGAAACCCGCAGCTATTGCCGCTGCTATTAATTCTCCACGTGCCTGCGTTGTTGCCGTATTCCACCAGGACATTCGTATTCAATGTAAAAGTGCCGTTGATGATACCGTAGCTGCCGACGCTTCCTGCAAGCTGGAAGGCTCCCAGGAACTTACTGCCAAGCGGGGCGGTTATATTGCCGTTGATGACCAGCGTGCCGGAAGGCGGGTTAAGCAGCGAACCATTGGTATTGGGCGCAAGATAGGCGTCTTCGCTTACGCTTCCATCACCCGCCAGCGTGATTGGCCCGTTCCAGTAGTCGGTTCCTCCATTCCAGGTTGCGAGTTGCGGACGGCAGTTGGCGCCATTGGCGCCCACCTCCAACAAACCCACACTGGCCGGGATATTGATTGAAGTGGTGTTCGGCGTGGCCGAGTTGTTGGCCAGGTAAACTACGGGTGTCGTGCTGGAGGAAATGCCGCCAGCCAGCCGCAATTGTGAAGTGCCGTTCAGCGCATAGGTATTGGTAATATACACAGTACCGGGGGCAGTGTCCGTGGTCCCGACGTTAATGTTGCCGGTGAAGGAGTTGCTGCCGCCCAGCCATAACGTGCTGCCGGATGCGTTGGTCACAATTCCGGAGCCGGTGATATTGGTCATGACCATATTCACGCCGGACAAGAAGTATAGCGTGCCGTTGTTGGTGATGCCGCCAATCCCCAGAGTTCCGCCACCGCCCACAGCCAGCGTCGCCCCGCTGTTGACGGTCGTTGCGCCGTAAGAATTTGCGCCAGACAAGGCGAGCACGCCGCCGCCCGAGACTGTCAGGTTGCCAGAACCTGTAATCACTCCGTTATTGGTCAAAATAGTGGTTGCACTGGACACTGCCAGCGTGCCGCCATTGGCGTTGAGCGTCAGGCCGCGATTGATGCTGACACTTGGGCCGGTGTATTGCAATTGGCCCCCGTTGAAGACTATGTTGGTTGAGCCGGCGCTGGCTGCGCCGATAGGACTGTTAGAGCCGCCGATGGTCAAAATGGGAACGCTCACAATGCCGCCGCCAAACGTGGTAACTCCAGTGTAACTGTTCGTTGTTTGAATCGTCGTCGTGGCGCTGCCGGACACCGTCAGGCCGTTCGTGCCGCTGATGCCGCCAGGGCCAACGAAAGCGTAGTTCGTGTTGTTCGCGGAAATAGTAACCGGACCAGACACGAGCGTGCTGGGAACATTCACTACATTGGTCAAGCCAGTGTCGTCAAACGTGACAGCGGCGCCAATGTAGAACGGCGAATTGGCCAAGGTGATGGTGTTGAACCAGTTTGTACTCGCCGTGATGTCCCAATTTCCAGGGTCTCCAGGCGCGAGCCCGCGCCATGTGAGGTTAACGATCGCGCCAATCAAATCCACCGGCCCGGCATTGGTATAGGTATATCCATTAGCTGCATTGCTGACCCCGCAATAATAATAAGTTGAGCCAAGCGCTGCGATCGCATTATAAATGGCGTTGGTTGCATTGGCGATGGGTGTGCCGTTGGGCGGCATGCCTTGATACCATTGATAATAAACTGGCGTTACGCTGCCGGTAGTGGTCACCGTGAGGGGATAGCTTTGTCCTTCGGACGCGGTAGCAGTCTGGGGCAGTTGGGCAAACAGGCCGGAATTAATGGTCACAACCACTATGCTTGACATCGCTGCGCCCCATGCATTGGTTGCCTCCAGATAATAATTGTCGTTGGTCTGAACATCATTAATGACCAGTGATGGGCCGGTTTCTCCCGGTAAAGCATATCCTGTTTGAGCCGTGAGATTGGTTTCATACCATTGGTAAGCCGGCGCCGGATAGCCGTCTGCGGCCGCAGGCACCGTCAAGGTAAGGCCTTGATTCAAGTTGGTGCTGGCCAACGGCTCCTGGGTGATGGCCGGAGCAGAATCAGACCCGGTGGCCGGCAAACCATATTCCGTGGCGAAATAGTTTTGCATCGCCGCACAATCGTAGGCCGAAAGCGCCTGGCCAACAATCATGAGTTCCAAAATGTCGCCGGTCAGTCGTCCATTGTCATCTCCACGTGTGCCAATAAATACAGGTTGTCCGGCGTCAACGCTTTCCGACTCGAGGAAGCTGTTGTTCAACGGACCTGTTCCGCTGGGTATCCCGTTGAGGTAGTCACTAATCACGTTGCCGGACTCCGTCACCTCAAGAATCTGCGGAACGCCAATGGAAGGAACATTCGTAGCCGTGAACTGGCCGTAGGACGTCCCGTTGCCGCGATAGAGACGCTGCCCCTGGCTGTCATTTAAGACATAACATTCATAAGGAGCCGCTACGCTGCCAGACACTCCATCCTTTCCGACAATAAAGCCGTTCGAGGAGCCGTCGGCAGCGGCAAGCGTTGATGCGAAGCTCATCACCGCTAAGATGGACATGTTGTTGGTAAAATTATCAAGGGTCCCGGACGGGCTGGCATACATAACGGTTTCGTTAGTGGCCGTAAAACGGACCACCTGCTGGCCCAACGCATTCGTGGCAAGCAGCGGATCGTAAGGCAGGGATCCAAGCCCCGCAAAGTTATTTCCATTTCCGGACAGGTCCGGCCATGCATCCACACCGCCCGAACCGTCAAGGTCGGCGCCTGTAATGGTACTGGCCTTGACCCAAAGAGCGACCGTCGCCGGATAGACTCCGACCGCAAGATTGGTCGGGGATGGCGACATCGGAATGCCAAATTGATCTTCCACATTTTGAATCTGTAATGTGTAGGACGTGAGCGGATTCAAAGTGGACGTGGTCAAAACCACTTCATTCGAGCCGCCCATCACTGCAGAAATAATGCCGCCGCCAGGGCTCAATGAATAATTGGCGGTATCCGTAGCCGTGGCAGGATTCAGCACATCCGAGAAAGTGATGACGACATTGGTCTCGCTATTGGTTGGATTCCAAATCGGCACTCCCGCCGAGGTCACTGTCAGTTGGCTGGCTACCTGAACCACCTCGCTAGTGGCGGAATATGGCGCAACGTCGTTCGTCACCACCACAAAGTAATAGTCGTTCAAATTATTGTTGACTGTTAAAACATTGGAAGTTGAACCGGTCACGCCGCCGCCATCCGTTTCCATCGTCGCGCCGGTATAATTGGAAACCGTGTTGTAATACCATTGATAATACAGGGGAGGCGTGCCTCCGGCCGTTACACTGAACTGGACCGCGCCATTCGTCAGGTATGCCCCAGGCTGTGAGGAAATGTATGCTGGAGTCTGTATGGAGTTGTTCACCAGGGTCGCTCCATAGGTCATGGGCGGGTCATTGAAGTAAGTGCCAGCGTTGGTGAATGCCGCAAGGACGTTCGTTGACGCAGCTATAAAATTGTATTCGATGCAGTTCGCTCCGCCGGCGTCTATGTTGAGCGGATTGCCGGAGTAGGGCGTGTTGGTTCCATCGCCGTTGAAGCTGACATTTACTAATCTGGGGCTCGCTTCGCCAGACGCCCATTGCCGGTAATAAAAGCACAATGTATAGGAATCCCCCGGGGTCAGTCCGGTGAAGTTCGCAATGATGTAATCGTTGGTCGAGTCGTTGTTGCCTCCGCCGGGATAAATGATGTCCTCCAACATCAATTCCGTGTTGCCGTCAGCCTGGCCGCTTGGCGTGTCATTGGCTGCTGCGAGATTGTTGGTGCCGTATATGACACCCGGACTATTCGGACCGCTGGTCAGAGTAATGGCTCCGCCATAGTTGGTATCAACCACGTACGCGATGTTCGTAAAATTGTTTGCGACGGGGGCGCTAAAGTGGGTAAAGAGCACCCCGTTGATATTGAAACCGGCGGGGGTGCTATAATTCCCGAAATCAAAGGCGCACAAATAAGACTGCGCGGTGCTGATTCCCACGGCTTGGTCGGTGTTGTTTGCGGGCAGGCTCACCACGGTAATAGTGCCGGCGCGCATGGAGATGACCGGCAGGAGTGACAAGACCAGCAGGGCAAACGCTGTTGCTAACGTCTCCAATGATTTTGTTTTCATATCGGGATTTTGAGGGATTGGATTACGTCCAAATGTTCACACAATGGGATTGATTTTGTTTCTGATAAAATATGTACGAAACCGTCCGGCTGTCATTATCCCTAAATGGGGATAACAGCTGGAACTCAAACAGGAAGCAAACGCCCCATGCGAAAACGAATGGAGATTTTGGCCGGCGAAGGGCGATTCCTTGGTTGCCCCGAGCCGTAACCGTTCACTTCGCTCGTTCGTGTTGCTCGCAACCAACCCGACTGCATGGTTACGGTTGAGAAGACAGGTATTTCACCGCCGCTTCCGCGCGCGAGTGGACGTGCAGCTTCTTGTAAACGTTCTTAAGATAGGTATGAATGGTCTCAACGGTCAGGGACAATTTCACGGCAATTTCCTTGTTGGAATAGCCGTTAGCCAACAACATCAGCAGTTCGGTCTCTCGCGGCGAGAGACGAACCAACTCGTCCCTCGTTTTTGTCCGCTTCCGAAAAAAATCCGCAACTCGGCGGGCGATGCTGCTGGTCATCGGCACGCCGCCATGCAGCAGTTCCTGGAGCGCCGCGCGTAGTTTCACCGGATCGCCCTGTTTGAGAAGATAGCCATCGGCGCCGGCTTCCAGCGCCGGAAAAACCATCTCCTGGTCAGCTGAGGCTGTGAGAATCAGTATGCGGGCGTTCGGCACCAAAGCCTTGAGCCGCGCCGTGCATTCGATCCCCGACATACGCGGGAGGAAAATGTCCATCAGCACCAGATCGGGCTGCACAGGCGGGATTTGCTTAAGCGCCTCTTCGCCCGAAGCACAAACGCAAACGCACTTCAGGTCGGTGAACATTTCCAGCAATTGGATTAAACTTTCCTGCGTTTCCTGTTTGTCTTCGACCAACGCGATTTTATTGAAGTTTCGAGCTGGCTCGGATGTCGGCAACGGCATGGCGGGAAGCTGATTCATGGCGTGAGTTTTTCTGGACTGGCCGGCAGAATTTGAACCTGAGTAGACGGCCGGTGTCTCCAAAACTTCAGGCGGCGGCCGCTCGCCGTCCGTGGCGCCGTAAATTCAACGCGACATCCGGCCCCCGGCCGGCTCATAATGCGACAAACGCCGCCCGCTTCCGTGGCGCGCGTCATCATGTTGGAAAGACCATTGCCCGATCGCGCCGCTATTACCGGATCGAATCCATTGCCGTTGTCCTCAATTGTCACCACCATTTGCCCTTCCCGGCGTTGAATCCGCAAATATAGTTCGCTGGCGCCGGAATGTCGCAGCGCATTATTTAGAGCCTCCTTGATGCCAAGAAATAAATTCCGCCGGATTCTCAAATCACACTGAAGATCGGGCATCGTTTCATCCACATCAAAACGGCAACGAATGGGCGTTGCCGAGAGAAATGTTTCAGCATAATCGCAGACGTACGACCTGAAATCCCGAAAGGTGTCGCGCTGCGAATTGACCAGCCAGACGATGTCCTCCATGTCCATTGAAAGAGTGCGGGCTTTCGCGCAAACCTTGGCGACTTGCCTTCGTGCTTCCGAACCTTCAGTCAGTTTGCTCAGGGCCACCTCTCCGAACAGGACCAGTTGCGTCAAACCGCCGCTCAGATCATCGTGAATATCCCTGGCGATTCGGTTGCGTTCGACTTGAAGCGCATTGTGTACTTTGGATTGGCTCAGAAATTGAAGTAACAGATAAAGCCCAATAAAAATAAAAATCGCGCAGACCGCAAATAACATGAATTGAAATTGGCGAGTCTGCCAAAATGGCGCCGGTTTGGGGAGCGAGCCTCTAATATGAACCACCGCAGTCGGAATGGCATACCAGGGGCCCTGGCCGAGGCTTGCAATGAATGTCGCCGGCGGCCAATCATCCAGTGGCCGAGTTGCGGTCTGCCAGCCAGACACTGGCTTGGGAACGACACGCCACGTGGTGTCCGATCGGATCTGCAGTACCTGTCCGTCCGCCAATTTCAGTTGCAACCCGACAATCACGCCAGCCTTGTTGTTATCATTAAAACCTTCCACCGCGAGGACGTGAGTGCCCGGCTCCAATTTCCCGCTTAGATCATAGACGCTCACCGTTCTCCAATCGACGCCGTATCCGATTTCCTGCCCGTCCATCCAAACTGTGAAAGCATTATCCGCCGAGACACTGAGTTTTGCATGAACGACGGGATCTGACTGAGGGACTTGGAAAGCTTTCCAGAGCCAAATGGTTTGTTTGTCCAGCACTTGTTTAGCCCAAATCCAATAGCCCAGCCCATTCGTTGATTCTCTTACCGCCTGAAACGAAGCTCGTGTATGACCATAATCCACATAAATATTTGAACTATTGGTTTGAGCGCCCGTTGGAATGGTGCTTGTCTGTGCATTGGCTCCTGCGCAGGAAATGAGGAATGGTGCCCAAAAAACGACTCCGTGCTTCAGGAAAAATGACCTTGAAACATACTTGCTTAACCCTGGAAGGCGCAGCCGCACAAGCCGTAAAAGGTTAAATGCTTCGATTTTCCTCACGAGAAAACGAGCTTTTTGACGGTTCAATTTCTAATGTTCGTTCATATCAAAATAAACAATTAGTGACTTGTGTCAATTCTGGAATTTCAAATTTGATTCGCCGGCGCCCCTGGCCGCAATTTCCCGTTGTCTTTTTCCGTGAGACTTTCGAAACTCAGCAGGTTGAAAACGTTGCATAAATACCTGACCACGCAAGTCCTGGCGTCCCTGCTCTTGACGGTCACCGTGGTTACGTTCGTGCTCCTGATGGGTAACGTGCTCAAGGAAATCCTCAATCTCCTCATCGCCGGCCACGCGCGCCCGGCTATCGTTGCCGAAGCCGTTGTGTTGTTGATACCGTTTGTCTGGGTCTTTGCTTTGCCCATCGCTCTCCTCACCTCCACGCTGCTGGTCTTCGGCCGTTTCAGCGCCGACCAGGAACTCACCGCCGCCCGCGCCAGCGGCATCAGCCTGGTTTCATTGATTATGCCCATCCTCCTGTTGAGCCTTTTTTGCTGTGTCTTAAGCGCATGGTTCAGCATGGACCTCGGACCGCGCAGCCGCGTCGAATATACAGGTTTGCGCGCGGAACTGCTGGCAAACCTGGCCACCTTTCAATTGCCCGAAGGACGGTTCGTTAATATCTCCACCAATTACATCGTTTACACCGAAAAAACTCAGGGTCGCAAACTCGAAAATGTCATTATTCTCTGCGTTGGCCAAAACACTTATATCTCAGCGCCTCAAGCCAGCGTTTCTATCGACCAAACCAACCAACAGGTCATCCTGAATTTGCTCCAGGCGCGGATTGTGACCACGCCAACCAATGGCGCGAACCTCATTTCCTCCCTGGACAAATGGCCGATACCCATCAGCCTCAATAACCTCAAAAAACAGGGCCCGCCAGGCCCCAGCGACATGACGTTCCTTGACCTCCAAAACACGCTGTCCCAACTGTGCCAATTACAGCAACGAATCCCTCAAACCGTGTCAACGAATCAGACGCAGGCGGCGCTGGACGCCGCCCGCAAACTCCCGGAAGATATAGAGCAAATCCGCGTTGTCATGCAACGCCAGCTCGCCCTGGCCTTCGCGCCTTTTGGCTTTGCTCTCGTGGGAATTCCATTGGCAATCCGGGTGCAGCGCCGCGAGACAAACATCGGCGTGGCCGTCGCCCTCGCGCTCGTCCTGGTTTATTACGGCTTCGTCATTCTCGCCCAGCAATTGTCCACCCGTCCCGAATTTTATCCGCACCTCATCGTCTGGGCTCCAAACCTGATATTTCAGGCAGTCGGCGCAGTGCTCCTCTGGCGCGCAAATCGCGGAGTTTAATATTTTGGACAATCGGGTTTGTCCAGTTTTTGGAAACGGTTTTTCTTCGGCGCCCAATCGCTCGCCCAAAAATTTCTCCGCCGAATTTTTGGCTTGTGACTTGCTTAACACCGCCGCAATGACATCGTCTCTCGATTCAATTTATAAAAAAATGGCTGCAAGCGACAACCCCGAGCCGCGCTTGCCGGAGCCGGCTGCTCCATTCGATCCGGCAAAACATATGTCCCCAGTCATCGCCCACGAATTGAACAACATTCTGGCCATCGTCCAGGGCTACGCCGACCGTTTGATTTTGAAATATGCCGATGACAAGCCTCTGCACTCCCAATTGAAAATGATCACCGAGGCCGCCCGTCGCGCCGCCGCCATTGTCCGTGACGCCACCCCTCCCCCTGCGGGACCGTCCCCGGCGGCATCGCGGCATTCGCATCCCAAGCCCGAACCATCCCTGGCCTGATCCGCGTGGCAGGACAGAGCGCAACCGATCGTTCGCCGCGCACTTGTGTCCCTTGCGTCCCTTGCGCGCCAGAGTGATTTCTTTTGCTCACCCGTTCTCTTTCAAATATCCTATGGTTCAATTGCATGAAAATCTTCATTGACGGCAAATTTTATGGCGAACACGACGCAAAAATCTCCGTGTTTGACCATGGACTCCTTTACGGAGACGGCGTGTTCGAGGGCATCCGGGCCTATAATGCCCGCGTGTTCAGGCTAAAAGAGCACATTGACAGGCTCTTTTATTCCGCAAAAGCCATCTTATTGGACATTCCCATGTCGCGCGAAGAGATTTCCCAGGCTGTCATTGAGACGTGCCGCGCCAATAAAATTCGCAACGGTTACATTCGCCTCGTGGTCACCCGGGGCGTCGGGACCCTCGGCCTGAATCCCAAAAGTTGCAAAAAACCCTCCACCATTATAATCGCCGGGAAAGTCCAGCTTTATCCAGAGGAATTGTATGACCGGGGCATGGCCATCATCACCGTGCCAACGACCCGCAACTTGCACAGCGCGCTCAATCCAGCCATCAAATCATTGAACTACCTCAATAATATCCTCGCCAAAATCGAGGCCAATAATTCCGGTTTCGAAGAAGCAATAATGCTCAATGCCGAGGGATATGTCGCCGAATGCACCGCCGACAACCTCTTCATTATCAAAAGTGGGGAATTGTTCACACCGCCGCTCTCCGCCGGCGCGCTCTACGGCATCACGCGCCAGACGGTCATCGAATTGGCCGTGCAGGATGGCATGAAAGTGTGCGAACCAAACCTGACACGGTACGATATATACAATGCTGACGAATGCTTCCTGACCGGCACCGGAGCCGAAATCATGCCCGTCATCAGGGTTGACGGACGCACCATCGGAACCGGCAAATCAGGTCGCATCACGCGCAAACTGGAGGAAAACTATCGCGCCTTGACCGATACATCGGGCGATCCCATTTGATTTCAGCCGCCAATTTCAATTTCACTCGCTTTTTGGCCCTTTACGTTGTACAATTGAATAGTTCGAGAATAACGAACGATATTTAAATGCAGTGTTCCATTTGCAAAGAAAAACCGGCCTCGGTGCATCTTACCCAGATCGTAGGGGAAAAGATGCAAAAGCTGGATTTGTGTGAAGAATGCGCCAAAGCCAAAGGCCTCAATGACCCGGGCGGCTTCGCCCTGGCCGACCTGATGCTCGGCCTGGGAGCCTCCCAGGAAATCGAGCAGGCCGCAGGCGGCGCAGACTTGCGGTGTTCTCGTTGCGGTTTCACCCAGGCCGATTTCAAGAAATCCGGCCGGCTCGGCTGCCCCGAGTGTTACAAAACCTTTTCCGAAGGCCTCGGCGGCTTGCTCAAAACCATGCACAAAGGCACCCGCCACGTTGGCAAAGCCCCGGAAACCCAGCGCGCTTCCACCGAAAATGCAGACCGCCTCAAGGCTCTCCAAAAGAAATTGGAAAAGGCTATCGAAGCGGAAAATTTCGAGGAAGCCGCCCAGTTGCGTGATGAAATCCGGCAGATGGCTGAACGCTCGATCGCGCCCAAATCTTTCACGAGGTAACGCTGTGGCAACGCATGGTATAAGGTAAATATGCGCGATCTTCACGCCTTCCTCTCGCCGCCTGCCGAAACGGCCCGCCGTCACGGTCCGCACGATCGCATCGTCATGTCCAGCCGCGTGCGCCTGGCCCGCAACTTGAAAGACGCCGCCTTTCCTGGCTGGGCCAAAAAAACCGAACGCGTCCGCATTCTCGACACCGTCCGGCCCGCCGTCGAAAGCATTCCGGAAATGAAAGACGCCTTCTCCGAGGCGATGGACAATATCGCCGCCCTGGACAAGCAGATTTTGGTCGAGCGTCACCTCATCAGCCGCGAACATGCCGCAAAACAAGCCGGCAGCGGCCTCGTCCTGAACCACGAAGAAACCTTCTCGGTCATGATCAACGAGGAGGACCATCTGCGCATGCAGGCCCTCCGCCCCGGCCTGCAATTAAGACAGGCATGGAATGCCATTGACACTTTTGATTCCGCCCTCGAGAAAAAACTCGACTACGCCTTTGACTCCGACCTCGGCTACCTGACTGCCTGCCCCACAAACCTCGGCACCGGAATTCGCGTCAGCGCCATGCTGCATTTGCCCGGTCTCGTCCTGGGCGAACAAATCAATCCCATCATCCAATCCGTCAACAAGCTCGGCCTCGCCGTCCGCGGCTTGTACGGCGAAGGCACCGAAGCCCTCGGAAATGTCTTCCAGGTCTCAAACCAAATGACCCTGGGCGAAAACGAGTCGGCCATTGTCGAACGCCTGGAAAAAGTCCTGGCCCAAATCATCGAGCACGAAGAAAATGCGCGCCAAATCCTCCTCGAGAAAAAACCCAAAACGGTTTACAACCACATCGGGCGCGCCTATGGCATCCTGGCAAATGCCCACAGCATTTCGTCCAAGGAAACCATGAATCTCCTCTCCCTCCTGCGATTGGGAGTCGATCTCAGCCTTTTCCCGGGAGTCGAACGCTCCCTCGTGGACGAATTATTTCTGATCACCCAGCCCGCGCATCTGCAGAAACAATTCTCCGATAAACTCTCCGCCGAAGAACGCGATTTAATGCGGGCCGATATGGTGCGCGACCGCCTCAAAAACGTCAGCCGCCCCGTGGTAAAAGCGCGTCCCCCAAACACGTCAAATTAGGTTCGTTGAAGCGTTGAAGCGGTTTTGTCCCGATAGGGACGATTGGAAATAGCCCGGCGTTTCAACGCCGGGTTTTGCATCGAATAATCAAAGTCCCGAAGGGACGGCTGGCTTTTTACCTCCACCAAAAAATGACGCCCATCGACCGTTTCAACGTTTCAACGAACCCTCAATACACCTTCCTGAGGTTCGAAGGCAAAATCCCCAACTCATCACGATACTTCGCCACAGTGCGCCGGGCGATCGTGATCCCCTTTTCAGAAAGCATTTTCACAACCTCCTGGTCGGATAACGGCTTTCCGGCATCCTCGTTTTTGAAAATTTCGGCAATCATGTCCTTCACGCTCGTGTTGGACACGCCGTCCCCGCTGGCGGTCTGAAGTCCGGCGGTAAAGAAAAACCTCATTTCAAAAATGCCCTGCGGAGTCTGCATGTATTTTCCTGAAACCGCCCGGCTCACGGTCGTTTCATGCACCCCCACCACTTCCGCAATTTGTGCCATCGTCATCGGCTTCAGGCACGAAACCCCTTTCTCCATAAATTCACGCTGCCGTTTCACAATTTCCTTCGCTATGTTCAGGATCGTCTGCTGCCGCTGGTGCAGACTCTTGATGAGAAATTTCCCGGCCCGAATCTTTTCACGAATATAGTTTTTCACCTCGCTGGAATTTTCCCCCTGCGCCATCAGGTCCTTGTACACATTGCTGATTCGCAAATGCGGAATATACTCGTCATTGGTCGTGACAATAAAGTCCTCGCCGCTCTTTTGCACAAAGACTTCCGGCAACACGAATTGGTCGCTGTCCGGCAAAAAGGCGCGCCCCGGACGCGGCTCCAGCCGGGCAATCTTGGAAAGCGACTCCTGCACCTCGACAATGCTCCGGTTGGTCCCGCGCGCAATTTCCGGGATGCGCCGCTTGCCCAGCGCCTCCATAAAGTCGCGCACAATCGCGTATTCCAGCGAATCCTGGTGCCGCGCGCGCTCCAGTTGCAGCATCAGGCATTCGCGCAAATCGCGCGCCCCGATTCCGGGAGGATCAAAAGACTGGATGATTTTGAGAACGCTGGAAATTTTTTCAACCGGCTGCTCCGTCGATGCCGCAATTTCCTCAACCGTCGCCTTCAAATACCCGTAATCGTCTATATTCCCAATGATCGTTTCGGCCAGCGCCCGCTGCTCGTCGTCCAGGTCCGTTTCCCGGACCTGCTCCATTAAAAATTCCGCCAGCGACGTTCCCGCCGTCAGCGAGTCAAACATGAACTGCCGTTTCTCCTCATCCTCCGTCGATTGGCGAATCGGCACATTCGTCTGCGAAAAATGGTCACGCCATTCCTGGTCCAGTTGGACGAGCTTTTCAAACTCAGCCTGAAAGTCGTCCACCGGCTCGTTTCCGCCTTTTTCCATTGCCCCGTCAAATACCGGTTCTTCCGCGTGTTCCGCCGGCGTTTCCGCTTCGTCGTCGCCGGTCTTCTCGCGCAATTCCGTATCCGCCGACGCCACTTCCTCGAGCACGGGGTTCTGTTCCATTTCGTGCTCCACCAGCGCCTTCAATTCGAGAGTCGGCGCCTGGAGCAGTGCCAGCGACTGCTGCAATTGCGGCGCCAGGACCAGCGATTGCGTCAACCGCTGCGACAATTGTAAACCTTGAGCCATGTGTCTCATTGTAATCCAGTTCCACTAAATGACAAGAATATTGGCGAGGAAAAACTGGATTTTTCATGGCCGCGATTGCATCTTATTTATGATGAAATTGATTCTCTCAACTCACAACGTCACCCTCACCAAAACCCTCGAAGATCGCGTCGTGAGGAAGCTCGAACAGCTCGACCACCTCGATGGCCGGGCCATTGACGCCCGCGTCACTCTCGAACATGACCACCGCCGTATGCCCGAACGCCAATTCAATTGCTCCATGCAGATTGCCATGCGCGGTCCCGACCTCTTTGCTGAAGCCAGGGAAAGCGATCTGTACGCCGCCATTGACGTCGTCGCCAAAAAAATTGAACAGCAGATCCGCAAACGCCACAGCAAAATCAAGGCTCGAAAACACAAGGACGCCGCCAAATTAAAGGAAGTCAAACGCACTGTCGGCGTCTAATCCAGGCAACATCGCAATGAACCGCTACACCGTATCGCAATACCGTAGCGCAGGTTTCCAAACCTGCTGTATCGCGGGTTTCCAAACCCGCTGGCCGTACGATGTCATGCGCCGGCGAACTTCAAAAAGATCCCGTTTTGCGTCATTGGTTTTAAGTCCGCCGATCATACAACGCCGCACAGCCAGCCGATTTCGATTTTAATCCGGGTTCATGATCTCTATGTGCGTCGAGACGCCGCAACGACGAAAAAACGAAATGGATGCGCATGGCAAATGACCTTCGCACCCATGCACTCACACTTCGCGCCCGCGTCGTCCTCCCGCTCGCAACAGGGCCCATTGACCATGGCGCCGTCGTCATCTTTGGAAACCGCATCGCCGTCGTGGATTCGTGGGATCGCGTTTCCCGCGAACTGCCATCCATCAGCGCCGGACCTGTCCTGGACCTCGGCGACGTCATTCTCCTGCCCGGCCTCGTCAATGCTCATTGCCATCTCGATTACACCGATATGGCCGGCTTCTGGCCGCCCCCAAAAAAATTTACCGACTGGATTCCCCAAATGCTCGCGGCAAAGGCCGAGTGGAGTTACTCGGACTACGCCCGCTCCTGGTTGAATGGCGCCAAAATGCTGTTGCAGTCCGGCGCCACCACCGTCGCCGACATCGAGGCCGCCCCCGAATTGCTTCCCGATGTTTGGAACTCTACTGCGTTGCGGGTCATTTCCTTTTTGGAATTGACCAGCGTCCGCTCAAAACGCGAGCCCGTCGACATTCTTCACGAAGCCCTGCAAAAAATTGATTCTCTGGACCACAACCGTTGTGCCGCCGCGCTGTCCCCGCACGCCCCATACTCCACCTCACCCGACCTCCTCCGTCTCTGCGCCCGCGCCGCGCGTGAGAAAAACCTCCATACTGCCGTCCACGTCGCCGAGTCCGAACAGGAATTCGAAATGTTCGCCCACGCGCGCGGTGAAATGTATGACTGGCTCAAAAAAAACGGCCGCGACAACTCCGATTGCGGCCTCGGCACGCCCATTCAACACCTGGATCGCGCCGGTCTTGTCGACCCTAATTTCATCGCCATTCACGCAAATTATCTGCATGACGCTGATTTCGATTTGCTTTCCAAACGGCAAGCCAGCATCGTCCATTGCCCCCGCAGCCACGAATATTTTCAGCACAAAAAATTCCCTCTCGAGGCCTTGCTTGCCGCAAATGTCAACGTCTGCCTCGGGACCGACAGCCTCGCCACAGTAGCCAAAAACGGAAAACAAAGCCTCGAACTCAACATGTTTTCTGAAATGCAGTCGTTTTCACGCTCTCATCCGGATTGCTCGCCGCAAACAATTTTGAAGATGGCCACGGTCAACGGCGCGCGCGCTCTCGGTTTGGCCGGCAAAATCGGCGAACTTTCCACCTGCACATCCGCCGATTTAATCGCCGTTCCGTATGCCGGAAACACCTCCAACGCGTTTGAGGCCGTTTTAAACTTTCACGGCCGCGTCAGCGCCTCCATGATCGCCGGCCAATGGGCGATCCCGCCAACATAAGCCAAATGATTTCGCGCCATTTATCTGAAAACGTCTCACCCGCCGTCTTTCATTCGATGTTCAACGTTCGATGTTCGATGTTCAATGTTCCAACGGTTCATGAAAACCCCTCTTTCCATTGCATTCGCATGCAGTGCGACCAAGAACCTTCCATTCCGCGCTTGCCGTCTTGGAGTGCGGTGGCAAGTCTGCGCGACACCGCTTTCGGACGTCGTTGGACTTTCAAACGGCGATTGACGCTTCGAAGTCGTCCGACTTTCATTCGATGTTCGATGTTCAATGTTCGATGTTCGATGTTTCCGTTGGAATCGTAAAATGCCCCCCCTCGAAAACGATCTGTCCGAACGCCTCGCAGCCCTCCGCGAACAAAACCTCCTTCGCGAATTGCGCCGCGTTGACTCCGCCCAATCGCCTCGCATCCAAATCGATGGAAGATCCTTTCTCAATTTCTCATCAAACGACTATCTTGGCCTGGCAAATCATCCGGCGATCAAAGCAGCCGCAATCCGGGCAATCGAATCATTCGGCGCGGGATCCGGAGCATCCAGGCTGGTCTGCGGCTCCCTCGCCCCGTTTCACCAGCTTGAAACCGCGCTCGCCCGCTTAAAACAAACCGAAGCCGCCCTCGCCTTCTCTAGCGGCTACGCCGCGGCCCAGGGAACCATCAGCGCCCTCCTCGGCAAAGACGACGTCGTCATCCTGGACAAATTGGTCCATGCCTGCGTCGTGGACGCCGCCAAATTGAGCGGCGCAAAAATCCGCGTCTTCGGCCACAATGACCTGGACGACCTGGACGACAAATTGAAATGGGCCGCAAGAATCGCCGGACCATCCCAAAGTGGTCGTCCCCGTGTTCTCATCGTCACCGAATCCATTTTTTCAATGGACGGCGATTCCGCGCCACTCCGCCAAATCGTTGCGCTCAAAGAAAGGTACGGCGCATGGCTGATGCTGGACGAGGCCCACGCCACCGGCATCCTTGGCGAAAGTGGCGGCGGCCTCGTGGATGAACTCGGCCTGGCTGGCCGCGTTGAAATTCAAATGGCCACCCTGGGCAAAGCCCTTGGCGCCGCCGGCGGCTGCATTTGCGGCTCCCGCCAGTTAATAGACTTCCTCGTCAATCGCGCCCGCAGTTTCGTTTTTTCGACCGCACCCGTCCCCGCCGCAGCGGCCGCCGCCACTGAAGCCATTCGCATCGTCCAATCCCCCGAAGGCAAAAAGCTGCGCCAAACCCTTTTCGAGAACATCGCAGTATTCCGCTCCGCGTGTAAATCGTCCTCGTCCTCGTCCTCGCCCACCGCGCCGAAGCCCAGCGAAGGTGGTTCCTCATCCTCACCGCATCAAACCATCGGCGGACAATTCTCCCTCTCCCAGCGGGAGAGGGCCGGGGTGAGGGAGAGTTTTTCGGACGAGAACATTCTCTCGCTTCATGAACAGGCGAGGGCGCAGGGTGGGAAATCGTCCTCGTCCTCGAAGCCCAGCAAAGGCAGCCCCTCAACCATTCCGCATTCCGCATTCCGCATTCCACATTCCACAAGCGCCATCCTCCCCATCATCCTCGGAAACGAGCAAAAAGCCCTCGACGCCGCCGCAAAACTGCGCGAACAAAACATCTTCATCCCTGCCATCCGATACCCAACCGTAGCCCGCGGCGCGGCCCGTTTGCGCGTCACCTTCACCGCCGCCCATTCGCATGACGACATTTTTTGTCTCGTTGACGCCCTGAAAAACCTCGATATTGGAATTTGATTTGATTTTCGCACGGATGAACCGAATCGCGCAACTCGACCACAAATACGTCTGGCACCCTTTCACACAAATGCGTGATTGGCTCCAGCGCGAACCGTTGGTCATTGTCTCGGGCAAAGGTGCCGTGCTGCGCGACATCCATGGACGCAAATATCTCGACGCCAATTCGTCAATCTGGACAAACCTGCACGGACACAGCCATCCAAAAATCAACGCCGCCATTTCGCGGCAATTAAAACAAATCGCCCACAGTTCCGCGCTCGGCCTCGCAAACGAGCCCGCCTCATTGCTGGCCGAAAAACTCGTCCACGCCGCCAACCCGCTCGGTGTCCACCCTTTAGGGTGTCCGGAAAGCCATAGCACTTCGAAGGCGGGCGTGCCGCACCGTAACGAAGCGAAGGCGGGACCGCTTCTGGAAAAGGTCTTTTTCTCCGACAACGGTTCCACCGCGCTCGAAGTCGCGCTCAAGCTCGCTTATGAATTTTCCCGGCGCGTCAAAAAACTTAAAAACCCAACATTCCTTTCCCTGCAAGGCGCCTACCACGGCGATACCGTCGGCGCCGTTTCGCTCGGCCATATTGATCTATTTCACAAAGCCTACGGCGGCCTCCTCTTCAAATCCGGCCAGGCCATGTCGCCCTACTGCTATCGCTGTCCATTCAACCGGGCGAAACCCGAGCGCGCCGACGCCCGTGACACTCGCAAATGCAACTGGGAATGCGTCGCAAAAACGGAACAACAATTCGCCGCGCAAAGGAAAAAAGGCAATCCATACGCGGCATTCGTCTTCGAACCCTTGATGCAGGGCGCTGCGGGAATGATTCCGCAACCCGCTGGCTGGCTAAGTCGCGTTTCAGAAATCGCCCGGTCCTATGGCGCATTGCTGATTGCGGATGAAGTCATGACAGGCTTCGGCCGAACGGGCGCGGCGAAGGATGACTCGTCGCGTTCCAAGTGGTTCGCCTGCAGTCGCGAAAACATCCGGCCCGATTTTCTTTGCCTTGCCAAAGGCTTGACCGGCGGCTACCTGCCCATGGCCGCGACCCTCACCACAACCGAAGTGTTTAACGCGTTTCTGGGAAGATATGATGAATTTAAATCCTTCTTCCATGGACACAGTTACACCGGCAACCAACTCGGCGCAGCCGCCGCGCTGGCCAATCTTGAAATACTCCAGGACACACAATCAGTCCATGCCCGCCAGCAATTGGAATCCGATTTACGCCGCGAACTCCAATCCCTTTGGCAGCTTCCCGGCGTCGGCGACATCCGCCAGATCGGCCTCGTCGCCGGCATTGAACTCGTAAAAAACTGGCGCACGCGCGAACCATTTGACCTGCGCAAGCGCGCCGGCATCCGCGTCTGCGAAACCATGGCCGCGCGCGGCGTCCTCACCCGCTCCATCGGCAACGTCCTCGTCCTCATGCCCCCCTATTGCACAACGCCCGCGCAGTTGAAACAAATGATTTCCGTAATGCGCGACGCAATAAAAGAAACTTTGTGACTAATCCCGCAAGAACACTATTTAGATATGTCCGATAAGTCCGATCCGTCCGATGTATCCAACCACCCTGCCGCCCGCCCCCTCCAGCCATCTTTCATTCGATGTTGGGCGTTCGATGTTCGATGTTCGACGTTTCAGGAATCCCAACCATCGGCCGACGTTTCTCCCTCTCCTTGGGGAGAGCGCCGGGGCGCGGGAGAATCGTCCAGACCGAGACGCCCTATTGGTTCATGGATAGCCCCCCTTCGATTTCTCACCCGCATTGAAACCACCGGCCGAACCGCGCTTGCCGTCTTGGAGTGCGGTGGCAAGTCCGCGCGACACCGCTTTCGGACGTCGTTGGACTTTCAAATGGCGATTGACGCTTCGAAGTGGTCCGACTTCCGTTCGATGTTCGGCGTTCGACATGTTCGAGGTTCGGTGTTTCCGGTTGGACTCCGCTTCAACGCTATTGCCGCGCCGAAGCCAGGCGAAGGCGGGTCAACCCTTCAACCCTTCAACGAACCTGAAAACTCCCATCACTAACCGCCTCCGCCAAATCCGCCATGTCGCCCTCGACATGGACGGCACAGTCTATCTAAACAACACCGTATTCCCCGAAACCGCCCCATTCCTCGCATTGCTCGCCCGCCTGGGTATCGGCCATACCTTCCTCACCAATAATCCATCGCGCAGCGCCTCGGAATATCTGGCGCACCTCAACAGCATGGGAATCGTAGCGACTGCCGAACAGCTCTATACGTCAACCCAGGCTACGATTGATTATTTGAAAAAAAATCATCCGCACGTCCGCCGCCTCTTCGTCCTGGGCACCAGCGGCCTTTGCGACGAATTGAAAAACGCCGGCTTTGAACTCATGCCCGATGACCCAAATACTCCGCCCGACGCCGTGCTCGTCGGTTTTGACAAAACATTGACCTACGCGCGCCTCTGCCGCGCCGCCTGGTGGATTAAGCAGGGAAAACCGTTTTTCGCCACAAATCCGGACCTCGTCTGCCCCACCGACGAACCAACCGTACTGGTGGATTGCGGCTCCATCACCGCCGCACTGGAAAAAGCCGCAGGCCGCGGGCCGCAAGCCGTCCTGGGAAAACCCGACCCGGCCATGCTCCGCGGAATTTTGCACCGACATTCTCTCGAACCCGAAAATCTCGCCATGATCGGCGACCGCCTCTACACGGACATGACCATGGCCCACCGCGCCGGAATTTTGGGGATTTTGGTATTGACCGGAGAAGCCACCGCCGCCGAAGCAGAAAAACACATTCCCCAACCCGACCTAATCGTCCCCACGCTCAAAGAATTCGGAGAACAACTCAATTTCGCATCCACCGGGCGATAATCTCCCGAGGGTGATCGCGGGCTCTTTGCAGCCATACGAGACTCCAATCGATCGTTCTCGCATGCAGTGGGTCACTGAACCTTCCCCTCGCGCTTGCCGTCTTGGAGTGCGGTGGCAAGTCCGCGCGACACCGCTTTCGGACGTCGTTGGACATTCAAATGGAGATTGAACCTTCGAAGTGGTCCGACTCCCAAAAGCACGCCATCCCGACGCGTCGAGACACTCCAAGACGTAAGCGAGTCGTCACGATCCTTCCCGGTTCCGGACGGTTGGGCAAGGGGGGCTATTCTTCTGAAGCCCGCCGGAATCCATCATTCGCCACTTCCCCCAATTAATCCACCAATCCAATCCACCAGCTCCGCTCATCCCACCCGCAATTGCAATTCGCAAACTTTTAAATTTAAAGTAAATAATTCTTGTGACCTGTCAAAAAAAGCGTATTATCTGGAACGGTATTTGTTTATGACACTGCCGGCTGCCCTCTAAAATAGCGAAAATCGCTCACAATCCCAAGCCCTACTCCTCACACGATGTTTGCAAGAAATTCAATATCGCGGAAGCTCGTTGTTTTTTTTAACGGCGCTTTGATTCTCTTCATTTCAACCCTGGCCGTGACCACGGCGCGTGCCCAACGCCCGCTCGGAACGGATGTTTCAGGTTACCAGCCGGAGGATATCAATTGGACAGGGGTGAAAAATGACGGCGTCTCCTTCGCCTGGGTAAAAGCGACGGAAGGAACTTACTACGAAAACCCATACTTTACGTCACAGTTGCCGGGCGCTGCCAGCGCCGGTGTTTACGTCGGAGCGTATCATTTTGCGCGGCCAAGCGATGACCCAAACATCACCGGGGCGAGCAGCGCCGATAGTGAGGCCGCATATTTCTGGAGCGTCGCGGGCGGTTACGTCAAAGCCGGAGGGGGCTATTTAGTCCCGATGTTGGATTGGGAAGATACCGGCGCCACAAATGGCGGCGGATTTACGGAAACATTCATGTCAGAATGGGTCAACGAATGGTGCAATGATATTTCCAATTACGCCGCGGCGGATGGTATCATTGTCCGTCCCGTCGTTTATACCGGCACCTGGTACTCAGTCCCAACATCAGGTGCCTCGGGCTACCCGGGCCTGAATTCCACGGTCACAAACTGGCCCGATTGGTTTGCGGCATATCCAAGTGACGCAAACGCGCAGACAGGAAATCCAGGTGGTGAATCCCCATGGCCTTCATGGAACATCTGGCAATACGGAGATACAAATTGGTCCGGCGGTGACGCGGACGTGTACAACGGCACTTTCCAAAATTTCCTGGCCACATTCGCAATCGGTGGCACCAACGCGCCTTATTTTGTCGCTGTCCCAACCAATATTACCGTGGATCTCGGTTCAAACGCGACGCTCTACTCCAAAGCCTCCGGTACCTCAGTCAACTTCCAGTGGTACTTTAATGGAAAAGCCATCTCCGGAGCCACTTCATCAAACCTCACAATCGTTGACGTCCAATTGACCAACGCCGGCGCCTATACCGTAACAGCCAGCAATTCATACGCAAACATCCCCGTTGCAGCGACGCTTTCAGTCCTCGGCCCATTATTTAATTCGCCCAATTCCATCCTCGACCCGTCCAACATGGTCAACTGGTGGACCGGCAACGGAAACCCCAATGATATCTACGGCGTCACCAACGCCGCGATCTTTGGCGGTGTCACCTATACAAATGCAAAAGTGGGACTCGGCTTCGGCTTTAACGGCTCTACAACTTTTCTTTCCAATAATGCCGCCGAAATCGCGCCACCATGGACCGTCAGCGTATGGGTTTATCGCCAAAACGCCCCAGGGGCTGCGGCAAGCTTGTTGGGCGACGAAACCTACGCCCTGAAAATAGAACAGTACAACACCACACGCGAAGTCGGAATCTCCGAATCCGGCGTCGCCGACTATTTATTTAGTCCTGCTTACACCGTACCTCAGAACAAATGGACCCATTTGGCCTACGTAGCCACCAGCTCAACCGTCACACTTTACACCAACGGTGTCCAGGAGGGCACCATCAGCGCCAGCAATTTCGAATTGCCCCGCGCTTACATTGGCGTCGATTGGTTCTCACAACTTGCCGGAATCTACAATGACTATTTGCTGGGAGACGTGAACGACCTCCAAATTTACACCCGCGCCCTTGCCGCTTCCGAAATCGCTTCCATCTACAACGCCGGCAGCGCAGGCCTGGTCCGCGCCCCGGCCTTCACCAGCGTCACCAACCTCAGCAACGGCCAAATAAAACTCGGCCTGATCGGCCAAACCGGCAAATCGATAAGCCTGTTGTCCTCCACAAATCTCCTAAACTGGTCTTCCACGGCCACCATCGCCAATCCAACCGGCGCGACCAATTATACGGGCGCCACCGCCTCTCCACAGGAATTTTACCGGGCTACCCAGAAATATTGACGTTTCCACACGCAGGATACGAAGCCAGCAGGCCGTGAACAGTCGTCACCTGCCGTGGCCTGCCAATAACGCCAATAGGCCGAATGGTCCCATCAAGGAATTGACAAGCTCCTAATGCATTGTATAAATTGTGTCAGTACTGGAAAATGATGGGCGAAAAATTCCTACTCATATTATTCGCAATATGGATGTTCCTCATTTTTGGAGCAATGATCTGTTTCGGATATTACTTGTTTCGATATTTGACTAATCAAAAGGTAAACCCCAAAGAGGGACTGGGTAAAATAGCCTATACATTCCTTGCCAGGCTGCCGTTCTGGTTGAAGTTTGTCTGGTGGTTCAGTTTTTTTTCAACAATTGCTGTTTCGCTAATAAATACCATTCTAAAGCATCCGCGGTGATGCGCCCCATTTTATGGATATACTGTATTATTTTTAACCATGGCTTTTAATGCTGGCCCAAAATGTCACAATTCTAGCCCGGATATTTCATAGTTAGATTTGATTTTGACAAGAATGGTGCGGAGGCGGGCGACGAGGGCGATTTTTCGATCGATTGGGTTGCCTAACCGAGGTCCCCGTGCGTTCGGGGATGGAAATCTGGCTTGGGCGCA
>DATJTK010000156.1:0-36514 GCA_035503455.1 Candidatus Sulfotelmatobacter sp. | reverse complement strand
TTGGAAGAGCGCAATCTCAATCCGGTGCGATATGAGTGGCGAGCCGAGGGAAAAGTGATTTTGGAAAAAATTCAGCGGGCTCGAGAAGCTTTGGCACGCAGAATGGATGTTAAATAAGTCTCTTATGCGACATTACACTAGAACCAAAAAACGCTTCAGCACTTCAACGGATTACAGATGGAACGCCGGCTGCTTTACCGCTTTTTGGTGAAATCGCATTGACTTATGGCCCTATTTCGCGTATAAAGGGCATGATTTGGTGGATAAAGAGTAATGAGTCGTCGGTACAGCCCAAGTCAAGGCTCCTCACCAATTAGTTGTACCCTCGACGGCGGGAACCGCAATTTGTTGTGGTTTTTGCTTTACTTGTTCCGGTTATTGTGGTTGTTTCACCCGGTACATCTGGTAGCAATCGCAGGTAAACGACATGTATCTTAAAAATTTAACGGTTTTTGGGTTTAAATCCTTTGCGGACAAGACAGCCCTCAATTTTCAGGAGGGCGTGACGGCCATTGTAGGTCCCAATGGTTGCGGGAAATCCAATGTTTCCGACTCCGTCAGATGGGTCCTTGGCGAGCAATCGGCCAAGGCCTTGCGTGGCGGGGAGATGGCGGATGTCATCTTTAACGGCACGGATGGGCGCAAACCGATGGGTATGGCCGAGGTTTCCCTGACCCTGGGCGGGGTGGGGGAGGAAAACCTGCGGGCGGCCGGGGTGGAGATGTCCTATGATGAGGTGACGCTCACGCGCCGGATTTTCCGGGACGGCTCAAGCGAATATTTTTTGAACAAGGTCCCGTGCCGGTTAAAGGACATTCAACAGCTTTTCATGGGGACGGGCGTAGGGCGGACCAGCTACAGCATCCTGGCCCAGGGCCATATTGCGCAGATTCTTTCGGCAAAGCCGGATGATCGCCGGATTATTTTCGAGGAAGCAGCGGGCATCACAAAATTCAAAGCGCAGAAGAAAGAGTCCCTGCGCAAGCTGGAATATACGGAGCAAAATTTGGTGCGCGTGGCGGACCTGATTCGCGAAGTGAAACGCCAGATTGGCTCGCTGCAACGGCAGGCGGGCAAGGCCCGGCGTTATAAACAGATTTCCATGGAGCTTCAGCACCTGGAAACGCAACTGGCGCGGCATCAATTTGACGTGTTGCAGTTGGAAATCTCGCAGAAGGACGCCGCGGCGCTGCGGTTGCGAGAGGAGATTGAAACCGGTTCGGCGGCCGTTTTGCGCTGTGAAGATGAGATTCGGCAATTACGGGAACGGTTGACGCAACTGGAGCACGAGGTTTCGGCGCAGCAACAGCGCGGGCTGGAATTGAAAAGCGCCATCGAACGGCACGAAAGCCGGATTCATTTTAACGAAGAACGTTTGCACGAACTCGAATCGCAAAATTCCAAGGCGCTGGCGGACATTGCCCAGGCCGAAGAACGTTGCAGCACGGCGAAGGACGAACTGGCGAACGTCGAGCAAAGCCTGGCCAGTTCCCAGGGAGCGCTCGCGGAACATAAGGCTGCGCTGGACGCAAAACAATCGGCGCTGGCCCAGGTCGAAAATGATCTGAAGCGATTGCAGGAAGAGTTGCGGGCGGCGCAATCGGCGGCATTTGCGGCGGCGCAGGATTTGACGCGCGTGCGCAATGAAATTACGGCCCTCGATTTGCAGAAACAGGGCAACAGCATCCGGCTCGAAAAAATTTCCGCGGAGAAAGTGCAGCTTGAAGAGGAACGCGGGCGCCTGGAAGCGCGGTTGCAGGAGTGGACGGTGAGCGTGGAAGCCGAAAAATTGAACGTGCAGGCGCGGCGCGGAACGGTCGAGCAGCGCCAAAACCGGCTGCGCGAATTGCAGGGTGAATTGCAGGCATCGTCGAATGAGCAGGACCAGCTTTTGCAGCGGCAGGCGGAGAAACGCTCGCGCCTGACGGTCATCGAGCAGCTTGAACATTCGCGCGAAGGTTTCGACGCGGGCGCGGTGGCGGCGCTGCGGCAGTCCCGTTCGGTCATCGGCTCGCTCGCGGACCGCATCCGTGTTCCGGAACAATTTGTCGTAGCAGTGGAAAACGCGCTGGGACATCACCTGCAATTGGTTTTGACGGAGCAACCCGAATCGGCCCAGGAAATCCTGGCGGATTTGAACGCGAACAAAGCCGGACGCGCAAGCGTGGCGGCCCTCGCGATTCAGCAACAGGCTGACGGTCAACAATTGGCATTTGCGGGAGATCTTTCCCCCGGGGCGAACTCCACAGGGCAACATTTGGAGCCGGGCCAGATTGTTCCGGCCTTGAACGTGGTGCAATCGGATCCATCGGTTGAAAGACTTTTGAACTCGTTGCTGGGCCGGACGTTTATCGCGTCGGATTTGGCCACGGCCACAGCGCACATCCAGAACGGGCACGCAGGCTGTGATTTTGTGACGCTGACCGGTGATTTGTTGAGCCGGCACGGCATTTATACAGGCGGCTATTTGAACGGCCACGGCAACCCGAATGCGCCGGCGTCCATTCTCGGGCGCAAAAACCAAATTGCGGAGTTACAGAACCAATTGGCGGAGATTCAGGAACGCGTGGCGGATGCGAGCCGGAGGCGCGGCGCTTTGCTGGCGGAACAGACCGAGCTTCAAGCCAGTTTGCAGCAGGCACAAACCGAATTGCGCGAACAGGAAGTGGCGATTGCGACGCGCGAAGGCGAGTTCAACGCGCTGCAAAATTCCGAGCGGCTGTTGAACCAAAAAATCGAAACAGTCGTTTTTGAAGTGCAAAGCCTGGCCGCACAGGAATGCGAAGGCATGGACAAGAAAAATGTCCTCGTGGCGCGGCTGCAGGAATTGGAAGCGCGCGAGCAGGCGGCCCAGGATGCGGTCGCGGCGCACACGGCCGGCCTCGAAACCCTGCGGCAACAGAGGGACACCGCGACTACGGCGCTCACTGAAAGTAAAGTCGCACTGGCCGCGGAAGAGCAGCTTTTGGCGTCGTTCCGCCGGCAACAGGAGACGCTCACGCAGCGCATCCGGGAACTCACTCAAATTGTTGAGCAACGGCGCGGCGAAATTTCCTCGGTGGTCACGCGAAAAGAACAGGCCGAATCTGAAATCCAGGAGTCACGCGGACAAATCGAGCGACTGGGCCATGATCGCGAACAGGTCAACGCGCTGGCCGCCGAATTGATTGGCCAAAAAGACGCCCAGGAATCGGATATTTCGACGCGTGACGAAGATTTGCGTTCGCAACGCGGGCGGCTGACCTCGTTGCAAAATGAGCGCGGGACAATTGAGATTGAGCTGGCGCAGAAAAACATGTCCGTCCAAAACCTGCGCGAAAGAATCCAGCAAAAGTATCATCTCTCGCTGGACGACGTGCGCAGCGAATGCATCACGATTACGTTTGCCGATGAAGGACAACCGAAGGTGCAGACGCTGACGCCCGACGAAATGGCGGCCAGCGGCGCGGCTACGGATTGGAACGCCGTGGGCCAGCAGATTGAGGCGCTGCAAAAGCGGTTGGATGAAATCGGCCCGGTCAACCTCGTGGCAATCGAAGAATATGAGGAGACCGAACAGCGGCATCAGTTTTTGACAAAGCAGCACGATGATTTGGTGTCGGCCAAGACGCAACTGCTGGAAGTCATCTCGCGCATCAACACCCAGACGAGGCAAATGTTTTTGGAGACATTCGAGAAAATCCGCGAAAATTTCCGGGCAATGTTCGTGGAAGTTTTCGGCGGCGGCAAAGCCGACCTGGTGCTGGTGGATGAAAACGACGTGCTGGAGAGCGGCATCGACATCGTCGCCCGTCCTCCGGGAAAACAACTGCAGAGCATCTCACTGCTGTCCGGCGGTGAACAAACAATGGTGGCAGTGTCGTTGCTCTTCTCGATCTACCAGGTCAAGCCCAGTCCATTTTGCCTGCTCGACGAATTGGACGCCGCGCTGGACGAAGCGAACATCAATCGCTTCGTGAAATTGTTAAAGCGGTTCATCAACCACTCTCAATTCGTGATTATCACCCACAACAAACGCACCATCGCCATGGCGGACATTCTCTACGGCGTGACCATGGAAGAGCACGGCGTGAGCAAGATTGTGGGCGTCAAATTCCATAAGGCTGATGAGGCTACGCCAGATGCGGAAGTGACCGTGATGGCGTGAACCTCTCTTTGCGTAGCAGCCGACGTGAGGAGGCTCTAACTAATCGGCGCCCTGACCGGTTGGCCTGGCTCACCGTTCAATTTGTCCAACCATCGGACGACGATTCTCCCTCTCCTGGGGGAGAGGGCCGGGGTGAGGGTGAACTTCGAGGCGTTGTCGATTGTTCGGTTTCTGATACCGCATTCATTTCATTTTCGCCCCAATAACCCGGGCGAAATCGATCCGCAAAAGGTCGCGGATGCGTTCGATCTTCACATCTGCGGCTTCTGGAAAAGCCGGCTGAATTTTCGGGTCGTTGGCAAATTTGCCCTGGCAGGGAAAAACCGTAGTTACCTGTTTGCCCCACGCCTTTTTGATGGCATCGAGAATGCGCAGTTTGTCATCCACTACGACATAATGTTTCGCCGGATAACGCCGCTGGACGTCGGCCAAAGCGGCTTCTTTGTGGACATAGATGAGCACATGGCCGTCCACAGCTTTGAAAATGCCGGAACGCACGACTTTGCGCGGCTGAAACACCACGTCGCCGTCCGTAAGAATGACCGTCCGGCCCCATTCGCGAAGCCGTGCGAGCACATCCAGGGCGCGTGGGTAGAGCCGTTTCCTGAAAGGATAGTCCACCAGATAATTGGCGGCCGTCACCAGATGATGTTCGTAGGGATGCATCACACGAAAGAGTTGGAAGGCGCCGAGATAATCGCGGTAACCCAGGTCTTGAAACAGTTTTTCCTGGAGCGTCCAATACTGGTCTCGGCATTTGGGGCCGAATTCCTGCTCGATATAATCTTTGAGATCTTCCTGGATACGGTCGTTGTCCAGCAACGTGTCGTCCACGTCCACGAGAAAAACGATTTTGTCAGTTTGCTTCATGCGATTAATACACAAAATAATGGCCGTCATTCCGCAGCCGATCAAACCAAAGATTCAATACTTCAACAGACCTTGAACAATTGTTAAACCGTCCAAAAATTGGCTGTGGTGGGTAACCCAGATTTGAAGTCACTTCAGCTTTTTCTACGAAAAGCGCCGAAATCGTTCCATCGTGTCGACGGAACCGCCATTTTTCTTCGGCAGCCCTCCCCGTGACTGTGTTACGACTTAAAATATTTTCATTCAACGACTTGTATTGTGTTGTTACCGGTCTGTTACCGGTTTGTTACTACTTAAGTCGTTGATGTGCAACAATGTTACGGATGTTACGGGTTTCCAGACCTCACCACCACCAATGGGCAAGATGATCATTACCGGTCAGAGGGGAATCATCCTCATCGTCATCCCGTTTGCCGAGCCGTCTCGCCGTTGCCGTAGCGTCATGGAGGCTGATTCTCGACTAACCCGCATTCCCAAATGTTCGCGGTCCTACTTTCTGTCCGTTTCCGCCGCGAAAAAGAGCCGCCTTCGTTTCATCCGCCCAAATTTAAATTCCCCAATAAAAACGCCCATTCTGGACTATAAAGCTTCTTCGTTCCCGTTTCCGCCCTATAGCAGAAAAATGGAAACGAGACCCGGAAGTCGATTGAGGCGCATCTCAATTTTGTTGAATTACGGGCCGACTACGTCACCCCTACGGGGTTTTGCGTCTTCTTCCTATGGCTTCTACAGATACGCCACCCCTACGGGGTTATTTGCCAGACACGCACGGGTGCTTAGATCGGGGCTCAAACGCCGTAGGCGTGACGTATTTGTAGTAAAACCAACCAAGGTCCCGAGCCCCGTAGGGGCGGCGTATTCTGCAAACAGAACAAAGATGGCGCCTGGCGGTACGACATCATGTCATCATTAGCAGGTAGCGGGGAATCATTGTCATCCTCACTTGCCAATGAAAAGCTTTGCCAAAATAATTAATTGCCGGAACATTGGTACTACGCCTATGAAAATTGGTTTCACCTTCTGCGCATTTGTCGCCCTGACGCTCCTGGTACCCTCTGCTTTCGGACAGGACACGAATGAGCCGATTCACCGGCTAACGCCGGTCCCAATTCAACAAGTGACCATTGATGATCCGTTTTGGTCGCCCAGGCTTGAACTGTGGCGGCAAGTCACGTTGCAGGATTGTTTTGAAAAATTTGATCATGACGGGGCTTTCACCAACTTTGATCGTGTCCGCGACGGCCAATCCGGCGACCACGGCGGCCCTCCCTGGTATGATGGTTTGGTTTACGAAATGATTCGCGCCTCATCCGATTTTCTGGTTGCAAATCCCGATCCTAAACTGGAAAGGCAGGTGGACGGCTATATCCAGAGGATTGCCGCCGCGCAGGCCAAAGATCCCGATGGTTATATAGAAACCTGGACAGAATTAACGGCGCCGAACCATCGGTGGGGACTCGATGGCGGAAATGACCTTTGGCAGCATGAGCTGTACAACGCCGGAGCTTTGCTTGATGCGGGCGTCCACTGGTATCGCGCCACCGGGCGGACAGATTTGCTCCAGGTAGCCGTTCGGATGGCCAATGATATGTGCCATGTCATGGGGCCGCCGCCGAAAGTGAATCAGGTGCCCGGGCATCCATTGGGTGAGGAAGCGCTGGTAAACCTGTATTTGCTCTTTCGCCAGCAGCCGCAACTCAAAGCTCAAATGCCCGTGACCGTGAACGAGCAGGATTATCTCAACCTGGCCGAATTCTGGATTGATAGCCGAGGCAATCACAATGGACGTTCCCTGGACTGGGGAAGCTACGCCCAGGATGACGAGCCGGTGATGGAACAGCAGGAAATGGAGGGACATGCGGTGCGCGATTGCCTTCTTTGTTCGGGCCTGGTTGCGGCCGGCAATGTCGCCGATCGCGCCGATTATCTGACGACTGCGCAACGGCTATGGAACAACATGGTCCATTGCAAGATGTATGTCACGGGCGGTTTGGGCGCCATTCCCAAAATTGAAGGCTTCGGAGCGGATTACTACCTGCCAAATAAAACTGCCTACTGCGAGATTTGCGCGTCCGTGGCCGGCGGATTTTTTGATGAGAACATGGACCTGACCTTCGCTAACGCCCGATATGCCGACGCCCTGGAGTTGGAGTTGTTCAACGGAGCGCTGGTGGGTGTTTCGGAGAAGGGAAACCGCTACTTCTACGACAATCCGCTTGAAGTTGACGGCAAACACGAGCGTTGGTCGTGGAATCCCTGTCCCTGTTGTCCGCCGATGTTCCTGAAATTGATGAGCGCCCTTCCGGGATATGCATACGCGCAGGAGCCTGATGCCGTTTATGTGAACCAATTCATTGGAAGCCAGACGACTTTGACGCTGAACGACACACCAGTGAACCTGCGGCAATCGAGCCATTATCCATGGGACGGCCACATTAAGATTTCAGTAGCGCCGGCGCGAGCGACTGACTTTACCCTGTATATCCGCCTGCCCGGCTGGTGCGATGATCCGCGGTTATCGTTGAATGGCCGGCATCTTAAGGACCTCAAGGTTGTTCGCGGCTATGCTTGCCTGAAACGGAGATGGCGTGATGGCGATGTGGTTGAGTTGTCGCTGCCGATGCCGATCCGACGTATCAACGCCGATCCCAGGGTCGCCGCGGACGTTGGCCGCGTCGCTCTTCGGCGCGGGCCGTTGGTTTACTGTTTGGAAGGCGTTGACAACGGCGGCCACGTTCGAAATCTGATCATACCATCGTCGACACCGTTCAAAGTGGAATGGCGGCCCAAACTGTTGGGAGGCGTCAATGTCATCAAAGGGTCCGCACTGGCGGCCGATACCCGTCAAACAACTAACGTCACATTTACCGCGATTCCATATTTTGCCCAGGACAACCGGGAGGCCGGCGAAATGGAGGTATGGGTGGCCGAAGATCCAGCTAAAGCTCTACAGTTGTCATCAATGGCTGCTCCCTAAATGCTTTTAGTATTTCAGCGGCCCGCACTTTTTGCTTTTTGCTTTTTCCATTTTAATTGAACTCACTGTTCTCTGAACGGCTTATGATGCTGGTACAGCGTTAGCGCGCGTTGCGCCTCATCCCGGTCTTCGGGCGGCATGATGCCAATGACGCTTTTTTCGAGCTTCGCGGCTTTTCGGTAGTGGCCGGTTTCGGCATAGGCGGCAGCGAGAGTATCAACGAAGGTCGGCTCTTTCCATTGGGTCATTTCGCAGGCTTTCTTTGCGTACTGGACCGCTTTTTTCCCATCACGCAATTTCGCGTCAGGAACAATCGCCAGGAGCCAGGCGAGATTGTTGTAGGCCCACACGGAATTGGTGTCCATGACAAGGGCTTTTTGGCAGTCCGCGATTCCCGCGCGATAATTGCCAATGCGGGACTGGTAGTAACCGCGATTGCAGTAGGCTTCGGAATACCCTGGGAAGATTGCAATAGCCGCACTGCAACTGGCGATGGCGTTCGTAAAGTCCTCTTTTTCAGCGAACACCATGCCGCGAGCAAGGCACGTAGTAGGGTCCGATGGATCGAGTTGGATGGCGCGGTCGTAGTCTCCGATGGCGTCGTCCAGGTCGTGCTCGCCTTCATAAGCATCCGCGCGTTCGCGGTAGGCGTTGGCGGAATAGGGATTAGAAACGATTGCCGCATCGCAGTCCATGATCGCGAGACCATACACTCCCTGCAGATTGAAGACATGGGCCCTGCCGATGTACCCGACCGCGTTGGACGGCTTCATTTGAACGACTTTGTTATAATCCTCGATGGATTTGTTGTAGTTCGTCATCTCCATATACACGTAAGCCCTAAGCAAAAGGACGGTCGTGTTTGTTTTGATCTGGAGGGCCTGGTTCAAGTCGGCAATGGATGCGTCGTACTTCCCCTCATTCATGTTACACATTCCCCGGAAATAATAGGCGTCGGGATTATTGGTATTCAGGATTATCGCGTGGCTGAAGTCGGAAATGGCATGGTCGTAGTCCCTTTTTTGGAGATAGGACAACGCGCGGAAATAATAGGCGCCGACGTAGTTCGTGTTTTGGTCGATTGCCAGGGTGAAATATTGGATCGCGGCGTCGAAGTCCTGTCGTTTAAAAGCCGCCATCCCCGATGAACCAGGACTGGAAGCGACAACCGCCGGCCACGCAGTCAAAGTGCAAGTGAAGAGGATGAGAACAGACAACAACCCTATTTTCATATAAACGCTAACGCGACGTCAAAATCCCTTGAACGTTTGACCGGTTCGAAGCTGATTCCATTTCATTAAAGTTAGAGACGCGCCGGGGGCAAGTCAAGCCGCGGCGGACGGCGTTTCTTTTGAATTCCCAGCTTAATTCGCTTGTTTCGGACGGAGGCCAGGAAACGCCCGGTTTTACGGGCGACGTCGGCGTCGGTATACTTGCCGAGCAGACGCAATTCGGCGGCTTTCCAGCGTCGCGGCGTTTTGATGAAGCGCACCTTCGTGCGTTCGTTACGGCGGGTACGTACGCTGGATACGGTTCGCCCAAGTTTTCGGGCAAGTTCCTGGTCTGACATCGTGCCCAGCAAATGGTCCTGGGCGGGGGTCCATGGCCGGCTTCCCTCCCAGCATCGCGGGATTTTCAGCGAATGGCGCTTTGATTGTACTGAATGCTTCGTCCTGCTGAGCATTCGCGCCACAACCGGGTCGGGTCGTTTGCCAAGCAATTCAATTTCACGCCGGGACCAGCGGCTTCGCTGTGGCGCAAAGATCGGGATGCCAAGCAACTCGCGCCGGGCAGCGATGGCCCCACGACTGCGGCGCAGCCATTTGCTTAGTTCCTCATCGCGTATTCGGCCAAGCAATCGAATTTCATAGTCCATCCACCGCTCACGGTGCGAAATATTGGAGTGACGTCGGCGATTAAGGTTCAGCAAGTGATACGATTGCCGCAGAATCCGCGCAATTTCGCGGTCCGATTTTGCGCGAATCAGGTTTCGGACTGCCCGTTTTTCGGAGTCGGAAAGGCCCATAATTAATTTTTAATTTTGGATTCGCCGGGCCGCCAGACCCAGCGCCTCGTACTAAATGCGCTATCCACAGAGCCGCGACCCGTGAGGGCCGGTGTACGCGTGATGGGCCACAAATTGCGCAACCGCCCTAATCTCGCAAATCGCCAATGGCCAACGCTTCAACGTCATTGTTCCACGCTGAATTTATACACGATCGTATTATGATAAACCTCGCCCGGATGGAGCACTGTGGACGGGAAATTCGGATGATTGGGTGAATCCGGATAATGCTGAGGTTCCATGGCGAACGCGCCCCGGTGGACATAGACCACCCCGCCTTTGCCGATGATGGTGCCGTCGAGGAAATTGCCGGAATAAAATTGCATGCCGGGTGACGTGGACCAGATTTCAAAAATGCGTCCGGATTTTGGATCCGTCACGCGGGCATCCAAACCGAGTTTGCCCATGGGATGATTCATCACGAAGTTGTGGTCGTAGCCGCCGCCAAATTTCAGTTGTTCGTTGTCGTCATTAATGCGCGCGCCAATGGCCGTGGGTTGGCGGAAATCAAATGGCGTTCCGTCCACCGGAGCAATTTCGCCGGTGGGAATGAGGGTGCTGTCAACAGGAGTGTATTTATCGGCGTCAATATAAACGACGTGATCGAGGATGGTTCCCTGGCCGGCGAGGTTGAAATAGCAATGGCCGGTGAGGTTGACGATAGTGTCTTTGTCCGTTGTGGCTCTAAATCTGAGGCGGAGCGTGTTTTCATTGGCCAGCAGCGTGTATGCGGCTGTGACGTCCAACGTACCGGGATAGCCCTCCTCGCCGTCGGGGCTGGTATAGGTCAGCACCAATTCGGGACCTTGTTTGCCTACGTCCGCTCTTTTGACCGTCCATACCCTTTTATCAAATCCAACACGACCGCCGTGAAGAGTGTTGGGCGGATTATTCGTGAAGATCGAATAGTCCTGGCCATCGAGGGTGAAATGTCCTTTGGCAATACGGTTGCCGTAACGGCCGATGAGCGCGCCGAAATAGGGGCTATTGGTGAGATAACCGTCCAGCGTGTCATACCCGAGAGCGACGTCGCCTATTTGTCCGTTTTTGTCCGGAACTTTGATGGACTGGATGATGCCACCATAAGTCATAATACGGACGACCATGCCGTTGTCGTTCTGGAGCGTGTAAATCTCGACGGGCTTTCCGTCCAGAGTTGTGCCGAATGGTTCGTGGTTGATTGACGACTGCGATGATTGCGGCGGTTGGGCCGATGGAGGCGGCACCGAAGTGGCTGGCGGGACTGGCGGGGCGGACGGAGGCGGCGAGCTGCTGCAACCGGCTGCAAGAAGGAAAAAGGAAAACGGAAAAAAGAAAAGCGAATTTTTGATCTGCGAATTTCGACCCGGCCTGTCCGTGTTTCCGAATGTTAGTTTCATAGTTTTCCTTTGTTATGTTGGTGCGTGTTTGGTTATTGCGTTAACAGCGAAAGCGGAGATGGCGGGCGGCTGTCGGGAGAAACACCCCAATCGTAGTTCGGTGCCGACCCCATTTCGAATTTCAATTCGCCGCCATTCATTATTTCGTCGTGGGTAATGAAAATTTTGTCGAATGAATCGCCATTGAGCGTCGCGCTTTGGATGTAATATTCCTGGGGCATGTTGTGATCGGCAGTGATGGTAAAGGTCTTGCCGTTTTGCAAGTGCAACGTGGCTTTGGGAAACAGGGGACTGCCGATGAAATAGATGGGGTCGCCCGGACACACGGGATAGAACCCAAGCGCGCTGAACACGTACCACGCGGACATCTGGCCGGTATCGTCATCGCCGGAGATGCCGTCGGGAGTGGCGTCGTAAAGCCATGTCATGGCCTGCCGGGCGCGCACCTGGGTCTTCCACGGCTGGCCTGCGTAATCGTAGAGATAAACCAGGTGGTTCACGGGCTCATTGTTGGCGGCGTATTGGCCCATGTTGAGGGCGGTCATTTCCGTCATTTCGTGGATGGTCTTTCCGTAGGTGCCGACCCTGAAGACAGGTTCGGCGGTGAACAGTGCGTCGAGTTCGTTCGCATACGCCTGCCAGCCGCCCATCAACTCCGCGAAGCCGGGTTCATCCTGCATGGCATTGAACGTCCATTGCCATGAGCTGCCTTCGGTGAATGGGCCGCCCCATTCGTTCGTGTAAAAGGGTTCGTCCCATTGACCGTTGGCGCGGCGTCCGCGCATGAAACCGGTTTTGGCGTCAAAGACGTTTTTATAATTCGTCGCGTGTTTGGCGAAAGTTTGGAAATCAGTGTCGTCGCCGATGGACTTTGCCAGCAGGGCGGCGCAGAAATCGTCATAGGAATATTCGATAGTCTTGGAGCCGGCTTCGGCAATGGAGGGTTCCCCGGAGACGTTCGAATAAGGCACATAGCCGATCGAATTGTAAAAATCCGCGCCGTCGCGGCCCACGCCGTTGGCATTGGCATCGTGGACCATCGCGGCCACGGCGGTGTGAGCGTCGAAATCGCGAATACCTTTCATCCAGGCATCCGTTAACACGGAGAAAGCGTGATTGCCGATCATGCAGACCCGATGGCCGGGGCTGGTCCATTCGGGCAAACGTCCGCTCTGATTGTAGACGTTGATAATGCTCTGCATGATTTGGGCGCTGATTTCCGGATACAAAATATTGTAAAGAGGATGAGCGGACCGGAAGGTGTCCCAATAGCCGGTATCCGTATAAAGATATCCCTGATGGACCTTTCCGTCGTACGGGCTGAAGTAAACCGGCTGGTTGTCCGCGTTCGTTTCAAAGAACCGGTGCGGCCAGAGGATAGCGTGGTAAAGAGAAGTATAAAACGTCTGCCGCTGGTCGTGCATGCCGCCTTCAATTTGTGCGCGGCCGAGGTAGTCGTTCCAGGCGGCTTCGGCGCGATGGCGGATCGTGTCAAAATCCGCGTTGCCGATTTCAGATTTGAGATTCAATTCCGCCTGCTCAGGGCTGATGAAAGAGGAAGCGACTTTGCAGGTGATAACGTTGCGCTGGATCAGGGCGAATTGTGAAAAGGACCATTTGCTGCGCGTGTGGAACTTCAAAAATGCGCCCACGTGGCGGCCTTCCAGTTTGGTGGCGCCATACTGGATTTTATCGTCCGACCAGACTCCATAACCAGAAATCGGCTGGTCGAACTGGATGACGAAATAATTTCCGAAATTGTCCGGAGTGCCGCCCCGGTTGTTGCGGGCGATCCCAATAATTTTTCTTTCGGAGGGAATGATTTGGACCGAACAAATCTTTTCGCTCTTGAAAACGTCGAGCACTACATAGGAACTGTCGCCTGGTTTGTCAAAAGTGAACCGGAAGCGCGCGCCGCGAAGGGTGGGCGTGACTTCGGCGGTGGTGTCCCATCGGTCCATGTGGACACTATAATAACTCGGCTGGGCGGTTTCCTCGTCATGCTGAAACGTCGAAACGCGATCTTTTTCGGTCACAGCCAGTTTCCCGGCGACGGGCATCAATGAAAAATTGGCGTAGTCGCCAATCCAGGGGCTGGGCTGGTGGGTTTGGCGGATGCCGTAAATGGTGTTATGCGCGTATTGATAATAGAACGAATCGTTTTGCGGCTCGGTATAGGGCGCCCAGACATTCATCGGAAAGGGCAGGGCGATGGCGGGGTATTGATTGCCGTGGGAAAAACTGTATTGGGAGTCGGTGCCCTGGAGGGGATTGGCGAGCGAAAAGAGGGGGGTATCGTCTGCAGCGCAGGAAAGGGCCGTCAATGTCAGAATCCAGAATACAAAGTTTTTCATAAATCAAACCGCGGAATTCGCGAGATTGTGCCTTGATTTTCAAGGTGAATCCAACATTTTTTTCTAATCCTCTCGGTTCACATCCTCGGCAGCTTTCAAAAATCATTTCCGGCCATTCCCCGCTCTTTGATATGCTGACCCGATACCGATGAAGCATTGGATTTTACTGTTGGTGGTTGTTTTGGCTTTGGAAACCGCGGGGTGCGGTAGCTTTGTGGCGCATTCGATTGCGCGTTCGCCGAACCGGTATCCTTCGTGGTTTTCGTCGGAAGCGCCGGTGATGCTGGCCTTTAATCCGAAGCTGCTGACGAATTTTTTGGAGCATTCGGTGGAAGTGGGGCCGCCGCCGGCGCGATTGTGTTATCGGATCATCGACCCGGCCGATTACGACTTTAAAGTGTCATCCACGAACTGGATGGACAAGGATACAAAGGAATATGAGTTTCATTTTCATGCGACGGTGCCGGGCCGGGCGAATGCGTGGACGGCGTCGCCGCGCGGAACGGTCTTTCTGCTGCACGGCTATGGCGAAGCGCAATTTTCGATGCTGCCGTGGGCGTTTCTGCTGGCGCAAGACGGATGGCGATGTGTGCTGGTGGACTTGCGGGGGCATGGTGATTCGACGGGAAAACGGATTTATTTCACCGTACGCGAGACGAACGACATGAACCAGTTGATGGCTCAACTGGCGCAGGACAAGGAACTGAAACCACCGCTGGCGATGATGGGCGAATCGTATGGGGCGGTGCTCGCATTGCGGATGAAGACGGTGGACCCGCGGATAGGTCCGGTCGTTGCCATCGCACCCTTTGCCACTCTTTCCAACGCGGTTTTGAATATACGAGAACAATATTGCGCCTGGGTGCCGAAGTGGATGGTCAAGGCGGGCGTCAGGAAACTGCCGTCGCTGCTCAATATTCCTGCCAGTGAGTTCAACACCACGACCGTGCTGCGGCGAAAGCCGGTGAAAGCCTTGTTTGTGGCCGGCGCCGACGACAAAATTGCGCCCGTGGCTGAGGTGAAAGAAGTGAAAGCGCTTGCAGCCCCGGGGAGTGAATTTATTGTTGTGCCAGGGGCGACGCATGAGGCGCTAACTTATTATTTCAAGGATTTACTTCCGGTCGTGCTGCCGTGGCTGGATGGCGCCAATTAAAAAGGAAAAGTTCCCGAACAGGCGACATTCTCGCTCGGTGGCGATGGGCGCTCGGATACATTTTCCGCTGGAGAATGCCGCGACACGTCCCTATTTTTCCGGATGCGAATTTACAAAGCAGGCATTGCAATAGCGCTGGCGGCAATTTTCTTCGTTTGTGGTACCCGGGCGGACGGCATCGACGACTTGATAACGAGCCAGATGCAGGCGCATCACGTGGCGGGCGTGGCTTGCGCGGTTTTGCGTGATGGCCGGGTGGTGAAAACGTTTTACGGCGGTTATGCCAATCTTGAATGGAACGCGCCGGTGGGACCGGACACAGTTTTTGAAATTGGTTCCATCTCCAAGCAATTTGCCGCAGCTTCGATTCTGTTGCTGGAACAGGAAGGGAAACTCTCCGTGGATGATGACATCAGCAAGTATCTCACGAACACGCCGCCGGCGTGGGCAAACGTTAAGATACGGCATCTGTTGTCGCATACGTCAGGCATTCATAGTTACGATGACATGGATGGATTTGAACTGCGGCAGCATCTTACGCAGGCGCAATTTATCAAACGATTGGCGGGGCATCCGATGGACTTTCAGCCGGGCGATAAATGGGCTTATTGCAATGCCGGGTACAATCTCGCCGGTTACATCGTGGAAAACGTGAGCGGCGAAGATTATTTGTCTTTTCTCAAGGAGCACATTTTTGTGCCGCTTGGCATGACAAACAGCGCTTTTCGCGATTCGGTGAATGTGATTCCGCATCGGGCGGCTGGTTACGTGTATGATCACGGGAAGTATTACAATCGGGATTATGATATCACTGACCTGTTTTCGGCAGGCGCCATCGTTTCCACGGTTTCTGATTTGGCGAAATGGGACGAATCGTTGCTTGGCGACCCACTCCTGAATAAATCGTCCATGCAACTCTGGTGGACGCCCGCGCGGCTGAATGATGGGCGGCCGGCGCCGGTTTCGCACGACGGCGCGCGGACTTATGGTTTTGGGTGGTTCCTGGAGACGGTCGACGGCCATAAAAATATCGGACACGGAGGTGTCACCAGCGGTTTTTCCGCGGCGAACGAATTGTATCCGGACGACCATCTGGCCATCATTGTGTTATCCAATACGGATGAGGGCGGATTTGCCGGGCAATTGGCGGGGAAGATTGCGCATATTTGTTTTCAGAAACCGTGAGTTCGAGGATTTGGATAACGATGAGGACGAGAATGATTATTAAGGCAAGATGAATGAATTTCTAACAGTGTTGACAGCCGTGCTGCCTGTCTTCGGCATCATGGGCGTTGGATTTTGGCTGCGGCGGCGCGGATGGCTGACAGCGGATGCGGACCAAAGTTTGATGCGGTTGACGATCAATTTGCTCCTGCCATCGTTGATTTTTGATTCGGTGCTGAACAACGCGGCATTGCGGCGTCCGGAAAATTTGCTGCTTCCGCCATTGTTTGGTTACGGCATGGTGGTGGTCGGCACGGGCGTGGCGCGGTGGTTTACCGGCCTGGCGCGTCTGGAGACAAAACCCGAACAGAGGACCTTTACGCTAGTGGCAGGGCTGCAAAATTATTCCTATCTGACCATTCCCTTGTGCCTGTCCTTGTTTGGCTCCGGCACTATGGGAGTTTTATTTGTCCACAACGTGGGAACAGATATGGCCATGTGGACACTGGGCGTCGCTGTGCTGAGCGGACACGGTATTGGCGGTGGTTGGAAACGAATTGTGAACGCGCCGCTGATTGCCCTGGTATTGGCGCTCATATTGAATTTCCTTGGCTGGTGCATCCCCCCGCCGGCGTCTCTCGCGATTGTCGGCAATATTTTCCTGACGGGCATTCATTGGTTCGGACAGAGCGCGATTCCGATGGCGCTGATTTTGATTGGCGCGATTGTGGCGGACCATTTCGATGAGGCGCGCGGTGGAAATGCATCGCGAGTTGTGCTGGCGTCGGCAGTCGTGAGACTTGGCGTGATGCCGATTTTGTTTTTATTGGCGGTGAAATTTTTCCCCTGCTCGATGGATTTGAAACGGGTGCTGGTCCTGCAAGGGGCAATGCCGTCCGCCACGTTTCCGATCGTGCTGGCCAGGCATTATGGCGGAGATGCCCGGGTCGCCGTCCAGATCGTTCTGGGCACGTCGTTGCTGGGCATTATCACGATTCCGCTGTGGGTACGGCTCGGACTACACTTTTTGAATTAAAAAGGAAGTCCTTGCAGACGGCCACCAGGAAAGAGTTCTCGGTTTTGGGCTTGTGACTGGAGACGGTTGAAAGCGCAAAAAATCAACTGACTGAAATAAATTTCAAACAGCCGGCGCGCAGTTGCTGGAAAACTTTCTGAAGATTGGCCCCTGCAGCTTAGTTGCCGGCGGGAGCGTTTGTGCTGGTGGTGCTGGTGCTGTCGCCGTCATCGGCTTTCTTTTTATGGGCGCCAAAATGCACGGCCGTGGCATGGAGGTCGCCGTCCTCGTTGGTCCGGTAATAGCCGCTGACCTTTTCCCCGAGGACGCCATCGGCCAATGTGGCCGGTTCGCCGTTTGAGGTAATTTTAGTCTTGGAAGTGATGTCAAATGTCTGGCTGCCAACGGTCAGTGTCATGGCGTTCGTATCCAGATTGTCCACGGTGCCGTGGAAGCGTGCGCCGTGTTTATGTTTATGGGGTGTGGCCGGCGCCGTCGCGGTATCCGTGGCGTTGGTGCCTGCATCTTGCGCACTCAAGAAAAGGGGAACAGCGATGCCGGCGGCGATTAATCCGATTAATGCAATTTTAGCAGTGTGTTTTCTCATAAGGTTTTCAACGTATCAACGAAATATGAGACGTTGGAGGGCAGGCATTGGTTTCGCTAAAATCATTGGGGGCTGCCAGGCGCTACAGCCGCTGCATCGTTGGGCTTCAAAGGCTTAGCTACAGCCTGCGCGTTTGCTCCTCGATTTTCACGAGGTCGGCATGGATTTTTGATAAGCGCGAGCAAACCAGCCATGGAAAAATCAACCACATAACGACCATGATGAGTGCAATGATTCCCACGACGGCTATGGCAGCTAGGCCAGAGGCGCCTGCGCCGCCGGTCACGATCTGTTTGATGGTCGCGCCGGATTTAACGAGACTAAAAACGATGATTGCGGGGACAAGCGCGATGAGAAGCATCAGGAGAAGGATGATGGCGGGACCCGCGTTAACAGTTTTGGCCGACGACAGTTTCGACCATTTTTCGATGGATATGGTGATGGCCGTGGCGAAGCCGCAGTGGGGGCAGCGTACGTTTTGTCCGATGATTTGAGTTGCGGTCCGGTTTTGCTCCGTAAAGTCAGCAGCGTCAAATGCGATGCTGCCCCTGCAATTCTTACACGCGCATTTTACGATCATACAGGATCTCCTTTCCAGCAGCACTTGCTCAAGGTGCCATAACATTCTTACGTCAAATACTGTCGCAATGCCAGTTAAATCTCCTCGTGGGCGCCGGGCCCGGGATTTGAAAATGAAACATTGAACTCCGAACTCGGAACGACGACTTGCCAACGTGCCGAACTTCCCGGAGAATCATCCGGGTAATCGGACTCTCATCCAAAGAAAGGAGAAATATGAGCGCATCGAAATCTGAATCGGCAAAAAAGCCGGCACATAAAATTGTATCACGCGAAGAATGGCTTGCAGCGCGAAAGGAACTGCTGGTGGCGGAGAAAGAATTGACGCGGCGAAGCGATGAAATCGCGCGTCGGCGGACAGAACTGCCCTGGGTGCGAATCAACAAGGAGTATCGGTTCGAGACGGATGAGGGCCCGGCGTCTCTGGCGGACCTATTCCGCGGACGGTCGCAGATACTGATGTATCATTTCATGTTCGGGCCTGATTATTCTGCGGGTTGCCCGGCGTGTTCGACAATTGCCGACGGTTTCAATGGGTTCGCGGTTCACCTGGCCAACCATGACGTGATGCTTTGGGCGGTCTCGCGCGCGCCATTTGCGAAGTTGCAGGCATATAAGCGGCGGATGGGATGGAGCTTTCCGTGGGCGTCGTCCTTTAACAGCGACTTTAACATGGATTTCAATGTTCAGTTTACTGCGGAACAACAGCGCGAGGGCGGTGTGGAATATAATTACCGGCGCGAGCCGCCGTCAGTCGCTGACCGCGCGCTCGAGGGAAAGCAGAGCGGCCAGTGGCAGGAGGAGAGTGGGGGACCCGTCGCCGACATTGCGGCGCGATGCGGGACTGACGCCGCGACGTATGTTCGTGAACGGCCGGGCATGAGCGCGTTTGGGCTGGAGGATGGAGCCGTTTATCACACGTACTCCGCCTATTCACGCGGGTTGGATGGACTCTGGGGAATGTACCAGTGGCTCGACCGCGCGCCGAAGGGGCGGAACGAGGAGTCATTATGGTTCCAGCGCAAGGACGAATACGGCGCCGGTTCGAAAAAAGACGGGTGTTGCTAGACCCTTTATATGCTCACCTTGACCGGTAGTTTGAGCCGTATATCGTCCGAAGCCGCGCCGATGAGCAATTCATATTTCCCGGGCTCGATGACATATTCCTTCTTTGTCGTGTCCCAATAACGGAACTGTTTCGCCGGGATATCGAGCGTCACCGTTGTTGTGTCGCCTTGTGTGATATGAACGCGTTCAAAGCCGCACAACGCCAGTTTTGGCTGGGGCTCATCTGAATGGAGATGGCGGAAATAAACCTGTGCCACTTCATCTCCGTCACGTGGCCCGGTGTTCTTCACCATAAAAGAAAGATGAATGGCGCCATCCGGGTCAACGGTCGTGCTGGCGAGTTTGGCGTGCGAATATTTGAACTTCGTGTAGCTCAACCCGTGGCCAAAGGCAAACACCGGTTTTCCTTTGAAGTACCGGTACGTGCGGTTGTCCATCGAGTAGTTTTGAAAATCCGGCAAATCCGCCGTGGACGCATAAAAAGTGAGTGGCAGTCGCGCGGCCGGATTGACATCGCCAAATAAGACCTCGGCCACCGCTTTCCCGCCTTCTTCACCCGGATACCACGCCTGGACAATTGCCGGAAGATGCGCCGCTTCCCACGGCATGGCAATCGCGCTGCCGCTGCAATTCACCTCCACCACCGGCTTGCCGGTTGCATAAAGCGCCTTCAGCAATTCTTCCTGTACAGGCGGGAGTTCGATGCGCGTTCTGTCCCCGCCCAGGAAGCCCTGGTACTTGACGTCATGCTCCTCGCATTCGAGGGTCGAATCCAGGCCGCCGACGTATATCACCAAATCCGCTGCCTTTGCCGCAGCGAGGGCTTTCGCCGTCATTTCCGGTGTTGGCTCATTCGAATTGTCATTTGAAATTGCCAGCGGGCAGCCACGAACATAAGTCACTTCAATGCCAGGGCCCGCGACGTCCCTGATGCCCTCCAAAATCGTGACCGGCTCAGAAGAGGTGCCATTGTAATTGCCATAGAGCATTGCGGCCGCGTTGGCATTTGGCCCAATTACTGCAATGTGTCTAATGCTTGCGCGATTTAACGGCAGCAGTCCGCGATTTTTCAGCAAAACAATGGATTCCTCTGCGACCTTGAGCGCGAGCGCCCGATGCTCCGGGGTGTCGTTTTGATCAATGCCGATATTCGACCACGGAACATCCGCAGGTGGATCAAACAGCCCCAACTTGAACCGCGCCGCCAGGGTCCTGGTCAGGGCGCCGTCGATTTCCGCTTCTGTCAGAAGGTTTTCTTTGAGCATCTGGCCCAATACAGCGAAATCGCGCCGCTCGTAAGCGCCGTTCACAATGCTGCCCGAAAACAAATTGCAGCCGGCTTTCACTGCCGCCGCGGCCGCTTCCTGGGCCGTCGGCACGTATTGGTGATAACGCCAAATGTTCTCAATCGCCCCGCCATCGGAAACCACAAAACCGTCGAAACCCCATTTATCCCGCAAAATGTCGGTCAGGAGCAGAGGATTGGCGCAGTCTGGCGTGCCATTGATTGCGTTGTACGATCCCATGATTGAGCCCACATGGCCTTGCTGCACCGCTGCCTGAAATGCCACGAGATAAGTGTCATAGAGGTCCTGTTCCGGCGGTTTGGCATTAAAGCTCCTGCGCAATGGTTCCGGCCCGCTATGAGCGGCGAAGTGTTTGGCGCAGGCAATGGTCTTCATGTATTTGGGATCGTCTCCCTGCATCCCACGGATAAAGGCAATTGCCATTTGAGATGTCAAAAATGGATCTTCGCCAAACGTTTCCTGGCCGCGGCCCCAGCGCGGGTCGCGAACGATGTTGATATTTGGCGCGTAAAAGCTGAGGCCGTGATGGATAATCGTATTGCCGTGATGATGAGCCGCATAATTGTTGAATATGGCCCGCCCTTCCGTAGCCGCCGCATCCGCTTCCGTATGAATCAACGCCGGGTCCCAGGTCGCTGCCATGCCAATCACCTGTGGAAAGACCGTCGCAACGCCCGCATCGGCCACGCCGTGCGCGCATTCGTTCCGATAACTGTAGGCTGGAATGCCCAATCGCGGCAGCGCCGGGGCATCGGCCATCAACTGCGATGCCTTTTCAGCCAATGACATGCGGCTGATTAAGTCCTGCACCCGCGCGTCCACCGTCGCCGACGGGTCTTTCCAGACCACGGGTCCGGGAGCATCATCCGGCACCTTAAGCGCCGCCGGGTCCTGTTCCCCAATGATCGCCACGGCGTTGATCGCCGCAAGATCGCGAGGCGCGCCCGCGCACACTTGCGGCAGCAAATAACCCAAAGCCAACAACCCAATCACCGAGTTTAAACGACGTTTCATTTTCATTTTTGAAAGCACAAACTGGTTTTTTCAAATGGAACTAATTTCTAATAAATAAAAAGTAGGATTCTCTTTTGCAAGCATTTTTCACAATATCAGTATTGTGGCAATTAAGACGGATGGCAACGCCGGGAGGTTGCAAGGTAAATGCAACCTTTAGCCGGGAATATTGCCGATTCGTTTTTTCATTCCCTGTATCCGCCTTTTCAGGCAATATTTTGTTTTAGGTATGGGAAAGCGACGCGAAGCGCGGGAACGCGCGGTGCAATTTTTGTTTCAGCACGACCTGAATCCGCCCGGGGATTTGGAACGGGCACTGGACGAATTTTGGGAAAATCAGCGCGCCGCGGCGATCGCCGACGAGCGCGGCGGCGCTCATTGGGGCCAGCCGGTGGACCTGCCCCCGCCCACGGCTGAAGAATCCGAAACGCGGCTCTTTGCCGACCCACTGATCCGCGGCGTCCTCGAGCGCCGCGAAATAATTGACGAGAAAATAAAATGCCACGCCAAAAATTGGGAATTCCATCGCATCGCTGCCGTTGACCGCAATGTCATGCGCCTGGCCATCTATGAAATGTTTTATCGCAACGATATTCCTCCCGTTGTGAGCATCAATGAAGCCGTGGACATCGCAAAGAAATTTTCAACCCAGGACAGCGGAAAATTTGTAAACGGAATCCTGGACAAGATCCGCGGCGAAGTCCTCCGCCCGGGCAAAAACATGAAATGAAATTCGCCGACCTCCATCTGCACACGAATTTTTCCGACGGGACATGGACGCCGGAAGAACTGGTGTTGCAGGCGCAAAAAAGCGGTCTTTCGTGCATCGCGGTGACTGACCACGACACCGTCGAAGGCTGTGAACGGGCCGCCGCCGCGTGTGCCGCCGTTAAAATGGAATTCATTCCGGGCGCCGAATTGACTGCCGAGCATGAGGACACCGAGTTGCATGTCCTGGGCTATTACCTGGACATCCACAACGAAAAATTGCTCGCCGAAATCGCCAGGTTTCAAGTCGTTCGCCAGAACCGCATTTACGAAATGGTCGCCCGCATCAACGATCTGGGCGTGCCGTTGAAAGCCGAATCGGTCTTCGCGCTGGCCAATTGCAAATCACCCGGGCGTCCGCACGTTGCCCGGGCCATGGTCAAGGATGGCCATGTGAAAAATCTCGACGAAGCATTCGAGCGATTTTTAAAAAAAGGCCGCCCTGCCTGGGTTCCAAAGTCCAAAATTTCCGCGCTCGACGCCATCGAACTGGTTCACCAGGCTGGCGGCGTGGCGGTAATGGCCCATCCCGGCCTGAACCGGACCGACAGCGTCATTCCCGCGCTGGTCGCGGCCGGGTTGGACGGCATCGAATGCTTCCACACAAAACATTCCACCGCCATCTCCGAACGTTACCTCGAAATCGCGGACAAATACAATTTGCTCGTGACGGGCGGCAGCGATTGTCACGGTTACAGCAAGGGCAAACCGCTGATTGGCACGGTCAAATTGCCGTATGAACACATCCAAAAAATGAAGGAACACAGGGCCAAAGCAACGACTCTTCCTTCGGCTGCCGCGAGATAAAATCCGGCCGCGCTCAAATGGGATTCTTCGACAAATTCAAGGCGGGCCTGGCCAAAACCCACAGCAAGCTCGTCCACGAAATCACGCGTATCGTTACCGGTTCGCCCAAACTGGACGACGCCACGCTGGAAGAACTCGAAGCTGCGTTGGTTGGCGCTGACCTGGGCATGGACATAGCCGGGCAAATCGTCGATGCCGTCCGAAAAAATTACGAAACGCAGGGCGGCGCCGGCCTGGACGTATTTGCTGTCGCGGCCAATGAAATCGAGAAAAATTTTGCCGCCACAGATTCAAAATTGCGCGACGTTTCCGGCGGCGTCTGCGTCGTGTCCATCGTCGGCGTCAACGGAACCGGCAAAACCACAACGAGCGCGAAACTCGCCCATTTTGCCCGGACGCAAAACAAGACCGCGGTGCTTGCCGCGTGCGATACCTTCCGCGCCGCGGCCATCGAGCAGCTCAAATTATGGGGCAGTAAATTAAAGGTCGATGTGATTGCCGGCGCTTATGGAGCGGACCCCGCCGCCGTGGCCCATGACGCCGTGACCGCTGCCCAGTCGCGCAAGGCGGATTTTTTATTCATTGATACCGCGGGCCGCCTTCACACCAAGCACAATCTCATGCAGGAACTTCAAAAGCTTCATCGCGTCATCGGCAGGCAATTGCCCGGGGCGCCGCACGAAGTGCTGCTCGTCCTGGACGCCACGACCGGCATGAATGCCTTGAATCAGGCGCGCGAGTTTAACAAGGCCGTCCCGCTCACCGGCCTGATTGTGACCAAATTGGACGGCACCAGCAAAGGCGGAATGGTCGTGGCGATTCAAAAAGAACTTCGCCTGCCCGTCAAATTCATCGGCCTGGGCGAACAGGCGGACGATTTACAGCCTTTCGACGCGAAACAATTTGCCCAGGCGTTGTTTCAGGAGTAGCGCAGGTTTGGAAACCTGCGCTACGTCAAGTGACGAAAAATTAACGTTCTGGTAAATTTTTCAGGTTTCGCGTATTCTTATCCGCCGTGGCGCTACTGGAAGTCAAAAATCTAAAGGTTCATTTCCCCGTCAAACACGGGTTGTTTAGTCGTGTCCATGAAACGGTGAAAGCCGTTGACGACGTTAGCTTTGCTATTGCGCCCGGCGAAACCCTGGGACTGGTCGGTGAAAGCGGTTGCGGCAAAACCACGCTCGGCCGCGCGATTGTGCGCCTCCTGGACCCGACGGCGGGCCAAATATTCCTCGAAGGCGAAGACATTACCCGCATGGGCGGCTCGATGCTCCGCGCGCGGCGCCGGAAGTTTCAGATGATTTTTCAGGACCCGTACGGCTCGCTCAATCCCCGCATGACCGTCGAGCAAATCGTCGGCGAAGCCCTCGACATCCATAAATTGGCCGACAGCAAGGCCGCGCGCCGGGCGAGAATTGTGGAATTGCTCAAAGCGGTCGGATTGGATCCGGTTTATGCCCAGCGCTATCCGCATGAATTTTCCGGCGGCCAGCGCCAGCGCATCGGCATCGCACGCGCCCTGGCGGTCGAACCCAAACTGATTATCTGTGACGAACCGGTCAGCGCGCTGGACGTGTCCGTGCAGGCGCAAATCATCAACCTGCTTCGCGACCTGCAGCAGAAACACGGCATCGCCTACCTCTTCATCGCACACGATTTGGCCGTGGTCGAGCACATCAGCCATCGCGTTTTGGTGATGTACCTGGGAAAGATTGTCGAGGCTGCCGAAGCCAAAAGCCTTATTCGGGAGCCGCAGCATCCCTACACGCAGGCTCTGATTTCCGCCGTGCCGGAGGTGGACCCGGAAACCAAACGCAAACGAATTGTTTTGCCCGGCGACGTTCCATCTCCGATTCACCCGCCTTCGGGTTGTCCGTTTCACCCGCGCTGTCCCATCAGGCAATTGCCCATCTGCGAAGACGTTGTCCCTGAATTTCGCGAGGTTAAAAAAGACACTCGGGCGTCATGCCATTTTGCGGGGACAAAAATTGAACAGGCAGCCGTTCAAACGTTGAAAAGTTGAAACGGTTCACCGACTGAAGTTTTGCCGCTTCAACGCTTCAACGGGCTACTGCAACCTAAAATTCAGCTGCCCATGCGCCCAACCGGACGACACGAAGAGAGTGTACAATTGGTTCGTCTCCAGGTCCTGCGGTTGTTCTCCTTTATACTTTGGCCTCATCCCGTGAATGTGCTGGCCATAAACAAATAATGCGACCGGCACGGAATTCGAATCCGAGACCAGGTGCCACAACGCGGGAGCGGCGGGATTTTTCTGAAAGTCAGCAGCCGAAACTACTTTTACCTCCGTAAGACGGATTTTGCCGCCCATCATAAAGCAAATGTACGGAAGGTCGCCCCGCCTGCGCACGTCCGTCATCGGCCGGGTCGTGTAAAAAAGTTTAATCACGTGCGGCCTGAACCAGCCCGTAAAAAAAACAATATAAACCGAAACCAGTGCTAGCAGGACCACAGCCAGTAATGTACTCTTTTTATCCATAATTTTTTGTAACAAATCGGATGCGCCGGGCGTCGAACTATCAGACGCGTTTAACAATAAAGCGGTTATGAAAAAAGTGATATTAGGAAAAAATTGCCCTGGGGAAAATGTTTTTCGCCGAACGGACGCGGTTCCCTCGGCGGGGCGAGGCCGGGCCACGCTTCAACGCTTCAGCGCTTCAACGCTTCAACGCGGCTTCACGCTCATCGAATTGCTCGTCGTCATCGCCATCATCGCCATTTTGGCGGCGATGCTTTTGCCGGTCTTGAGCCGCGCCAAACAAACCGCCATACGCGTCCAATGCCTCAACAATCTCAAGCAATTGGGAATGGCGGCCCAGGTCTATTTAAACGACAATCAAAGCATTTTTCCGCCCCGTTCCGATGCCGACCGCTGGCCGGACAAATTCTACGACAGCTACGCGCATGAAGTGCAACTCCTCGTCTGTCCCAACGAAACCACCAATTCTCCGACGACCTACGGCAGCGGAGCCAACTCCAACAATGTCGCTGACTCCTCTCCGCGCAGCTATCTGATTAATGGCTGGAACGATTATTTCAACAGCGTCCTGGATTCGTCAGATTTTGCCAGTTACATGGCCGGCACTTACCCGCAGGGTATGAAGCAAACGGACATTCGGCAGCCGACGGACGTGATTCTTTTGGGCGAAAAATCCTCACAGGCCGGCGATTTTTATGCCGACCTCCTGAACGGGGACGACATTGACCAGGTCGTCAACCAAAGCCGCCACGATTCAAGCGGCCAGGCCGACTACAGCGGCATGGGCAATGGCGGTTCAAATTATCTCATGGTTGACGGCAGCGGGCAGTTCAAGAAATTTCCGTTCTCCCTCAATCCGCTGAACTTGTGGGCCATCGGCACCAACCAGGCCGCCTACGCAATTTCCTTGTCCTCCATGTAAAGGCTACTGCGCGGCAGCGCCGCCCTGCCACGATTCACGGCAGGGCAGAGCTGCTGCTCTGCCCAAACTAAATAATCAGTCGATGAACGCAGATGCCATTGACCCGCGCGTCCACATAGGCCATGTCCATCTCAAAGTGATCCGCACATGCTTAAACAATCCGTTTCGCTTTCCATTTTCATAGCCCTTGTCGCCGTCTTTTCGGCATCCGCCGACGTTCACTACGTAAAAACGATGCCGCCCGGGCGCGCGCCGGAAATAACCTATTGGTTTTGGCAGTCGAACACGCTGGCCAACGCGCATTATCTCGATGACGTCTGGAACATGGCCACGAACAGTCCCTACACCATGGCCATTATGACCGAGCGGGACAATCTGGATTTCTACGACTACAAAACCATGCACGAACCATTTGCGGAAACCGTTCGCGAAGCGCACAAACACGGCCTCAAAATCGGCCTGCAACTCTGGGAATATTGGAGTAAACCCCCGCGATACGGCAGTTCCGGTCATCCGCTCCCGCTGAATCAGGCCGCGGCTCTTGTCACCGAAGGCGAAGTCGTTTTGGACACGGCAGGTCATGCGGATTATTCCGTCACGTGCGTCAATTCCCGAAGGACTCAACCTTTTCACAGTGAAGTGCTCAAAGTCTTCGCCTTTCGCAAAACTGGCGACGGCTATTACAACCCCGATACATTGACCGACATCACCGCCGAAGCCAAAACCATAAAAACGAATGCCGGTGCCATCGCGCTGTCAATTAACGCTCCCGCCAGGCTCGCCGGATACACTGCCTATATCATGTGTGCGCATTATTGCGATTTTCCGGACCTGTTTAACAATGTGATGATCAATAAATACCGCGAAATCCTGGAGCATTACTCGGACATTCCTTTCGACGGGACCGCCCTCGACGAATTTGGGTCTCTGATGGTGACGCTGCACAATCACGAACCGTTTCGCGACCGGTTCTACGGTCGCGCATTCGCGGCTGCGTTTAAAAAGCAAACCGGCATGCCGTTGGAACGCGCGTTCTTTGATATGCGCTTTGCTCCCGAGGGCAAACCCGAAGTCCGCATCCGGGCCATCAACGAATACTTCGACGTCTTTCGCGAAGGGCCGCTTCGTTGCGAACAGGCCTTTTATAAAATGTCCAAACAAATTTTCGGTCCCAACACGTTTGCGGGCATTCACAATACTTTTCACAACGGCATGAAAACGGACGACGTCTGGCGCGTTGGCTTCAATTGGTGGAGCAATCCGCGTGAATACGGCCAAAGCGATGAAAACTGGCCGATGCCCCAGTGCATGGGCCTGAGCGTTGTGCATCCGGAACCCATCACCATTGACCAGCTCTACAGCCACAGCATGAACGCCTTCATCGAAAAAGCCTTTCGCGACGCCCCGTATGACGGCCGCATCGATTACCACGGGTGGAACGATCATACGAACCAATGGGGCATAGACCTCGCACAGACAACCCGCTATTCGCCCATTACTGCCGCTGAGCTTAAAATCCGGTTGTTGAATCAATTTGATCCTGCGGGGCCAAAACTCTCAGTGCTGGTAGTATTTGGAATGCCTGCATTGATTAATTGGTTTCCCGACGAATCCGCCCGCTCGCCATGGGACATCAACGGCAATCTCGGGATTGAGGAAAAAGCAGCCAAAATCTGGCGCGCGGGTTATCCGTGCGCGCTCTTGCCCAGCGATTTTATTGATAATGGCCAAATCACTTTCGACGCCGAAAACCACCCGGTCGTCAACGGCCATCGCTTTGACGCCATGGTATTTCTTGACCCGCAATACGCCAAAGAATCAACCCTCAAGTTCCTCGCACGCTATACCCAGGCCGGCGGCAAGCTGATGCTGGAAGGGACGGCAACACGCAATTTTTACGGCGACGATATCAGCAGCCGATTCCAAAAAATTGCCGACAGCGCCACGGTCCGCGGTTTCGACGTCGCTCGACTTCCCGAACTTGGCGCCCGGACTAATTCAGTGCCCGATGGCGCATTCCTGGAAGACGGCTCAGTGATTTTTTCCGATTACACCTCGTGGCATAAAAATCGATCAAAACCGTTTTCAATTGAACTCTCTGGGCATCAATTCTCCGGAAGCTATTTTGGCGTTTGCGCTTTAAAAGTCGACGCTTCCGGCAACGTCGAAAAATTTGCCTGCGGCGGCTTTACGAACCTGAAACGCGACGGGCAGACGATTTTCTCGCTGGAACAACCGGCAGACGTTGTCGTCCGCCGGACAGGGCAGGGGGACTACGATGCGATCGTTGTTGGTTCGGAAAGGAATCGATTCGTTGTGGATTAATGGATTGTTGGATTGTTGGGGCCACGCTGCCAACGTAGCGCAGGTTTCCAAACCTGCTGTATCGCGGGTTTCCAAACCCGCTGGTCGTACGACGTTATACGTCGCCGGATTCCAAATCGATGCGAGTTTGGCGTCGCTGGTTTTTCAGTTCGTCGGGACAACGCCGTACGGTCAGCCGATTTAGAAATCGGCGATACGGCAGGTTTGGAAACCTGCGCTACGTAATCCATTAATCCACTAATCCGCTTCGTCACGCCGCCATTGCCGGCTCCGCCTGTTGGACCAAGTGTTTGAAGGTTGGGGCGTCCATCGTTTCGTGTTCCAGCAGGTTACGGGAAATACTATCAAGCGCGGAGCGGTGCACTACCAACAATGACTTGGCTTCGATATAGGCGGTGGCGAGAATTTTTTTGACTTCCTCGTCTATCTCCCGCGCTGTTTGCTCGCTGCAATCGCGCTGCGGCGGGCCACTGGGCAGAAACGAATCGTATTGCCCGTCGCGCCGGGCCAAATACGCCAGGCCAACGACATTGCTCATGCCAAACATTGCGACCATTTGCCGTGCCATAGCCGTCGCCTGTTGCAGGTCGTTTTCCGCGCCGGTGCTGATTTCGTTAAAAACCACCTCTTCAGCCGCGCGGCCCGCCAGGAGCACACGGATCCGGTCCAGCAACGCTGAACGGCTCAGCAGATACTGCTCGCGTATCGGAAGCTGCAACGTATATCCGAGCGCCATCCGGCCTCGCGGGATGATGCTGATTTTATGCACGGGGTCGGCGTGTTTGCTGTAATACGCCGCCAATGCATGACCCGTTTCATGATAGGCCACTCGCGTTTTTTCCTCGTCGCTCAATCGGCGGCTATGGCGCTCCGGGCCTGCGACGACGCGTTCGACGGCGCTTTCCAAATCTGACTGTGTGATCGAATCGGCGCCACGCGTGGCCGCCGCGAGCGCGGCTTCATTCACGACATTGGCCAGGTCCGCCCCGGCGAGGCCCGGTGTCTGCGCCGCCAGCTTGCGCAGGTCTATGTCCGACGCCAGCCGTTTTCCTCGCGCGTGGAGCGTCAATATGGCTGTTCTTCCCTCCAGGTCGGGTACGTCCACGACCACGTGACGGTCAAATCGTCCGGGCCGCAACAACGCGGGGTCCAACACTTCCGGCCGGTTCGTTGCCGCCAGAATGATAATGCCCGCGTTCGCTTCAAAGCCGTCCATGCCAACGAGCAATTGGTTCAACGTCTGCTCGCGTTCGTCATTCACCATGCCGATCCGGACACCCCGTTGCCGTCCGACGGCGTCCAATTCATCAATAAATACGATGCATGGCGCTTTGGATTTCGCCTTTTCGAACAAATCACGAACACGCGCCGCGCCCACTCCCACGAACATTTCCACGAATTCGCTGCCGCTGATAAAAAAGAACGGCACTTTTGCTTCCCCGGCGACTGCGCGGGCCAGAAGGGTTTTGCCGGTGCCGGGCGGGCCGATGAGTAGTATTCCTTTTGGGATCGTGGCGCCAAGAGCATTGTAACGTCCCGGGTCCTTCAGAAAGGCGACGACCTCCTGCAGATCATGCTTCGCTTCGTCGCAACCCGCCACGTCGTTGAACACCACTTTTGTGGTTTGTTCAGCCATCAGCTTGGCGCGGCTGGAGCCGAAGCCCATGACCGATTGCCCCAGTCCTGACACGCGCCGTGACAGGAATCGCCAAAGGAAGAATATAATCACGATAGGCACTACCCAGGCCAGGAATAGCCCAAGCATGGGATTGGATTCCTTTCCTGTAAAATTGATGTGATTCTTTGCCAGGTCCTGAACCAGGGCCGGGTCCTCCACTCGAAACGTTTGAAAACCCGGCGATTCATCCGCCGAAAGTGCCAGCAAATTGGTGACCGATTCGAATTCCTTTGCAATGGCTGGGTTTGTTGATGTCTCGGCCTTTTTCATTGCCGGCTCGTTTGTGACGACTTCGCCAGTGATGATGTTTGGTCCGATGACGACGTTGGTGACAAGGCTTTGTGATACCAGCGACTTAAATTGGCTGTAAGGAATTGTGCGAAATAACGTTTGACCGGACGAGGCGCGCCAGACCCAAACTAACGCGCACAGGAGCAACACGTAAAAAATAAGCCATCCTTGCGGTCGTCCAAACCAATTTCCGGCCGCGGGGCGCGGGTCCCGCGGGTCGCGCTGTCCGTCTGGCGGAAGGGGAGGTGGCTTGATGCGTCGCTTTTTCATAACGGATGACCGCAGCCCGTAGACCCGCGGCTGCCGATTTTAAACCAATATTCTCCTCATTCTCCTTTCAACCATTTCCCCATCCGCTTTTCGGGCAAGGAATCCCAGTCATCATAAACATAACAGAGTTTCAGTGTTTCTCAATCTGTGGTGGACACAGTGGTTGGCATTGCCGAACGAGGAATTGTCCCTTTTGATGATCCAAAAAATGAGTTTTGAACACGGTTTTTTCACCAAAAATGCCCAAAATCACCGAAAAAGGCGGCCACGGCAATGCCATCGGCGTAGAAGATGGGCGGAAAATATGGGTTTTTGAAAGGGTTTCGGCGAATTGTCCCCCCATCAATCGGGAACGTGGGGACAATTCGGATGGTTGGATAAATGGATAGATGGATTTTTGGGAACACGCGGCTGGAAGCCGCGTTAACCGGCAGGCAGGATGCCTGCCCTACATGGGATCTATGGGGAGATTCACTAGTTCCTGGTTGATTCATGACATTGATACAATTCGAATTTCTCAGATATAGGGCGCAGTACAAGAACTACATTTGGAACCCCCAAAAAGTTCAATATTGGCGCGGGGATTTAGGGACAGAAATTTTTTTATTTCGTTTTTTGGTTGGTGGAATGGAATACAACCGTCTATTTCACCGAGGGAATTTAACGGCAAGGGTCGCGCGAAGGACGCGAAGAACGCGAAAGATTCGAGAAAATGAGGAAAGCATGAAATTGGGAAATGTTGGAAAGCCGAAAGCAGGTGGCAGCGCCACTGGCACGCAGATCTGCCCTACTGTAGTACGCGCACGTTTTTGTGTGCAGGCGGCCAGAGGCGCCGGGCGATTTCGACGAGGCGCCGCCCTTGCCCAAACCGCTTCGTTTACCAAAACGCGAGTGTAGGGTATTGAAAAGGTGAACGAAACTTTTTGAGGCCGAAAAACGGGTCTTTTATTGGGAAATTCGAAGATTTTCCCGTTCACCCCGGGTGAGTTTTGATTTGCGTTCGTTCACCGGTCTGTGAACCAAGACGGCCAGCAACTGCTGCCGTCGCGACCAAGGCGTCCGCACGCGCACTATCACATCCGTCTTCAAAATCGGTTCTTCCGTAGGGGTCGTAGTCATCGTAGCGGTTATGCTACGACGCTTACGATTTTATCAATAGAGGCGCTTCGCCGGACGGATACATTTTGACATTCTGAAGTCAACCTTAAATCAGCCGATGCTATGGGTTGACCCGAATGGCACTTAGATAAGGAATTGTGCTCGTGTCTGCCATTCCACCGGCAGACAACCTGATAAGCGGCATTGGCATTTGCGGTCTTGAATTTTTGGAGCAGCATATATGGCGGCATGGAATTAATGCGTAGATTCGGCTGGCTCACTTTATGAGACGCGGCAGGCATTGTTTCCAGAGTGAACACGCCGCTGAAACTGGTGTCTTTGAAACGATAGCCGTTGCCGTCCGTCAAGTCCCATAAAAATGAAACCACGCCGTTGGTGTCGCTGGTGGGGTGGAAGGAGCCAAGATAATTGGTGCCCTGCCCATACATATCAATTTGCACCTTTGCGCCGGGAAGCGTTTGAAAGTATATCCACATGCGCGTGCCAAATGTCATTGAAAGCTCATTCGGGAACGAAAAAAGGTTGCTCACCGTCACGCTCACCGGCTGACTGACTACGGGTTCGTTGGTGCCGTCAAAATCCAGTTCCGCTATAACCGCGTAATCGCCGTTGCCAGACATTTGTGTGTCCCAGTTGAGAAACCAGTCACCGTTGTTGGTGTCGGCAGGGATCGGGCCGTTAGTGCCGTAACGGGACATCCAATAGCGATATTCCGCAATCGAAAAGGCGTGCGCCCCAATGATCGGGCCGTTTGTGCCATAAACAGCTATGCCCACGATGTCCTGATTTGTCGCCGCAAATTGAATTGGAAGTTGAACCAAACCACTCAACACCGAACGATTGGTCAAACCAACAATCCAAACCCGGTTGCTTCCGTCATTGGCTACGCCGTTAATCGTGGACGCCAACAGGAGGGTTGCCAGCATCAATGCTGCCCGCATTTTTGGCGTCATGCTTGTATTCATTTGTGGCCGTGGCAGTTTGAGCGGCGAGCTTACTTTTCCTTCACGAAACTTTTCACCAGCGCGGCCAGCGACATGACGTAATTGAGCGTGAAAAGGACTGCGAGAATGAAGCACGCAAGGTTGGATGATTTTTGTTTCGTGGCGTAATCAATCGCCACGCACAGCGGAATGGCCGTAAGGATCAACCAGAGGATATACCAGTTGCACCAACGCGGGGCTTCCCAACGCCATAAGGATTTTGGGGTCGGTTGCTTTGGTTCAGGGGAGTTGATTAATGATGGCGCGTTCATACAAATGTTATTGACTTTTGGTTGAATTGTTCGTGTAGGGAATAAGTTCGGAATTGAGCCTTTTCAAGTCATTTGAAATGAGCATGGTACTTACCGGGTCTAATTGATGATGTTCGTAAAGCCAGAGGCGATTTGTGAGATGGCTGGCATAATCTGAAACTTCGTCCGTGGTCATGATAAATTCCCTCATTCCGGCGGTCGTTTTTAGATATTGGAGAGGCGGATTTGGCGTGTGGACAAGCCGCCATAAGGTTTTGGATGGGATGAGCATAGGCGAATTGCGGAAAAAAGTCGGGTCGCCTATATACATTTCCAGAAGCTCATTGTGTGGCCCAATTTCCAGTGAAACCGTCGGATGCCACTCGTTAGTGTGCCAAAATTGATAGGCCCAATACATGCCGTAATAATTAGTTCCCCAATCCACGAAATAGACCGGCTGCGGCAAGAGATCGCCAGGAAACTGATATTGCGCCTTGTGAACCGGATGCGGCAAACGACTTTTTTCCAGCATGTCCAAATTGACATCTGCGGCAGCGAGCCAGTTTGTGGCCAGTTGATACGCTTGAGCCGCTTCATCGGGAATAGGTTGGGATTCCTTCATGTGGTTTGCGAACCCGTCGGTGGAACGTTCACCCTGAGAGGCGTCCCGACGCGCAATATCCTGAAGTTGCCCGTTGTTAAACGAAAACTCGAAAGTGGAAGTGTCCAAAACACCCTGAAGTCCGAATTTAAGCGCGAGAATGCGCCTCAAGCGCGAAAAGTTTGTATTGTAAATGTCATGCCCAAAAACGGTGTCGGGATATGGAGACGGCATTGGTTCCCTCAATACATCCAGATACGGCTTGCCGATACACCACGTCCGAACATCTGTTGTATAGATGGGGCGTTTGATAGGCAAGTTCAAGCGGTTGGCAAGCCAGTTGGCCTTTAACAACATCGCTCGTGACACGGCAGCTTGCCAGGCAAGGCTCGCGCCGTAGTCAACGTTCATCATCATAACCTGCGACTCCTTGACTTGCGCTATTGACAAGCGTGGAGCGCTCTGCTGCCACACTTCAGCCGGATCACCAGGTCGCGGGGTAGAACCAATAAAACAAGCTACGCCCGCGCCCATTGCCAAACAAAGAATGAGTTTAAAACGGCTCATCGCTAAATTTAATACGGATTGGGATATATCATATCCGTTGCTCCGTAACTGGTAGCAGTTGTGTCCATTTGATAGAGCGTTGCATTCTGGAATGGCGGATTGTTGTTTTGCGCAAAATAGACAAGTGCCGCCAGACTATAGCCTCGTGGCTGCAAAAAATTTGTCAGAAAGATGCTCCACATTAGGGATTGTTGATCCCAACTTGTTCGGCTTCCCTGGTCATAAGAATAGTTGAATCCGATCTCATTTTTATAGCCTAGGTATGCCCGCGACATCAGGCCCGAATAAATAAAGTTGTTCGTGCTGAGGTTTAGCGCGGGAATGGCAAAGGATTCGCAGAAATTTCCTTTGGCAGTGTCACAAGATTCACACCACACAAAACGATATGGGTGAAGGGCGGCGTGAACGTCAGAAGAGCTTAAAGGCACGTTTCCCAAAGCAAGGGAAATATCATCCGCTGTGATGGTCGTGCCGCCCTCTTCTGCGCTGATTGAGTTTTCGTTGCCGTGGCCAAACCAGAAGAAATTCTCGTAACGAGGATTGAGCGATGCCAAATAAGCCAGAAGGCCAGCGCGGCTAGTCGGGTCGCTCACGATATATTCGTTGTCCCATTGGGTACTCCTGTTTCCGGGGGCCATATTAACGTGCAGGTCTTCTAGCGTTCCAATGACACCGCCGTATGTCGCCGGGCTTATTGTTCCGCCATAAACGGCCTGAAGCGCGACTTGGGTTCCAATATCGCCCACGCCTACAATCCAATAATTATTTGGTGTCCATTTTGGTTCTTCCGTCCAAAGCGTGACGGGGCCGGTGGTCGTACTGCCAGCCGGTGAACCACCCGCCGCGTTGATTCTTTTGACGAGCGTTTCTTTCGTGCTAGGGGGAACGAAGTTTGCCGATGCGGAATTGACGGTTTTTGTATTTGCGCTCTGGCTGATGACTGATTCAGAAGGGTACACAGTCCACACGCCCATGAAATTCGTGTCAGACAATGGATTGCCGTTTGCGTCCTCCAAGTTCCAGATGAAGGAAATGAGGCCGTTGCCATCGCTGATGGGATAAAACGAGCCAAGATAGTTTGTGTTCTCATCGTACATGTCAATCTCCACGTCCGCATTGGGAACAGTCTGCGCGTAAATCCACATTTGACTGCCATATAACTGCGTTAGATAGTTTGGGAATGAAATGAGATTGCTGACCGTGACAGTAACGGGAAAGCTGACAACAGGATCGTTGGTGCCGTCCATATCCAATTCGGCTTCAACGGCATAGTTGCCATTAGGCCCCAGCCCGGTATTCCAATTCAAAATCCAACCTCCACCAGGCCCCGGAACCGCTGATGCACCGATCAGTGGATTGTCGTTCGTGTCGTAAAAAGTCACTCCCACAATGTCATTGGTGGTATCCACAGCAAATTCAATCGGCTGCTGAATGCTGCCGCTCAATACTTCGCCATTGGTCAATCCAAAAATATGAACGCCGTCCCGCACGACACGGTAAAAGCCGGTTGTTGTTGATCCAAGCACAACAGGGTTATTGTTGTTCGTTGTGCCGGGAGGAATCGGCCCGCCAATGTTTGTGCCACCCCCGCTGGAATAATTCGTTGTCCAAACCGTAGGTGGCACGGCGTTCGATTGAATAAAAACGGTAAGGTTCGTATCCAACGCCGCTGGAAAGCCATCTGTCAAAGTCAGCCATGAATTCGTTGACAACAACGCTGGCAAATACTGAAC
>DATJTK010000155.1:0-12140 GCA_035503455.1 Candidatus Sulfotelmatobacter sp. | reverse complement strand
CGCTCTGGTGATAGTCGCTGAGAATTTGCGCGCGTTGCTCCGGCGTGTGATGGGGACGATTACTGGTCGAATTTTCCATACCCTCACTCTGACAGAACTTCCGCAGCCCTGCCTAGCCGGGGTTAGTAACACGGATACGTTACAACCTGCCAAAATTGGCAATTTAGCTGATGGAAGAGCCATTGGATTTCAGATTTTTCATTTTCGAGCCGGAAACTTGAATCGCGTGGACATTCAAATTCTGCTTGGGGGCGCTTATGGCTGAAAGTAGAAACCCCGTTGAAGAGAAGCAGCCAGTTGAAACAGAAGGACACCTTCAAGGCGCGACCGGCCAACAAGGCACGATAGCTGTTACTCGGCATCCTATTTCAGCATTGCACATCTACGAAGTGACCGAGCAGGACTTGGCAGTGCTAAGGCGGGGGAGCTTTCTTCGGGCACTATTGACCCTGCTTATTGGCGTGTCTTCTTCGACGGTCGTCTCGCTCATAATTGTTTTGTATACGGTTACGATTGGTTCTCCAAAAGTCTACGCTTCGTTTGTTGGAGTTGTGCTAGTCTGCGCATTTATTTTATTGTGTTCAATTGCAGGTTGGATTTATGTCGAAAAAGCCGAGATTGGTCCTGCGCGAGAAAGGATTGAAAAAAAATGATGTAAACCCCCGAATTTATCACGGCACGCGGACGTGTCGGCGATGTTTCCAGCGCCCTGCGCCCTGCCCTGACTCCCGCACTTACGCCGAACAGTGGAAAGCCCTCTTTGTCTATTGCCACTCTGGCCGGTCGAATTTTTCGAATAATTTTTCCGGCGCGTTCAGTTTACGAATACCTAACAACCAGAGTGGAATATATTTCTGGTTGCGTGTATTATGAAATGGGAAGTTGAGCGATTGCACTTGGGGTGATTTCCCATTTTGTCCCGGCATTCGTTTTGGAAAATGGTGAAGATGAAAATGGCAGTATGGACGAAAGAAGCGGAGGCTGATCATGAAACTTCAGTCAGCAACAATTTTAGTGGTGGAGGACGACCCGAACGACCAGTTTTTCATTAAAGAAGCGCTTCGCGAGGCGGGAGCAGATTGTCCCATTCATGTTGTGGGCGACGGTGTTGAAGCGATCGCCTATTTGTGTGGTGAGGGCGAGTACTCCGACCGTCAAAAATTCGCATATCCCACGTTTATTTTGATGGATTTGAAGATGCCTCGGATGGATGGTTTTGGCGTATTGGAATTTATAAAAAAGAATCCCGCCTGGAAAATTATTCCAGCCGTCGTTTTGTCAGCCTCCGGCGACTTGGACGACATCAAGAAATCCTACATGCTGGGGGCCAGTTCATATCACGTGAAACCCCAGAATATGGACAAACTGCGCAGGCAACTTAAAGTTTTGTACGATTATTGGCTGACGTGCGAAGTGCCGCAGGTGGACATTAGCGGAAAACAAACGCAGACAGAAAGCAAGGGGAAGTTGGGAGAACGTTTTTCTCAGGAATCGCCACCTGGAACATCTCCGCATCGTTGATGGTCTTCTCCTGGCCATGCCTCACTCACTGTGAGTTTGTGCTCTCCCATCAGCTTTCCATGAAGAGCCTGAATGGCGGCCCGGGCGCCTTCAGGTGTTACCATTGTTACGAAGCCTAAACCCTGTGGCTTTTGAGGAGTGCGATCAATCACAATATTCACTTCTGCGACATTGCCGTAAACGGAAAATAGATCCTTCAACTCGTTTTCTGTCGTGGTTGGGGCGATGTTTTCAATATATAATTCGGGGGTGATAATAGTGTCCAATCACCTTCCCAGATATTTTTCCGGGTTGCGTATCCGATCGAGCCGTTCGGCCTCAAATCTGTTTTGAATCATCCATTGACGTTTTTGCCTGATAACATCTGCGATTGATCTGGGAAGGAACCAGACTTGTTTGAGCAGTTGGATGATGGTCAGACCGAGGAGCTTCAAATTTTTCATGCAAGTGACTTTGGTTTCAACTTTCCACAAAGCGCACGATGCGGAAAGCGTGAAAACTTTTATTCAGTCCAGTTACGAAAAAACATAAACCCTGGCGAGAGCGCGTTCCGCGACTAATTGCGCCTCGGCCTCCAGCCAATGTTGCTTGTCGTGCCCGTGCAACGAGCCCTGGTCGACATATCTTGAGTAGGCCCTTTTGGCCACTTCGTCCGGCGACGGCTTTGAACTGGCCTCGTTTTGGTTCAAATCCGCCGTCGCAGCCGGCGGCGCCGTGCCGCCCGGTTCCTGATTTTTGGGAAATTTAATTTGTTTCACAAAGAGAACATAGCCCCCTCCATAATGACTCCGCTATGGGGTATTCACCCCATCGACTTATTTGAGACACGGTCCGATACTATTACAGTTTTTATGCCTGCGCATAAAGCTCATGAAGGCAACCAGACAAACCAAAGATGTTTCCACATTTTAGTGGCCCCGGTACGGCACTGGCATTTGACTCAGGAGACTAAGTTGATGCATTGGGCAGACGGATAATTGTTTGCCTGTCAACGGGAACGATCCTTTTGATGCGTCTCATGCTGACAAATTGATAAATTTGATGAGACACTCCGGCGACACCTTGAATATTAATTGGCAACAACGTCCATGATTGAACCGCTGCTGCTGACGACCACCCGGGTTTCGACCTTTGACGGCAAATGTCCGCTAACTGGCGCGAGCGGTTTCTTCTTCGAGCGCGGGGGCCGGCTGTTCCTTGTGACGAGCCGGCATGTTTTACTCGACGAACCCGGCAACCACTTTCCCGACCGCATCGAAATCGAACTCCATACCGACATCAAGAACCTCACTCGTTCGGTCGGTCTATCGGTTCTGTTGTATTATGAGGGTAAGAGTATTTGGCGTCATGGCAAAGATTCCGGCGGTGAGATCGACGTGGCAGTGATCGAGCTGGAACGCGCGGCGCTGCCCAGGACGGTGGCGTTGCAGTGCTTCACGCCTGCCCACCTGCAACGCTCGCTCGAAGAGGTCGAAGTGGGGTCTTCGCTGTTGATCGTCGGTTTCCCCCTGGGATTCCACGATGAGTTGCACCACCTGCCAGTGGTGCGGCAGGCGGTAATCGCTTCGTCCTTCGGTCTGCGTTTTCAGGGGTTCGGCTATTTTCTCACCGATGCGCGAACGCATCGCGGCACCAGCGGCGCCCCTGTGGTGATGCGTTGCGATTCCAACGGACAACTGTCCTGGAAACTACTAGGAGTGCATTCAGCCCGCATGGACATGGGCGGCCGCGACCTGAAGCAGGATGAAATGCTGGGGCTGAACTGCGCGTGGTATGCTGATATCCTACTTACCCTGACGACCTGAACCTTTAAAGGATGGTCAACTGCACGCTGCTCTCGATGATGCCCGCGCCAATGGCGTAGCGGGTGAGGCCAGCGGTGTCGTGGATGTCGAGCTTTTGCATGAGATGCTCGCGATGTTTTTCAACGGTCTTGATGCCGATGCCCAGTTCCGAGGCGATTTGTTTATTGGCACTGCCTTCGGCAATAAGCTGCAGCACTTCCATTTCGCGTGAAGTCAGACTGGCAGCTTTCTTTTTGAGCAGCCCCGCGCGTCCGGACGGTTGCGGTCGGAGACAATTGAGACGCGCGGAAATTGAGGAACTAAAGAATGTTTTTCCTTGATGTATTTCCCGGATTGCCCGGCATACCTCGTGGGACGAGGTTTGCTTGAGTAGAAATCCCATGGCCCCGGCCTCGGTCGCATTTTTGATGTAGGCGTCATCACTATGTGCCGAGAGAATGAGTATTCTGACGCCGGGGATTGCTTTGAGAATCTGCCGTGTGGCCTCCAGGCCATTGAGCAGGGGCATTGCGATGTCCATCAAAACAACGTTCGGACGAATTTTTTTGACCAGGGCAACCGCCTGGCGCCCTTCTTTCGCCTCTCCCACGGCTTCCAGATCGTCTTCGAGTTCGAGCATCTTGCGAAATCCTTCGCGCACGATCGTGTGGTCTTCCGCGAGTAGAACCGTAATTCGCTTCATAGAAATCAGGATTTGGCTGGCCGGCGGCCATGGCCGGGTGAAATCAGGGCCGTGATGGTGGTGCCTTTGCCCGGCGTGGATTCGACATCAAAACAGCCATCGATCATGTCCAGGCGTTCCCTCATGCCAAGCAACCCCAAATGTTTTCTCCCCCTGTAGCGCATTACGCGCTCCACGGGAAACGATTTGCCGTCATCTTTTATAGTCATGCAAATGAGGCCGGCCACTTTCTGGATGCTCACTTCCACCCGGCTGGCATGCGCATGGCGGGACACATTGGTAAGCGCCTCCTGCGCGACGCGAAACAGCACCGTGCGTCTGGCGATGTCCAATTGCTCGACTTTCGCAAAGACCTCCAAACCAACGTGAATGCGCGTCCGTTTGGAAAAAAGTTTTACAAACGAATGCAGCGCGGGAATTAGTCCCAGATCATCCAGCACTGCCGGACGCAATTCGCGGGCGAACTCATGCACGATGTTCACGGATTTTTCCACGAGGCGTTGCGTGCGGGCAATATTGCGATCAAGTCCGCGGGCATCGAAGAGAGCCTCCTTTTTCAGTGCGGCCAACTGGACGTTGATGCCGGTCAGCGTTTGGGCAATGACATCATGCAGCTCCCGGCTGATTTTTTTGCGTTCATCCTCCTGCGCCGAGAGGAGTTGGCGGGACAGTTCCCGCAACTGTTCCTGCTGGCGGCTCGACCTTTCCAGCAACTCCGAGTAAAGCTGCTCGCTTTTTTTACTGACTTCCTGTTCCTGTTTGCGATGGGCTATCTCCAGGCTTAATTCCAGGTTTAAGGCCGCGAGTTCCACGGTGCGACGGCTCAACGTCTCGATGAATTTTTTCAGGCAGGCGGTGGCCTCCGATGCGGCGCCGGGCGTCTTTTCAATGGGGGTAATTGCCGCCGCAAAGAAAACTCCTGCCTGTTTGATGAGCACATCACGCTTGCCCGCCGGGTAACCGGGCAATATATGCAAGACCAGGGTTTGTTCGTGGAGCCTGGCCAAATCCAACGTTTGCAGTCCGGCGCTCAAAGCGCAGCTCCCCAATCCCTGTGCTGATTTCAAACCCGCACGCCGGCCTGGTTTCAGGTACCTCCGCAACGCGGACTGATAGCGTCGTGAAAAATTCAAAAGTTCGCGTTTCATAAACCGCCGAATTCCCGGGCGAGCCGCCGGACAAACCTTGCCGATGTTACCACCAATCATCGCGCATTGGCGATTTCTTTCTCGAGACGACATCGGCACAAAACCAAGTACCCTGCAACAGGCGGATGGAATTCCGAAGGGCATCCAAACTTTCTGATGGTTTTTCAAGATCGTCTTTCCGTACGCCTCTGCCGCAAGTGTTTTTGACGGTGTTGGCAGTTCGGGGCGTTACGATTTTCGAGCGGAAATACTCAGGATCTAGACTTCAATCGTGAGGCTTTTAGGCGGTGTAAAAATGGCAACCAGGCCCAAGGCGTGGGTTTGAAATCTATAATGATAATTGTGCAAAACACAAAATTGATGGCAAAACCCGAAATGTTTGACTTCAACCTTGTGAACTTCAAATTGATCGCCGGCGTGTGCCCACCGCTCACAATCCCCTGTCCACTCCATTGAGTGTGTCGTCGTAATATTAATGAACTACCCTAGACTCCAATGATCAAAAATGCAATTTTTATTACGATCTGGTAATTTTACGTCCGCAAGGAACAACGAGACATGCCGATTTTCGCTTAAAAACGAGTCATATTACTGAAAGATTCATGCAGGGAAAAAATTCTTCGAATGTTGTTGCTATTTCATGGAAACGTGTCAGGGTTGACTTGTCTTAAGATCGCTTGTCTTTTTGAGGCATGGTAAATCTTCAAGTGAACATTGTTCAGTGATGATTTGAAACCCGACCATCGGGAACAGTCTATTGAAAGTAAAGATTAATCAAGGACAATACAAACATCACATGAATAACAAACTATTTGTTGGAAATCTCTCTTTCAACACCACCGAAAATGACCTGCAGGATGCATTTGCGGCCCATGGCACCGTCACCGAGGCTGACCTGGTAATGGATCGCATTACCAACCGTCCCCGGGGATTCGCTTTTGTCACCATGAGCACGGGTGAAGAGGCGCAGAAAGCCATCGCTGCCTTGAATGGCACAGAATTGGATGGGCGCGGAATCACTGTCAATATCGCCAGGCCGCGCGAGGAGCGTCCGGCCGGCGGCCGGCGCGAATATAGCAATGGCGGCGGACGCAGCCGTTACTAACCGGCAGCCTTTAACTTATTGGCGGAGTCCGCGGCCGGCCCGGACTTCCGCTATTTTTATCTTTGAAAGAACAACCTATCGAAATAGAGGGAACTGTGAAGATGGTTCTCCCCGGGACCATGTTTCGCGTTGAACTCGATAACAAGCACCTGGTGCTTGCCGTGGTTTCGGGAAAAATGCGCAAAAAATTTGTTCGCCTCACGGCGGGCGACCGTGTGAAAATGGAGATGTCTCCGTATGATATTGACAAGGCGCGTATTACCTGGCGCCTGCGTTGACCCCGTTTTGCAATTGGAAGAAGGGTAAATGTTTACAAATGATGACAACGGTCAGCACAGGGCGGCCAGTTCAAAAAATTGGTTCAGCCGTGGGCGTGACCTTCTCGAAGATAGCCGCTATGAGGATGCGCTGGTCTGTTTCGAGGAAGCAAAGCGTTTGGGACATCTCAAATCGGCAGACGCGATTCTCCTGTGCAAAAGGGAACTGGGATTGACTTAACCTTTTATGCCTAACCCTGGCGCCAATCGAGACCTTACTACCCTGATAAAGGCAACGGAGGATAATCGTGCGATCCTGGAAAAGATGCAGCAAAAGATGGAAAACCTGCAAGCGGCCATCCAGACCTTGAAGTCTTCCCGCCTTGAAATAGAGCGGAAGCGGGGAATGCGAAATCAAAAATAAAGGGCGCATGAGTGCCGGATCTCTTTACTGCGTTCACTTTTCCAGTTTGGCGTACATTGAGATGTTCGTGCACAATGACCGGGATACCAAACAGTTGGTTTTAGCGCGGACTGTGGCATCAACAAATTTGCCTTGTGTCAGTCCAGGCAGCCGGGCGACCACGCTCAGATGAATATTTATGATGGTCCAGCCGGCTGTGAAATATTCCAGGGTCACTGTTGCCGAAGTGACAATCTCACCTGGCGCAAACGCTTTCAATCCCAACTCGTTCGACAACGCCATGGAAAAGCTGCCCGCGTGAGCGGCGGCCAACAGTTCGGCTGGATCGGTATTGGAACTGTTGTTCTGGAGCGCGGTGTCCAATGAGAATCTGGCCTGTTTGAGCACGCCGCTCTCGGTCGTCACCGCGCGGGAACCGCCTTTGGCCCCGCCTTTCCAGCGGACCGAAGCCTTCCGAATAATGAGGTTCATTGACAGTCAGCTTCTGATGGCAAGCGGGAATGAACCAATACTTTGTTTCTTGGCTTTCAATGCCTTTATGCTATGAGTCCGACTCGTGGGCGTCTGTTTCCTGGTTGTAACTGAGGCGATAAAAGTCTAATTTTTTGGCATGGAACTGCGTCATCTGCGGTATTTCGTTGCCGTGGCTGAGGAACTGAATTTCACTCGGGCGGCGGAAAAACTGCATTTGGCCCAGCCTTCGCTCACGCGCCAAATTCACAATTTGGAAGAGGAACTTGGGGTCCGTCTGTTGGACCGGACCAAAAGTCAGGTTTCATTGACGGAAGAAGGGAAGAGTTTTCTACTTGATGCCAGGCGGCTTTTGGCGTTGAGCCTGGAAAGCGTAAAGGCCGTTCAGCGTTTTAGCCGTGGCGAATCCGTCCAGCTAAACCTGGGATATTCGTTCAAATTCAATTTCGATCTTCTGCCGGCCACGTTGGGGACGTTTTATCAAACCTGTCCCGAAGTCGCCGTAAACCTGTTCGACATGTCGCCGGCCGAGCAGCTTCGCGCGCTGGAAACAAGAAAGATCGATTTGGGCTTTGTCGGTCTGCGCCCGTTATCCGCCAACAAGAACATGGCTGTCCTTAATTGGGAGTGTGTAGCCCGTCACAACGTCGTTGTCGTGTTGCCGGCAGGTCATTCATTGGCGAAAAAGAGCAAAATTCTGGCTAGAGATCTCAAGGCATTGTTCTTTGTCGCAATGTCCGAACAGACCCATCCGGGCTCGCGGGACTGGTTGACCGGCCTATGCCAGCAGGCGGGCTTTACGCCGAGGATTTTGCAGGATGTGGAATTGGAATCCGGCATCATGACCTTTGTCGCCGAAGGTTTGGGCGTAACGCTTGCGCGCGAGCAGATCAAAAATCTGCCCCATCACGGCGTGCGGTTTCGTCCTCTGGCAGCGGCGGCGAAAGCCGACTACTGGATCGCGTGGCATCGCGAGAACCGATCCAGGGCTCTTGGCCAATACATCGAAATTATAAAAAAACAGGCAGCCGCCTTGCATTGAATACGCCCGGCGCGGTTTGTTGCGCCATTCCCGTTATTTTCCGCCTCCAATTGTCGGGAGACTTTGCGTCTTCCTCCTGATTTCTCCGGCTGTCTTAGCGTGCCCCGCTATAACTTTATAGCCGCAAGCTATCGACGCAATGCAAACAAGGTATTGGCCCGTATCGTTCGGAAGCGAGAAATTATCTGCGGGTCACAAACTGACCTTTCACATGGCGATTGAAGTAAATATGAATAATGATCAAGAATTACCCCGGGACGAACTCCGGCCGGACACAGCAGATTGGAAGCGGATTGTGGCTAAATATCAGAAACCTTCCGCGCCAAGAGCGCTGTGGCAGATTGCGAACACGCTCGGTCCCCTTGCATTTTTGTGGTATGTGATGTATCACGCCCTGGCCGTTTCGTGGTGGCTCACCGCTCCCCTGGCGGTTCTGGCGGGCGCCTTTCTGGTGCGCGTCTTCATCATTTTTCACGATTGTGGGCACGGCTCATTTTTCAAATCCCGCGCAGCCAATGATTTTTGGGGGTTCATTTGCGGAATGCTGACTTTGACTCCCTATTATCATTGGCGCTGGGAACATTCTCTGCATCACGCGACGTCCGGGGATTTGGACCGGCGCGGAACCGGCGACGTATGGACGATGACCGTCCAGGAATACCTTGAGTCGTCCCGCTGGAAACGGTTTGCGTACCGGCTGGCGCGCAATCCAATCATACTTTTTGTCATTGCGCCCTTTTACCTGTTTGTGATCCGGAATCGACTTCCCGTTGCCAGGGCGAACCGCCGGGAACGCCATTCGGTTTATTGGATGAATCTTGCGATTTTGGGAGTGGGCGCCGCAATGACGGCAATATTTGGGCTTAAAGCGTATTTGCTGGTCGAATTGACGATAGTGATGGTGGCGGGTTCAGCCGGGGTGTGGTTGTTCTATGTGCAGCACCAGTTCGAGGGCGTGTATTGGGAGCGCCGCGACGAATGGGACTACGCGGCGGCGGCATTGCAAGGGAGTTCCTTTTATAAACTGCCGCGGGTGCTGCAATGGTTTTCCGGCAATATCGGGTTCCATCACATTCATCATCTAAGCCCGCGCATTCCAAATTATAATCTGGAAAAGTGTCACAATGCGAATCCGCTCTTTCAGCAGGTGAAACCCATTACTTTATTCTCCAGTTTTAAATCATTCACCTTCCGTCTTTGGGATGAACAACGGCGAAAGCTGGTCGGCTACCGTCATTTGAGAAATCTTCGCAGGGCACAGGGGCGAAGCTGACTTCTTTGAAGCTTGTCTGTCGAGCCTGCGTTCACCACATTGGTATCATCGAAAAGGAAGAGCGGCATATCCACTTGCACGGTTCTAAAATAATTCATGCAATAATTTGAAATTTTCCATTTTCATTTTCCGTCCCTGACCTCAGACAAGATTGCTATTTTAACCGCTGTTTCTGGCGATATAACCGGCGGAATTCCCAGGACAGTCACAAAACGTTCATCGGTATCGCCTTTGCCATCACTATGCGACCATGCAAAGCACTGCTTTGCCTTGGGATGGCTCGTGAGCGTGAAAACCTCTACGACGCCACTCCAAACCACCCGGCCATCAATAACTTCCTCCACCGGCACAGATTCGACGTGATGAGCATCGGATTTGTACAACTGGAAAATCACCCGCGTTATGCGCTCGATGTAATCTTTATTCGCCACAGCGTTCAATTAACTTCGCCACCCGTCCATGCGCCGGTTTAGGCACTCGCCGCTTGCACAGGGATCATTCACAATGAATTTCGCGACTTGCAGGAATTATACGCGAAATTGGGGGCAACCGCAATCGCTGGAAGTGAAATGAAAATAAATTGATTTAGTTGTGGCTATTTCCGGGAATGGCGTCATGTTGGGTAGGTATTAAACCAGACAATTCACTCCTTGGCCTGCTGGGAAGTCTCTTTTTCCGGCATCAGCCGCCGTGGGCGCAACGACGCAAAATGACTGTGTTGCTCTGGTCAATCGTCGTGGGATTGTTTTGTGGAGGCGCGATTGTCCTAAGTATTCTTGCCGCCAACAGGCAGTGACCCTTATTTCGATTCTATGCACATCCTTATTGAAAATGAAGAAACCTTGGAATATTTAACTGGCGAAAACAATTGGTCAAAGAGTCCGCTGAAAGGAAAACAGTTTCTCAACCGCTGGCTGGCTATCCGCGCTGCCAGGCTGGAGGCCATCGGCAGTCGGGAGAATAATCAAGCCAGCGCAAAGAGATGATTTTTTCACCGTCCAGCTTTGATCTGCACATGGGGTGAACACCCCATAGCAAATACCCGGCGCGCCGCCTATTCTTGCCAAATGATTCAATGCAGCGGTCTTCCGACTTGTCATCAGGACTGGTTTTACCCGAAATTCTTGTGAACTCTGAACTTCTAAACAAGGCGCTTGTGACAGTTGGTAATCCCAACACTCTCGTCAATTTAATTGCCCGCCGCGTCCGTCAACTAAATTACGGAGGCGGGGGGATAAGCCGCCCTTTGATCTCCAACACCGGAAATTTGGGGGTGGCGGACATTGCGTTGCGCGAAATTGTCGAAGGAAAAATGGGCTGGGATATGCCTGAAGTGCTCCCATTGACTCGGCCGGTGCTCAAAAAACGAAAGAGGCATTAGCGGCAAGTCAGAGCCATCAGCCGGTAAATGCAAAATCAGCGGGCGCGCCGAGTTCTTAACGTCCAATACTCAGGGGGCTTGATCGTTTGGAGGCCGGCATGAAAGAATAACGCAAAGAATATAGAGAGCAGGGTCCGGATTACGAAAAGAAAATGAAAACTCAAATCACCGAAGCAGAAATGAGAGAAATGGTTGAAGGACTGAAAGTAAGAAATTCAGACACAACAAGCGAACACATCATCAGAATGGCCCGCCTTAATTTGGAATGCGAGGGTTTTGGATGGAGCCAGGATTTGGAAAGAAAAGTCAAGTATTGCATCAACATAAATCCAAATTAAGACGAACGTGTATATTTGTTGGGTGGCCTTGCGTCGAGATTTAAATGGCGATAATCGTCTGCTTGCGCGCGTATCTAAAATAATCCTGGACCTTCATGCCGCCATGAATCAGAATGATTGCGCTCCCGCCTGGCAAGCCGGATCACAGGAGTTATTTCCGGCAACAACTTATGATGAAGAAAACAATCGTCACCGACCCGTCTCTGGTCAGTGAAAGTGAGCTGCGGCGTTTTGAGCGCATTCTGTCTCGCGACCAGTTCAAACCGTTGAAGGCCATATTAGGCAATCTCGACCGCGTGGTTATGGCGATGCAAGAGGCGACCATCACCACAAATTCCTATCGGAATTTTCTGGACAAGCTCGGTTATCGCCTGGCGCTGGTGAAACAGATCCACGAACAGGATTGTTATTTGCGCCTTGGACCGGCTGGCGGCATCCGCGCCGTGCTGCCGGTTCATGACATCGCTACCTATAGCACTATGGTCACGCTTGTAAACTTCGATTCCACTGTCTCCACTACGCCTAATGCCGTTGATTTCTACGATGATCAACTGTATCCGTGTTACTAACCCCGGCTAGGCAGGGCTGCGGAAGTTCTGTCAGAGTGAGGGTATGGAAAATTCGACCAGTAATCGTCCCCATCACACGCCGGAGCAACGCGCGCAAATTCTCAGCGACTATCACCAGAGCGGT
>DATJTK010000154.1:0-13494 GCA_035503455.1 Candidatus Sulfotelmatobacter sp. | reverse complement strand
TCCGTTCCAGTCCCACGTGCCTTCGTTAATGATTTTGCCTCCGTCCAAATAACAATAGCCGCCGTTGGTGCCGCCGTAAAATTGCACTGTGTTCTCAATGTCACCACCGCTCCAATAGAACGGTCCGGTCACCGTCACCGGGCTGCCGGTCAGCGTCCCCCCGCTCATGATTGCCTCGGCGACCGTTACCGCGCTACCCACCGTCACTGTGCCTGAACTAATGACAGCGGTATCGTTCGGGCCCGGCGGCCCGCCGCTCGGAGTCCAATCCGCGGCGTCACTCCAGGCGCCATTGACTCCGCTGGCCCACGTATAAGTCGTGGCCCAGACCGCGCGGCCCGAAGCCAGCAAGAGCAATACGGAAATCAAAAATTGGGGCGCAACGATTGCAATCACTCGCCGCTTGGTCCAAATGGATGCTTGCGCGCCGACGAACGATCGGACTGCAAGGCGGGCGCGCGGCAAGGCAGCTGTGAATGAGGTTTTGAGGGTTGTGTTCATAGTGTTTTACTACATTTTTAATTGTTCGTGGACGTTGAAGGTCCGCCAGTATTTGGATGCTGGAATTTGAAAATAGCCCGGCGGCTCTTCATAAGTTTCTACTGCCTAATGGCTTGTATTTTTGGCTCAACTTCAGACAAATTTTGCTTGAATATAAGCAGAATTTGTTTAGCATGGAAATAGGCAGAGTTGCCTATTCGTTTCGTTTTTACCTTTGCAACGCCAGGAAGAAATGAAACACCTTAATAGCTTGGACTATCGCTACGTCCTGGAGTGTATTGCAGAACTCTACCAGCAGGACGATATAAGCCGTCTTAAGCAACGGTTACCGGAAATCGTGTCGAGGCTGGTCCCGTCCGCTTTGGTTTGGCTCGTTGATTTCAGCCCGCAACGCCGCGATCCCCCGAAGATTCATTCGACTTATCCCGAGAACTGCGGGTTTACGTTTGAGCCTGAAGCAATCGAAATTATCTACCGGGAACATCCCGCAATCCAGCACATTGCGCGAACCGGGTGTATGGACACCATAAAGCTCTCCGACTTTATGTCTTCGCGGCAGTATCATCAAACCCGGCTGTATTCAGAGGGACTTGGCCGGCATGGAGTGGAATATAACATCGGCTTCCAGGTGCTGGAACCCACGCTGGCGGACGTCACTTCCGTTTGTTTCGCTCGCGACCGGTGCGATTTCTCCGAAACCGAGCGCCTCAAACTGGACCTTCTCCGCCCGCACGTTGGTCGCGCCTATATCCATGCGATGCAAATGGCCGCCTGGCGCGAGAAAGCGGCATTAGCATCCGATGCGCTGGCGGCGACAAGGCAGGCCGTTATCGTTGCAAACACTGATGGCACAGCGGCCTTTTGCACCGATGCGGCGCGAAGCTATTTGGCCTGTTATTTCAACAATAAACCGTCCGATGGCGACCGTCTGCCCTCCGAAATATGCCGCTGGATGAGTGGGCAGGAATTGCCGGACCGGAAAAGCGGTCAGATTCCAACTCCGCGGGGGCCTTTTACCACCGAACGGGATGGGCGGCGTTTGACTGTCCATTTGCTCTCCGGCCGTAAGGTTGGTCAACGTCTGCTCTTGCTGGAGGAAAAGCGCATTTATCTTTCGGCGGAGCCGCTTCAAACGCATTTCGGGCTAAGCGCCCGGCGGGCGGAAGTGTTGCTCTGGATAGCCCAGGGAAAAACAAGCGAGGAAATCGCAATCATTCTTGGCCTAAGCGTTAGCACGGTACATAAGCACACTGAACGTATCTTCGAGAGACTCGGCGTCGAAAGCCGCACGGCTGCGGCCTTGCAAGCGGTCGAGGTCATTAACAGGCCGTGAATATTCCAGGGCGTGTTTTTAAACTGAGTGGAGAACATCGAACATCGAACATCGAACGCCCAACATCGAATGCAACGATGCAGTATATGTTCGATTTTGGACTTAGTGGGCTTTTTCCCGTTTGGCCAAATTAACCCGGCCAGTCGAAATCTTCACTACGACCGCAGACAAGGCGGGTACGTCTATTACGCACTGACCATTGGTCAGCGCGCCCATTGATGTCCATTGTCCGTCCCAGGGAGCGGCGCTGGAGATAGGCGCTCCACCCAACGTGACGCCATTGGTCGCGGCCACGTCGCCGTCTTTCTGGACGAGAAACATGGCTGATACGTTTCCTGATGGAAGGCCGGTGGGGGCGATCGTCACTGCCGCGCTGCGCGCGTGGGTGTCGTATTCCTTGTTGATGACGGTGACGAAAAGATTTGTACCATTCTTTATGGCGTAGGCTGTGAGATTCAGCCCTTCGACGTTGGACATGGCGAGTGGTTCCACGTTGCCAAATCCGCCCACACTGAAGGCGGCAATCCCATAGCCGAGTGGATAGAGCTGAAACTTGCCATTCGAGTCATTGTAGAACGCCGCGTGGAATCCGTTGCTCCAGGTATGGAAATAAACCCCGGAGCAATCGTGGGCCGCCCACCAGTGCAAAGCGTCCAACGCGAATAATGCCGCGGCGAACGAATAATCCCTCAATTGGATTTTGGCGGGCGCCACGTAGTCATTGAATTCAGAGAAGCGGTAGGGCAATCCATGGGACCGCGCCACGTCGCCAATTTCATTGTAGCAGGACGGATAATTCGAGGTGTCCAAATCGGGCGACAGTTCGCCCGCGATCAGTTGCTCCATGGTTTTGTTATTGGCGCTCTTCAGGGGTTTGTAATGATAGAGAAGACAGGAAAAATTGGCGCTGCCTTGCTCTCTCCGCAAAAAGCGAGAAGTCCAGGACGTGGCCGCGCCGTCATTGTCAGGTCCTCCGAGTTGGATGTCCGGAACGGCGCGGACCACGTCCGAGGCATAGCGTTCCCAGGTTTTCATGAATGTCGAGAAATTCGTTATCGAATGGTTTTGGCCGTTGACTCTGTATTGATTGGGTTCGTTGCCGATGGCCAGGCAAATCACATTCGTCCTGTAATTCTGCCAGATATACCGGGCCATAGTTGCATCTTCAGACGGCGTGCCATGCGCGAGGTCCAATGAGAAAACGGATTTCACATTGGCGACCCTGGCGAAGGCGAAGTAGGAGTCGATGTCGTTGGTTGAGGGAATATATGTGCCGTCCACCGAATCGCCGCCAATGCGAAGGCTTTTCACGCCAACGTTTTGGAACAGCGTAAGGAGTTGCGTATTTGTTACGTTGAAGAAATATCCCGTGGAATGGCGCTTTTTATTGGTGTATTCCAGGTTATCCGTTTCGAAACTGAAAACGCCGAAATCCGGCGGCACAGTGGGGCCGGGAGCCTGAGTATTTATCGTCAAGGCCACGGGCGATTGGGCGAGGACGGGATGTGTCAGGAGGCAGCCGGTCGCAATCACACTTCCAAGCGTCAATCGCCATTTGAAAGTCCAAAGACGTCCGAAAGCGGTGTCGCGCAGACTTGCCACCGCACTCCAAGACGGCAAGCGAGTTCTCACGAATCTTCTCGGTTCTGGACGGTTCATGGAAAGCAGGTTCATGGGGAGTTTCCTCTCGATTTTCGCATGCATTGGGAACATGAACCCACTTGTTGCGCCGCTGCACGCGGCGCTACACGGCGCAGCGCGCCGTGTTCCACCACTTTGGTTCACGGGGAGTTTCATGCGTTTCATGGGTTCGAAATCTTTATAATTGCGGCAGAGGCGGCTGGGACGGTGACGACACAGCCATTTTTATCCGACTTTAAGGAGGTCCATTTTCCGGACCATGGCTCGTCATTGGCGATGGATGCGTCGCCCAGGGTTATGCCGTTTGTCGCGCCGGCATCGCTGTTTGGCGTGACAAGATACATGGCCTCGACAGTGCCGAACGAAAGGTTGCCCGGGGCGATGGTTACAGACGCGCTGCGAGCGCCGTCGTTATGCTCCTTATTGATAATTGTGACGAAGAGAGTGTTATTCGTGTCGGTGACGGCATAGGCCGTTAAGTTCACGTGATCGGGATTCGTGACTGAAACAGCGTGCACCTTGCCGTGCCCGCCGATGTCAAATGCCTTGATTCCGTATGCGATGGGGTAAACCTGGTAGTTGCCATCGGCATCGCGGTATACGGTGCCATTATATTTTCCGATGACGGTGTGGAAGTTTACTCCCGCGCAGCCGTGCTCCGCCCACCAGTGCATGCAATCCAATGAGAATAAAGCCGTCGCACAGGCGTTATTGCCGCCCCAAGTGCCCGGAAAACTGGCAACGAAACTGTTTAGCTCAGTAAACCGATACGGAAACCCAAGAGACCGGGCGGGCGCGCCAATTTTATTGTAAAAAGCGGGGTATCTGGCAGTGTCCCAGGCAGGAGACAACATTTCATTGATGAGCCGCTGTGCATCGCCTTTGGGAAAACCGCCAACATAATAATGAGAAAAGATGCGGGTGACCATTCCGGAGTTGGCCTCTCGTTGTGCAAAATCAGAAGCCCAGCTTGTGCCGCCGGTGCCGGTGTCAGGCCCGCCGAATTTAGCATCGGGCAGGGAGTTCGTGATGGTCGTGGCGAACGCTCTCCATTTGGTGTAGAAAGAGGCATCGTTCGTTATTTCCGGATCTTTGTTTTTATAAAGATTAGGCTCGTTGCCGATGGCCAGACAGGTCAAATACCTGTCGTAATTGTGCAGGACGTATTCGGCAGTGGATGCATCCTGCGAGGGGTTTCCGTTAAGCAATCGCAATGAGTAAATGACTTTCACCTGTGCGGATTCGGCAAACCGAAAGAGAGCATCGATATCGTTCTTGGCCGGAATGTATCCTGACTTGTTTGAATCTACCGAATCGCCGCCAATGCGAAGGCTCCTGATTCCCAGGTTCTGGAAAAGCGTGACGAGCTGCTTGTCCGTGGAGTCAAAAACATAACCATTCCCATTTTCATTGTCCGGTTGCATAGCCTCCGTCTCAAAACTCAAGCCGATGAAATCCGACGGGATGAGATTCCCATTGGAAGGGCCTATCGCCACGGTGACAGGTGATTGCGCCTTCAACGTGTACACGAAAAGAGAGGCGGCAATTATGTGGATGTGCTGTCGAATACCGACCTTTCCACTTATCAGGGATAATATGTATTCGCCGGCGCTGATGGAGTGGGCGCTGTCGAATGCGCGGCCATCCACAAGATGTCCGGGTTATCAGCGAAATTGGCTGATTGGCTATTGATTGGTGTTGGGGTTTGTTCAACGTCCCAATTTACAAGCGGAAACGACCATGCATCCAACCATCTGTGAAGGTCGGCATGGCCATCGGCGTAGGAAAATGCGCAAGCCCCGTTGTGATAGGCAGCCGGCATATCAACCCAATGGGTCTGCAGAGCGGATCCCGGCATTTCAAAGTCTAAAAAGCCGTCATTGATGCTGTCCGGATGCTCATCCAGGAAAACATAAAGGTCTGAGGGACTTGGGGCGACTAAATCACTTTCCTGATGATAATATCGCCAGGTGGTGGCAACGTTTGTGTTGCCGACGAAGCAGTTCATGGAAAAACTGCGGACGCGTCCAAACCTTGGACCGGTGCCTCCGTTTGCCCAAGTGCTTTGGTCACCTGGGTCCACATAAGTCTTCCAGTTCTTTACGTAGCCGCCCAGTTGCGAATACTTTGGATCCATTAGAAGCGCTGTGTTGGTATAATCCTCCACACCGGCGTAAGTGCCGCCGATGCTCGGAGCCGTGCCATCCTCCGCGCCCCTCATTTCTCCGGCAGCCCAGGTAGGATATCCGTCGTTCTGTTGACACTCTGTAACGTAGCTGTTGTTATCGCTGCTGTACATTTTCCAGGCGATGGCAAGCTGGCGCAAATTGTTGACTGCAGCGATGTTTATCGCCCGCTCTTTCGCACGGTTCAAGACCGGCAGGAGTATCGCCGCCAGAATGGCAATGATGGCAATGACGACGAGCAACTCGATGAGGGTAAAGGCGTTGACCCGCCTTGGCGTGGCTTCGGCGCGGCAAGAACGTTGAAGCGTTGACCCGCCTTCGCGCGGCTTCGGCGTGGCAAGAGCGTTGAAACGTTTATTCATCGTGATTCCTTTCGTCTCGTTCATTCTTCGTGAGTTCAAGGGTAAACCAACCGGTAAAAGACGGTGCCATTGGTGATGTTAATCGGGAAGACGACCTGATTGGTGGAGGTCGAACCGGTGACATTGACCCAATTAGTGCTAATCCCGACCGTCACACTGTTGGTCTGTGCCTGTAATTGGTAGCCGGTGTAGTTGGACGGCCAGGTTAAGTAGAGGTCGTTGTTCGTCACTGTGACTACGATGTTCGTCGGAGTAGTTGGAAGCAGATTAACCACCGAGAGTGCGACAAATGTGCTGTTGGCGCCATAGGCGTTGGTGACGGTCAGTTCCAATTGGCCGCCATTCCATGCCGCAGGAACGCTCGAGACGGTCAAATTGGCGTTAAGCGGACTGCTGCCTGCGCCGGTTTTTAAGACATCCGTACCACCGCCATTGGTGGTGAATTGCCATTGATAACCCACGTTGCTTGTGCCGGCGGCGCCAGCGGTCAGGGACAGTGTTCCGCCGGGAGCCACGGTGGCACTCAGAGGAGGCTCCGGAGCAACGTAGGCTGGAACCTGGCTGGGGTTCACCGCGGCGGCATATAGGGCGCTGACTTCACCGGCGTTCAAGGCGTTGGTAAAGAACGCCACGTCGCAGATCTGCCCGGCAAAGTTCTCCCCCACGCCAGCTGGATAGTTGGTATAGATCGGATCCGAGCCAATCATCACGTCATGGCTATTGCCTTCAATGACACTCGTGGGCGTTATGCCTGTCGGCGTGCCGTTGGTGTCCAGCGCGCCATCTACGTAGATCGAAATAAGATCGGCCTGGTTGACTGCCACCACTTGATGCCAGTTGCCGTCGTTATAAACTCCCCTCGTCGTAAAGTCCCCGACAGCGTGGCCGGTGCCGCCAGCGGCGTGATTGCCATTACCGGCGTTAAATACGACGCAGCCATTGGTGGTTACGTTTAACTCCCAGGAATTGGTGCCATGCCCGGCAATGGCCTGGGTGCGATTGTCGCAGGGGTTGCCTCGGAACCAGGCCGTCACGCTGAAATCCGCATTCGATCCGGTTGGATTAAACGCCGGCGCATAGCCGGCATCCGCAAAGCTGCTGACGCCACTTAACATGGAAACGTTGCCGGACAATCCATTTAAGCTGGCGCCACTGGTATTGGTGATTGGTCCCGGCAAAATGCCTGGGATCGTGCCCGGGGTATAGAGGCCGTTGATCCCGGCACTGCCATAATTGAACAATGTCGGCCAGAAGTTGGTGGCTGGCGCGAGGTAATTCGACGCATCCATCCGCAGATAAATTACCGGATTGGCGCTCCGGACATCAGTGAAATACTGGCCGGGATTTCCACTGATGCCGTCGTTGTAATGTGCCAGGATAACATTGGTGCTAATCACATTCGTATAAACGGCAAAATCAGCAATGTATCCGGCAAAGCTGCGCCCGCCGCTCCTGGAAAAGCCAATGGTGAGGGGGGTCCAGTAATCCTGAAGATATTTTCCCACTTCAGAGGTAGCACTATTGGTGGTATTGCCATTTAGATACAGTTGAGTGTTCGTGGCGGCGTCGCAGGTCACAACCGCATAATACCACGCATCGGTCGTCATGCTGCCGCTGTCCGGGTTTTGCTGGTCCGGGCCATTATAAAGGCCCAGGAAAGATGCAGTCCCGTTGAAATTCAACGTGATGCCATAACCAGAGGGTGAGCCGCTAAGCGCGCCGGGTCCATTCAGGATATCATAACCGAATTGGCCCCATGCGTACACCCCGGTGGAGGGTTTATTGGTGGGCTGCAGCCAGCATTCCACTGAAAACGGCGGGGTCAAGGTGGTCAATGGCGAAGAGTGGGCGACAAACACTCCGTTGGTGTATTCCACAGGGGAACTGGTATCGGCGTGAATAAAATTCACGCACGGCGTAGCGTCGTTGGTCAAAGGCCCTGGATACCCGCGAATGAATCCTCCCGCAGTTCCCGCCCAATCCGGGTAAAAGCCGTCGCCCAAAGGCCCGAGGCTGCCGTAATTGACTTCCACGTCACCCTGTGCCGCGGCTTCGGTTTCGTGCATTGGCCAATAACCCGCGGGATTGAGTTCCAGAAGGTTCGTCGCATAAGCGAAAGTCGGGGCGGGCGGAGGGTTGATGCTGATGAAAGTCGAAATCGTGCTGGTGACGGAACCTTCAGAGTTGGTAACGATCACGAAGTAGGTGGTGCTGCCGGGGCTGCCGGCAGTGGCCGTATAAGCCGAGTTCGTGGCGCCAGAGATCGGGGTTACGCCATTATACCACTGGTAGGAGAAAGGCGTGGGGCCGGTGGCGCCAATCGAATAAATGTAGGACTTCCCCGAAACAACCGTGACCGGGGACGGCAGGTTCAGCGTGAGCGCAATTGTCGGTATGTTCGTATTGACGAGAAGCGTCACATAGACGTTTGTGGAACCATAGGCGTTATTTACGGTCAATTCCAGTTGATCGTCATTCCAGGCTACGGGAACATTGGTGACGATGAGTGTTGCATTGAGGGGCAGACCGTTTGTCGAACCTGTCACCACGTTTGTGCCGCCGTTTACGTCGGCCCACTGGTAGGTCACGGGAACGGTTCCTACGGCGATTGCCGGGATGGTCAACGTTCCGCCCGCGTTGATGAGGTAAGAGTTCGCCGGAGCCTGGGTAAAGAAAGGCGCGACGCCTGGGGCAGTGTATTGCGCCTCTACCTGTGCGGCGCTCAAGGCATAGTTATAAACGGCCACATCGTTGACGTAACCGACGAATTGGTTGGTATAATCGATGCCATCATCAGTCCCGGCGCCGATGGACGCTGGTTCCGGCGCCTCATACACGCCTGAATTTGTCGGTATGGTCGTCGTGCTTTCCAGCTTGCCGTCATAATAAAGGGACAATAAGCCATTGGCTTCATCGCAAACACCCGCGATATGGTGCCAATTGCCGTCTAATGTGGCTGCGGCAGAAGCCACGGTGTACGTTGTGCCGGCGGCACTGCGGACGTAAAAGCTGTATTCAGTCGAGGCACTATTGACGCCGAGATTAAACTCATCGTCCTTACCGTAAATTCCCTTGGTGATTACCGGCGAATTTGCGTCCGGCACGTAGAATCCGCTGCCATCGGCATTGACCCAGGCTTCCACCGTGAACTCGGCGTTTGCGTTTGTGGCGACGAAGTCTATGCCACGAATTTGCCCGGCGTAATTATTTATGGTGGGAGTCGTCACTCCGAAGTATCCAAAGGCTGCGGAAGTCTCCGGGTCGTCCATACCATAACCAGGCTGGGCCAGATAAACATTTGTGTAAACGCCGTCGTTGCCGCCCACGTAATCATGGCAAATCGCGCCGTCGTTGCCCGCACCGTTATCGCTCTCATTCAGCCGCCAGTAGGCAATGGGGCTGTTTGCCAAAACCGCCGCGGGATAGGGGGCAGTCGGAGCCGCGACCACTGAGGCGGACCAGACAGAGCTGGTGATCGAACCAACGATATTGCTCAGGATGCAATAGTTCGTGATGGAGCCAATTTGCACGTTGGCCCAGACCATATTCGAACTGGCTGCCGCGGCATCCAAGACGCCGTTGGTGAACCAACGGTAGATAATCGGTTGGGCGCCGACGGCTGTAATAGAGAAGTCGGGGCTGGAACCGGCAAACAATGTAAACGAGTTGGTGTAAGGGACTGGAGTCTGACTGATAATCGATGGCGGCCCGAAAACTGTCAGGCTTGCCAGAATGCTGGTCGCCGAACCGTAGTTGTTGGTGACAACCACAAAATAATAGCCGGTGTCATTGGCGGTCAGGTTGGTAACCGTCAATTGCGTGGTCGTGGCATTTGCGTAATGCGTGTTGTTCGCCAGTTTGGTCGCGCCGCTGTAGTTTGAGCTGGTATTGAAATACCATTGGTAAGCCAGCGTTGGAGCGCCTTTGGCCAATACATTAAAATTGGTATAAGTGCTGGCTCCTGCATCAAGGCTTCCATTGGTGGGGGGTTGAGTCGTGATGTACGCTGCCACTTCGCAGTTGCTGTAAATCGTCTGGACCTGGGCGGCAGTGAGGGCATTGGTGAAGAAAGCCACTTCGCAGATTTGCCCGGCAAAACTCCGGCCGACACCGGCTGGATTATTTGTAAAGTTCGGGTCGGAGCCGATCATCACGTTAGCCGTATTGCCTGGAATGAGATTCGTCGGCGTGATGCCGGCAGGCGTGCCATTTGTGTCCAAAAGTCCATCTACGTAGATGGAAATCATATTTGTTTGGTCGATTGCCACCACCTGATGCCAATAGCCATCGTTATAGACCCCGATCGTTTTAAGGTCCCCGGGGGCCTGGCCGATTCCACCGGCTGGGGTATTGCCATTTCCGGCATTAAACACGAGGCAGCCATTGGTGTTGATTCCCAATTGCCAGGAGTTGGTACCGTGGCCGACGATGGATTGGTTACGATTGTCGCACGGATAGCCGCGGAAGAGGGCTGTGACGGCGAAATTTGCATTTGAGCCGGTTGGATTATAGGCTGGCGACGAGCCCGCATTGGCAAAACTGCTCACGCCATTCAGTGGAACCAAATTGGCCGATACACCACCGAAGGTTATGCCATTGGGATTAACGGGCGCAGCCGTAACAAGACCCGGGTCTGTGCCCGGGGTATAAACGCCATTGCCAACGGCCACGCCATTGGTTGTTCCATCATTCACCAAAGCCGGCCATGTGCCCGGATTGGGCGATGTATAGGTGGGCGCGGCATCCATGCGCAAATAAATCAGGGGATGATCGTTTAACACATCATTCACATAGACTCCTGGCTGGCTTTCGGTGGTGCCATCGGTATAGTGCTGGTAGATGTCCGTTATTACCGTGGGATAAACAGCGAACTCATCAACAGTGCCGGCGACCGCGCGCGTCCCGCCTCTGCCGCCGCCGATGGTTATTGGCGTCCAATAATCCGGAGCATAGGTTCCGGGGCCCATCTGAGTGCCGTAGGTTGGGTTGAACGATTGCTGAGCGCCATTGACCCAAACAGTGAAATTTGTGTTGGCATCACAAGTCACAACCAGATGATACCAGTGATTTGTTGGATATGCTTGCGCGCCGCTGCTATTGCCCACGAAGCCGGCTGAGTATTGGACCCCTTCCAAGTTATATATTTGGAAGCCGGTGTTGGTTCCGTCCATCCAAACAAATCTCAAGCCCGCCAGGTTGCCGCCATTATCGCCAGAGATGCCGCCGAAATTCAGTCCTTCATCGCCGCATTGCGCCCAAATATCTTTGCTTTGCAGATTGGTCGGATAAAACCAACACTCGATTGAAAACGGCGGATTGAACGTTGACAAAGGCGAGGTGTGCGGAACGAACAGGAAATCGGTATATGTGCCGGCGGACGGACTGGAGCCGGAAGTAAAACTCACCGCGGTATCGGGGTCATTGGCCAAAGCGCCGGGCGCTCCCCGTTTGAACCCCACAGATGATCCGGCCCAATCCGGATAATAACCGGTGCCCAGAAGGCCCAGCGTGCCATAATTGGTTTCGGTGTCCCCCTGTGCTCCCGATTCCACTTCATGCATCGGCCAGTAGCCGACAGGGCCAAGGCTCGTGATGGCCTGAGAATAAGGCGACTGCGCCTGCATGCGCATGGTTGCCAACACTAATACCGCCGACACTACCACCAGCCCGCCGATTAATTTCTTATTCATAATAATAAGTGGGGGTTTGCTCAGACTGTTTTAAAAACGGAGATTATGCGCGCGAAAATACCTTATGGCTTCTAATTTTGCAAGCAAAATATGAATTGATGGAACTGCGGATTCTGGGCTGTTGGAGGAGCACAGTTTTGGTTTTGGTTGTGGGGCCTCATTCCAGTGACAGATTTAATTGAGCGGCGGAGCAATCAAGTGCAAACTTGGGCATCCATGACGCGTCTAAAACTCCGTCAATCCGGGAAAACATCGCTTTGAGCAAAATAAAAATGAATCTATCCTCAAATCCCAAAATAGCCAACCTCGCACTATTGTGCCTGATTTCTACTTTTTGCCTGTGTGGAAATCTGGCGCTGGCCTCCGGTGTGAATGAAATCATTAACGGCGACGGTTCCTCTGCACTAAAAGTGCCCGTCGTCGCCGGCCCGGAAATTTGGAAAGACCCGGCACAGCCGGTTGACGCGCGCGTACGCGACCTCGTCAGTCGAATGTCGTTGAAGGAAAAAGCGTCGCTGCTTACGGCCAACGCGCCTGCGATTCCGCGCCTGGGCATTCCCGCTTACAGTCACCGGAATGAATGCCTGCACGGTGTGGAAGCCGGTACCGCCACCGTTTTTCCCCAGGCGATCGGTATGGCAGCGACATGGGATCCAAAGTTAATTCACGAGGAAGCAGAAGTCATCGCCACGGAAGGTCGCGCCAGGCACAACGACTACATCGCCAAACACGACGGCAACAGTGGAGAACACGTGGGCCTCAACTTCTATTCGCCGAATCTCAATATTTTCCGCGACCCCCGCTGGGGCCGGGGTCAGGAAACGTATGGAGAAGACCCATTTCTGACCTCGCGGTTTGGCGTCGCATTCATCCAGGGGCTTCAAGGGAACGACCCCCGATACATTGAGGGGCTGGCCTGCGCCAAACATTATGCCGTTCACAGCGGGCCGGAATCCAAGCGCCACGTTCTTGACGCCCGGCCGCCTGAACGCGACTTGTACGAAACCTATTTGCCGGCGTTTGAAGCGGCCGTCCGCGAGGGACACGTTGGTTCTGCGATGGGCGCCTACAGTTCCCTAAATGGCGTGCCTTGCTGCGCTAATTCGTTTCTGTTGACCGACTTGTTGCGCAAACAGTGGGGTTTCGATGGCGTGGTGTTCTCCGATGGCGGCGCCATTGGCGACATTTGGGCAAAGCACAAATATGTCGGCTCGCCGGTTGAAGCCGCGGCCGACGCGGTGAATGCCGGCTGCGATGTGTCCTCCGGAGGGATGGATGGCAGGGGTGGTGGAGCGGCGTTTTCGTTTTTGCCGGCCGCTGTGGCCCGGGGATTGATTTCAGAAAGCGCTGTTGATGCGGCGGTCAGCGCCGAATTGACGATGCGCTTTCGGTTGGGGATGTTCGACCCGCCGTCCCTGGTGCCGTGGTCGAATCTCAGCCTGGCCGACAACGATACTCCCGCACATCGTGCGCTGGCGCTCAAAGTCGCCGAAGAATCCATTGTGTTGATGAAGAACAACGGATTGCTGCCGCTAAATCGCGCGGGCGTCAAACGCATAGCCGTCATTGGGCCGAACGCCGATTCCACGAACGCGCTTTATGGCAATTACCACGGCATCGCCTCGCACCCCGTCACTGTGTTAGCCCAAGTTCGTCAGTTCGGAATGATTTTTGCCGAGTATTTGAGAGTGCGTGGGCTATTTGCTGGGGAATATGGGCCAAAGGGGTTTGGCGAGGCGTGTAGTGGAGAAGAGGCCGTTGAAAACTGTCAGAACGGTGGA
>DATJTK010000153.1:0-27040 GCA_035503455.1 Candidatus Sulfotelmatobacter sp. | reverse complement strand
TCCACCGTTCTGACAGTTTTCAACGGCCTCTTCTCCACTACACGCCTCGCCAAACCCCTTTGGCCCATATTCCCCAGCAAATAGCCCACGCACTCTCAAATACTCGGCAAAAATCATTCCGAACTGACGAACTTGGGTTAGGTTCTTCCCTGTTTTTGGTGGAATGGAATACAGGTATTTTTTAAGCCGATGGCATTGGCGAAAGGGGAATTGTCCCTTTTGATGGTCAAAAAAATGGGTTTTAGACACGGTTTTTGCACCAAAAATGCCCCAAATCACCGAAAAAGGCGGCCTCGCCAATGCCATCGGCGGAAAAGATTTGTGGAAAATATCGGTTTTTGAAAGGGTTTCAGCGAATTGTCCCCCCATCAAGCGGGAACGTGGGGACAATTGCAAGGGAGTCGCGAGTGCCACGAGTGCCATGAGCGCCGCGAGTGCCATAAACTGCATGGGCGGCGTGAGGGACATAATGGACGCAATGGACATGGACATATTTTTACTTTGATACGATTCGAATTTCTCAGATCTAGGGCACAGTACAAGAACTAGATTTGGAACCCCAAAAAGGTTCAATGATGGCACGGGGATTTCGGGACAGAAATTTTTTTATTTCCTTTTTTTGGAGTTCGAAACTGTCCAGCAGTGCAAGGCGCAGCGCCCCGGATGAAAGAGGGATGGGGTGATCACGAGAGGTGGTGATGTAATGGTCGCTGCTGCGGCTGGTCTCCGACACAGCCGCGCTCCGTCTTTCGCGGTTAAAGGCGACCGCTGCGGTGGCAGCGCCACTTGCGAACAGCCGCTCGTTCACGAAATCGCGAGTGTGGGGTGTTGAAAGCGTGAACGAAACTTTTTGAGGCCAAAAAACGGGCTTTTTATTGGGAAATGCGATGGTTTTTTCGTTCACGCCAGGCGTGTTTTGATATGCGTTCGTTCACCGGTTCGTTCACCAAAACGGCGTTTAGAAAATGGGGAACCGCGAAATGCACGAACCACACGGAGTCGGGCAAATCAGTGGGTGGCTGTGCATGCTCCGTAAACCTGCAACATGGATGTTAATACTAATCCAATTTGAATTCATCCGCATGATACGAACTGCGCACCATCGGGCCGCTCGCCACGTGGACAAAACCCATTTCTTCGGCCGCCACTTTGTATTCAGCAAATTTCGCCGGCGTCACAAACTCTTTCACCGGCAAATGCCGCAGAGTCGGCTGTAAATATTGTCCCAGGGTAAGGATATCGCAGCCGGAGGCGCGCAAATCGCGCATCGCCTGAAACAATTCATCCGGCGTCTCACCCAAACCCAGCATCACCCCGGACTTCGTGTAAATGGTGTCACCGCGCTTCTCCTTCACCTTGCGCAATACACTCAGGCTGCGGTCATAGGTGGCCCGGTGCCGCACTTCAGGCGTCAATCGCCGTACCGTCTCCAAATTGTGGTTGTAAATATGCGGATTCACGGCAAGCACCGTTTCGATCGCCGCATCGCTGTCATTGAAATCCGGCACAAGCACCTCGATGACAATACCCGGGTTCAGCTCCCGAACTTTTTCAATCGTCTTCGCGAAATGCTCCGCGCCGCCGTCCTTCAAATCGTCCCGCGCCACGGCCGTAATGACCACGTGCCGCAGCTTCATTCGTCGGGTCGCCTCAGCCACGCGCGCCGGTTCATCGGCTTCCAGGGCAAACGGTTTGGCGGTCGCCACCGCGCAAAACCCGCATGCTCGCGTGCAGCGGTCCCCGGCAATCATGAACGTAGCGGTACCTTTACTCCAGCATTCCCAATGATTCGGGCACTTGGCGCTCTCGCAAACCGTATGCAGCTTCAATTCATCCAACAACGCCCGCGTCCGCGCAAACGTATCCGTGCTCGGCAGCGTAATCCGCAGCCATTCCGGCAAGCGCGGCCTCGCGGGCCCTTTCGATTCAACAGTCGTCATGTCGAGGAAAATTTACATGGTTTGGGGTGAATTGAAAGATGGAATCGGGCCGTTTGCCCGTAGCCCGCACATTTTTTGTGTATATGTGAGTAAATTTGTAAACGAGCGGAAAAAAGGGAGATTCTGACGGCAAAAGAGGTGGTTTTATTGGGGAATTTTGGGATTTTATGGGCCGGACGGGGGTGAAAACGAGCCGGCTTGCATCAAGCGCCGGATTGCCTCAACCTACGCCGCATGATTGAGAGATTTCAGGCATTACTTCTGGTGATGGCCTGCGCCGCCATTATGTCCGGCTGCGCCACCCCCAGTACTACGAACGGCATTCCACATCTGTCCGACACTCAATGCCAAAAGCTGGTCACTGCGGCGGATAAATTGACCATGACCGGCGGACTCGTGCCAGACGAGATCGAAAACTTGAATCCTATCCAGGTTTATCCAGACCACGGCAACATTGTTATCGCATTGCACAGAGATGCCCATGGCGAACAAGGATTTTATATCGTCCCCACCACCAGCTCTTACGACCCCAGCCTCAGGCCTAGACCAGGTTGGACTTTTACTTTGGTAAACCCCACTGATCCTTACTTGAATTCGCTTTTTCAGTACTCCCGCAAATAGGGCCGAAGGCCTGTTTGGACAGGATGAACAAGATGGACAGGATAACCGCTTGCTCACGGCAATCGCCGGGAAAAGAACTTTTCTGAAAATTCCATCCTGTTAATCCTGCCTGCCCGGCGTCTTGACCGATTTAGACAGGATTAACCGGATGGTCAGGATGATCCGCTGGCATTCATGGCACTCGTAACCCAATCATGGCAGTGAATTGGTGATGTGAAGTCGTATAGGGTGCTACACGTGCTACATCGTTGAATTTCAGTTGCTTAGGGGTGCTACATTGGGTGCTACAAGCCCGCTACAGGGGTGCTGCAAGACGTCGCGCCGATTTGCTTAGTCGCATTTGACTTTAATGTTTTGCACTCTTTATGGCTCGGGCGATTTAGCAGCGAATCTGTGACTGGCGGGACCCGGTTGGTATTCGAGAGGCACGTTTTATTGGGCGAGCTAAACCTTCGTGGAGCGCCAGATGTGATCAGGGAGAAAATAAAAACAGCCTTTGCCGAACGAGATGGCTGACTTGACCCAGACACGTGGCGGATCGCCCTTGAATGGATACGGGAGGAACGCCCGAAAATAAATGACGAATTACGAGAATTGGAGACACTTCGCTTTCAGGCTTCGGCTCCTGTTAGCGAACCGAGAGACAATATAATCGCTGAACAATATGATGCGACAGGTTGGATAAATGGACGAAGTCAGCGCCAAGAGTGAGGATGACCCACGTTCGCTCAGAAGCTACGGTGGGCAGGCGGTCGCGGCTCGGTTGGCCGGTTCATCCTGCAAATTGGCTTTTTCCTTTCTCCTTTTTCCTTTTTCCTTTTTAATTCCGCCCCGTGAGCATCCTTGAAGAATTAAACTGGCGCGGACTGATTGCCGACTGCACCGATCCCGCGGAACTGGCAAAAAGAGTTTCCGCGCCTATCACGCTTTATTGCGGCTTCGACCCCACTGCCGACAGCCTGCACGCGGGCAACCTCGTTCCACTGCTCGCCCTTCGCCGATTTCAATTGCTCGGCCATCACCCCATTGCCGTCGCCGGCGGCGCAACCGGCTCCATCGGCGACCCGAGCGGCAAGAGCCAGGAACGACAGTTGCTGACCAAAGAAGTTCTCCAGGCAAACATCGCGCGCGTTAAGGTCCAACTCGCCAAACTCCTCGATTTTGAGACCAAACAGAATCCCGCGCGGCTCGTCGACAACGCCACGTGGACCGAAAACGTCCCATTCCTCGAATTTTTGCGCGACATCGGCAAACACTTTTCCGTCAACCAAATGGCCGCCAAAGAAAGCGTTCGCGCCCGAATGGAAGACCGCGAAACCGGCATCAGCTACACTGAATTCAGCTACATGCTCCTCCAGGCCTTCGACTTTTTTGTCCTCGCGCGCGACACGAATTGCGAACTCCAAATCGGCGGCAGCGATCAATGGGGCAACATCACCGCCGGCATTGATTTATGCCGGAAAAAACTCGGCAAACCCGTCTATGGCCTCACCCTGCCCCTCATTTTGAACGCCGACGGCACCAAGTTCGGCAAAACGGAAGCCGGCGCGGTCTGGCTCGACCCAAATAAAACCAGCGAAAAAGATTTCTTCCAGTTCTGGATGCGCGCGGATGATCGCGATGCCGAGCGTTACCTGAAATTCTTTACATTTCTGACAGAGCCCGAAATCGCCAAAATCGCGCAAGCCCATGCAAAAGCCCCCGAACAACGCGTTGCCCAGCGGGAATTGGCAAAATCCGTCACCGCACTCGTGCACGGACCGGACGTCGCCCGCCGCGAAGCCGACGCCATCGAGGCTTATTCAGGCAAAATATCCGGCCCGGAACTGCTCAACCATTTTCCCACAAAAGAATTTCCAAAGGCGAACCTCACCGGCGAGGGCGCCAGCCTTGTGGAACTGCTCGTTCACGCAGGGCTTGCAAACTCCAAATCACAGGCGCGCCAACTGATTACCGGCGGCGGCATCGAAGTCAACAGCGAGCGCGTGACCGACGTCAACCGTAAAATCAAGGCCGCGGACATTCGCTACGACAAATTTGTGCAACTCCAAAAAGGAAAAAAGACCCACGTCCTGATTGTACCTGTTTAACCCTTCCATGAACCGCTGCAATTGTATCGGAGCTTTCCAAATCGGCAAATCGTGCGACGTCGCGCGATCAGCAGGTTTGGAAACCTGCGATACAGCAGACTTGGAAGTCTGCGCGACGGTTCCTTGAAACAACCCATGCTGACACCCGTAAAAAATAAAATCCGCCAGGCCGCCGACGGCTCCTTTGCCATCGTCGCCTCCCGCTACAACGCCCGCTATGTGGACGCCATGCTGCGCGCTGCAAAAACCGCCCTGTCCAAAGCGGGAGCAAAAGTCCAAGTCGTTCGCGTGCCTGGCTCTTACGAAATTCCCGTTGTCGCCGCCAAACTCGCGCGCCGCTCGGCAGAAAACGAAGACCTTGCGGCGATTATATGCCTGGGTGTTATTTTGCGGGGCGAAACCGCGCACGCCGCACACATCGGCGAGGCTGTCAGCCAGGCGCTCATGAAAATCCAATTAGATTTTGAAGTGCCGGTAATCCATGAAGTGCTCCTGCTGGAAAACGAGGAGCAGGCAAAGAAACGCTGCCTCGACCCAAGGCACAACCGTGGAACTGAAGCCGCGCAGACGGCCCTCGAAATGGCGCGCCTCCTGGCGAGCTTGTGAAATATTTCACAAATTGCTTGACCCGCACTTCCCCGATGATAATTTTTTTACAGTGAAAGTTTTTTCGTTCGCCTTTTTGATTGGGGTCCTTGCTGCCACGTCCATTTCACAAGCAGCGGACATTACCGGGACCGTCACGCTGGCCGGCACTCCACCACCGGAAGCGCCGTACACGCCTTTGATGCAGGACGCTATCTGCGGGCCGCTCTACAAGACAGTGCCCACCACTCATTTTTATGTCGTCGGCCCTAATGGCGAATTTGGCGATGTCATCGTCTCCCTGAAAGACGCCGATGGCAAAGCCATCACCGGCAAATCCACCGGGGCCAGCGCCCCGGACGTCGTGCTCGACCAGAAAGGATGCCTTTACCGGCCGCAAATTCTGGCGGCCCAAACCGGCGAAAAAATCATCGTCAAAAATTCCGATCCAACCGTCCATAACGTCCACATCACATCCACGGCCGGAAATACCGAGCACAATGACATCCAAATTGCCGGCGCTCCCCCTTTGATTTACACATTTGACAAGCCCGAAATGTTCATGAAATTTCAATGCGACATTCATCCGTGGATGTTCGCCTGGGTGAGCCTGTTTGATAATCCGTATTTTGCAATCAGCGGCGCCGATGGCAAATTTGTCATCAAGGACGTTCCGCCCGGCAAATATACGATTGTGGCCGACCACCGCAAACTGGGCGAGCAAACACAAACTGTCGAAGTCGCGGATAAAAATGTAAGCGTCCATTTCACGTTTCACGTGAAATAAAGGGGAGCGAGTTGGGAAGCTGAGGTTTTCGATGAATAACACTGAAGTCAATCGCCCGTTGCACCGCTTCGCGGTGCTCGCCGCCATCGCCACATTTTTCCTGCTCGGCGCGGGCGGCCTCGTGACGAGCCATGAAGCGGGAATGTCCGTGCCGGACTGGCCTAACAGCTACGGCTACAATATGTTTTTGTTCCCGCCCTCGCGCTGGATCGGCGGCATTTTTTACGAACACACTCATCGCCTCTGGGCTTCCTGCGTGGGCTTGATGACCGCGATACTGGCCGTCTGGCTTTGGCTGAAGGATTCGCGGAAGTGGATGAAATGGATCGGGATTGCCGCATTTCTCCTCGTCGTAGCCCAGGGCGTCCTTGGCGGCCTGCGAGTCACTTTAAAACTGGACAACCTCGGGGCAATTCACGGCGTCGTCGGCCAATCATTCTTTGTCCTGATGTGCGCCATCGCGCTGTTCACCAGCAAATTCTGGCGAAAAATGGCCGAGGAAAAGGAACTAAATGTCCCCGGCAGCCTGCGTGTCCTGGTTCTGATGGCGACCATTCTGATTTTCTGTCAACTGGCTCTCGGCGCAACCATGCGCGCCCAGCACGCCGGGCTGTCCATTAACACATTCCCTTCCGCATACGGAAAATTCTGGCCGGACACCAGTCCCGACGCCATCCAACAGTATAATGCCCGGCGCATCGACATCATGAATTACAGTCCAATCACCGCTTTCCAGGTCATCCTGCAAATGGTCCATCGGATGGTTGCCCTGGCGATTTTCATTAGTGTCGCCCTGTGCGCCGCGCAAGCGTGGCGAAAACTCGGCAAAAACGACGCGCTCACAAAGTTCGCCTTCGTGTGGCTTGGGCTCATTTTAGTCCAAATTGGACTGGGAGCAGCCACCATTTGGACCAACAAGGCCGCGGACGTGGCTACGGCCCACTTGCTCTGCGGCGCTCTTTCGCTCGTGACAGGAGCCCTTTGGTGCATTATTGCTTTTGCCCGGTCATCTGTGCGACCGGCGCCGCAAACTGAGTCGTTCGGCGCATTTGGGACTTTTGCCGCTAACAAGTAATGAAAGACATCTCCGCTGAAATCGGGCGTAATGCCTCCGCAAAGGGCTGGACGGGCGTTTTCTCCGACCTCGTCAAGGCCCGGCTCACGACGCTGGTCCTCCTGACCACCGCCGTGGGATTTTACCTGGGCTGGCGTGGCGCCATGAATTGGGTGCTATTGCTCAACACGCTCGCCGGCACCGCCCTCGTCGCTGCCGGGGCATCGGCCCTGAACCAATTTCTCGAACGCGACTTCGACGCAAAAATGCTCCGCACACAGAACCGTCCGCTTCCTTCGGGACGAATGCAGCCGGCAACGGTCGCGATTTTTGGCGGCGTCAGCTCTGTCGCAGGCCTTATCTACCTTGCGCTGGCGGTGAATCTTCTCACCAGTGTGCTTGGGGCGGTGACCCTGGTCAGTTATATATTCATTTACACTCCGCTCAAACGCGTCACATGGCTCAATACCGCGATCGGCGCCATTCCCGGCGCGCTCCCTCCGCTCATGGGCTGGACGGCGGCCCGAAATGAATTGAGCGGCGAAGGCTGGGCCTTGTTCGCTATTCTGGCGTTTTGGCAGCTTCCCCATTTCTTCGCCATTGCGTGGATTTACCGCGATGAATACGCCAAAGCCGGCTTTGTCATGCTGCCGAACGTGGATTCGGATGGGAAATACACCGGCCAGCAAACTGTCAGCAACACCCTCGGCCTGCTGATCGTCAGCCTTTGTCCCTTCCTCTTCAAAATGACGGGGGCCGTTTACCTCGCGGGCGCGATCGTTTTGGGCGCGGTGTTCTTATTCTATGCCGTCAAATTTTCTCGCCAACTAACGGTCGCTCGCGCGCGACAATTGTTTTTAGCATCAATTCTTTATTTGCCGTTGTTGCTCACTCTCATGGTTTTTGACAAAGTGAAATAATTATGGACGCGCACGTTGAACAATTTCCGCCGTATCGAAAGGCTGACGACCACGGTCATGGTCACGATGACCACGGCCATGAGCACCACGAGCCGGGGTTCTGGGGCAAATACATTTTTTCCACCGACCATAAGGTCATTGGCATCCAATATGGCATGACCGCCCTGTGCTTTCTGTATTTTGGCCTGATGCTGATGCTTCTGATGCGCTGGCAAATCGCGCATCCGGGCAAACCGGTCCCCTTCTTTGGCCCCTTCCTGGAATGGATTTTTGCGCACCCGGGGTTGCCCAATCCCGCCGCGGGCGGCGTCATCTCGCCTGACCTCTATAATTCTTTCGGCGCGATGCACGGGACAATCATGGTGTTCCTTGGCATAGTGCCGCTTGCGTTTGCCGCATTTGGTAATTACGTCGTTCCCTTGATGATTGGGGCGCCGGACATGGTTTTTCCGCGCGTCAACATGGCCAGTTACCAGGCGTATTTCCTGGGGGGGCTTGTCATGTTCATCAGCTTCTTTATCCCCGGAGGCGCTGCCCAGGCCGGCTGGACTTCCTATTCGCCGCTGGCCACCAGCATTCCCACGCACGGACAATTGTTCTGGATTATCGGCATGATACTGCTCATTTCGTCGTCGCTCCTGGGCGCGGTCAATTTCATCGGCACGATCATTCAACTTCGCGCGCCCGGCATGACCTGGATGCGGTTGCCCTGGTTTGTCTGGACGCAATTCATCACGGCATTCCTCCTATTGCTCGCGTTTCCGCCACTCGAAGCCGCCGCCATCATGCAATTGATGGACAACGTCGCGCACACCAGTTTCTTTCTCCCAACTGGCCTGGCCGTCGGCGGACACCTGGCGCATATCAGCGGCGGCGGAAGTCCTTTGTTGTGGCAGCACTTGTTTTGGTTCCTCGGCCATCCGGAAGTGTACGTCCTGATTCTGCCGGCGATGGGCATCGTCTGCGAAATCATCGCCAACAACACGCGCAAGCCCATCTGGGGCTATAAATCCCTCGTCTATTCGGTGCTGGCCATCGGCTTCCTCTCAATGATCGTCTGGGCGCACCACATGTATATGACCGGCATGGGAACTGTCATTTCCGCATTCTTCCAGGCGACGACGATGATCATCTCGATCCCGTCCGTAATTATTTTGACGTGCCTGTTTATGTCTCTTTGGGGCGGCTCGATCCGCATCAATACGCCCATGCTCTTCGCGCTCGCGTTCCTGCCCATGTTCGGCATCGGCGGCTTGACCGGTCTGCCGCTGGGTTTCAACATTAGCGACATCCATCTCCACGATACGTACTATGTCATCGCCCACTTCCACTACGTCGTCGCGCCAGGAACCATATTTGGATTGTTCGCCGGAGTCTATTATTGGTTCCCCAAAATTACCGGGCGCAAGATGAATGAATTCTGGGGCAGCATTCACTTCTGGTGTTCGCTGATTTTCATGAACCTGACGTTCATGCCAATGTTTTCCCAGGGCATGGCCGGCATGTTGCGCCGCATGGCGGACGGCGGGGCAAATTATTCGGCTGCCGTCAACAGCCACGCGGGAGGCGAAGTCATCGGCGGTCTAAGCCCGTTTATTATGTCGCTTCATACGCCCATTCTGTGGGCGGCTATTTGCCTGGGCATCGCCCAAATTCCGTTCATTATCAATTTCTTCTGGAGCATCAGCCACGGCGAAAAAGTCGGCGACAATCCCTGGCAATCCACGACCCTGGAATGGCAGACGCCCACCCCGCCGCCACACGGGAATTTTGAACACGTCCCGCACGTTTACCGCGCTCCGTACGAATACAGCGTCCCCGGCCATGCCAGTGATTTCACGCCGCAAAACGAGCCGGAAGTATCAACGCCCGCATCGCCAAAAATCCCAACCACCGCGCACTAAGTCTTTTCATGGATATACCCTACACAGTCGAAGCAAGGCCCGATACCGGCCTTTACAACGCCAAAGTCGGCATCTGGCTATTTTTGGCCTCTGAAGTGATGTTGTTCGGCGGCCTGTTCTCCGCCTACATCCTGCTCCGCGTGGGCGCCGAACCGGGCACGTGGCCGCACGGCTGGCAAAACATCGTCCTGGGCACTGTCAACACCGTTGTGCTCGCGCTTTCGGCCATCACAACGCTCATGGCATGGGTCGCCTGCAAAGTTCGCGAATTCGGAAAATTTAAATTTTTCCACGCCTGCACCCTCCTTTTGGCGCTGACGTTTCTTTGCATCAAAGCTGTTGAATATAGCGAACACCTGAATCATTACGAAATCATACTGACGGACGGGCGGATCGCTGACGGCGACATGGTTTCCAACGATCCGGCGCAGGACCACGTCGTGATCAAGGGCCGGGTCCTTGAAGCCAAAGACGAAAACAAACTTTACGACCTGCGCGCGCAAAAGGACATTCCTGAGTCGGAAATCACGATTCAACGCTCGCAAATTGCCCAGATGGACAACTATGGTCCGTGGCATAACACTTATCTCGCCCTGTATTTTACGTTGACCGGTCTTCACGCTTTGCACATCTGCGGAGGCAGCATTGTGATTGGCTATCTTTGGGGCCCGGGGCGCAAATTGTGGAAGAAAGACCCGGAACGGTTCACCAATCGGGTCGAAGTCTCCGGCCTGTTTTGGCACTTCGTTGACCTGGTTTGGATATTCCTGTTCCCCGTCCTATATTTGACCTAGAACTTTATGAGCGAATCGCACCCCACAACCGCCGCCGCCGCAGGCGCGCCCGAAACTCACGACCATCCGGTCGATTTCAACAGTTATATGCGTCGTTGCGCGATCATCTTCGGCTGCGTATTAATAGCGGTTGCATTGATGATTTGGACATCGTATCTCCCGGAGGATCCTTTTAGCTGGGCCAAAAAAGTCGCGATCATCCTGGTCATCGCGAGTTGCAACGCATTTATCGTGGCGGGATATCTCATGCACCTCCTTTCGGAAAGGAAAATGGTTTATACCATTCTCGGGTTTACCGTCTCGTTCGTCATCGGGCTATTCGCCCTGACGATCTATGCCATGAATGATTTTCCGAGAAACACCGTTATCCATTGATCATGTCGCTGAAAGCCTTCCATCTTATCTTTGTGACGTCGCTCACGATGCTGTCGCTGGGCTTCGCCACATGGGCTTTCTGCGCCGGCCGGATTTTAATTGGACTGCTCGGCATCGTCGTGGCCGTGCTGGTCGTCATTTATGGCGTCTATTTTTTGAAAAAATTGAAGAGAATAAGCTATCTATGAAACTGTTTAGAAAAACTGTTTTGGCCGCGGTATTGGCCGGGTCGGCGCCGACCCCGCTCTTTGCCTGCGCCGCCTGCTACGGCAAATCCAGCGCGCCCCTGGCGTACGGCATGAATTGGGGCATCTTCACACTCCTGGGCATTGTTTTTCTCATGCTCTCGTCTATCGCCACCTTTTTCTTTTTCCTGATCCGCCGCGAAGCAACAGCCGCCCAGGAAAAAAAAGCCGCTGAAGAGAATCTGTCAGGGGCACAAATATGAAGGCATTTATAGATTGGTGGTCAAAATTGCTGGGGATGCCGCCTCTGGCCTCGAGTAACGGCCAGGACGTGGACGATCTCATTATCTACGTCCATTGGCTCATGGCCTTGCTCTTCGTGGGTTGGATCATCTATTTCTTCTATACCGTCTGGCGATTTCATCACAAACGCAATCCGAAGGCTGATTATCACGGCGTCCGCAACCACAATTCCAACTATATCGAAGGGTTTGTGGTCCTTGTCGAAGGCCTCCTGCTATGTGTCGTAGCTATACCGCTCTGGGCCAAGGCCGTGGACAAATTCCCGCCGCCGAGCGAGTCCACGGTCGTCCAGGTCGTCGCCCAGCAATACGCATGGAATTTCCGCTATCCCGGCCCGGACGGCATCTTCGGCCACCAGGACATGCGGTTTGTCAGTGATACCAACGTATTCGGGGTTGACCCCTCTGATACACATGGACTTGACGACATTCAAACGGTCAATCTCCTCCGCGTTCCTGTAAACAAGCCGGTCGTTTTGTATGTCAGTTCCAAGGACGTGATTCATTCGCTTAAAATCATTTCCATGCGCGTGTGCCAGGACGCCATTCCCGGGTTGCGCATCCCCCTTTGGTTCACGCCGACACAAATCGGGCGTTACCAAATCAATTGCGCCCAGCTTTGCGGGCCCGGGCATTCGTCCATGACCGGCGGCTACCTCATAGTTCTTAGCCAGCAAGACTACGACAAGTGGCTTCAGTCCCAGGTCAAAACCACTCCGTCAAGTTTTCAATAAGTCCATCGTCTGGCCTCGGACAAAACCGCGTGATTTAGTGGCGCGCGTGACCGGGCGGCCGATGGCCTTTGGATAAAAATTATGGCCGAAACTTCCCAGGCATTGCCGCGCTCGTTATGGATCGGAATCATCCTTCTGATCGGAACGCTCTGTGTCGTCTGTTTGTTTTCCGTTGCGAAACTGGCGGACCAGCCGCCTCCCCTGCCCGTCTATGGGCATATCGCTGATTTCACCCTCACCAATGAGGACGGCACTCTAACCACTCTCGCCAGTCTCACCAATCACGTCTGGGTTGCTGATATTATATTCACCCGCTGCGCCGGCCCGTGCCCCCGCATGACCGCCCAAATGAAATCTGTCCAGGACCATTTGGCATCAGATGACTCGGCCCGCCTCGTCACCCTGACAACAGACCCGGATTATGATTCGCCAAAAATATTGAAACGCTATGGCGAACGTTTCGGCGCTGACTTCAACCGCTGGCTATTTTTGACCGGCACAAAAGCCGAGATCGCCGGGCTCGCCGCCGACAGTCTAAAATTGGGCACCACGCCCATCGCCCCAGCGGACCAAAAGAGTGCCGTCGACCTCTTCATTCATACAACCATCTTCGTTCTTGTGGACAAGCATGCCCGACTCAGGGGGATTTACGAAACCGGCGGCGACGACGTGGACTGGACAGACAAAATCCAGCCCGCTCTACTTGCCGACATCCACAGACTGGAGCGTGAATCGTGAGCATTTATGACCTTCCCGCCGTCAATGCCTCGCTCAACGGCCTCAGTGCCGCGCTCCTGACCGCCGGATTCATTTTCATCCGCCAAAAGAAAATCATCCCGCATCGCAACTGCATGATCTCGGCCTTTTGCGTGTCCGTAATTTTTTTGATTTGCTACATCACATACCACACGTACCTGGCCGTCGTGCTGCATCGCGGCCCGACCCGCTTTGAAAACCCGTTATGGTTTCGCCCGATTTACCTGACCATCCTCCTCACGCATACGGTTCTGGCCATAGTCATCGTGCCGATGATTTTAATCACGCTCAGCCGCGCCCTGCGTGAGCGGTTTGACAAACATAAAAAAGTCGCGCGCTGGACCTGGCCCCTTTGGATGTACGTCTCCGTGACGGGCGTAATCGTTTATCTTTTGCTCTATCAAATTTTTCCGCAAAAATGATCCCGCATGAGCGCCACCGCGAATGTAACGATTCATTCAAGCCAGTTCCCTGAACAAATCCGCCGCGATTTGCTCGAATCTCTCCGTTCCCGCAAAATCGCCCACAAATTCCATTACGACAGCGTCAAACAAACCCAAAAGTGGCTCGCCCTTCACCAGCAATTTTCCCCGTCGCGCACGGACGAAAACTGCCGCGCCATTTATGAACAAAGTTTCGCCGCTGCTACCCAAAATATTAAGCCCGGCAAGCTGCATGTCATCGGCCTGGGCTGCGGCGGCGGCCAAAAGGACACGCGCCTGATACAGGCGCTAAAACGGCGCACAAATGAAATCGTCTATACGCCGTCCGACGTGGCTTCCGCCATGGTCCTCACAGCCCGGCAGACCGCGCTTTCTGTCCTGGGCGAAGACCGAATATTCCCATTCGTCTGTGACCTTCAAACCGCGGCCAACTTATCGGACACGTTGAATTCGCCCGCCACGCGCCGCGCGCAGCGCGTCATCACCTTCTTTGGAATGATCCCGAATTTTGAGCCGCATGAAATTTTGCCGAAACTCGCCTCGCTGATCCGTCCGAAAGATATCCTGCTCTTCAGCGCCAATCTCGCCCCCGGAAACAATTACCCCGATGGAATGAAATTCATCCTGCCCCAATACGACAACGCCCCGACTCGCGACTGGCTGCTGACATTTTTGGCGGATCTCGGGGTATCAAAGACCCACGGAACCCTTCGCGTCGAAATCGAAGACGCCCCAAACGACCTCAAGCGCTTCGCCGTCTATTTCCGCTTCAAACGCACCCGAAAGATTCAAATCGAAGACAACTTGTTCACCTTCAGTCGCGGCGAAACCATTCGCCTCTTCTTCTCCTTTCGCTACACCCCTGACCGGGTTCGGTCTCTTCTTTCGAGTTACAAGCTGCGAATCCGAAACCAGTGGATAACCAAATCGGGCGAAGAAGGCGTTTTCCACTGCTCGAACTAATCGCATTACATCTCAGCACGGCTTTTTCACTTTTTCCTTTTTCCTTTTTCCTCTTTAATTTCTCAATGTTATCGCTCGCCCAACTCTCCGGCCTGTTCGAAAAAAACAGCCCCGCCGCCTCCGCCCGCGTGAAGGAATTTTCCATCGGCAAAACCCAATTCAAATTCAATTCCCAACCGGCCATCATGGGCGTCGTCAATCTGTCCGCGGATTCGTGGTATCGTGAAAGCGTCTGCCTCTCAGCCGAAGCCGCAATCGAACGCGCCCGGGTCCTGCGCGCCCAGGGGGCGGACATAGTGGACATCGGGGCCGAGTCCACCCTGGCAAACGCCGCGCGCGTTGGCGGCCATTTGCAGAAATCCAAATTAATTCCGGTCATCAAGGCGTTGCGCGCCGGAAAAATTCTGGTTTCTGTCGAAACCTATTCCCCGGCTGTCGCGCGCGCCGCCCTCGAAGCCGGCGCAAACATCCTGAACCTCACTGGGAACGCCCGTTCAAAGGAAATCTTTAAAATGGCCGCCGCCCATAACGCCGCTGTCATCATCTGTTATGTCCAGGGAAAGAATGTCCGTGAAGTCCGCAATTTCGATCTTTCCACCGATCCCGTTGAGCTCATGCGCGACTATTTTCAACGGCAAATAGAGATTGCAACTGGAAGCGGCCTCGAAAAGCTCATTCTGGACCCTGGCCTGGGCTTTTATTACCGCAACCTGCAGGACGGCAGGCTCCGTGTCCGCCACCAAATGACCGTCTTCTTAAATACCTTCCGACTGCGCGTTCTTGGGTTCCCTGTCTGTCATGCCCTGCCCCACGCGTTTGAATTCTTCCGGGAAGAAGTCCGTTGCGCCGAGCCGTTCTTTGCAGTCCTTGCCGCTCTGGGAAAAACAGACCTATTCCGTACTCACGAAGTGCCGCGCGTTCGCGCGGTTATTGAAACGATGAGCTTGCTCACAACGTCCGAATAATAGGCCCGCTCCGCGGCCGTTAACGGTAGCGCAGGTTTCCAAACCTGCCGTATCGCCGATTTCAAAATCGGCTGGCGGTGGAATGTCGCCTGCCGGAAGGATTGAAGACTTTTCGACAAGATGTCCGAATCAGAGCGGCGCGCAACCTCGCACGATCAGCGGGTTTGGAAACCTGCGCTACGGCAGCGCTCTTCCGTTATTTCGTCGCAGAAGAAGTTGGAGTGGATTTGCTCTCAGTCTTGGCGGGCTTTGCGTCAGAGGCGGGCGCGGATTCTTTCTTTGCTGCGTCCTTGTACTTTTGGCTGCGGTAGTCCGTAATATAAAAGCCGCTGCCTTTGAACAACAGGCCCGAGCCGCCGCTGATTTTTTTCGTTACACGCCCGCGGCCCCATTTTTTGCGGCCGCAAAGCTCTTTTGGACAGTTCTTCAGCGGTTCGGCCGAGATCGACTGGAATGCTTCGAATTCATGTCCGCACTTCTCGCAATGATATTCGTAGGTAGGCATAAATCACCACGGTTGCCTTCAGACTGCCGTTATTGAGCCGGGGCGTTTGAATCGTTCACGAAGTGCACAGCGCCGCTGGAGTCCACTTCCACGGATAAATTATAATGAGACGCCGGTTTAAGCGTATTGGTCGGCCACGAACGGGCCATGAGCAGTTCCGCGCCCTTGATATTGTTTCCCGGCTGCCTGCCTTCACGAATCCATTGCAGCCGCCGCTCCACAACCAGTTCATTATGGAGCTTTTTCGCCTGGTCGCGCACGGTCTTCAAATCCTGGAATTTGGCCTGAAGCAAAAGGTAGTTCGCCTGCTCGTTTGTCGCTTCGTTCTTGAAGAATTCGGTGTTCTTTTCAGACGCCGCAAGCTCGGCCTTCGCGTCCACAATCCTCGCGCTTAAGCGGTCAATGGTGTTAGTCAACGCAGCAGCCTGCTGGTCAAGCGCCTCGTTCTGCGCTTCCAACGCCGTAATCTGGTCTTCCTCCGCCTTCACCTGTGCATCGCTATTCGACAGATTATCCGAAATCGTCAGGACCTGATTACTCAGGGCCACAAGCTGTTCCCGGCTGGCGCTCAGGTCGTTCGTCAACTGCAGGTTGACCTGCCGCAAATCGTTCAATTCATCGTTCGCCTGGACAACCTGATTCGAATAATCCTGTATCGCCATCTCATTTTGCTTCTTTTGCTCGTCAATATTCTTTTGAGTGACAACCAGGGCAACGATCAGCCCGACGCAGACCAGAATCAGTATGACGGTCACGAGTGTCTTCATAGCGAATCAGAATCGCGCCACTTGCTTCTTTTGGCAAGTGTTCCTTTTCTCTTCCCTTATTGGGCGGGCGTGTTGGTGTTGGACAACGATTCCACCGCTGAACTCAAATCCGGATCAAGAATTCTAACGTTCGCGGTTTTCTTCATCTGCGCCAAATATGGCTGCGCAAGCTTTTGCGTCTTTTCCTGCTTCAACCCGTCCTTCACTCCATCGGCTACGGTCGTGTCCGTCGATGGAATTTTGTCCTCGAGCGTCAGTTTTTTGGCGGGAATCTTGTTGATCAATTGGATGATGTGATACCCGTAAACCGTTTTAACCAGGTCACTGATCTGATTGTTCGTCAGTGAAAACGCCGCCGCCTCGAATTCCGTCGCCATCGCGTGCCTCGGGTCCGCGCTTGCGCGCGCAAACGGGGGCAGTTCGCCGCCATTATCCTTCGTCGTCGTGTCGTCGGAGTATTGCTCTGCGAGTTGCGCGAAGTCCGCGCCCGCGCGCGCCTTCGCCAGCACTTCATTCGCCTCTTTCAATTTCTGCGACACCGCGTCGTCCGACAACGGCTCATGCGTGGTTGGATCAATCGTCATAAACAGGATGTGCCGCACGTGGACCATTTCCGGCTCTTCAAATTCCTGCGGATGATCGTCATAAAATTTTTGCACTTCCTGGTCGCTCACGGTTACACCCAATTCCCGCTGGAGCGCGGCCAGCGCCGTGGCTTCATCCGCCACTTTCTTGCGCAATTGAGCCGCCGTGGTTCCGGCCGCCAGTAATTGATTGTTCAGCATGTCCTCTGATCCCGCCCGCTTGAGCAGCGTTGCCATCGCCGTGTCGGCTTTCTTTTCACCAACCGCCTTGTCCGCATCGTTTGCGCTCTTGTCCAGCAATTGCACGTCGATGAGCTGCTCCAGGGCCTGCGCCTCGAGCAGGAGAAGCCGTTCCGGAGGAATCGTCTCGCCCTGGGCGGCTGCGGCCGACTTCAGGCTGGTCACCACGTCGTCCAACTCGCTTCGCTTGATCGTCACGCCAGTGCCGCTGGCGATCACCGGATCATCAAACAGCGGGGCCGGCGAATTGGTCGCGCTGCCCATTGTCGCGTCCGGGGCGGCGGCACGTGTTGAAATTCCCAATATAGCGGCTCCAATCGCCGCCGACGCCGCAATCGCGGCAATAAAGATGCGTTTTGCTTTCATTTGATGTTTTGTTTAGAGCGTTTCCCTTCGGTTAAGTTCAATACTTCCTTTATAATTTGATGACTTTGACGTTGCTGATGTCCGGGTCCTTCGCCAACTCGGCGACAACTTCCTGCTGCGGCGCGCTGTCCAGGTTCAACACCGTCAACGCCAACCCGCCCGCAGTATCACGCGACAGGCTCATATTGGCAATGTTGACATTGTATTTTGCCAGCACCGTTCCCAGGTGGCCCACGATGCCGGGACGATCCTTGTTGTTCAACATCAGCAGCGTTCCCGAAATCGGTATCTCCACCGGCGTGCTGAACAGACGGACAATCCGCGGATTGTTCGGCGACCCAAAGAACGTGCCGCCCGCCGAAATCAATTTCGTGCCGCCATTGAATAGTTGAACGTGAACCCATTCATTGAATGTGACTGGTTCGTCCGATTTCTTTTCCTCGACCGTCAGCCCGACGCTCGCGGCGGCTGAACGAACGTTCACATTGTTCACGTCTTTTAATCTGCCATTCAAAAATCCCAGCAAGGCCGCGCGCGTCACGGGATCGGTATTGGGCAGTTGCCGCGCATGGCCGCCGTAGGTGATGTAAATCCTGTCAGCGCCCGGCGGCGAAAGCTGCGCCAGGAGCTTGCCCAACGCTTCGCCCAGCGGCAAATAGGGCTTGACCTGCTCATAGGTTTTGGCGTCCAGATACGGCAAATTCACGGCATTGCGTACTTCGCCTGTGAGCAGGTAACCCGCAATGACCTCCGCCACTTCGATACCGCATTTCTCCTGCGCCTCTTCCGTACTCGCGCCCAGGTGCGGCGTCAATATTAAATTCGGGTGTTTGCGGAACGGATGTTCCGCCGGCAACGGCTCAACCGAAAATACATCCAGGGCCGCGCCCGCAACCTTGCCCGAATCCAGCGCCGCCACCAGGTCATTCTCCGCGATAATTTCGCCCCGCGCGCAATTTACAATCTTTACCCCGGGCTTCATTTTGGTAAATGCCGCGGCGTTCAGCATATTCTTCGTTTCCGGTGTTACAGGCATGTGAACGGTGATGAAATCAGCCAAAACATAGACCTGATCCACGTTGTCGGCAAATCCCGCGCCAATCGCCCGCGCCCGTTCCTCAGTCAAATACGGGTCATACGCAATCACGCGCATTCCAAAGGCAATCGCGCGTTTGGCCACTTCCGTTCCAATTCGTCCCATGCCCAAAATGCCGAGCGTCTTGCCGGCCAGCTCCACGCCCTGAAACAATTTGCGGTCCCACTTCCCCGCCGCCATCGTGGCATGGGCCTGGGGCACCTTCCGCGCCAGCGAGAGCAGCATCGCAAAGCTCAGCTCCGCCGTCGTCACCGTGTTGCCGCCTGGCGTGTTCATGACCACGGTGCCGTGTTGCGTTGCCGCTTCGATGTCCACGTTGTCCACCCCCACCCCTGCGCGCCCGACGACCCGCAGTTTCGGCGCCGACTCAATCACTTTCCGCGTCACCTTGGTTTCGGACCGGACAACCAAGGCCACGGCGTCGGATACGACCGGCAACAATTCCGCTTCGGCGAGCCGCTTGGGCAGGACCATGACTTGAAATTCAGGACGCTGCTGCAGCAGCGCAATTCCTTTTGGCGAGATTGGATCACAGACAACGATTTTCATGCAAAGACGCAAAGCTTATCCAGTGGGACGGTAAAGGTCAAACAATCAAATCCCTAATTTTCACTGCGAAAGTACCTGACCGAACCTCATCTTCAATTACAGACTTGCCAAACGCCTCATTTCATCGCTCAATCTGCCCCCGCATGAGCAATTCTACGACACCATTGGTTGGAATTTTAATGGGCAGCGATTCGGATTGGCCCACGATGAAACTGGCCGCCGACGCCCTCGCCGAATTCGGCGTGACCAGCGAAGCCAAAGTTATTTCCGCCCATCGCGATCCGCGCGGGCTGGAAGAATACGCCGTCAACGCCGTCAAACACGGCTTGAAAGTCATCATCGCCGGCGCAGGCGGCGCGGCCCATTTGCCTGGTGTCACCGCGGCTTTTACCACCCTCCCGGTCATTGGCGTGCCCATTGAAAGCAAATCGTTGAAAGGCCTGGACTCTTTGCTTTCCATTGTCCAAATGCCGCCGGGCGTGCCCGTGGCCACCGTCGGCATCAGCGCCGCCAGGAATGCGGGCCTTCTCGCCGTGCAAATCCTCGCCGCCGCCGACCCAAAACTTCAAACCGCCCTGGACCAGTTTAAGGTCAAACTCGCCGAGGAATCGCGGGCGAAAAACAAGAATCTCAAGGCGTAGAAACTCACTTGTCGCGTCCAGGCGAAGTGAAGCCGGAAGGTGCGTTCGATCCTGCTGCGGTGTCAGGGTCAGGCGACCTGTCCGCTTTGGCGATAAGCTCCGTCGCAAATCTTTGAAGCATTAGTTCGTCATTATGCACAAACATAACGAACGGTACGAGCGGTCCGCCGCTCTCACGCACGGATTCAACGCCGTGGTCAAGCGCGAGGAAAACAAGGTCGGCGAATTTCTCGTTCATCTCGATGTCGTCCGAGTCTGGCATAACGGGCTCAGTCAGTGAAAATCCGTGGTTTCGTCTATATCAACAAACAACTCCCCCATTTTGGCCGGGTACGCTTCGGCGAACTCTGACCACCAACTATTTGGGCGCAATAAAAAGCTGTGCGTGTCATCGTCAAAGCGGCACCGCATAATCTTCATCTCGTAATCCGGGCGAATCAACTGCTGCTCATGTTCTGTAAGGGTCATAAATAAATGGTGCGGTGATGGAACCTGACGAATCCAAAACTGACTGACGCCAACCGGAAGTCAAGTTCCGAAATGAATTCGAAAGTTATTCCACCCAATAATTTCGCGGATCGCGTTTGAAGATGTATTTGTGCGGCGGACTGTCGGGCAGCGGCAAAGGATCTTGCGTGCGCAATTCCCACGTGAGCATGTCTTGAAGCAACTCCATTTGCTGGCGCGCGTATTCGGGCAGGCCGAACAAATTTCTCAATTCAGCCGGGTCGCTGGCCAGATGATACAATTCCCCCACGCCCCGCGCGTTGAAAACCAATTTCCAATCACCCTTGCGCAGCGCGCGCAAAACCCCGCTTTGGGTCCAACTGTTCAATTCATCGAAATAACGCGGATGATTGGCCGCGAGCGCGCCTTCTTTATAAGGATCCAATTCCGCGATACTCTCGTAATCCAAACCGCCCATGCCCTGCATCGCGATCACGCTGGCGAATTCCCCGGATGGATACGATTGGCCGCTCAACAGGGGCCAAAGACTTCTCCCCTGCATACCTTCAGGCAATGGCACGCCGAGCATTTCACAAATCGTCGGAAAAATATCGGTGTTGGAAACGTGAGCCGGATGCGGCGAGGCCTGGTGAACGATCCCGGGCCCGTGCCAAATCATCGGGATGCGCGTCAGGCATTCGGGAACGCCGGCGCCTTTTTTCATCAGGCCATACTCGCCCACGTAATCGCCGTGGTCGGCGGCGAAAATAATCACCGTATTTTCGAAAATGCCTTTCTCCTGGAGATATTCCGCAAGCCGTTTGATTTGATCGTCGATGAGCCGCAACATTCCAAAGTAAATGCTGCGCAGGCGCGGTATGTCCTTTTCCAAATTGGGATACGCTTTGAGCATCAATTCCTTCAATTGAATGTATTTTTCGCCTTTTAACCTGATGGTTTCCGGCCCGGCTTGCAGCGACGGCAATTTGTCCGGCGGAAACATCGAGTAATACGGCTCGGAAACCTGATACGGATTGTGCGGCTCATTGATGGAGAGATAAATGAAGAACGGCTGCTGTCCATCCAGGGATTCGATCCACTGTTGCGCGTCAGTGACCATGCGATAAGGCTGCTGCATCTCCGCTGGAAACGGCGCTGGTTCGAGGTCGGCGTAAAACTCTGTGCCCTCAAGAAATGCGTTAAACTTCTGTGCCTTGATATCTCCGGCTTCCGGCTCGCCGAGATGTTCATAAGTTTTGAAATAATCGAATCGGTCCGCGCGCAGGCGCAAATAGGAATGAAACATTTTTCCGATGGCGGCCATTTTGTATCCCTGTGATTTGATCACGTCATCCATTCCCGTTTTGAAATTCGGAAAAGCTTTTATATTCGCGTTTGATTTGATGCCGGTGGCCGTCGGCCAGTGGCCTGTCCACAAGGAATTCCTGCTGGGAACGCACGACGGCGAGGCGGCGTAAGCCTTGTCGAACCACGTGCCCGAGCGCGCCAGCCAATCCAAAAACGGCGTCGTATCCAGCGGAAATCCTTCGCGCCGGCACACATCCGCGCGAAATTGATCGCACTGAATGAAAATGATGTTCGGATTGCGCGTTTTGAAGTCCGTATCTGCCGAAACAAAATCCGGCAGCATCGCGCCCATGGCCATTCCGCCCATGGTTTTGACGGCATTGCGGCGGCTCATGCGATTGAGTTCAATCATTGAGGCATTTCCTCCATCCTTTCCCATTCTCTGAACAATTTCCACGATATACTCTGCACGGGATGCTCCATCAGTATGCAAATTGCAATCTGGACTCCCGATTCTCATAGTTCAATTCAAAACTCACCGGGCGAAGCAATAGAAGACAATCGCACCCCTCGAAAGAGGGGTGCTTAGCCGTCCGTAATTTCTATAGATTTAGCATGAAACCTGGCCACCCCATTTATCATGCGCCGAACAACCAATTTTTTCGTGCTTTGTGTTCTATTGTTCTGTTTTACGACGCACGGTGCTTCCCGCTTTAATGTCATTGCATTTTACACCGGTAAGAATGATTTGGCCCACATCAGCTTTGTGCATGAAGCCAATCAATGGTTCCCCAAAATGGCTTTGAAATATCATTTTGCCTTTGATTCGACAACGAATTGGACTGATTTAAATACACACTTCCTTTCCCATTACCAGGTCGTCATCTTTTTGGATACGCGGCCGGAAGCGCCGGCTCAGCGCGCGGCCTTCGAGCAATATATGAAAGGCGGCGGCGCGTGGATGGGATTTCATTTTTCCGCATTTGCATTGACGCCTTCCGCCTATCCGCAAAATTGGGACTGGTACCACAACGTCTTTCTTGGCTCCGGGGAATACGTCTTCGACAAAACAAACCGGACCTTGTCGTTTACGTTCGCCGACCAAATCCAGGACAAGCTGGTCATTGACAGCTTGTTATGGTTGGGGAAATCGTAAATCGTTCCTAGTTCTTGTATCGCACATACACAACCAACCGCATGGCCGTGTAATTTCCTGCGTTGCCGGCGAACGTCCAGTCGGGGTTCCCCTGCCCCTGGTTGCCGATTCCCACGTCCGCGCGCAGGCCTTCGCTCCAGTGATTGATCGCAAACAATGTCTGGCGCGCGTCATGGTTATGCACCTGCATCGAGCCGTAACCATCCGCCGGGTCCGTCGGCTGGTCGCCAAAATCAAATACCGTATCCGATGCGTTGGGCACGTGGGCGCTGTTGGCCGGCGCGTAATTATTCGGCCAAAATTCGATGTTGCCGCCGGATAACTGCGTTCCCGTGACAATGCTTCCCACGTTGGAAAAGACATCCATGTTTGTCACGTTCTGTTGAAAAAATTCGCCCGAGCCAAAGTACGGAACGCCAATTTTGGCAACGTCGGCGGTAAACGCATCCATCGATACGAAAATGTCCTGATTGTTCCCGTCCTGGTCCAGCAATTCCACGAAATAGGCCAGCCGATCGAACGGCCGGTGAATCCTGCTGCGATTATCCACGTCGTATGAAATCGTCCGGCTCATCTTCGCCAAATTGAGGCTATAGACCACGTGATAATCTTTTATCTCCGGCACGTTCATTGCCAGCCAATTCCGTTTTGGCATCGTCCCCGCTCGAAAAGCGCCCGCCGGCAATCCTTCACGGTTTATCAAATTCGGCTCGTCCAGCCCGCTCCAGGCAAAACGCATCGCCACGGGATGCTCCACTCCGGGCGCCGACAGCACAACGCTGTCGCCGTCAATCCGTGCGTCTGCTTTCACAAAGCCCCCGCTGTCCGCGTCGATGATTTCGAAATCGCACAACGGCCCGCCATCGCGGCTGGCCAGTCCGCTTCCTGTGTTGTCGAATTTAACCCGGATTGTATTGTCCTGAATCTTCATGGATTTGAACGTCGGCCCCGAGCACACCAGGTGTGGTTGGCCATATGTCTTTGCCAGCGCCAACAGTGCCAGGCGATGTCCCACGTCCTGCTTGTCCTTGGGATGAATATTCTCCAGGTTGCCAATGTCATTGACGACTGCCATGCCGGAGTTGGGAATGGTATTGGCCGCGAGAGTTTGGGCTTCCCAAAGTCTGGCCAGGTTTTGAGGATTGTCGTGATAATTCCACGGCGCGATTTGCACAAAATAAAATGGAAAATCGCCCTCGCCCCAAACCGCGCGCCAGCCCGCAATCAATGCCTTCATGCGCTCATAATATTTCATCCCCTCAGACTCATTTGCCTCGCCCTGATACCAAATGGCCCCGCGTATCGCGAACGGGACCAGAGGATGAATCATGCCATTGTAAAGCGCAGTCGCCTGTTGCAAGTCCTGCGGTCCCTGGAGTTCGTCCGGATATTTCGGCAACGGCGGCACGGCTGTGTCCGCGGCCATCGCCTCCCGCGCGGCTTTAAGCCATTGGTCGTACTGGTTGAGCGTCAGCCCCAAGAGCTGTTGATGCACGAGGCTTTGCGGCTCTCCGGCTTCAACCCGTTTGTATTCATCCTTCAACGCCGGAACCCTCGCGAACCCCACCGGCGGTGTCCAGGATTCAATGCGCGTACCGCCCCAGGACGATTCAATCAGGCCGACCGGCACACCCAATTTTTGGTTCAATTCACGCCCAAAAAAATACGCCACGGCGGAAAAACCGTTCCAGCCGCCCTCTTTGACAGATTCCGGCGTGCAAAGTTTCCACGTGGCACTTATGTCGTTCGTGGGCTGGCCCTCCCAATCACGCTTCACCAGCAGCAACCGAATGCCTGGATGATCTGCGTTGGTGATTTCCTCCGCTGAATTGTTAACCATGCCCATGCCGAATTCCATATTCGATTGACCAGAACACAGCCAGACCTCGCCCACCATCACGTCATCGTACGTTACCGTGCTGGACCCGCTCACCGTGAGCGTGAAAGGACCACCGGCCGACATGGCCGGAAGGGTCACTTTCCATTCACCACGGTCGTTGGCCTGCGCGCGGCCGTTCTCCGTGGCCAACCGCACGGTCACCGTCTCGCCCGGGTTTGCCCAACCCCAAATGATGATGGGCTTGTCCCGTTGCAACACCATGTGACTGCCAAATACCTGGGGCATCCGAATGTCCGCTCGCGCATTTTGGGAAAAGCCAAACGCGGCGAATATCGACAATAGAAGAATCCATCCACACGCCGGAAAACAATACGATTTATTCATAGGCTTGGCCCCGAATCATACGCTTATTGAATCAAACGACACAAGGACTTCCGTAGGTTCAGGAATTAGCGGTATTCGGACTTTGATAATTCAATTCCTCCTCAAGTCGAAAATGCAAAATATTTGTCCTTTCACTGTCGCTTCGCTCGTCATAGCTATGCAAAGGCCTGGCCAAAATAAAATCACTGGTCCAAGCAAAACCAACCTCCCTGGCCTCGGCATAATAACACGTCACAATACAGCGGACCACACTCCTGAAGGAATGTGATCGAACCGGCCGCCTGCCCCTCGGCAAAACTGTTTTATTCTTCCACCGTCTTCCACCGTGGCTTTGGAAAGATGGATTTAAGAGGTTTGTCACGAAGATTCATTAAAGGCTTTTCGTAAACTGTGTAAATCAAGCCTGAAAGGGGGATGGAAATCAGCCATGTGAGTATGAACCTGTCAATATGCGCCTGGAAATAACCCACACCTAAATGCTTAAGCGTCTCGTCTACTGTTCCAATGACAATGATGTGGCACAAATAGATCGAATACGACCAAAGGCTCAATTTCTTCACAATGACTTTCTACCGACCGGCGGGCTCCGCTAAATCCACTGTTCCGGGAAATGCCAGCAGGAGGCTTAATGACAATACACAAAAATAAAACACACGATAAAAGACCGAATCCGATGGAAAGTACCCGTAACAAACAACTCGGTGACAGAAATGGCCGAATATGCCTAAAACGGCAATCAGTCCCAATGGCCAAAGTCTCGTCAGAAACCGCCACATTCCCGGGTATTCACTTCGAGTGAAAGCCAGGATAACACCATAGGTGATGGCGTCCAGCCGTGGAAGCGTCACTCGCCTGACACCGGAATCCCAATTCACTGTCGCCGGCAGGAAAAACCTGAGAATGATGGGCGCCACGATAAAAATCGCAATGACGGAAAGCAAAGCGGCCCGTTTTTTCAGAACTTTTGCGAAAACAAAAAGCGCCAGCGGAAAGAGAAGGTAAAACCATTCCTCGATAGCGAGGCTCCAGGACAACGAAAAAAAGTCAGGGTCAGAACTAAAAAGTGCCTGGCCAAATCAGAAAAATTTTCCCGCGTCTGGAAACGTTCCAGACGAGAGGCGCTCCTGCAAAATTATAATTGCGAGAAAAAGATAATAGTTCGGCAGAGTGCGAAACCATCTGCGTCTCCAGAACGATACAGTTCCGCTTATCGACTCCAGACGGTCGGAATAAAGTTCGTCTATGAGAATTCCCCCGATGAGAAAGCCGCTCAAAACAAAGAAAATTTCAACGCCCAATAGACCTAAATAATACCGTGCCACACCCAAAGCGGGAAATTCGGTGCCTCCAGGCACTGTATGGCTTAACAGCACCAAAACTATGGCTAAAGCCCTGATTAAATCCGGGCCAAAATAGCGCTCTTTGAGAGAGACTTTGCTTTCCATACTTCTTAAAGAAAAACACCGCCTGCGATCAGTCGTATTGAAATGCCTATTTTGACACGCGCCTGCGCCTGTAGTGGACCATCCTGGCTTATTTTCCAATGGCTCGGCATGAATTCAAGCTTATTCTTCCGCGTTTGGTGTTAACCCACATGTTACATGTCCGCGTATAAATAAAACGACATGACGTTGACCAAAGGGCTTTCCTCACTGGTCAAAATGACTTCTCAAAATCAGACTTTCAAAAGGAAGGTGCCTTTTCCCTTGCTCCGCAGCATGAAAATGTGCTGAACTGTA
>DATJTK010000152.1:0-11850 GCA_035503455.1 Candidatus Sulfotelmatobacter sp. | reverse complement strand
CGGGATGCCCAGGCCATTCTCAAAGAAATGCAACAGCTCAGCCGCGAGGTCCTATTCCAAACCCTACCGCACCCTTCGCGTCGCAAACAATTGGGCAAGAATGTTTTGGGACTTATGTAAGGGCCATTCACCTTTCAGGGCTTCAGATGGTTGCCTCGCAAACGATTAGGATTGTCCGATGGTAAGGAATTGCGGGACGAAGGCGAAAGAGTTAGCAGAACCTCCACCATGGAGGGGCTTGATAACTCCGCATTCCGCAATTAAGCCAGCGCTTTCTGAATTAATTCCTGTTCGCGCGTGCCGTAGCTTAACTTGAGCGCCTCCGCCCTGCCCGCCTCCGTCATTTTTTCCCACGACTTCTTCACCGCGTTTATCATTTTGTCATCGTCCGTCTTCGCGGCAAGGTCGGCGAATTGAAATTCCAAAAAGACCAGGCACAGCGCGTCTTCCAAAACCCGGCATTCGGGATCTGAGGGGAAATTCTTTTTGAGGTTCAAGTCCTGGACACGGCGGACGGTTTCGTCGTCGTAACCGATTTCGCGCAGGATTTCGCCGGCGCGCCGGGCATGGAATTTTTTCAGGTCGGTGCGCCACTTCAAATAACCCGGGCGAGTCATCGGATAATTCGCGCGTGGAATCTCCCATCGGCACAGATGCTGGCAACGCGCGGCCAGGCGCAGCGTTTCAGAAGCATCCGGACGAAGCCGCAGCACCCAGTCCGTCAACCGTTGCGCGTAAAGCAATTCCCTGGGCTGGCCATTTTCCTTGTTCGGATCACGCCCGTTTTCCTCATCGAAACGCCGGATCGCGCTCTCAAAGTTTTGAGTCATTGAGGGTTGAATCAACGAGTGTGTTTGCTGTCCACGCTTTCTTGTCCGCCATAGCTTCTGAGCGACGGCGGAAGCATGCTCCGCTTCAACGCTTTAACGTTGTAACGTTTCAACGAAGCATCAGTGATGGCATCCGCAGCCTTCGCCGCAGGAGCCTTCCTCTTTGAGATCGGCATCTGTGGGCACGCGCCCCAGTTGCAGCGTTTTCGAGATGTATTTTTGGACCGAATGCTGGATCTCGTGCAGTTCGTCCTGGGCTTCCAGGAACCCGCGCGCAACGGGGTTTTTGAGCAGGGCATCGCGTTGTTTCTCGAAATCGGCGATTTCCTGGCCGTTTAAAGGAACGCCGCTGTGCTGTTTTTCGTGCAACGAACGGCCCTTGTCATTCACGGCGTCAAATTGCCCGCGCGTGGCGTCGTCGGACAAAAACGCATCAATACGGTTGCGGATAGACATCCATTCCGGCTGCGCGACGATGGTTTCGCAAAGCTCGCGCGCCTTTTCTTCAATCACAGTTGACATAAATATATGATATGGAGTTAACCATAATTTGATTTAAAAAGCAAATCTCCGTTCAAATCATCCGTATTCTCGAAAGGGATTCTCGTTTGGACGTTCGTCCTCGCATTTGCGTATTGCGTGTTACGTGTTGCGTCAAGTATGGCATTGCAATGTCCGGTGATTCTTGACGCAACACGTAACACGCACCACGCGCCGAAAATGGGTCTTTCCCGAGGACGAGGACGACGACGAGGACGAGGACGATTATGGGGTAAATGAGTTGACACCGTTACAGTAAATGCATTAAATCCCGCGAACATTCCTTATGCAACCAATTCAACTCCAGTGGATTGATTTTACCGTCATACTGGCCTACGTCGCATTCATTTTAGGAATCGGATGGGCGCTGGCGCGGTACATGAAAAACTCCAGGGATTTCCTCACGTCCGGACGTGCCATCCCTACGTGGGTCACAGGCCTGGCGTTTATTTCGGCCAATCTCGGCGCCCTGGAACTGGTGGGCATGGCGGCCAGCGGCGCAAAATACGGCATCGCCACGGCGCATTTTTATTGGGTCGGCGCCATTCCGGCCATGATTTTTCTCGCGGTATTTATGATGCCCTTTTACTACGGGTCCAAAGCCCGGTCCGCGCCGGAATACCTGAAGCTGCGATTCGACGAGCGTGTGCGCATCCTGAATGGCGCCGCCTTTGCGGTAATGACGATTTTTATGTCCGGCATCTCCATGAACGCGCTCGCCAAGCTGCTGCATCTGTTGCTGCACTGGAATTATAATTTGAGTTTGTGGATTAGTTCGGTGGTTGTAGTCCTGTATGTGTTCAAAGGCGGGTTGACCTCGGCCATCTATACCGAGGTGCTCCAATTCTTTATGATCGTGCTTGGCTTTACGCCGGTCGTTTACCTGGGGTTGAAGGACGTCGGCGGCTGGAACGCGCTCAAGAGGCATCTGGCGGATGTGGCCCAAAATCCGGCTGCGCTGGCCCTGAACGATAAGACATTTAGCCCCGATGCATGGAGCCACGCGTGGAGGCCTTTGCTTGCCGGTCCGGAACACAACCCGATGGGCGTGGATATTTTTGCCATGGTCTTCGGGCTGGGATTCGTTCTGAGCTTTGGTTATTGGTGCACGAACTTCCTGGTTGTCCAGCGCGCGATGGCGGCCAAAAACATGACGGCCGCGCGCAACACGCCGCTGGTAGCCGCCGTCCCCAAAATGCTGTTCCCGGCCATCGTCATTCTGCCCGGCATGATTGCCGCCGCGCTCATGACCATGCCGGACAAGGATTACCGCATTCCGCCGCCAATCATTTCCGACCAGAATTACGCCAAAGCGGTTGAAGCGGTCAAAAGCGCGAAGCCATCCGTGGAAAATCCCGGCATCGACGCCGTTCAAAAGGCGCTGGGCGCGCCGGTCTTTGACGACAAGGTTTCCGCCCTGATCTCGACCAATATGCTCACGCCGTTGTCTGACAGCCAAATCAAGGAAGGACTCTATAACAGCGTGGCCGAAAACGATTACGACAGCGTTATTCCTTCGCTGGTCAAAAAATACTGTCCGCCGGGCCTGCTGGCGCTGGCGCTGACGGCTTTGCTCGCGTCCTTTATGTCCGGCATGGCGGGCAATATCAGCGCATTCAATACGGTTTGGACATACGACCTCTACCAAACCTATCGCCGCCTCGTTCTGGACCGGCCGCGCGCCGCGACCATCCAGCGCGCCGATGGCAAGAGCGAAGAAGTGACTTTCATCCCCAAAGACCTGGGCGACGACCACTATTTATGGATGGGCAAGGCTGTGACGGTAGTGGGCGCGCTGCTAAGCATTGGATGCGCCTATTTTGCCAATAATTACGGCAACGCCATGGACGTGGTGCAACTGGGCTTTGCTTTTGTGAACGCGCCGGTTTTTGCAACGTTCCTTTTGGGAATGTTTTGGAAACGCACGACAGGCACGGGCGCTTTCTACGGGCTCATTGGCGGCATCTTCACTTCAGCGGTTTTCCAATCGCTCACGCTGGCCAAGGGAGACCTGCCTGGCCTCAAAGGCGGTTATCTGGGGGTGGTGCTTTCGTTTCGCAGCGAAATGGCCCAGAACTTCTGGATGGCCAGTTTCGCTTTTGTCGCCTGCTTCATTTTCACGGTGGCCATTTCCATCGTAACGAGGCAAAGAAAATCCGATGAAGACCTCAAGGGCCTTGTTTATTCGCTCACGCCCAAAATCAAGGACCATGAGAAGCATTTTCTCCAGCGTCCCGCCGTGCTCGGCGTGATTCTCCTGATTTGCTGCGTCATCCTGAACATTATTTTCTGGTAAAACCGAATCCTTGAACGAAAGTATTATTATGCTCGATTTACGCTGGCCCATTGGACTGATGTTTTCGCTCATTGGCGCGTTGCTCCTGATCTACGGTGTGGCGACCCGCTCGGATACCGCCCTTTATGAACGCTCCCTGGGGATAAACATCAACATCATTTGGGGAATCGTGCTGTTGATCTTCGGGGTGTTGATGGTTCTCGGCGCTGCGATGGGCAAGAAGGAGCAGTGAGAAGTCCTTGCGGACGGCCATCGGGAAAAAGTTACCGGCGGGCGGGAACGTGTGAGTTGGGTATCCCGTAGGGATCAGTGGAAATAGCCCGGCGTTTTAACGCCGGGAAGCCCGGGGTAAGAGGAAAAGTCCCGAAGGGACGGCTGATGGCTTGCCGAATGTGGTGAATTGCACCGTGAAATCAGCCGTCCCTTCGGGACTCGCGCATATTCTGATCGTACCCGGCATTGAAATGCCGGGCTATTTCCAAATGTCCTTACGGGACAAAAGCAGTTCCCCAATCGCCTGCCGTTTCAACGCTTTAACTTTTCAACGGTTCAACGTTTTTGGCCCTTGTCATCCCCGGTTTTTGTGCTAGGATTAACGTCCCTTTTATGAAGACGGACATTCATCCGAGATATATGGACGCTGAGATCCGTTGTGCCTGCGGCAACGTGATCAAGACGCGCTCCACCAAGAACACCATCATCGTGGGTATCTGCAACGTCTGCCACCCCTTCTACACGGGCCAGCAAAAGTTCGTGGACATGGCCGGCCGCGTGGACAAATTCCAGCAGCGCGCCGCCAAAACGCAGGCCGCCCAGGAGGCATTCGCCAGCAAGAAGAAAAAGAAGGTTTAGCCGCGCAATTTTATTCCGCCCGCCGGCGCAATGTCGCCTGCGGGCGGATTTCTTTTTGCCATGAACCTCCTGCCCCACATCGAGAAATTTCGCGCGCGCTTCGCCGAACTTGAATCAGCGTTAAGCGATCCGAAGGCTTTTGATAATCCGCAGCGCGCCCAGGACCTGTCCCGCGAATATTCACGGCTCAAGGAACTCATCGTCGTGGGCGACCAATACAAAAAAACGCTCGCCGACCTCGATGAAAATCGTTCCCTCCTGAAAACCGAATTGCCCGATTCCGAGATGGCGCAAATGGCCAAAGACGAAATCACGCGGCTCGAAACGGACGAGAAAAAACTCGGGCAGGAAATTCAGTTTGGAATCATTCCGCCCAACCCCACCGATTCGCGCAATACGATCGTGGAAATCCGCGCCGGCGCCGGCGGGTCCGAATCCGCGCTCTTCGCCGCGGACCTATACCGCATGTACACCCGGTATGCCGAGGCGCGCGGGTGGAAGATCGAGGCGATGGATTCAAACCCGTCCGACCTGGGCGGATTCAAGGAAATCATCTTTGGCGTGACCGGCACGGACGTCTTCAAACGGTTCAAATACGAAAGCGGCGTCCATCGCGTCCAGCGCGTGCCCGCCACCGAAGCCCAGGGCCGCGTTCACACGAGCACTGCAACCGTCGCCGTGCTGCCGGAAGCCGAGGAAGTGGATTTGGAAATCAAGCCCGAAGACATCGAGATCAACGTCTGCCGCGCCTCCGGCAAAGGCGGCCAGGGCGTGAACACGACCGATTCCGCCGTGCAAATCCAGCACAAACCCAGCGGGCTGATCGTGCGTTGCGCGGACGAGCGCTCCCAGCAAAAGAACAAAGCCAAGGCGCTCAAAGTCCTGCGCTCGCGCCTGCTCGAAGCAAAAATCGAAGAGGAAAATGCGAAATACGCCGCCAACCGGAAACAACAGGTCGGCACAGGCGAACGCAACGAAAAAATCCGGACTTACAACTTCCCCCAAAACCGCGTCACCGACCATCGAATAGATCTGACGCTGTATAACCTGGCCAGCGTCATTGAAGGAGACATAGACCCCTTAATCGAGCCCCTCATGGCCAACGAACTCGAGCAAAAGCTCCAGGAACTGAAGGGGTGAGGCCCTCACATTCGGAGCATTCGATGTTCAGCGTTCGATGTTCGATGTTCGATGTTCAAATTAAAAATCGGGCATGAGAGCCTTATTAGGACTCTACCCGCTCGGTTGCAAACTTGCTCAAGATGGCCAGGAGATGGTATTCCTGTGAATATGAAACTGCACTTATTCCTCACGGTCGCGGTTATGCTTTCCGCGGCCAGTCTTTCGGCGCAGACCACTTCATCCGCGCCGACGGCTCAGATCACGGGCGCAGCTTTAATCCCGGCCACGCGCGCCAATCCCACGAATTGGATGTCCCGCCACCTAAAATTTGTCGCGCAGGCCAAACGGGGCGGCATTGACATCCTGTTCCTGGGCGATTCCATCACCGATTTCTGGCGCACGAGAGGCTCGAATGTGTGGAACCAGTATTATGCGCCGCGCCATGCCGCCAATTTCGGCATCAGCGGCGACCGCACCCAGCACGTCCTCTGGCGCATCGAAAACGGCGAACTCGATGGCATTCACCCAAAAGTCACCGTCCTCATGATCGGGACCAATAACAGCAAGTCCGATTCGGCCGAGGACATCTCGAAAGCCATAGGAATGATTATTGACGATATCCATTCAAAAATCCCGGACACAAAAATCCTCTTGCTCGCTATATTTCCGCGAAATACACCCAAGGACACTCCCGAAAGCCTTGGGACCATCGCCGAGGTCAACAATCAAATCGAAACATACGATAACGGCGACACGGTCAGGTTCCTGGACATTGGCTCCAAATTTCTGGGGCCGGATGGCAAAGTGCATAAGGACGTCATGGCCGACTACCTGCATCCGACGGAAAAAGGGTACAAAATCTGGGCCGCCGCAATGGAACCGACCCTGGAGGCAATGCTGAAGTAAGGGTTGTTGCCGGTCTGTTGCCACTTTGTTGCCAGTTTTGTTGCCAGTTTTGGCACCTTAAGTTGTTGGCTATCAGGAATGTTGCCAGTGTTGCCAGTTTTCCAACCTCGCATTGGCGTAGGGTAGGCGTCTCGCCTGCCGGTTCTGGCGGCTGTTCGCAGGTGGCGCTGCTGCGGCCGTCAGCTTCCCGAAAGTTAGACAGACTGTCCTGCTATAGGTCATAGAATAGGTCACAAAACAACCCGTTGCGCTACCGCGCCAGAGGCAAAGCATCGTTAATTGATTGGCATTGGCTATGCTTATAGCTGCGGCATTGAGCGTATGAGCGCGCAAAACCCGTTTCAGATTCCGACCTGCTTTAAGCTGGATATCGAGCAACGCCGCCGGGAAAGATTTAAGAAAACCGTCGTCACCGCCGTTATTGTCAGCGTGGCTGTCGTTATCGGCCTCCTGATCGAAGGTTGCGTCAGCGAAAAATCCCAGTCCGCTGACCAGCAAACCCAGGCCGGCCAAACCATCCAAACCCCGGCACAAATTGCCGACCCGGCGCCCGCGCAAACCGCCCAGCAATCCATTTCCCAGTCCGATCTCCCCGTGCAACCATGTCCTGTTGTCACGGTTCCAAAACAAACCGTCGCGCCGGTCAACCCTCCCCACATCACCGGCGCGGCGGTTTACCTTGTCAAATCCGGCGATACTCTGTCCCGCATTGCCAAAGCGCATCGGACAACGGTCAAAGCCATCAAGGTGGCCAACAATCTCACCACCGACAGGTTGTCCGTTGGGCAAAAGTTGAATATTCCGTCAGCGTAGTTGAATGCGGAATGCCGACTGCGGATTGCGGAATTTCCTGCGGTCCTTTTTAAATCCCGTTTGCTTCTGAGGGACCTTACCAGTAAATTGGGTCGTAATGAGCATTGAGGCTCTCAAACAGGAATTGCGCGAATTGGACGCGGACAAACAGCGTCAGATGACTGCATTCCTGGTGTCCCTGCAGGACGCGCGCGATGACGCTTATCGCAAAAAGCTTGCTGAAAAGATTGATCGTCCTGTTTCGGACTTTGCCACGTTGGAAGAGTTGGACCGCCGTCTGGGGTTGTCTGATGATTGGCAATGAGTTACCGCCTCCTGGTCGACTACGAAGTTATTGAATTCCTCGAAACGCTTCCTCGCCGGGAACAAAGGCTCTTGCGAAATCGCTTTGTCGCTATCCGTGAAGATCCGCAAAAGTTTTCTGACTACACAGAATCCGATTACGGTGGGCGGCGTGTGAACATTCACGTCTGCGGCAAATACGCCGTTAATAATCAAACGGATCGGCGTTACGGTTTTCTGCCCTGCCACTGGGAGACAACTTGATCAGTGTTATTGGTAGTTGGGCCGCTGGCGGATTTTTGGAGCCGCATATACGGCGGCATGGCAGCGATGCGTAGATTGGGTTTGCTCACTGGATGAGATACAGCGGGCGTTTTTTCCAGCGTGAACACGCCGCTGAAACTGGTGTCTTTGAAACGATGGCCGTTGCCATCGGTCAAGTCCCATAAAAAAGAAACGATGCCATTGGTGTCGCTGGTGGGGTCGAAGGAACCGAGGTAGTTGCTTTTCTCTCCAAAGATGTCAATTTGCACGCTGGCATCGGGGATGGTTTGAAAGTAAATCCACATGCGCGAGCCAAACGTCTGAGCAACCTCATTCGGAAAGGAAAAAAGGTTGCTCACCGTGACGGTGACGGGGACACCGACCACGGGTTCGTTGGTTCCGTCAAAATCCAGTACCGCTACAACGGCATAATCGCCGTTGTCAGACATTTGCGTGTCCCATAACAGCCACCAGTCACCGTCGTTGGTATCGGCAGGGATCGCGCCGTTAGTGCCATGACGGGACACCCAACGACGAATATCGCCTACCGAAGAGGCGTCCGCGCCAATGATCGGGCCGTTAGTGCTATAAACGGCTACGCCCTCGAAGTCCTTATTTGTTACCACAAATTTAATTGGAAACTGAACCCAGCCGCTCAACACAGAACCATTGGTCAAACCGACAATCCAAACCCGGTTGCTTCCATCGTCAGCCAAGCAGCCAATTGCGGACGCCAATAAGATTGTAAGTGCGAATGCCTACTTCCCCGGTGTCATGCTTGTTTTCATCTTATGGCAGATTTACCGTGAACTATTTTCCTTCACGAAACTTTTCACCATTGCGGTCAGCGACATGACGTAACCAGTGCGGGGCTTTCATGCGCCAGAACGATTTTGGGGCAGGGTGATTCGGTTCCGGGCAATAGGTTCAGGTGCGTTCATGGCGTTGCAGCGTTGGTATCCGGCGTATAGGGAATGAGTTCGGAATAGGTCTTTTGCATGGAATTTGAAAGGACAGCGGGCAGCGGCAAATGATGTGCATAGCGCCAAATAGCGCCGCTGGTTTCGTAGTTCAACCCGTTCCAATAGTCGGGGTAATTCGTTGCGGCATGCGGGTCGCAAAAGAAATGTTCCGTGGTGAAGGAGGGGTTTTGCAGTTGTTCGAGTGGAGGATCGGGGGCGTGAACTAACCGCCAGACTTCGTGGCTATTAAGGAGCACGGGCGGGCAGTGGTAATAGGTCAGATCGCCAACGGAGACTTGCAAAAGCTCCTTGTGGGGGCCGATTTCCACCAGGACGGAGGGGGACCATTCATTGGTATGCAGAATTTTGGCCATATAATTCAGGCCATAATAGTTGGTGCCCCAGGCCACAAAATAGACCGGCTGCGGACTGGATGCGCCGGGAAGGCGACCTTCCTCCTGCCGTACCGGGTGAGGCAACCGGGATTTTTCCAGCATGTCCAGGTTGACATCTATGGCGGCGAGCCAGTTCGTGGCGATTTGATAAATTTCGGCGGTTTTGAGCGGCGGAGGGTGAACGTGCGGTGCGGTCATGATCTTGTCAAAGTTGTTTGCGTCACCACCGCTTTCAGACTGCCGCGCAATACAATCACATTGGCCGTCCATGAACGAAAAGTGATAGGTCGGAGTGTCCAACGAGCCATTGATGCCAAATTTAAGCGCCAGAATGCGTTTGAGGCGAGGGATGTTGGTGTTGTAAATATCCATTCCATAAACGGTATCGGGTATCCATGACGGATATTGAGGCAACACCGAAACAGAAGGAACGAAACAGTCGAGCTGAACCTCCCAAGGTTGGATCGGGCACTTGATGGGCAGATTAAGGCGGTTTGCCAGCCAGTTGGCTTTTTGCAGCATGGCATGTCCCATCGCGCCCTCCCAGACCAGCCCGTGTTTAGTGTTGATATTTATTGTCATTATCTCCCATTCCTCGCTTTGGGCTGCTGTGGTTCGATACATGCCAAATGCCCATTGGCCACGGGCAAGCGGGTTCATAAGTATCTTCATTTGTTCATGAAAGTAATCGTGAGCCGTTTCATACCGGCGCAGGCCATAGCCTACTACGCAGGCTATGACCGCGACGGCAACGAGCCACAAGGCAATGCGTTTAATATTCACGGCTGGTTTTACCATGGGTCGCCGTAAAGCAAGTCGCCCGCGCCAAAAACGCCGGGGGGGTCTTTTAGCGAATAATTAATACCGGCGAAAGGCCCGATGTCAAGGTGCGCGTCGTTGGCGAGTGCGTTTAAATTATATTGATTTCCTAGTCCTCCGCTCTTTCCACTTAGATAACTTTGAAGCAGCGTGTAGATGATTTCAGATTCTTCTGCGTGGTAACCGTCTGGCCCCAAATCAGGATGGAAGAGGGTGGTGTAACCGAGAAAAGCGCGGGAGGGAATCCCATCCCTGATGAAGTTGTTCGTACTGGTGAGCGTGGCGGGAATTGCAAAAGCCTCGCACAAGGTGCCTGCGGAGCCAAGACAAGCATCGGCCCACACGAAACGGTAGGGATGGCCAGCCACATGAGTCGTATGCTCACTTAACGGCACGTTGTCCAAAGCAGAGGCGATTTGGGCCTCGTTCATGGCTGTGCCTGCTTCAGCAACGCCGAGGGCCTGGTTATTGCCGTGGCCGAACCAAAAGAAGTTTGCGTAATAGGGGTTTTTGGAAGCCAAGTAACTCAATAAAGTGTTACGAGTTGCCGGACTATTGACGACAAAAAGGCCAGGATAAAGTGAGCTATTTCCAGGGGGGCCGACATTCAACTGTTTTAACAGTTGATATGCTCCTTCGGCTTCGCCTTGCTGCCCATAGACAATTTCGTCCTCAATTTGATCGGCGTCTGGGTTAAGGCTGGGGTCGGTAAAGTCGCCTGCGGCGATGATCCAATTGTAGGGTTGCCAGGTGACTTCGTAATTCCACCATTGGGAGGAGTTGGTCTTATATATGCCTCCACCACCAGCGGCCCCGCCTGCGGGCGCTGCGCCGAGGGCTTGGACTACGTTGATAGGATTGCCGAAGGTGGGACGGGGCAGCTTTGCCAAGGGCGCTTTTGTTAGGGTCATGTTTTGAGTAGGTAGCGCAAAAGCGGGCCTGCCTAGACCTGTGCCGGAAACGGCGGGAGAGACAATATCCGGGGACGTAAAGAGGGTGAAATAACCCATGTAATTGGTGTCGCTGAGCGGGTTGCCATTCACGTCCGTCAGGTTCCAATCAAATGAAATAACGCCATTGCTGTCGCTGATTGGAAAAAACGAGCCGAGATAATTGGTGTTCTCATCATACATGTCAATTTCCACGTCGGCATTGGGGAGGGTTTGGCAGTAAATCCACATTTGGTAGCCGAATTCCTGCGTCATATAGTTTGGAAAAGAAAGAAGGTTAGTGACCGTGACAGTAACGGGAAAGCTGACCACGGGGTCGTTAGTGCCGTCAAAACCCAGTTGAGCTTCGATGGCGTAAATGCCGTTCGTTTCCATCGAGGTGTCCCAATTGAGCGTCCAACCGCCATTAGGGCCGGGCGTGGCGTAAGCGCCGATCAAGGGATTTTGATTGGTATCGGTAAAACTCACGCCTACAATTTCATCGGTAGTATCAACCGCAAATTCAATCGGCTGCTGAATGCTGCCGCTCAATACTTCTCCATTAGTAAGCCCAAAGATATGAACGCCATCCCGCACGACGCGATAAAACCCGGTTGTTGTTGATCCAAGCACAACAGGGTTATTGTTGTTCGTTGTGCCGGGAGGAATCGGCCCGCCAATGTTTGTGCCACCGCCGCCGGAATAATTCGTTGTCCAAACCGTAGGTGGCACGGCGTTCGATTGAATAAAAACGGTAAGGTTCGTATCCAACGCCGCTGGAAAGCCATCTGTCAAAGTCAGCCATGAATTCGTTGACAACAACGCTGGCAAATACTGAAC
>DATJTK010000151.1:0-24968 GCA_035503455.1 Candidatus Sulfotelmatobacter sp. | reverse complement strand
ACCGCTCTGGTGATAGTCGCTGAGAATTTGTGCGCGTTGCTCCGGCGTGTGATGGGGACGATTACTGGTCGAATTTTCCATACCCTCACTCTGACAGAACTTCCGCAGCCCTGCCTAGCCGGGGTTAGTAACACGGATACGGTGAAATGGTAAAGCCCCAGCAAACTTGCGTTCGTGCTGCCCGCTTCGATCAAGGGCGAATCCGATGGCAGATAAAAATCTCCGAACCAATTTGTTTGCCAGTTGTAGCCATTGGTTATGATGACGTCATGGGGCCCGATGTAGCTATCAGAGACACCAATGTGGATGAGTGTCCCCGCAGCCCCTGAGTAGTTCTGCCAATCCAAATTGTTGGTATTGTATGCGTTGTAATCAAAGACAGAGGAGTTGGTGTAGTGGTCGCTGCCCTCAAAAGCTGTTCCGTCAAAAGGGCAATTGAGTATTCTCCAAACCGCGCTTTCGCTATTATTTAAATAGAAGAAATAGCCCCCAATAAATGTGGAATTTATGAAGCTCAGATTCGTGGCGCCAGTAAGGTAAAGATAGTTGCGAAAGAACAGACAATTGGTAAAATTAGCCGAAGGCCGAAGATCGTCGATATACCCATTGTAGAACTCACAATCCGTAATGTCACCAATTCCCGAAACGAGACCGAAAGCCATTTCGTCCATGAGGGCGCAACCGGACCATTGAGTGAATTTTGAGTTTACCTGCGGGAAATTGCCTGAATCGTCGCCATCGAGCTCGATACCGATACTCTGGTTCGTTCCATCACCCTCCCAGCTTCCAATTCCTTCCTGGACGCAGTCAAAATAAAACATTCTGCAAAGTTCGGTTGCCGTTCCAGTGCTGTTGAATTGCGCACCATCGGGAAGCTCAATGCCTGTTCCAAACCATCCGAGGGCTGTTCCTGGAGACAACGTCAAAGATGTGTTTGTGGCGAGCGTTACAGCGTTGACAACGTAGTCAATTGGGGCATAATGCCACCCAATGTCAGGTGACGAATTTGTGTCGCGGGGCACACAGGGGTTGAACGTGGCGTTTGTTGAAAATGTCACGTTAGTATAAAGTATTGGCGGCCAAGTGGTTTTGGTTCGCAAATCGGCCAGGATGGCCGGCGCAACTTCAAAATCCGAGACGCCTGCGTCCTGGGCAGCCTGGTCAATGTTTGTCGTGCCTTGGCCTCTGAAAGTATTGTCTGCCAGATAATAGCTGCCTCCGCCAACAATTGTATAAGGAGAGTTGGGGTCAGTAAAAGCCGGATCGCCGAAAGTGCCGCCGCAATTATAAAAACCATTATTGTCCCCATAATTCGGGCCATCCCCGAAGCCGCTGTTTGAGAATATCGAATTGACACTGACCAGCGCTTCATCGGTGGATCCTTCAGCGATATAGTTATAAATACTGCCGCAATTATCGAATGTGGAATCGTAGCAATACAAATTGTCTCCACTGGAATCGTCGTCTTCCGCCGCGGTGTTTACGTAGGCGAGCAGGCAGTTTGCAAATAGAACGTAGCCATCGTGGTCGTATCCGTTATCCACCCCTACGGCCGAGTTCAAAATTTGGCAATCATACAGGGAAATGCCTACATTTGGAGAAAGAGTCGAGTTCACGGTGACAGCCTCCTGGCAAAAACAAAAGCGACAATTCTCCAATTGTTGCGATTGGCCACCGCTTAAGTCTAAGGCATAGGCCGCGTAGCCGCCGCTTTGGATTGTCCCGGTATAGCCGCTGCCCGGAACGCCGTTCATGCTTTCGCCAATGCTGTCATCGTCCACCGCTGTAAATACTGCGGGCAGATATGGTCCTGTGGCGCAGGTTACAAAGCCGGCGGGATTAACCTGTGCGGGTGTCGTATTGTATGGGTACTTTAGTACAGTTCCACCTTCAAAAATCACGTCATAGCAATCCACCTCTCCGGATATAAAATACGTGGTATCGCAATTAAAAATCATTGGTTCCGGTTCGGTGCCGTCAAGAACTACATAATCAATAACGACTCCTTTCGGCCCGGCTGCGTCGGCAAGTCTGTTTTGAGGTGTTTTGATTGCAAAAGTCGCTTTGGCGGCGGGATGGGGCGAGGGAATCTTCAAAAGGTTCGGTCCATTTGCATGGGCTTTTGAGGCATTTACCGCTTCCTCACGGTTGCGGCTCTGGTGTTTTGTCCCGTTCGCTGATGAAGCCAGCCTTCGAGGAAGCGCGGCCAACGCGCTTCGAATATCGCTATATTTGACGGATTCAACGAGATACGACTGGCCGTTGATAGTTTCGAGGTCTCTTTTTACGGGCGCGCTGCCAGTTTGATTTGTGGACGCTTCCGTATATGCCCGACCTTGGCCGAACACCAATTGGCCAAAACGCAGATTTCCATTTGAGGTAGTTGGCTCTGGAGGTTTGTAAAACTCGGTAAAAATTTGGATCAACGAATTCGAAGAACAGCCGTAATCTGCCGGATCAATGTTTTGCTTTAAAACCACATCCTGACTGAATGAGTCGCGTTTCAGCGTGTAAATGATGTCCGCGGCATTATCAAAGGCGTTCATATAAACAACCTGGTTGCTACTGATCAAAGTCCCGGAGCAATTCGTGACGGCAGCGATTATAATAGAATTACCGTTGTCCCCGTCATACAAACCAATGGCAACAGGCGTAGTATGAAGAACGAGACCATCAGGTGTTGTTATATTCACAGAACTGTTAGCATTCAGATCGGCTGAAAGCTGGATTTTGTGTTGAACCGCATTGGCGAATGCTGATTGGCCGTCAGCGCTGATTTGGAAGCTTGGGATGCTTGTTTTCCACTGGCTGCCATTCCAATAGTTTTCGCCTGTAGCCCTCTCAACGACATGGTGCTTATGTGGAATGAGTTGGCCCGACGGAGAAACCTGATAATCCACCTTTTCCCATGTCCGCGAATTCCCGTCCTCGGAAACGAGTTCGAAGCGTCAATTACCATTTGAAAGTCCAACGCCGTCTAAAAGCGGTGTCGGTGGCAGCGCCACTTGCGAGCGTTGACTTGCCACCGCACTCCAGGACGGCAGGCGCGGAATGGACGGTTTATGGTCATGGCCCTATACTGAGACATCGAACATCGAAGTGACGCTTCAGGCAGAATAGGTCGTCCAATGCTCCAATATTTCATTTGCCTTTTTCTTTGGAAAGGGCAGAACATTGCACTTATGAAAACACTACAAACCCGCAGGGAATTCATCAAACAAGGTTCCATTGCCGCTGCGGCGGCGCCGTTGCTTGGAGCGTCGGTGTTGCGCGCGCAAACGGCGGCGCCGGGTCGTAAACTCGGTTTTGCTGTTTGCGGCCTTGGCAACCTCAGCACCCATCAAATTGCGCCGGCGTTGCAACAGACGCAGTATTGCCAATTGACGGGCATCGTCACCGGCCATCCGTACAAGGCTGAACGATGGAAGGCTCAATATAATATTCCGGATAAAAACGTGTATAACTACGACAATATGGGGGATATGGCGAATAATCCGGACATTGACGTGGTATATGTCGTCACACCGAATGGTTTGCACGCGGAACATACCATCAAGGCGGCGCGCGCCGGCAAGCACGTGCTCTCTGAAAAGCCGATGGAGGTTTCGGTGGAAAAATGCCAGCAAATGATTGATGAATGCAAGAAGGCGGGAAAGCAATTGGCCATTGGATATCGCCTGCATTTCGAGCCAAACAACCTGGAATGCATCCGATTAGGGCGGGAAAAGGTGTTTGGCGATTTGAAATTGATTGAAGCCGGGTTTGGCGGGCGGCAGCCGAATCCAAACGTTTGGCGGTTTAATAAAGAATTGGCGGGCGGCGGTCCATTGATGGACATGGGCATTTACGCATTGCAGGCGACACGGTATTTGTCGGGCGAGGAACCGGTGGAGGTTTCGGGCATTACCACGGTCACTAACCCGGATTGGTTCAAGGAAATTGAGGAATCCATCGTGTGGGAAATGAAATTTCCCAGCGGACTTATCGCGAAATGTTCGTCGACCTATAATTTTTCCGGAATGCAGCGGTTTACGGTCTATGCCGCCGACGGCTGGTATGAATTGAATCCGGCATTCGGTTACTGGGGGCCCCATGGAACCCGGTCGGATGGCCAGGCGATCGAGTTTCCTCCGATGAATCAATTTGCGGCTGAAATGGATGATTTCGCACAGTGCATTTTGGAAAACCGTCCCACGCGCGTCCCGGGCGAAGAAGGATTGCGTGATGTAAAAATTATGCTGGCGATTTATGAGGCGGCGCAAACCGGCAGGACTGTGAGTTTGAGCTGAATAGCTGAACAGGGGATTTAACCGCAAAGAACGCAAAGAGCACAAAGAAAAGCCTTCACGTTTAGTCGCAGCGTAGCCGGGGACGTCCGCGTTACGTGCGCATCCCCGGACCGGCTAAAGCCGGGACACCAAGCGCCGGGATACCGAGCCGATTTATTTACGGAATGTATCGGCGAGTGAGCCGTGTTCGGTGGTGATGACCATGCCGGTATTGATATTGTGCCGCGCAAACCAGCCGTCGTTCACCTCCAGTACATAGTCAATATTATCGTTGGTAGCGACGACCGGGATATTGTCATTTTTTTCCAGGTGATGGATTTCTTCGATGACGCCGTCCGGGCCGATATAAGCCGCGGACAGGGACATGGGACAATTGGTCATCCAAAATCCGTCCGGCGGAAGCAACGGGGCGGGGAGAACAAATATCATTGCCGTATCATCGGTGATGTTGGTCCTGTACATCAGGCCTGTCGCCTGCTGTTTGGCCGTCAGGGCAAGCTCTGCATTCAGGGTTTCGGGGCCGAGATAAATTTTCATCGTCTGCAACATCGGTTGCGGGCCGGAGGGGAGGAAATAGCCCGCAGGGGCATTGGTGGTGTCAGCCGAATTCGTGGCGGTGCTTTTTTGGCAGCCGACGCCTGCCGCGCATAATACGGCAACGACCGGCAAAATCAGGATATTTGTCAATTTCACTCTGCCAGTTTGGGGGAGGGGACTGATCTTTTCAAGTGGCAACGGGTCTTGGGGGAGGGTGAGAACGTGAGAGGCGGGCGCCCATACGCACATTTTTCTTTCAGGAGTCGGACTACTTCGAAGGGTCGATCGCCGTATGAAAGTCCAACGGCGTCCGAAAGCGGTGTCGCGCAGACTTGCCACCGCACTCCAAGACGGCAAGCGAGTTATCACGAGTCTTCTCGGTTCTGGACGGTTCATGGAAAGCAGGTTCATGGGGAGTTTCCTCTCGATTTTCGCACGCATTGGGAACATGAACCCACTTGTTGCGCCGCTGCACGCGGCGCTACACGGCGCAGCGCGCCGTGTTCCACCACTTGGTTCATGGGGAGTTTCATGCGTTTCATGGGTTCGAAATCTTTATGATCGCGGCAGAGGCGATCGGTCAATCGCCGGATGAAAGTCCAAAGACGTCCGAAAGCGGTGTCGCGCGGACTTGCCACCGCACTCCAAGACGGCAAGCGCGGGCGAACGGTTATGGCTTGCCTTGAACCGCGACATTCTCATTCGAACGATTCTCCCTCACCCCTGCCCTCTCCCGCTGGGAGCCCGATGGGAGAGGGAGAATGGTCGTCCGACGGTTTGATATTCTGGCCTGCGACGGAGGTCGGGTGGTTGAGCCGCGAAATTAGTTAGAGCCTCCTCACGTCGGCTGCTACGGAGGAGGGTTTATGTTTTCTCGTCGATCAACTGGAACTCTCAGCCTTATTCGAGGACGAGGACGAGGACGAGGACGATTCCCCATGGCCCGGCTAGGTTTTCTCCTCGATCAATTCGCGGCGGGCGCCGCCGAGCAATTGCTCGATGAAATTGGTGGAATAGACGCCGCGGCGGAAGTTGGGGTCCTGCATGATGGCTTGCTGGAAAGTGACGGTGGTTTTAACGCCCGTGATCATGCATTCGGCGAGCGCGCGGTTCATGCGGTCGAGCGCTTCGCGCCGGTCTTTGCCGGTAGCAATCAGTTTGCCGATCATGGAATCATACGCAGAGGGAATCGTATAGCCGGCATAAGCGTGGGTATCCATTCGCACGCCACGTCCGCCGGGCTGGTAATACATTTCAATGCGTCCGGGACTGGGGCGAAAATCGTCAAAGGGGTCTTCGGCGTTGATGCGGCATTCGATGGCGTGGCCTTTGATTTCGATATCACTTTGGGAATGTTGCAGCGGCTCGCCTGATGCGAGCAAAATCTGGTATCGGACCAGGTCGATGCCGGTCACTTCCTCGGTGACGGGATGCTCCACTTGAATGCGCTTATTGACTTCCAGAAAATAGAAATTGCCGTGGTTATCGACGATGAATTCGACGGTGCCGGCATTGGTATAATGCGCGGCTTCGGCGATTCTGATGGCGGCCTTGCCGATTTTATCGCGCAGTTTCCGGAATTTATTTTCGAGCAACGGGGAAGGCGCCTCCTCGATGATTTTCTGGTTGCGGCGCTGGATGGAGCAGTCACGTTCGCCCAGGTGAATGATGCGCCCTTTGTGGTCGCCGAGAATCTGGATTTCGATATGATGCGGATTCTCAATGAATTTTTCGATGTAAACATTGGAATTGCCAAAGGCCTTTTCCGCCTCGGTGCGGGCGGTGTGAAAGCCTTTCATCAGCGAAATGTCATTGTGCGCGACGCGCATTCCCCGGCCACCGCCGCCGGCAATGGCTTTGATAATAACCGGGTAACCGATGCGTTTGGCGATGATGAGGGCGTCCTGCTCTTTCTCGACGACGCCGTCCGAGCCCGGGGGCGTGGCGACCCCCGCTTTTTTGGCGAGGGCGCGGCTCACCGCTTTGTCCGCAAGCGCCTGCATTGCGCGCGGGCTTGGGCCAATAAACCGGATGTTGCAGCTCTCGCAGACTTCAGCAAAATGGGCGTTTTCTGAAAGGAACCCGTAGCCGGGATGGATGGCGTCCACGTCGGTGACTTCAGCCGCGCTGATAATACGGTCAATCCGCAGGTAGCTTTCTGATGCCGGGGCTTTGCCGATGCAAATGGCTTCGTCGGCCAATTGAACGTGCATGGAATTGGCGTCGGCCTCTGAATAAACCGCGACGGTGCGAATGTTTAACTCTTTGCAAGCGCGGATAATGCGCACGGCGATCTCACCGCGATTAGCCACGAGAACTTTTTCGAACATGATTTGTCGTTTTAACAGTAAAACGGGTCGAATGAGCCGCGCGAATGGCCCAACCCATTGGATTTAATCGAACTAATTAGCTTGGCCTAACCTTGAAAAGTGGCTGGCCGAATTCGACCGGTTTGGCGTTTTCGACCAAAATTTGCGTAATGACCCCCTTTACCTCCGCCTTGATTTCGTTCATGACCTTCATGGCTTCGATGATGCAGACCACCGAATCGGGATTGACCTCCGAGCCGACCTCGGCGTACGAACCGGCTTCGGGTGACGGGGCGCGGTAGAAGGTACCAATCATCGGGGACTTGATTTCGATCTCGCCTGTCGCCACCGGTTGTTGTGGCGGTGGCGGTGGCAGAGAACCGGGCTGCTGGAAATTCACCGGGGGAACATTCGGAGAAACTGGTTCTTCGGCTGCCGCGGAAGAACCGCCGTTCAAGCCACGCTTAAGTCTAATTTTTGAATCCTGCCGCTCCAATTCGAACTCAGTAATCGAGTTCTTCTTCATCAAATCGATGATCGCCTTGATATCTTTTAAATCCACGGTTCGTTTTCGTTAAAGTGATTGCCCGACTACAAATTTTAGCTAAAAAATGACACCATTTTGAACAACCAGCCCCGTCGCAAATTTCATAGCAAACTTTAACCGAAACGTTTCCAGAACGTCAAGGGCCAACGGACTGTTTTTTTGAGGGCAAAATTTGGCCCAAATTTCCCGTTTTTAGACTCGTTTTTTGCGTTCGTTAACGTGAACGGCTGCTTCTACCGCCAATATGTAGGATTTTTCGCCGAAACCAAGAATTTGACCGCAACAAACCGGGGCGATGAGTGACTTGTGCCGGAACTCCTCGCGGGCATGGACGTTGGAAAGGTGGATTTCGATGGCCGGGACGGCGACCGCGGCAATGGCGTCGCGCAGGGCGATACTGGTATGAGTATAAGCGGCGGCGTTTAGGACGATGACGTCGAACCTGCCCTTGGCTTCCTGGATCCAGTTTACGAGTTCGCCTTCGAGGTTTGACTGACGGAAGTCAATTTCGGCCTGCAAGTCCGTCGCACGCTGGCGGACCTTCTTTTCGATGTCCGCCAGGGTGGTCGAACCGTAGACCTCAGGTTCGCGCTGGCCAAGGAGGTTCAGGTTTGGGCCGTTTAGGAATAAAATCTTCATTGAACGGGAGTCTAGTGGTGGGGCAGGGGAATGGGAAGTTTCTTAATCAGTGCCGTGAGCGCCGAGAGTGCCATGAGTGCCAGGGGATCATGGCGGGAAACATCGAACATCGAACCTCGAACATGCTGAACATCGAATGGCGGACTTGCCATCGTACAACGGTGCAAGTGCGGAACGAAAAAGTCGCGCCAAGGCATTTTTGAACAGAAAAGGCCTCGGTTAGCGGGAATCCGCTCTCGCGCCGGGCCGCTGCCGCCGAAACAGAAACAGCGCCGCTCCGATCCAGCCGAGCATAAGAGGATTGGGTTCGGGCGCAGGCAGTGGAGTTCCATTCAGGGCAAACGCCAGGTTATTGTTCAAAGGACTGGGATTATCGCCCGATAAGCCCGATAAAGCTCCGTCGTTACCCTGGCTGGACGTTTCCCAATAAAATCCGCCGGCACCGGATGAGCTTCCCTGGATCTGAATATAATATTCCGTGTCGGGAGAAGCAGTGAACGTTGTGGCCAAATTTACCGCATAATCGTTGATTGGATAAGGACCGTTATCGCTGCCGGAGGCGGTTTCTCCAGCCGAGCCGGTGATCGTGATGCTGCTTAATTTCGTACCGGGCAATCCGTTGGTATCGCTGTAAAAACTGACCGTAAAGCCGGTGATGTCATCGTTTGGATCAATGCCGTACCAATCCACATTCGAAATGATTCCTCCGCCGGCCAGAGCAAAATCGTCATAGACATTGGGATAGCCTGGAGTCTCGCTGTAGTAGGTTTGTGTGCTGGAGGCATTGAAGGGTTGGGAAAAGAGAACGGCGGCAGGAGAACCGGAAGGGGCCAGGATTCCGAACCCCAAAACGGTCATAGCCATGCCTATTCCGCGCACGTACTTGTTCATAGGTTTTTGTTCTGTTATTGACGCATTATAGGGCTGACTTGGTTTTGTAAAGTAAAATCGCTTTAGATAAGAAGTTTAGCTACTGATACTTCACTGAGGGAAGTCCGAAGATTACCCAAACGAGAACATCGAATATCGAACCTCGAACATGCTGAACATCGAATGGCCCCGTAGCTACCGGTAATCTGCATTTCGGCGTTCAGTGTTCGATGTTCGATGTTCGATGTTTGAATCCAAGCCATAGGCAGAAAGCCCGTAGCCCAACAGTGTAAACGCCGTCCATGCGGAGGCCGGGATAAACAGGCCGAACTCACCGAATTCCTGGATAAACCACCCAAGCAGGCCGAGGAAAAGGGCAAATTGAACGGGATCTCGAGATTTCCGGGCGTTATTGGCGATAACGGCCAGCGCAACGGCAATCCATAGGCAATACAATAGACCTCCCGGGAAGCCGGAATCAGAGAATTGTTCGAGATAATCGTTGTGGGCGAGGCGGGCCATTTCAGCATCGGGCGCTTTTAATTTGGCGTACGGTCGCTGAAACGTTCCCGGACCAGTGCCAAAACCGGGATGGGAAACGGTGGTTTGGACGGCTGCCCGCCAATAGTCCAGGCGCGCGACGGCGCTGGTGGCGCCATTGGCAAAGTAATGGTGAAAGCGAATGGCAAAAATACCCAATCCCAGGACCGCGATAGTACTCAGAGCGGCGATTTTGAGTTTGAGGGGCCACGAAAGGCGGAACAGGTAAAGCGCGCCAATGGCGATTGCAATTAACCAACCGAATTTTGAACCTGACCAGAAGAATGCCGCGGCGGCCAGCGCCAAGGTTACGGCCACCGCCGCGCCTCGGACTATGGGGCGAAGTTTTTGCGTGTGTCTGAGGGCCAGGACAAATGCAACGGGAAACAGAAGCAGGACAATTTCAGCCAGCGCGTTGGGATAAACCATGGTGCCCATGACCCGATTCTTTTGGAACTTTGCCAAAATGGCGGGATTGACGATGTCCACGCCGTTTGTCGTGATGATTGTTTGGTCGCGCTTCATTTCCAGGACGGTCTGGAGCGGCAGATTTGTCCAACTCGATCGCTGGCCTTCGAGCAAAAATTTTGCGTCCTGCGGAAACTCGATATGCTGGCGGATGGCGCTAATCAGGCAAATGGCGAAGGCCACGGAGACGCCGGCCAATAAAAAATGAAACCGGCGCGGATTATTAATGATTAGCACTCCAATGAAATAAGATGCGACGCAACCGAAGAATTGCCAGAGCGTGGTCGCGGTCAAACTCGCATCCACCGTCTGTGTGGCCGAGACGAATTGCCAGCCCAGCCAAAGCAACGGGAGAAAAAAGAGGCTTTTTGGGAACCGCAGGCGCGGCCAGGGTGATGAGAGCAGCACGATGGCGCCGGCCATCGCGAAGGGTAAAAAAATCCAATTCGCCCAATGCGTCGGCCAGGAATCGTTCCAAAACTCGGAAAGATTAGCCGGCGGAGAAATCTTTTGGTCGAGTATGACGGGGTCGCCGAATTTCAAAATGCAGAGGCCGAGGAAAAGGCCAAATGCCAATGCATAAATATCGTTTGCGGCGAATGCCGTTTGGGACTTCACCGCCGCAGTTTGTCCGCAAGCGGCTAAAAATGCAATTTCAGCAAACCGACTTCGATGGCGAGGGCTTCCTGAACGTTTGTGTGAAGGAGGCGCTGTGTTTCCTCGAGGAATTGCAGGTTTTCAAGGGCCTGGCGCGGCGAGATTTTGTTTGCCAGGGCGCGGGTGCCGGAAAGTTCGGGAAAATTGAAAAGTTCTTTTCCGGCGGCGAGTGTAGCCAGCCACACGTCGCGCAGCCAGCGTTGCACCAGGAGCAACAGGTCCGTGCGCCGACGGCGATATTCTGCTTCGACCGCGGCTGCCAGTTCCTCCTCCCATTTTTCGCGCAGGTCCTTTTCGACGTCGTCATATTTTTGGAGGGGCGAACGGGCGCCCAACGTTTCGTCGGCCTGGGCGCGGATTTCGCCAAGCTTTTGGAGAAGCAAGTCGGCCAAATGGTAACGGCCCAGCAACGTTTTCTGCTCGATGGCCAGGGCGCTGAATTTTTCAAGCCACGCAGTTTCGGCGTCCGTCAAATCGCGCCGCCCGCCGCCTGAAAAATTCACGCGCAGACAACGCGAAAGGATGGTTTCGAGAATTCGGGACGGCTCGGTGGAAAGCAAAATCATGACGGACTTTGCCGGGGGTTCTTCAAGCGTTTTCAGGAAGGCGTTGGCCGCCTGGACGTTTAGCCGGTCCGCCCCGGCCAGGACGGCGACTTTGAACCAGGCTTCCGTGGGCTTGAGCTGAATTTCCCGCATCAATTCGCGCACCTGGTCGATGGTCACAACGCGGGAACGGGATTCCGGCCGTGCCCAGTGGATGTCCGCGTGAATGTCTTTATCGATTTTGGCGCAACTGGGGCAGACATCGCAGCAATCGACGGCCTCGCCATTTTGTTTGACGGGATTCTGGCAGTTCAACGTCTTGGCCAAAGTGCGCGCGAGGGATTCGAGTTCTTCGAGTTGATCGCCTGAAAACAAATAGGCATGGCCGAGCCGTCCCCGCGCCAGTGAGCGTTGCAAGAGGCGCACTCCCTGTTGGCTGGTGAACTGTTTGAAAGACACTGAATAAGTTAAAAGGAAAAAGGAAAAAGGAAAAAGGAAAAACATCGAACGCTGAACGTAAAGGGCGCATCACGGTTTTGTGAGACTGTATTCCGCCCGGCCCTCACCTGCCCATGAACCCCAACATTCACATTCGAACGATTCTCCATCCCCATGAACCTGCTTCGGAGCGCGGCTGTGTCGAAGACCAGCCGCAGCGCGTTGCAAGGTTCGCGGCTGCTGCGGCTGGTGCCCCTTTGCCCCGCACACAGCCGCGCTCAGTGTGCCAATCGGTTCAGGGGTTCAATGCGCGAAGTTTTCCTTGGGCGAATTCTCACCTCAGCCCTCTCCCGCTGGGAGAGGGAGAATCATCGTCCGATGGTTTGACACGGCGAACATCATCCCGGTTCAGTGTGCCGAACCTCGAAGTTATCGCAAATGTCCTTGCTCTTGGCCCGGCGACGTGAGATTTTTGGCGCGTGCCAGCCGAAAGGGAAATTCCATTTGTGCGCCCGCTTCTATTCCTGCTTTTCTTCATATCCGGATTTTGCGGTCTTGTTTACCAGGTCGTATGGACGCGGATGGCGTTTGCCGCCTTTGGAATCATCACCCCGGTGCTTTCGATCGTACTTTCGGTTTTTATGCTGGGCCTTTCCCTTGGCTCCGTCGCTGGCGGCAAATGGATACGCGCGCTCAAAGCGCGGACGGGACTTTCGGGCGCCTTTTTTTACGGGCTTGCGGAATTACTGATTGGCGTCGGGGCGTTTGCAGTGCCAATCCTGTTTGCCACCGGGCAGCGGCTATTGCTGGGCGCCGGTGAAACCGATTCGTTTGATTACCTCTTTCTTTCGGCAGTGGTGCTCGCCGTCTCGCTCTTTCCCTGGTGTTTTTTCATGGGCGCCACGTTTCCCCTCATGATGGCGTACATTCGCGAGGACCAAACGCAGGACCCCAAAAGTTTCAGTTTTCTTTACGCGGCCAACGTGCTTGGCGCGATGGCGGGTACGTTTCTGACCGCCGTTGTGTTTATTGAAATGTTTGGTTTTAATCACACCCTCCGCATCGCCGCCGCGGGCAACTTTTTTATTGCCGCCATCAGCGCGCTTCTCGGCCTCCGGCGCGGAAGAATTTTTCATGTCGCCGACGAGTCGCGTGCCGCCAACCTGGAAATGGATGTTCCGTCCGGCTCTTCCCGGACGCCGCTCATCGGGTGGATTTTGTTTTCAACCGGCTTTTGCGCGATGGCCATGGAAGTGGTTTGGACCCGCGCCTTCACGCCCGTTCTCAAAACGCAGGTTTATTCCTTTGCGCTGATTGTTTTTGCCTACCTGGGCGCGACATTTGTTGGTTCTGTATGGTATCGCCGCAACCTCAGAGATAAATCCGTGCTTTCCTCCGCAAAGCTGATGGCCATTTTGGTGACAGCCGCGTTCATCCCTATAGTGATTAACGATTACAGGTTCGTTAGAATGTCCTGGGTTGGCGATATGCACCTGCCGAGCGCCTTCCTGGTCCTGGCCAGCATCTGCCCATTCTGCGCGGCCCTGGGGTATTTGACACCGAGCCTGGTGGATGAATATGCCGGTGGCGACCCATCACGGGGCGGGGCGGCCTACGCACTGAATGTTGCCGGATGCATCATCGGCCCTCTTTTTGCCTCTTACATTTTATTGCCGCAAATGAGCGAACGCCTGGCGCTGGTCCTTCTTGGAGCGCCTTTCATGGTGTTTTATCTTTCCGGCTGGAAGGCATTGCCGGAGCGTTTGCGGCTCATTTCCATTTCCGGGGCAGGCCTGATTCTATTGTATTCGCTATTTTTTTCCCGGACCTTCCTGGACTTCGTGGCGATCTATTCAAACCGGACGGAAGTCAGGCGCGACTACGCAGCGTCGGTGATCTCGATCGATGGCATCAAAGGCAAAAGTCTTCTCGTCAATGGCATGGGGATGACAGCGCTGGTGAACTGCACCAAATATATGGCCCATTTGCCGTTGGTCCTGCACAAGGAAAAACCGCAGTCGGCCCTGGTGATCTGCTTTGGCATGGGCACAAGCTATCGCTCGGCTTTGAGTTGGGGCATTAAGGTCACTGCGGTCGAATTGATTCCTGATGTTCCGAAAGCTTTTGGGTTTTACCACCGCGACGCCTCAGCGATCCTGCAGAATCCAAACGGCAAAATTGTCATAGACGACGGGCGCCGGTTTCTGCTGAGAAGCCGCGAGCAATTTGATGCCGTTGTCATTGATCCTCCGCCGCCTGTGGAAGCCGCTGGTTCAAGCCTCTTGTACTCGACGCAAATGTACGACCTGATCAAGCAGCACCTGAAGCCGGGTGGAATCATTCAGGTTTGGTATCCGGGCGGCTCGGACCAGATTGCAGCCCAGGCAGTCGTTCGGTCGGCGTTGGAGTCGTTTCGATACGTTCGGGGATTTGTCTCCATCGATGGCTGGGGCCTGCACATCATTGCTTCCCAGGATCCCATTCAAATTCCGGACGTGGCGCAACTGCTTGCCCGAATGCCGGAGTCCGCCAAACGCGACCTGCTGGAATGGTCCACAACACATGACGCGGCCAAGGACCTGGCCACGGTTATTTCGCGGGAGGTTGATCTCCAAAAAATCGTTAATACTGATCCGACAATCCAAATCACGGATGATGATCCTATGAACGAATATTTTTTGCTTCGGCGGCATGGTCATTTGCATGAGCGTCCGTAGAAGGGCGTTGTCTGAACCGAATCTGAAACATCGAACATCGAACGCCCAACATCGAATGAAGAATCGGACGGGGCGGCTCACACGTGTTTCGAGGACGATTCCCCGTTGCCCAGGAGCTTCGATACGCGTAGAAATTCTGTCACGCCCCATGCCTGGGCATCGCAACCGCGCTGGGGATGCGGCGCATCGCCATCCATGATCTCCGGGATTTGCCCCAGGCAGCCCGCGGCGAGGACTTTTTCGGCGCTGGCAATGTAACTTTTCGCGGCGGCAACGGCTTCGGGCGCAAAATTCCACGCCCGCGCCAGCGCCTCGCAAAATATTGGAAACTTCCAGGTCCACGCCGTGCCATTGTGATAAGCCGGTTTGCGCCGCGTGTCCTCATCGCCCTCGTAACGGGGCCAATAGGGTTCAACGGGATCGTTAATCAAAGAACCCGCGTTGCTGAAAACCGGCAGCGGCACGGACACCGGCAGCGGCGCGAGCGACCGCATCGCTCCCGGCACAGCCAAATATTTTTGCGCGGCGGCCACGCAACGTTTCGCCCGGGCGCCCGTCACCAGTCCCAGGCTCACCGGCAGGAGGCAGTTGCTTCGCAACGCGTCGCTCGCCGTGGCGTCATGGGCAATGACGCGGGAAGAACCCAGCAACACATCCGCGAGCCATCCTTTGTCCTCGAGCCAAAACAATTTTTCAAATGAGGCCGTCGCGTGATCGGCGAGGCCGCGCCATCGGGTTTGCGCAACGGAATCAGAAACGGTTTCCAATTGGCGAAGCAGTGCGATCCACAACGCCTGAAGTTCCACCGGATAACCTTCCCGCGGCGTCCCGGCGGGGTAATTGGTGTCCATCCAGGTAAAATGGGCAGGACTCCAAATCAACGCCGAATCGGCGTCCATGTGGATGCCATTGGATGTCCCGCGGGTGTAATTGTCCGCGATACTCGCCAGGACATCGCGGATCGCGCGGCGCCCATCGACAGCGGTGGCGTAAAAATCCCGGTTTAACAGGCGCGTCAGTTCGCCGCAGGCCACGGCAAACCATAACGGCGCATCGCTTGTGTCGCGGTTGGAAACATCATTGCCGTGAATCGTGTTTGGCAGGGTCCCGTTTTGCTCAAATTTTGCGAACGTGAGCAACAACTGTTCGACCTCCTCGATCATTCCCGCTGCCAGCAGTCCCCGCGCACAAATCAGTGAATCCCTGCCCCAATCTAAAAACCACGGATAGCCGGCGATGACCGTCTTGCCCGGATCCCGGCGCACCACGAATTGCCTGGCGGCCCGCAAAAGCTGATCATCCAAAGAGCCTGCGGGGCTGGCGGGCTTTGGCTGCATTTTTGGAAACAAGTCCGCCGGGTCCATTTCGGCCGTAACGGCGACTGTTGCATTTGTGCCCTTTTGCAGCGGAATTTCGAACCAGCCCGGGCTGTATGCGTCACCCGAGGGAACCTGGCCGCGCGATGCCTCAACCGGATGCGGAATATTCTCGCACCATTCGGGCTCCGCATGAAATTCGCCTTTGTCCGCGAAAATGCGCAGTTGCCGGTTTCTGTCCGGCGTAAACGCAAACCCAATAGACTGTTCGCCGCTGTTGGCGTTCAACAAATGGGTATTGGTGGAAAAATGATATTCGGCCCCGCCGTTGCGCCGGGTTTCCTGGTGGAAATTCCGGTCTTCGATGTCCATGCGAACCGTGAGGCGCACATCCGCGTCTCCCGGCAATTGTTTTCCGGTCGCGTGCGCCGCGGCCGGCCTGAAAAACTGGAAGAGAACCGTGTTTTTTTCCTGAAGCATCTCGGCGCGCAGCATAATTTCCACGGTCCGCCCGTCGCCCGCATTGGCCACGAAATTCCAAACCGCCGGCGGTCCCATCTCAAATTCACGGAGATTCGTGAAATTCAAGGGAGAAAGAAAACCATCCGCGTTGACCCATCCGCGCACTCGTTTGACGAAAATGTGACGGTCCACCGGGTAATTTGGATTCAAATTCGCCCCGAGCACGCAGTCGTATTTGGAATTGACCCGGCCCAGGTCAACGCACAGGCGCGCCATCCCGCCGATGCCATTTGTCAAAAGCGTCAAACTCGCCGGGCCGTATGCCGGGCTCGATGCTTCAGCTTCGATCGGCAAAAATCGAATCGCCGAGGAGATCTTTTGCGACGCCGTGGCGTGGCGTTCCAGGACCAATTGCGCATCCACTACAATATCGCGCGGCGCAAAAACCGCGACGTGCGCCTGGCCGGCTGGAATGGAAGCCACACGGACCGTTCGGACATCGCCGATTTTCAGCAGCGCCTGAAACGGCGCGGACTCTTCCACCAGCAGCCAATGGCCTGCCGGCACAAGTGTTACCCGCCGGCGGTCAATGAGTGTCCATGTAATCACCGGAGGATAGATTTCATCGCGCGCGGCCTGGGCGATGAGTTCGGAAAATCGCGCCTGCGACTCGCCGCCTTTGAGCCGCATGGCGGCGGCCAGAAAATGTTCCGGTGATTGTTCAATTTGTTCCGCCAGGAATTTCCAGTCGAAATTGGAGAATTGTTCCGCCGCGAGGATTGAGTTCAACGCCTGGACGGCAAAGGCCGCCTGCGCCCGGGTCCGGCGGTAGTTTTCGCCGCTCAATCCGGCCGGTTTTTCCGATGGAGCCAGGCAATGAACGGCCCCCGGATTGAGTGTCAGGGTAACGGAATTTTTTGTGATCGCGATTTCGGGGAGGGCCTGTCCGAGCAGATCAAATTTAAAATCGGCGATGGCCAGATTGCAATCAGCCATCGAAAGAGCGAGCGACGTTTCCCGGGCCGCGTCAGTATTCACAACGACCAGGAGCGAATCCATTCCCTCCGCGGATTCGCGAAGCAGCAAATAAATCGGGGCGTCCGGCCCGCTCAGGCGCGTGAGCCTGGCGCCATCAAAAAAGCAGGGATGATTCGATATCAGATCATTGAGCCGTGCCAATTCCGGGACAATATTGTTTGAGTTTTCCCAATTGAGCCCCGTGCAACCGTGCACATTGATTTTTTCGGTCGCGAGCCATTCCACACCGCAAGTGAAGCCAAACCCGCCGGACGGGCTTGTCAAGGCGCACAGACGGTTTCGCAACAGGGACCAGGCGCGATTGGGCCGCCCGGACGCCGCCCCGGGCCGGGAAGCGAGCCGGTCGTTGTCGTGTGTTTCCGAAAAGTGGACATACGTGCCGACGCGTTCGCTTTGGCGGTTCGCATAGTCCAAATACCATGCCACCTGGTGTCCGGAATAGTTTTGAAACAACTCGGAATAGGCCCATTGCATCCCGCCTTCGGCCAACAGATTTTCAGTCGCTTCCCATGAGCCGCCGAGGCCTTCCAGCAGAAAAATGGTGTCCGGAAATTCCTCGTGCACCCGTGCAATAATATATTGCCAGGCAACGACCGGAATTTTGTATCCCGCGTCACAGCGAAAGCCGTCTGTGCCTCGCGCGCACCAGATGAGAAGCGCGTCGGCGATTTTGTCCCACAGGACAACGCTGTCCTGCTTCAGCTCGACCAAATCTTCCCAGACTGTTCCCCACGCGCCGGGGCTGGCGAATTGGCCGTCCGGATTTTTAAGAAAAAATTCGGGGCAATTTTCCTGCAGCACCGATCCCCACCCGGTGTGGTTAATGACGATATCCAAAAAAACGCGGGCGCCCATCGCGTGCGCCGCGCGCGTGAGTTCGCAGAATTGCTCGACGCCCGTCGTCCGCTTATCGAACTCCACCAACGCGGGATCAATCGCGGTCAGGTCCAGCGCGGCGTAAGGGCTGCCAAACCGGCCAAAGCGCGCGTATGTGGTCGGCGTGGGATGGACCGGAAGCAGTTGCAAAATCCGGCAGCCCAGATTTTGGACGATGTGCGGCAGTTGCTTCGTCAAATCCCGCAGCGTTCCCGAAGGCGGGATGACTGTAAAATTTTTCGCGTCAAGTGGTTTGATCTGCGCGTCCAGCTTTTCATCCTTGGTGGCTGACAGGGTGCGTGTCGCGCCGAAAAGGCGGGTAAAGGCGCAATAGATGGTATTGGATGTGCGCGCACAATTCGGTTGAACGGAAATACCGGCATCCGGGCCGTCGGGCCAATGCTGCCAGCGGTTGGAATCGAGCAAATAGGGTTTTGCTTTGAAATAACCGGTTTCAGCCAGCGGAAATTCAATTTCCCAGGTGTCCCCATTCTTTTGCATCGGCACGTCCCGCCAACTCTCCCCGGCAAAGGCCGCTCCGAGCGCGTGAGAGTAAATGATTTCCTGCCGGCGCATGGCAGCGCGCCCGAGATTTGTCCTCAAAAATCCCTGCGAACCGTTTTTTGGCGCGGCATTGGCTTCATCGCGAATCGAAAAGCGTATTTTATCCCCGACGAAGCGAAGAATCCGCGCGCCGGGCGCGGGCGACATGACTGGCCTTGGCTGTTCCATCCGTTGAGTTTCGAGGTTCCAACCTAAAGTTTCAAGCGCACAAAGGGCGATGATGAATTCCTATGTGTCCATTAGCCCCATTTGTCGTATGCGCTGAGGCTTTAAGGAGGTTCAATGATTCGGGCATCATGCATAGGGACCATGAACCGATTGGCGCACGGAGCGCGGCAGTGTTCGGGGCAAAGGGGCACCAACCGCAGCAGCCCGGGACGTTGCGACGCGCTGCGGCTGGTCTTCGACACAGCCGCGCTCCGAAAGCGGTTCATGGAAAGTTCCCAGTTCTTTTCAAACCTGCTTACGGCCCATGAACCCGCTTGTTGTGCCGCTGCACGCGGTGCTACACGGCAGCGCGCCGTGTTCCACCACAAATGGTTCATGGAACCCCAAGCGATATAAATCGTTAACTACAGACCGGAAAATCTCATAAATGGCAGTGAACTTGCTGTTTTGCAGCAGGATTTTTTAAAACATGCTGACCAACGCCGCAGAAGACGAGTCTCAATTGCAGCAGACAATTGAGATGTTTGAGGTCATTGTCCAATCGCAGCCCAATGATTGCCAATCCCTTGAGATTCTCAAGGAAGCGTACAAAAAGCTGGGGCGCGAAGAGGATGTCGTCAATACCTCGAAGCGCATCGCCCAGGCCTACATGCAGTCGGGCCAGTTGTCTTCGGCCATCCTTGAATTTGAAACGGTCCTGCAACAGCGTCCAAACGACCCCGATGTGCTCGACGCCCTCAAGTCCATTCAGGACGCGGCGGGTGACATGTCCGCCCAGCCGGTTGACGGCTTTGAGCCGGCTGCTCTTGCGCCGGTTTCTCACTCCGGCAAGACCGAAATCAAAACGCGGCCGGCGGTCCAGCAAATCCAGGATGGGCGGGAAACCATGCACAAACTGTATGTTGAGGGCAAACTGATCAGCGCCGGCGATTTCGATCTCTGCTGGCGTTCTGTGGACGCCGGGTCCGCTCTTTCGGACGTCGTGGAACCGCTGATTTACAATCTATCAAGCCGGGGTATTTTCCCGCTCGAAAAATCTCTTAAACTTCTGTCGGATAAATCGCGATTGGGATATTTGCCCCTGGAAAAATACGATGTTGACATTGACCTCACACGCGGGTTTCCCGTCGATATCTGCCGCCGTTGGTGCGTCCTGCCCTTTGACCGGATGAGCAAGGCGATCATGGTGGCCACCGCCAACCCCTTCAATCAGCAGGCCGCGAAAGAACTCGGCGACGCCACTTCCTATCGCATTCTCTGGTACCTTTCGTCGCCTAATGAGCTGTTGTCCAATTTGCGAAAGGCTTTCCGTTAAGATTTAATTACGATTTCGCCTACTATGTCCAAAGTCAAATCATTCGGAGAACGCATCGCCGACGCGCTGGTCGAAGACGGCCTCTTGAGCGCCAAGCAGATCGAAGAACTGCTTGAGCAGCAGAAAAAGGAAGGCACGCGGCTCCTCAAACTGATCCTGGACAAGGCGTACGTCAGCGAACAGGACCTCGCCGTTTCGATGGGGCGCGTGCTAAACGTGCCGCCGATCAACCTGGCACGAATCAGTATTCAGAACGACATCGTGGACCTGCTCCCCCAGGACACTCTCCACAATCACAAAGTCCTTCCGATCTCGCGCCTTGAAAATAAATTGTTCCTGGCCATGGCCGACCCGCTCAACGTGCTGGCCCTGGACGACGTCCGGCGCATCACAAAAATGGAGATTGCGCCGCTGATCGCCTCCGAAAAGAGCCTGGTTGACAAACTCAATGCCATTAGCGCGGCCAAAAGCGGCTCGATGGAGGACATCATTCAGGACGCGCAGAAGAAGAGCAATGAAGAAGAAGCCGGCACGATCGAGGCGGTTAAGGATAAAGCCGAAGAGGTCAATCTCGACCAACTCGCAGCGTCCAGCGAGGAAGCGCCCGTCATCAAACTCGCAAATTTAATCGTTCTTCAAGCCATCAAAGACCGCGCCAGCGACGTACACATCGAGCCATTCGAAAAGGTGTTGCGGCTGCGTTACCGCATTGACGGCGTCCTCGTGGATGCCACACCTCCGCCCAAACAAATGCAATTGGCCCTGTCCTCGCGTTTCAAGATCATGTCCAACCTGGACATTGCCGAGCGCCGCCTCCCGCAGGACGGCCGTATGAGGGTCAAAGTCGCCAATAAAGATTATGACCTGCGTGTTTCCATCCTGCCGACCGTGCACGGTGAAAAGATCGTGCTGCGTGTTTTGGATAAATCGAATTTGTCCGCCAGCCTGGATAAATTGGGGCTGGACCCGGACACATTCCGGGCGGTGAAATCGGCGGTGGACGCGCCGCACGGCCTCATTCTGGTGACCGGTCCTACCGGTTCGGGCAAAACGACAACGCTGTATTCCGCGCTCAACGAACTCAACAATCCGATTTATAACATCGTTACCGTCGAAGACCCGGTCGAATTTCAGATCCCCGGCATTAACCAGGTGCCGACAAAAAAGGAAATTGGCCTGACCTTCGCCAATGCCTTGCGCTCGATATTGCGCCAGGACCCTGACATCGTGATGATCGGGGAAATTCGTGATACTGAAACGGCTGAAATCGCCATTGAGGCCGCCCTCACCGGTCACCAGGTGCTTTCCACCATGCACTGTAATGACGCCCCCGGCGCCATCGCGCGCCTCGATGACATGGGCATTGCGCCCTTTCTCATATCTTCCTCAGTCATCCTCTCGTGCGCGCAACGTCTCGTGCGCCGTATTTGTTCCCACTGTAAGGAGCCGGTCACCTATCCCGCGAAAATGTATGAAGACCTGGGCATTGATCCGGGAATGTTTACCGGCGTCCAACTCTTTCGCGGGCGCGGGTGTGATCGGTGCAAAAACTCAGGCTATTCCGGGCGTATGGCCATCATCGAAGCCATGACCGTGACGGACCCAATTCGCAAACTCATCATTGCTCGCGCCAATACACGTGAAATTGGCAAAGTCGCCGTCAACCAGGGAATGCGGACACTCCGCATGGTTGCTCTGGACCGCGCCAGGGAAGGCATGTCCACTCTGGAGCAAACGTTGGTTATTACTTCGTCGCACTAATGCTGAGGATTCAACTGCACAGCTGTTCCAAAGGGCGTCTGGGGCTGCGTCCATGGCGGCGGTTTTGGCGTCCATGACGGCGCCTTGGGTGGTTGGGTGTCTATCTGGTTTGCGCCAGGGACAGCCGGCAGGGCCGGCAATTGCGGCAGCATGTCCAGGCTGCTCTCGCTGCGCACCTGGGGCGGCAAAAAAGGCGACTGAGAACTAAATCCATCACTGGACGCAAGATTGGGCGAAGAAAAAGCGATTTTCGCCGGTTCCGCGACAGGCGTGCTGGGCGAACCGCTCAAGGCCGCGTCCCATGACTGCTCTTGTTGCTGCTCTCCGCCGGCTTGGGTCTGGGGTGACCCGAATGAGCCCCACTCATGATTTCCGAATCCGTTGTCGTTTCGGGCAGCGGTGTCAAAAAATCCGCCGAAAAGCCCTGAGAACCGATCGGTCCTGTTCGAATTGACGTCTTCAGTTTTTCCGAACCACCCCTTCGCCCAGGCCGGTTCATCAGTTATTACCGGCGAAGGACCATTTGTTTGGGCAATTGCGAATTCTGCAGGTTTGGTTACGGTGTCCGGGTCGCGTTCAGGAAGGCCGAACATTTCTTCGGCGGTTGGCACCTTCATTATTTGTTCCCCGGTTGGAACGCGAAATTTCTTGCGAAAATCCGCCGGAGACGATGAATCATCCTGATTTTCGGGGTTGTTCAGCAGTTGCGGAGGAATAAGCGGAATCATCGGCGCCGGCGTGGGGCCGGCAAAAAAGTTGTTCATTTGACTGTCAGAGGGACCCTCCAGTTCCTGTGACTGCGGCGCCTGCACCATGGGAGCCGACGTGCTCGCCGTGACCTTTCCATCGGGCGATGAGTATATAATGTGATTGCCTCCGCTTGTGCTTTGCGCGCTTGAGGACTGCGCATTTGCCACAGGCACAGCGCAAAAGATCAAGCCGGCACACAGGATGGTTTCTAAATATCGAATCCGGAAACTCATTTTGAGTATGACAAGATAATGCCAACGAGAATTGCCGTCAACCACTCCCTTCCACAGATAGTGCCATTAAGGCACTACCTGCCACCGTATCGCCTTGGGATTCTGCCGGCAGGCCTGGGGTTTAACATCGAACCTGGTGTTTCGATTTTAAAATGTACTTGTGTTTGACCCGCTCAGTTTAATCTGGCACTCATTCTGGTTTTCCGCGGATTAACAGGAATTACAACGTTAAAACAAACAAAGACCATCCGACAACCGGATTTTGGAGCAGTATCGAATTGCTCCTGGCATTGTCTGCAAGCGGTTACAATGAAGAAGCGGCGCGGATGCTGGACCAGCGCGAAATGCCGTCCTGGGGTTACATGGCGGATAACGGCACGACGCTTTGGGAGGCATTTAACGCCAATACGCGGAATCTTTCGTTAAATCATTGGACCCATAGCGCCGTGAACGAATGGCTGTGGCGAAATGTCGCCGGTCTTAATCCCGATGAACAATTGCCGGGTTATGAATCGTTTACAATCGCGCCTCGGCCCACGCCGATGGTTTCGTGGTGCCGATCCAGCTATGAATCCATCCGCGGCCCGATTCTCATCCATTGGCAACGTGAGGGCCGTCAATTCAATTTGGATGTGACGATTCCCGCCAATACGACGGCCACTGTGATTGTGCCGACCGATCATCCGGAGACCGTAATGGAATCCGGACATCCGGCGGGGCAAGCTGAAGGAGTGAAAGCCCTGAGCGGCGGCCCGACGACCTACCGAGTCGGCTCGGGGACGTATCATTTTACTTCTGCCATTGCCCCTCCTTGACACGCTGGCCATTAAGCCCCATTTTCATCCAAAAAAGTATATAATGAGTTCGCGCAATTTATTTGATTCGCTGCAGCAATTTGACCTGGGAAACGGCAGCCGGGGAAAGTTTTATTCGCTTCCAGCCCTTGAAAAAGCCGGTGTGGGCCCGATTTCAAAATTGCCGGTTTCCATTCGCCTGGTCCTGGAATCTGTTTTGCGCAATTGTGATGGCAAAAAGGTGACCGAAGAGAATGTCCGCGCGCTGGCGAACTGGAAGCCGAACGAAAGCCGGACAGCCGAAATCCCATTCGTCGTGGCCCGGATTGTTTTGCAGGATTTCACCGGCGTCCCGCTTTTGGTGGACCTGGCGGCAATGCGCAGCGCGGCGGCGGGCATGGGCAAAAACCCAAAGATCATCGAGCCCCTGGTGCCCGTGGACCTTGTCGTGGATCATTCAGTGCAAGTTGATTTTTTTGGAACGCAGGATGCCCTGCAACGCAATCTTGAAATTGAGTTTGAACGCAACCGCGAGCGCTACCAATTTTTGAAGTGGGGAATGCAGGCCTTCGACACCTTCAAGGTCGTGCCACCGGGCATCGGCATTGTGCATCAGGTAAACCTGGAATATCTCGCCAAAGGCGTTCTTTCCACCCCCGACTCGCAAACCTATTATCCCGACACGCTGGTGGGCACCGATTCGCACACCACGATGATTAATGGCCTGGGCATTGTCGCCTGGGGCGTCGGCGGCATCGAAGCCGAAGCCGGGATGCTCGGACAGCCCGTTTATTTCCTGACCCCTGACGTGGTCGGCGTCCACATGACCGGCAGTTTGCGGGAAGGCGTCACTGCCACGGACCTGGCACTGACGGTCACGCAGCTTTTGCGCAAGGCCAAGGTTGTTGGCAAATTTGTCGAGTTTTTTGGTCCCGGCGCGTCCGCGCTGCCGGTTGTCGATCGCGCGACCATTGCAAATATGGCGCCCGAATACGGCGCGACGATGGGCTTTTTCCCGGTGGACGGCGAATGCGTGAATTACCTGCGCGCGACGGGCCGCAGCGAGGAGCATTGCAAGCTATACGAAAATTATTATCGCGCCCAGGGTTTGTTCGGGATTCCCAAGAAAGGCGAA
>DATJTK010000150.1:0-10817 GCA_035503455.1 Candidatus Sulfotelmatobacter sp. | reverse complement strand
AGCGACGCCGGAGTCAGTAGATTTCGCCGTATCGAAATAGGTGAACGATGATTTTTAACGACCTGAAAATGGGGATGTTGAGACGATGTTTTTCCGGGACTGGCCCGGCAAAGGTTCCGCTTTTCCGAACCAGAGACGACGTAAAAGCAGTTGTAGGTGACCATAGATTTTTCCGTTAATTGCAGCCCTAATAAAAATCCCGAAGACGCTTATGAAACGAATAATTAGCATCGCACTTGTCACCGTAACGGCTCTGGCAGTTCGCACTGCGTGGGGGCAGTTGGGATCGGCTTATTTCCAGGCCGTCACCAATCTGAACCCCGTAGTGTATTATCCGTTGCAGGACCAATTCACGCCGGCCTATGTCAATGACGTTGAAACCAATTGGGGCTCGCTGGGCCAGGGCTTTGGCGGCATGGACGACGCCGTCTATGTGAGCCAATATGCGCTCAAAGGCAATGGCAACTTGGGTGTGCCATATCTGGACGGCTCCGTGTTATTTAATGCCAGCGCCGGTAGTTTCATGGCGGTCCCAACCACGGACACGAACAACGCCATCAAATCCTCCGCCTTCACCGTGGAGTGCTGGGTTGACCCAACCGTGACCTACAAGGGTTTCGAGGCTATCATCAGCAAGAGCAGCGCCGATGGCGATGGCATTGGCATCAGTGACAACACCGCCGGCTGGATTTTGAGCCAGGATTACGTCGCCTATTTGGACAGCGACGTCGTTAATGATTTTGATTTCCATGTTTTTAACGGGATCGGCCGCGCAGGCGCCGAAATAATTGTTCCCTGTAGCATCACCAGCAGCATGCCCTACCATCTGGTGGCGACTTTTGACGGCACCAATTGCCAGCTCTACATCAACGGAGTGAACATGGCTGCCACGGGCCAGGCCATTCAGATTCCTATGCCTCCGGGCACCAAATATGTTCCAGACACGTGGGATCCGCTTTGCATCGGCTGCGGTCGCGGCCAAAATTCCAATCCCTACGAAGGCGGGATTGGCGACGTGGCCATTTATACCAACGCGCTTCCGGCATCAAGCGTGAGCAACCACTACAATGCCGCTTACAATGGACCGAATTATGACTCGGCTGTGGCCAACGATAATCCGTATATTTTCTACAAAATGATTGCGCAATCCGGGGCTTACACCCCCCCTGCCGCCACCTATTCTGCGGCCGGTTATGGAACGTTTGCGAACGCTTACTCGGCCATTTATGGAACAGCGGTTTTCCCGGCCCAGCCCGGCCCGCAATTTGCCGGCATGCTGGACCCGACTTTGGGCAATCAAAGTTACGGCGTGGCTGTCAACGGCATTGGCGGCGCCAACGGCGAGGCGTATTCGGTACTTTCGACTAACCCGGTGACCAGCAGCACGTATTATGTGGAGGACAGCCTGCCTATTAGTGTGATGTGGTCGAACCCCAACAGTGGCGTTGATGCCGTCGGCAACCCTCTTCTGAATCCCACCAATCATGAGGGATTCAGCACCGCCATTTGGTTTAAGGGCAATCCCTCGGACCACAATCGCTTTCAAAATATTTGCGGGCACAGCGACACCAGTTGGCGCATAGATCTCTCCAGTGGCAGCCCCGGCGTCATTGAAGTTAAAGCCGGCAACGCCAACACGCAAATGTCTTCGGATTACGGCTTTGACGACGGCCTTTGGCATCATGTTGTCTATACTTACGATGGCACCAACGTTGAGAACCTGTATGTGGACGGCCGATTGTCGGTGACATCCAGCGGTAATAGCTCCCTGGAAGTAGGCTCGGCTGACGACGTTCTTCTCGGCAGCGACCCGATGTATGCCAATTGCGGCAATCCCGTTCCGAGCGGCGCCCCAACCGGCGTCTTCTTTGATAGCGGTTATGAAAACCGCAATTTAAGCGGCGCAATCGCGCATTTCGCGTTTTGGACCAATGCGTTGAGCGCGGCGCAGGTCCAGTCCCTTTACAGCAACGCCGCTCCCAACGAGGTGCCTTATGTTATCGCGCAGCCCCCTGCCGCGCGGAGTTCCGGCTCCGGCGGCGATGGCGGCATTGGAACAGGCAGCTATATCTATTTCGCCACGGTGGCCGGCGGAACGCCGCCCTTGAATTTCCAATGGTATTATAGCTCGACCTCCAACTATAACGGAACGGCCCTGAGCAGCGGCACAAAATATATCCTCACTTCCACCAACAACCCCGTCAATGGGCAGTTGCAGTTGGTCGTCAGCAATCTGGTAACCAGCGACAGCGGATTTTATTACTGCATCGTTACAAACAATGCCGGTTCGGTGACCAGCATTTTGGCCGGTCTTTCCCTCAACTACGCCCCCGTCATTACGTCCCAGTCCCCAACGGGCTCTATCACTCTGTATTCCGGCCAGGAAGCCGACCTGTCGGTCACGGCCACGACCGGGACAAATACTTTGGCCTATCAATGGTATGTCAACGGAACGGCCGACCCGAACGGAACCAATACTGCTTATCTGACCGCTCCGCAGTTCACGGCCGGTAACGTGTTCCAGTGCATTGTCACCAACGCCTACGGCACCGCCACGAGCATGCCCGTTACTGTGTCACAGATTCTCTCGATGCCCGCCGTGCTGACGAATTCTGCCTTCAGCAGCAACATCATGGCTTCGGGGGCGACCGCATTTTGGCCGATGAATGAAACCGGTGAAACGCCGGCGGCCGGCGACATTGAAACCAACTACGGCACATGGGGCGCTTCCGCCAATGGCGTCTATGGCGATTGGCGAAGCTCCTGGCAGGCTTCCCTGGGAGTGCTCCAGGACGGAGGCTTAGAGGTAGCGACCAATATAACCATTTTACACGGGATTCGGGGCGCTATTGCGGGAGATACAGACCCCGCTGAGTGTTTCTTTGACGACGACGGCAGCGAGATCGTCGTTCCGCACAATTCGCCGGGGTTGACCCTGGTTCCGCCTTTCACGCTTGAAGCGTGGATGCGGCCCAATTACGACGGGAACTTTGGCATCGCTATAAGCGAGCATTCAGGCACCTTTAACGCAACGGGCAACAGCGGCGGTTTCGACTGGCTCTATTCCGGCAGTTCCAATTGTTTCAGTATGACCGTCTATAACGGAAATGGCGGTGGAAGCGTCGAACCCAAGACCACGGCCAGTTATCCGCCCGGCGCGTGGTATCACGTCGTGACCACTTATGACGGGACCAATGTCTATTATTATATTGACGGCGTTCAGGACTCCATGAACGGTCCCAACGGAACCAATACCCAGGCGACCATGGCGCCAAACTACTGGGACCCGATTACCATCGGTTGCGGCCGCGGCCTGGGTGCCAATGGTTTCTACGGCTCCCTGGACGAAATGGCAATCTATACGAACTACCTCATGCCGTTGAGCGTGATTCAAAAGCACTACCAGGACGGCACCAACGCGGCGTATGCCAATTACAAGGAAGACGTGTTGAGCCTGACCCCGGCCCTCTATCTGCGCATGGACGCTCCCATCTGGACGCCGCCACCGACGAGCACCTGGCCGACCTTGACCAATTACGGTTCAGTGGGCATTAATGGTTATTACACTCCTAATGCCGTGCCGTCTTCCGGCCCGGCGCCGTCTGTGAATGGCGTCACGCCTGTAGGGCTGCCGGCCAATTCATCGTTCCGGAGCGACGGTGTAATGTCCTTTGCCGATGCTCTGAACGCGCCGGTTTTCCATCCTTCGGGCAAAACTCCATTCTCCGTTGCGGCATGGATGAAGACTTTCCCATGCGATATTGAGTCGCGTAACTGGCAGAGCATCGTCGCCAATGGCGACAGTAGCTGGCGCATGAACCTGAACGCTGGCAATGGACGCGCCAGCTTCAATTGCAATGGCGGCAGCAGCGATCTCGGAGACTTCCCGGCCACGGGTGCCGGTATCACGATCAATGATGGCCAGTGGCACTGGGTGGTGGGCACTTGCGATGGATCCAACACCGTTGTTTATGTGGACGGATTGGTCAGCTCGAAGACCAACAACACAAGCCTTAATGAGACCAGCCAGAATGTGTCCGTATTCCTCTCGGCCTATCCCGATGATAACACGGGTCTCGGCGCATTCCCGAACGAGGTTGCTTATGAAGGCAACAATGCCGTCAGCGGCGGGAGCGGCCGTGTGATGGCGGGTGATATGTGCGATGCCGCCTACTGGTACGGAACTGTGCTGACATCAAACCAGATCAACTCAATTTATCAGTCAATGAACATTCCGCCGATCATTGATGTGCAGCCGGCTTCGGCGGTTGTGAACCAGGGCACTGCCTATACCAACGTTACGTACGTCAGCGGCACCCCGCCATTGTCTTATCAATGGTATCAGAATGGTTCGCTGGCAGCCGGCCAAACCAACGAAAACCTTATATTCCCGTCCGTCCAGCTCAGCAACGGTGCGACGAATAACGGTTACTACATGGTGGTCAAAAACGCTTACGGTTCGGTCACCAGCGTGGTCGCGCAACTCGTAGTCAACGCCGCGCCGTATTTCACTAATAACCTCAATGCCGCATACACCAACATGACGGTCTGGGCCGGCACACAATTGCCGGAGTTCTCGGTCCTGGCGGCTGGCGCGGTGCCATTATATTATCAATGGTTTTCGAATTCGGTTGCGTTTGCCGCGGCGAGCGTGGGCGCTTCGAACATTGTCATTACGGTGCCGGCTGGCGTACCCGCTACTGTAACGAATAACTATTATTGCGTCGTGACCAACTCGGTCGGCAGCGCCACCAGTCTTGTCGCGCAGGTGACGATTATGCCCGCGCCGTCAGCGCCTTACGTCTCCACGATTATCGCCGACCGTCCGCTGGCCTTCTGGCGGTTGAATGAACCGGGTGTTGACGGTCCGGAAGGTGGACCGAACGACGGCGTGATTGCCTATGATTATGCAGGCAATAACAATGGCCTTTATACCAACGTGGATCTGGGTTTCCCGCCTAATAATCCGAATGACACCAACGCTTTCAGTGCCGCATTTGGCTTCGCTGAGATCCAAAACTGCGATGTGAGCTGCCCGAGTGATCTGGACTTTGGCGCGCCTTCAGGCTCCAATAGCAACTTCTCGGTAGAATGCTGGATTCAGGGGACCGGACAACAGACCTCCGATGCCGGACTTGTCAGCAAAGGCTGGGGCGGCGGCGGCGAGGAGTTTAACCTGGATTGCGGTTCCGACGGCTCAACCGCCGCGAACGGTGTTACCAATCCATATGATCACTCCATCCGCTTCTTTGTGCGAACCGAGCCTTCGTCGAATGTTGTCAGCGTGGTCAGCGCGGTCAACCCGGAGGACCAGGCATGGCACCACGTGGTAGGTGTGTGCGACGAGACCAACGGATACGTCCTGCTCTACATTGACGGCCAATTGATTGGCGAGAGCGCCATCAGCGCAACCACCGGCATCCTCCCGGCGGCAAACAGGCTCCTCCTCATCGGCTCACGTCCGTCAAGTGAGACGACCAACATCAACAGCTACCAGTTCGATGGATACATGCAGGACGTGGCGGTCTATAAATACGCCTTGTCGGCGCAACAGGTGCTCAAACACTACGAAGCCGCCGATATTCCCGCGCAGATCGTCCAGCCGCCCACAAACACGGTGGCCGGTTACGGCGGTTCCGCGACGTTCTCGGTTCTGGCCGAAGGCACGCTTCCGATCGGGTATCAGTGGTGGGACGTCAACGCCAACGCGCCTATCAGCGGCGCGACCAATGCAACGCTGGTCCTGAATCCTGTGTATAACCAGGACAGTTACTATTGCGTCGTGACCAATAATTTTGGAACCAATAGCTCGGCAGACGAACCTGCCTCGTTGACGATCGTTCAGGGCGCGCCGCAATTCTACAACGGCAGCGGCAACCTCCAGCCGCAATACCTGGTCTTCGAGGGGCAATCCATTTCGCTTTCCGTGTCGGTTTACGGCACGGAGCCGCTGTCCTATCACTGGCTGTTCGACACGAACACCGTTCTTCAGAATAACTATCAGATCAGCGGAGCAAATACCAATGTGCTCTCCATCTCGCCGGCGCAGTTGAGTAATGCGGGCACGTATCAATGTGTTATCACCAACAGCTACGGCTCGATAACGAGCAGCATCGCCGTGCTCGTCGTAGGCGGCGTGCCGGTGAACTTCAACAGCAACAGCGTCAGCGACGATGGCCTGGGCTGGACCGCCAACCAAAGCGGCACCTTCAGCACCGTGGAGGTTACCAACGGCGTGCTGGAACTGACTGATGACGGCGGCAGCGAGGCGCGGTCGTTCTTCTTCAATTACCCACAATACATTGGCGCGTTTGAAGCCAGCTTCGTCTATCAAATAGGCGGAGACGCGGTCGCCGATGGAATGTCCTTCTGCATTCAAAACGATCCGCGCGGCGCCAGCGCGCTTGGGGAAGACGGCGGCAGTTTTGGTGTTGCCGGGACCGGCAACATTACGCCGAGTTGGGAAGTGGAATTCAACATGTATCAAAACGCCGACGGCGTGGGATACAACGTCTATACAAACGGCACCATTGGCGATAACGTGCCGCTGATATTGAATCCGGGAGGCTATAGCCTGACCAACGGCGACAACGGCGACCCGCTTGCCGTGAGCCTGACTTACCTCAGCGGCCAGGTATCGCTAACGGTCACGGATACTGTCAACCATGCGGGCATGTACACAAACTTCCCCGCCAGCATACCGGCCACTGTCGGCGGCGAGACAGCGTATGTCGGCTTTACAGGCGGCGACGGTGGCAGTGAGTCCATCCAAACGATAACGGACTTCTCGTTCCTCAGCATCCCGACCGCGCAGATCCAGCCAAACATTCCGGAAGCGGTCATTAGCTGGCCAGACACCATCCCGGGCTACACGCTGCAGGAAAACTCGAGCCTGCTGAAACCGAATAATTGGGTCAACGTGACCAACGCGGCCATACTGTCCAATGGACTCTATCAGGTTACCGTGCCAGTCGGTACCACCAATGAGTTCTACAGGTTGTCGGCGCCGTGATGGCTTCGACGTAAGGATGACAATGCAGGGCGGGCGCAAGCCCGCCCTGCTTTTTTTCGCCAGGATATATCCTGGCGATTTTATTGATTGTCTCCGCCTTTCATTTTCAATGCCAGCGACAGGTTCTGCAGCGCATCGGTATAGCCGGGTCTTAGTTGGACGGCCTCCCTGAATTGGCTTATGGCTTCATCCAAATGTCCCCGGCTCCCCAGCAACGTGCCGAGTTCATTGTGGGCTTCGGCGTTATCAGGATCCAATTTCAGGCATTGTTCGATCTGGCTGAATGCTTCAGCCATGCGTCCCCGGCTTTCCAAAGCAAGGCCGAGATTGTAATAAGTCAGCGCCGCGCCCGGGTCCAATTGGATTGCTATTCGATATTGATCAATCGCTTCGGCTATTCGCCCTTTTTTTTGCAAAACGACACCCAATTCCTCGTGCGCGTGCTCATCATCCGGAGATAGCTGGACAAATTCTGCGTATTGGGCAATGGCGTCGTCAATCCGGCCGCTTTGTTCCATGGCCAGTCCCAAATGATCATGGACACCCGGCAAATCGGGATCCATCCGGGCCGCCTTTTCAAACTGGCTGATACCTTCGGTCATTCGTCCGTCTCTGCACAGAGCAACGCCTAGTTTATCGTATAACAAGGGAAAACCAGGTTGAAGTGTTGCGGCCTTTTCATACAGCTCGATCGCCTGCTCCACGTCCCCCTGATTCAGCCTGGCATCACCCAGATTCGCGTCGGCGAGGCCGTTGTTTTGGGTGACGGCAATCGCGTGGCCAAAAAGAACTTCATCGTTTTTCCAATAACCGGTTTGAACGAAACTGATTCCGGCATAAATTGTTACAATTATCAAACCACACGCCCCCATCACAAGCGCTTGTGGACGAAGTGCTTTCGTCAATTCGGCGATCCACCACGTCGCGGCAATGAATATGCCGATGGCCGGGACATAAGTGTATCGGTCTGCCATCGCCTGCCCGCCGACCTGCACCAGGCCAATGACCGGTACCAGCGTTCCTAAAAACCAGAACCAGCCAACCAATAAAAAGGGGCTTACACGCCACTGAACCACGACAAAAACCGTAATTCCCATTACGATAAGACTGGCCAACAGCACCTCGGCAGCCGAAAATTGTCCTGAATACGGATAGATGACTGCCAGATGGAGTGGGCAAACAAGCTTGCCAAGATAAAGACTGTAGGAAACCAATGCATTTTCCGACCTGTCCACCAATGGCACGCCCCCGATAGTCGCCACAGCTTCCCCGTTTTTTTGCGCGAGAAAAGTAATGATCACCGAAATTCCCGCCAAAAGGAAGAACGGCATTTTTTCGAGTAACAATCGAATGGTTGTCCCCCGTTCCCAACGGTTAAGCGGCCAATAATCCAGCAATAACATCAAAAACGGCGCCGTGACCAGCATCGGTTTGCTCATCAGCCCCATGGCCAAAAATATGAGTGAAAGGACATAAAACAGTCTGCGTTTTGCTCCCTGTGCCTTTGATTCTTCAACAAATCGCGTGTATGCCCCAAGGCTCAGCATCCAAAACATTGTGCTCAGTACATCTTTTCGCTCAGCCACCCATGCCACCGATTCAACATGCAAGGGATGGATACCAAACAATGCGGCGACAAAGGCGCTTTTCCACACTGCGCCGGTCATTCGCCGCAAAACCAAAAAAACCAGGCTCGTATTGACTGCGTGTAGTAAAAGGCTCGTCAAATGATGTCCCCATGGGTGCAAGCCAAAAATTTCGCAGTCCAGCATGTGCGAAAGCCATGTCAACGGATGCCAATTGGCCGCCCACGAGGTGGTGAACGCCCATTTGACGCCGGCCAGTCCCAATCCATGTCGAACGTGGTCGTTTCCGGTGACATAGGTGTAATCGTCGTATGTGAGAAAGTCGTTGTCTACAACGCGAACAAATGCCAGCAATACCAGCAACCATAAACCCGATATCACCGCCCCTGGATGCTTTGCAATCCATGATGGCTGCAAATCCGTGAGACTTGAATTTTTTACGGGCTGCTTTTTTTTGCTCATGACAACCTGAGTTGAAGGATGGGACTCTTCATATTTGTCCGCTTTTAGATTCGGGCGTCAAGCGTATTCAGCCACCACGAATCCGATCTGCGGCTTCGCTTCCGTTATCGTTAATGTAACGCTCTAAGCAGTTTATAATAAGAGATTTACAAAAATGTAACGGGTCTTGGCCGATTTGTAACGGGGGTGTAACACCTTGAGTCTTTCGCGGATTTTCGCGGATTAAAACGATGAGGAAGGCAGAATTGAGGAAGGCTATTGGGCCGACGAGGCTCTCGACTTTTGCCGGGTCTTTGCAAAAATACGCGCATGGTCTGGACATTGAAGGACTCGTCAGGAGGTTGTATCTGCGGATACGTCCGGTACAAAATTGTTGTGGAGCCGATAACATTGTTCGCGTGTCACTGTTCCGATTGTCAAACGATTACCGGTTCTGGTTTTGTCCTTGCGCTGCGAGTGCCGTACGGGGGCGTGACCGTGATACAGGGAGACGCAAGGCCCTACGAAAGAACTGAGGCCGACGAGCGAAAAAGAATTATCCACCGGTGTCCGCGTTGCCTCACTGTCCTTTGGAGCGAGCGCCCCGATTTAAAGGAATACGTTACGGTCTATGCCGGCACGCTCGATGATTCGCCCGCGCTGCGACCGGTCGCCCATATTTGGGCTAGAGATGCACAGTCATGGATTTCGTTGCCGAAAGAGGCACTCATCTATGATGAGAATCCGCCGGATATGCAGGCCATTGTCGCAGCCTGGCGCCGTCGAAATGAAGAAATAGCGTAAAACCACGCTGGAGCCAACGCTGCTTATTTCGGCCAGCCGTTCGCCGGCCTTTTCTTTTCAAGTTATTTGCGTTAAATGATCTGCGTCTTTGCTCCGCGTTGGCCAAGGTGAGTGTGGCGCGATGGGTTCGAAGATGATGGTTTGGTTCTGGTTCTGGTTTTCGGTAATTACGTTTTGATTTTGATTTTTCATACGCCCGATTTTCGCATGGGGGTGGGACAACGGCTGTCCAACCTGGAAAGTTTCGGGAGTATGTGATTAACGTATATTGGGAATTTTGATTAGATTCCGAATCAATAGTTGCTTATTTTTGAACTCCGGCACTATTGGGTTGAACTGTTGGGACTGGCAGTTTCTGAACCGAGGTTAAAATTTTGGAGGCGATTTTTTGACACTCACCCATGCCTTTTGAATGGACCGCTGGGAATCGATCAATATGCTCTGCCGTAACAGATGTAGAAGTGCAGATGAATTTAATTAATAACCTCATTTGATATTTAGCAAACGCATCCAGTTCGCTACCACTGACATGGTACCCAGAGAACCTCTTGAGCGATAAGGACTTTTTAAGATTATTGAAAAAATCAATTGACTCTGGCGTGTTTGACATATACTATTTTGCTACCGTCCGGGGGCGATTGCTCTTTCCAGTTTACTGGGAACCAACCTCTGGTATTCCACCTGGTGCAGCAATGCGCCGGGTGGCTCAGTTTTGGGCAATCATTTTAAAGCTGTCGGCACTATGTAAGTCAAGGCGGGAAGATAAACGGCGCGAACAAGAATTCCCTCAAAGAGGCGTCGTGCAGCGGGATGGCCGAAACAGTCCGGTCAAGTGTATCCGTGTTACTAACCCCGGCTAGGCAGGGCTGCGGAAGTTCTGTCAGAGTGAGGGTATGGAAAATTCGACCAGTAATCGTCCCCATCACACGCCGGAGCAACGCGCGCAAATTCTCAGCGACTATCACCAGAGCGGT